>JAPOWK010000084.1 GCA_026707665.1 Chloroflexota bacterium
CACCGCGACACACTCGCCGATTATGTCGCCGCGATTGGTACGCAGGGCTGGAAGGATGTCTTCGAGAAATGGGATATCGGCATCGCTCTCATCGAATCGACAAGTTTCCTCGCGGCGCAGCTTGAGGCATCGTCCGCTTGGCGGCGCGATTATATTGATGATATCGCCAGCATATTTGTGAGATCGGAGCTGTGAAACGCGCCAAGCGAGACCGGGTATTGCGTTGTCTTTATGCTGAACTAGAGAGCGGCGACTTTGATGTTCGCGAATTCGCCATGTTTCAGCTCGTGTTGATGCTTCGGCGTGCCAACGACGGCCCGTCGTCTTCGGACATCATTGACGAGGTCGAGCACTTGTCGCGGGATCAAATGCGCCTTCGCTTGTCTCATGGCGATCAAGCGCAGATCACCGCTCATCTCTTGCGGGTGGTCTCGCGGCAAGCCGGGAGCCGGGCAACTGCCTTCTGGGCGCTGGGTGAAGTCGCGCCCGATATTGCTTTTGCGCCGGTCATATCCGTCATTGGGGAGCAGGGCAAACCGTTCAACGACGAGACCGCTTATCAAGCTTGTCGCGCCCTGCGGAGATGGCTGGAATCGGACAGCCTCGACAGCGACGAGCTCAAGGTGCTGAAGGACGACGATAGACTTTCCTCATGCCTGAAGCGCTGGTCGCGTTCCAGCGACATTCGCCTAGCCAAGTGCGCGAGCGCAATCATTGGCCTTGCGCGCGAGCGGTCGAATTGAAGTGCAAAGGCGGCTGCCTGGCCCATTGATTTTTGTCCTTGCCGCGCTTGTCGTCGTGGCGAGCCTGGCGCGTGGCGTCACAGCCGAGCCCACGTACACCGACGCCTTCTATCACTTCAACGCCGCCAGTCGTCTGGCGCGGGGTGACGGGTTCGTCGAGGACTATCTCTGGAACTACCTGGACGCGCCGATGGAATTGCCAGCGCCTTCGCATCGATACTGGATGCCGCTAACATCAATACTGGCCGCTTTGGGCATGGCCGCATTCGGGGCGCCCGGCGATTACCACGCCGCCCAAGCGCCTTTCATTTTGCTGGCTGCTGGCGCAGGCATAGTCGCATTTGAAACGACTAGATCTCTTGGCGGCAATCGGTGGAATGCCTGGATCGCCGGCTTATTGACCGCGCTTGGCGGATTCTTCGCGCCGCGCTGGGGCGCGATCGATACCTTCGCCCCCTACGCTTTGATTGGTTCCCTGGCGCTTCTCTGCTGCGGCAAGGCCATGATGCGCCGAGAAGGACAGTGGCTGTATTGGGTTTTGGCGGGCGGCCTCGCGGCGCTAGGACACTTGACGCGGCCGGATGGCTTGCTGCTATTGATCGCCGCCTGCTTCGCCGCGATTCCTGCATGGGGAATCATTGACCTGCTACGGCAGCGTCGGTGGTCTGTCTGTCCAAGACCACTACTCTTGGTGGGCATGTCATACTTGCTCGTGATGCTGCCTTGGTTCGCGCGCAATATTGCGGCGCTCGGTCTGATTTTGCCGACCGGCGGCCTGCAGGGCATCAGATTCAGCCAATATGATGATTTGTTTCGATACACGGCGACGGCGGTCCCAGCGCTTGCCTTAGACGAAAGGATTCTGCGCTTGCTGGAAGTCCGCTGGACCGCCGCCCTGCATGGCTTTGGAACTTTCGTCGCTGTCGAAGGCTTGATCGTGCTGGCGCCCTTCATGCTGATCGGCTGGTGGCTGCGCCGCCAGCACCCGCTGCTGCGTGGATTTACCGCTCTCGCGATCGGCATTCATGTCGTTATGGTTTTGGTATTTCCCCTTCAGGGTTTACGCGGCGGCTTGTTTCACGCGGTTGCTGCGCTCTTTCCTTTCTGGATGGCCTTGGGCGTCTTGGGATTGGACGCGGCGGTGGAGTGGGCGGCCAAACGGCGGCGGACCTGGAATGCGGAACAGGCGAAGCGCATCTTCTCCATCGCCGTCTTGGGCATCGGCGTCCTCATTTCGCTCTCGGTCGTGCGATCAGCACTCACCGAAGACCGTCAAGACCTGCCGTACCTGTACCGGGAGCTGCGCGCGGTCTTGCCGCCTGGCGCCCGCGTGATGATCAACGATCCCGCGCGGCTGTACTATCATACGGGGCACGGTGGCGTGACGATTCCCAACGAGCCCGTTCAGATTGTGCCCGAAATTGCGAAACGATTCCGCATTGATTACCTTGTCCTTGAGCATGTCGGCGACGGCGGATACATCGGCGGGGGGCCGGCCGCTTTTCAGTTTGATGTCGGCAGCCCGCCCGATTTCCTTCGCGCCGTCAGCATTGAGGCGGGCAGCGACCTTCGTTTGTACCAGATCGCACCCAGTTGACATGAACCGATTCGACATGTTTCTATTTGCCTCCGCCTTGGCGCTTGTCGGTCTCTTCACGTTCATCGCCGGCGCTGGCCTGCCGCTTGATGACAGTTGGATCTATCAGAGCGCGGCGCGCACCCTGGCGACTAACGGGGAATGGGCGCTTGTGCCAAGCCACGCGGGCGCCGCAGTCACTTCGCCGCTATTTACCATGTTGCTGGCGATCGGTTACAAGCTCGGCATAAACCATTTGCTTTGGACTCACCTGCTAGGCGCGTCTGCCCTTGGTTTGCAGGCGATTCTGATTGCGCGGCTCGCTGTTCGCGCTTTTCCTGGTCTTGCCGCTGGCGGCTGGATCGCCGGTCTGCTATCCATCTCGACCTGGCAGTTGGTCTGGGCTGCCGCTTCAGGCATGGAAACCGCGCTTTTCTGCCTGCTGACAACGGGCTTAATCTACTTCGCCTGGCACATGCCGGCCGGAGATTCGGGGACCTCTGTTTTCGGCGGCGCTGCGGCTTTTGGCATCCTCGCTGGCTTAACCATCCTGACGCGCCCCGAAGGCGCCGTTTTGGCTGGGCTGGCCTGGCTGGCGAAGTGGCTTGGCAAATCGCGCCGGCCGCGGGCGCTGGCGCAAAGCCTGCTTGCGCTGCTTGTTTGCGCGCTCGTCATCGCGCCGAGCCTCGCTATCAATTTCCAGCAGACCGGGGCGCTGCTGCCGCAGACTGCGACTGCCAAGCTTGCGCAATTCATGCCGCTGACGCGCTTGTACTTGTCGACGAGAATCGCGAATATCGTGCTGCCGGTATTGGTCGGCGGTCAAGTTCTGCTGCTGCCGGGCGCGCTCGTATTTTTGTGGCGCCTGTTGCGGAAGCGGAACTGGCGCAGCGCGGCCCTTGTCGCCTTGCCTTGTCTTTGGATTGCTGCGCTTGTCTTGATGTATGCCACATTTCTGCCGGCCGGCTATCATCACGGTCGCTATTTGATCCCGGCACTGCCATCGCTCATTCTGGCGGGCAGCATCAGTCTCGCGAGCGCGATTACTGGCTGGACGCGTACACGGTTGTGGCGTGCAATTGCGAAATCCTGGCTGCTTGCCTGCCTGACGAGTTCGGTGATCTTCGTATTGTTCATTTCGCCGTCGATATTCCGGCGCGATGTGGCGATCGTGAATGAAGAGATGGTCGCGGCAGCCAGCTGGGTCGCGGAGAATGTCCCTCACCAGGAGACATTGGCGGCGCATGACATAGGCGCTCTCAGCTATTTTGCCCGTCGATTGCCGATAGACATGTCCGGATTGAGCGATCGAGATGTCGTCGCGGTGATTTCCGATGCGAGCGCAATCTGGGACCTTTTGGCGGAACGCGATGTGGGATACCTGATGGCCTTCCCGAATCAGATTCCGGATTTCCAAGGTCGGCGCCAGATGCTCTGTCCGGTCTACGTCAGCGAAGGCAAGGAAGTTCTTCGCGCCGGCGGCGTCAAGATGATGGTCTATCGGCTCGCCTGGAATGGCGATTGCTGAGAGTCCAGCGCGGTCTTCAGACGCGGCGACATTCTGAACTATAATGGAGCCGTGCAGGGACAAATGAACCGAAAGCCACCAGCATGTCTGACATATTCGACAAGATTTCCACACTGATTAATGCGCAGCTCAACGACTTCCTGGGCAAGAACCCGAGGTCGCCCTTGGCGCGCATTCAACTGCAGGCCGACGAAGCGGAAAAGAATCCCCAGCGGTCGGCTCAGAGCTTGCGGCAGCGGTTGGAAGAAGCGATTGAATATGAAGACGAATTGCAGGCGCGGATCGAAGAACGCATGCGCGCTGTTGTCGAGTTGGACAAGCTCGTGGATGACATGCTGCGCAGCGGCGACGAGGTTTCAGCAGAGCGGCTGCAAAACCAGCTCAACATGAAGCAACAGCACCTGACCATCGCAGAATCGGAGCTTCATGACCATCGCTTGATGACTCGGCATCTCATGCAGGAATTGGCGACGCTGGAAACAGCGCTGGACAAACAAGAACGGGAGCGGGGCAGTCAACGCGCGCAGTCCTCGCCTTCAGCCGGCCGAAGGCGCATCCCCGTAGACGGCGAAGCTGGGCCAGCCAAACGCGGTGGCAACGTCAAGAGAACGATATTGGACACGATGTCAAACAAATTTGACGAAACGCGAGCGAATCTGGAGAATATGCTGGACGGTTCGCCGGCGCCGTCGCGACCGGCACGCCCCAGCGGCGTTCAGCGATTCGAAATTGTGGACGAAGAACCGGATCCGCGAAGGCCGAAGCCGCGCAAGAAGGACGAGCCCGATATGAAAACCCGATTATCGCGTCTCAGCAAACCACCCGAAGACGATTGATTCGTAGGATCTCCAGTGGCTAGACGGCGCGAGAATGATCTGAGTCAAGCGTCTCGATGAGATCTTGCATCGATCGTTCGAAATAGGGAAAGCCCAACCAAGCGCTCATCAATCCGAACAGACCACCAGTCACAATTCGGAATATGGGCGCGGTCTCGCGCACTGGCCAGAATTCGAAGGGCGGATAGCTCAATAGCTGGCTGAATCCGTCAAGCCCCACGGGACCCAATCCGACTAAGAGGTAGAGCAAAAAGGGCAGGGGGCGGATCCGCCAGCGAAACTGCCGATAGATCAAGCCTCCTACGAAAATCATCGTGTAGATTGCGAGGTCGCGCGCGCAAAGGCTTGTCTTATAGCCGAATGTTTCGTCGCCGATAAAGTGCCGAGCGGCGAATTGCTGGACGACGCTGAATTCGGCGAGTCCTTCAATTGTGGCGGGAGGGGCAGGCGCCCGGCCGCCATATATACCGGACCAATACCGATACTGTTCCAGGAACCCCTCCGATTCGCTGGCAGCCGCCTCGAATGGCCGGTATGCGCTATCAGCGGCGCCACGCGGGTAAAAGGCCTGTTCGCCAAAGAGGAAGGGAGAACGAAAGGCGAACTGGTGACAGAAGGGACTATATATCGTGTATATGAAATCCGCCGTGTCCTCTAGACCGAGCTTTGCCAACGTTGGCGCCAGCCAGGGCAAGCTGATATAAATCGCCAGCGCGGTCATCGCGATTCGCAGCCAATTGCGCGCCAATCGCAGCAGAGCCTGGCGCGCTTTCGTTTTCACCGTTCTGAAGGCCGCACGCGCTCTCAAAATCGTTCAAGCCTTTTTGCCCAGATGGTTCAGATCCCCGAGTAGCTGGTCCAGGCGAACCTCACCATAATACACGCGGCGGATGATGTGATCTGGATCAAGCATGAAAGTCGTCGGCAGCCCGCGAACCTGATAGCGCGAGGCCACCGTGCCCTGCCAATCGAGTAGAATATCATAGGTCAGTCCAAGCTGAATCGCCCAGTCGCGCGCGGCTTGCAGGCTCTCGCCCAGGTTTACCGCCAGTATGCGCAATCGTCCCGGATGGCTGTCGTAGAGCGCTTGCAGATCGCGCATTTCGCGCCGGCATGGCTGACACCAGGTGGCCCAGAAGTTTATGATGGTGATGGCGCCGCGAGCCTGCTCAAGCGCAAGCGCGCGCGCCGACGCCGTCGGCAGCGTGAATGACGGCGCCTGCGAATCGACTTCCGGCGCTTGGATGAGATAATTCTGGTTGGGAACCCCGCTGTGGTCGCTGCGGTTGGGCAAACCAGCGTGGATCACGATAACAATTGCCGCGCCCAGTGACAGAAGCGCGGCAAGCACATGAAAGAGTCGATTCAGCTTCGACATATCTTTCGGGCGGCAAGTTTCATGCTTGCGCAAAAGCCTCGACGAGCATTTCACTCAGTTGCGCCTCAGTCATGATGCCAAAATGCCGCGCCAGTATCACGCCATCGCGGTCGAGCAAGTATGAGCTGGGACGCGTCTGAATGCCGTAAGCGTCATTGATCTCACCGCTGTCATCGAGCGCCAGCGGGAAACTCAAGGCGAACTCATCACGAAAGGATAACATCGCCTCTTCTGTATCGTTGTAAGCGATGGCAAGTATCTCGAAGCCTTGCTCATTCCATTCTTCGAAGGCTTTTTGGAATTCCGGCATTTCGCGCCGGCAAGGCCCACACCAGGTGCCCCAGAAATTCAGCAGCACCACCCGGTCCCGCAGACCGGATAGCGCAACGACTTCATCGTCGAGAGTTTCGATGGTAAACGCGGGCGCGCGATTGCCCTCCGCCAAGCCGACCGCCGGCGCCAAATCAGCGGCGATATCGGCGAAACTGTTCATCGCATCGTCAGATTGCGCCGGCTCGCTCGTTGTTGTGTCGGCGGCCGCGGGCGAACTTGACTCGGGCCTTGTGATCGCTTCGGCATCGCGCGCCTTGACGCGGAATCGCGCCATATCGGCTTGCGAAGAATTGCGCAACGCGACGCGATATTTTCCGTCGCTTTTGAGCTCGAAGCCGGCCAGAGGATAGAAGCGACCGTCGGACTCCAGGCTCTCGGCTTTGCTGGCGCGCGCCAGTTCCGTTTCAGCGGGTCCAAATAGGATGAATTCGAAATCCGGTAGGTCTGCATTGACGCTGCGCACTTCGAAATCGATCCTTTGCCCGGCTTCGCCATGGAAAAGATATTCCTGTTGCGGCCGGTCTGGCGCGAAGAAACCGCTTGCGCTCTGATTGATGGCGACCGGCGCCAGCGAGCCGCCAAGGCAAGCGCCGAGATGACTCAAGCCCACTTCACCGTCAAAGAATCCGACGCCGCATTCTTCAACTCGGAAGGTGAAATCGGCGAATTCGCCCCGAGAAAATGTCTGGCTCAGGCTCTGCAGCTGTCCGCTGGCGACCAGCAGCCCAATGGCGATCAGCAGCGTCCCGCTGAGCAACTCAATCTTGTGCATGTGACGCTGCAGGCGGCGCAGAATTCCTTGCGCGCTATTCATGAGCAGCGCGGTGATGACGAATGGAATGCCTAGACCGATGGAGTAGGCGGTGAGCAGCAGCATGCCCTGCGCGATATCGCCGCTGGTGGCGCCGCTCGCCGCCGCCACGGTCAAAATTGTCCCGAGCAGCGGACCAATGCAGGGCGTCCAACCGGCGGAGAACACCATGCCCATGAAGGTAGAGCCAAGCAGACCCTCGCGCCCGCTTCCTCCAATATCGGCGCGCGTATCGGAATAGAGCATGGTTTCCAGCCGCTCGAGGGTTCCGTGCCAGAAGTTTGCCGGCTCGGTAAATGCGCCCTTGACGAATAACGCGAGGACCAGGACGGCGATTAAAGGCAGCGCGACAGCGGCTTGCTCAAGGAAAGCCCAGTAAATCAGCGCGCTCGCGAGAATGACAAATACGAGGCTGAAGAGGACGTTGTCCAATATGGCAGCTTGACCCTTTTTGCGCAGCCAGGCGAAGAAGCGCGGCATCACGCCCATGAACTGGAAGCCGAAGAAGATGATCACCAAGCCGCCGACGCGGCCGAGAATCTCGGTGAAGGTGCTGACGTGCTGGCCCGCCAGGCTGGATAAGGCAGTCGTGAACAAGCCGATCAAGACAAATACAATCGTGAAGCCAAGGACGAAGGCGATGCCATGCAGGAGCATCTGCAGACGCACGGCTAGGCTGACCGTGGCGCCTGTGCCAGAAGCCGCCTGCCGACTGATGTTATGCGTCAAGCGCCCGCCCATATAACCGATATAGGCGGGCACCAGCGGCAAGACACAAGGCGAAATGAAGGACAGAATGCCGGCAACGAGCGCCAGACCTATTGTGACATTTTCCATGCTTGCTACCTCCGGTGGTTCCAGGCGCCGGTCAGGCGTCAATTCTCCACTACTTCCGCATTAAGCTTGACGCCAATTGATTACGAGAGCCTTGCTAGCAGCTAATTGAATCCTTATCGGATTGCTGCTGGCGTGCGGGCGCAGGATTCACTATGCTGCGCTTGCCGCAATCGCTCATAACTCGTAATGTAAGACGGAATGTCCTGCTGTCTCAGCTTCCCTCGTCCAATAGCTGCCGCAGCAGCGCCGCCTCTTCTTGGGCTGAACCGACCTCGCCATCAATCCAGGCGAAGCGGAGCCGATCAAGGAGCTGTCGATAGCGCGGTCCCGGAGCAAGTCCCATCGCCTTCAGGTCTTCGCCCGAAATTGTCGGTCGGCGCTGGCGCCAATCCGATGCGTATTTGGCAATCAGTTCCTGTACCGTCGGTGTCTCAGCCGCGAGCAGCCAGCCAACCAGCAGCGCAGCCTCAGGAAACACATCCAGGTTCTGCGCGACCCGGCTCGGGCGAATGTCCGGATCTTCGAGAAGGCGAATTCCTTCACGCAGTCTCGTGCTCGCGGTAATCGCCCCTTTCAACCTGTTTGTCAGCGCCAATCGTTCACACAGATCGCGCGCCTCCGCGCTGCCGATGCTGCTCATGAGCATCATCCAGCGGAGCGTATGCCCATCGACGCTCTCCGTCGACCAGGGTGGCTCGAGACTTTCGCAGCGAGCGATCAGATCGGGCAGCTGCGGGCTGATGCGAAAAGCCGGGTGAATGCTCGCCAACGCGCCCAATTCTTGCAGGCGGAGCAGCATCTCGCCAGCGAGAGGCTCGCGCAAGATCAGGTCGATTTCGTTTCTCAGCCGCTGACCTGTCACCTGTCCGAGATAGGGAAGCGCCGCTCGCATCCACTCGGCGGTATTCGATTCCAGTTCGAAACCAAGCCGCTCGGCATAGCGCAGCGCCCGCAGAATTCGCGTCGGATCATCGACGAAGCTTTGATCGTGCAGCGCGCGAATCAGTCCGCGGTCTAGATCAGCCTTGCCGTCGCAAACATCGACCAATGGCCACGGCTCCTCAAGCGGGCTTACCTGAATGGCGAGCGCGTTGACGCTGAAGTCCCGCCGCTGGAGATCGCTTTCCATGTCGCCGGGCGTCACATTGGGCAGAGCGGCTGGATGCGCATAGGTTTCCCTGCGCGCCGCGACGAAATCTATGCTGGCTGGCAGCTCATCAAGCACAAGAGAAGGGCTGTAGGTGACGCTGTTATCCAGGATCCATTTTGCCGTTCCAAATGACTTATGAACTTCGACTCTTCCGCCGCATGTTATTGCCAACGATCTGGCAAAGCTGATGGCATCGCCTTCGACGGCAAAGTCGAAATCGAGCGTTCGCCGACGCAGCAGCAGATCGCGCGCAAGTCCGCCCGCAAGGTAAAGCGCCAGATTCTGCTCACGTGCCGTATGCGAAATGAGCCAAACCATCCTGGCGCCGTGCTCGCCCAGAATTAGCTGAAAGTCGCTGAGTTGAAATCTTGGGGGATCGCTGGCGCCGCCAGCTTTCGTCATCACACTATCCCGAATCAGGCTTATGTCGGCGCGACCCAGGGACCTACCAGCTCTCTCTCCATCATGCTCAGCGAAGTTGTAAAGTTGAAGAAAGCCAGCAGCGCGTAGGCGAGGGCGGCGCGTTTGTCGTCCCGGCCGCTCATCAGACTAAACAGTCCAGGCATGATAATGGCCAGCCAAAGCATATAGAGCAGGTAGACAACGACGCGCCCCGAGCGTGGCTGCATTCCCGATAGCAGCAGCGCGACACCGACTGCCAGCGTCACCGCCGCCAGCAGCGCATAGGTAAGAACCGCTCCCCAGTAATGCCCCGAGATCGCTTCATGCCGGCTCGCCATGTACACTGCCCAAACGCCCAAGGCTAGCGAGTACATGATATGCATATTGAACAGGATTTGGTGCAGGTCTGCCATTTGACGTCACAGCGGACAATCGATTATGCAGTCATTCTATCATATCGCATCGTGTTATTGCTTAAAGGATCGTTATCATTCCCATATTGGAAGCCAGCCAGACAAGCGCCAGCAGATTGGCGATGATCAGACCGGGACGCTGCATATTTCCGCCCTCTTGCGCCAGGTTGCCGCGCATATCAAATTCCCAGGGGAAAATGATTGTCGTGATAACGCCGATGATCAAGATCGTGCCCAGCCAAACGGGGAAAAGCGCCTGCATGATGGCGACAACGATACAGATCAGCGCGCCGACAATCGAGAGGTGACCGAGGATTGAAGTTGGTACTTTGCCCAGGAGCACGGCGGTATTTTTCAATCCCGCTTCTTTATCCACCTCGTAATCGACCACCTGATTGTAGAATTGCCCGTAAGCGGAAAACAGGCTTGCCGAGGCAATGACGAGCCAGACTTCGCGCGGCGCCGAACCATAAGTGAAGTAGCCGGCCGCCAGCAGCAGCCCGCTGAGCATGAGCGCGTGCGTAACCACATCTGTGATCGGGCGCGCCTTGAAGCGAAACGGATGCGCCGAATAAAGGTAACAGAGCGCGAGCGTTGCCCCGCCGATCACGAGCGCTCGGGCGCCGCCTGCGGCATATAACCCAAGGGAGGCGAAAAACGTTGCCGCGCTTAATACCATGCCCTCGCGTCGGCTTACGAGACCGCTGCTGATGACGTTTTGTTGTTTCTTTTGAGAATCAAGCGCGTCATCGGGCGCGTCTTCAATGTTATTCAGCATAAAGGCGAAGGACATCGCCAGAATATTGGCCGCCAAGACGGCGAAGAGGCGCCAGTCGGCAGCAGCCGCGTCCGGCTCAAGCGCCAGGAGCCCGCCGATGACGGTGAGCGGAATGGTGAAGGGGACATGCTCGCGCCAGCGCGACAAACGGATGATGGCGGCGACCTTGTTGCGATGCTGCGATGCGGCTACATTCGTCAATTTTCCACTGACCGCTTCAACTGTTCGGTGATGCGTAATCCGCAAAGCATAGCACAGCAGGCAACAAATGCGATACGGCGCGCCTGCGCAAGTCACCTTGTCTACGACAATAGAGCTTAGTATGATGCGCGATATGTTTCGTATTCTAGCCCCCTGTATCGTCGGCCTAATTGCCTTGTCCGGCTGCAATCTCGCCAGAAGCTCTATGCCGGATGTCACGGTAGAATCTGGCGAAACGCGCGTTCGCTTACAAGCTAGCCCGATTCCAGCGACTGCCACTCTGGGCGCATTGATCGCAAGCGCGACTGAGAGCGGCGCAAGCCCAACCCCAACCGAAGCCGCTTCCGAGCGCTGTGATGCCGATGGTGAAAAGCGCCCGGCTAGACAGGTCAGCGCTGAGATTAACATTGATTTCGCAACGAAATCGGCTGATGTCGTCCAGAAGATTGAGTTTCTGAATCGAGAAGCGCTCCCACTCAAGTCAATTGTGTTGGATGTGCAGGCGAACCAGTGGGAAGACGGCTTTCAACTGATGGGTCTGACCGTCAACGGCATGGCATCAGACTATGACCTGAACCTGAATCGCCTTCGGCTCAGTTTGGACCAGCCATTGGATTCCGGCTGTCGGCTTGAGATCGGTCTGAAGTTTCGGCTGCAGCCGGCGGCGATACGCGATGGCTTACGCTCTTACCGCGGTTTCTTCGGTTACAGTAAACGACAGCTCAATCTGGGCCATTTCCTTCCGACGGTGGCGGCGCGGCTGGATGACGATTGGCGAATTCACGATCCCGTCGGCATCGGCGAGCAAGTGGTTTACGATGTAGCGGACTGGCAAGTGATGGTGTCGGTGGAGAATGCGCCGGACGCGCTCGCGCTCGCCGCGCCGGGAACGGTCACTCCCCGCGGATCGACTACCTGGGACATAGAGTTGTTGAATTCGCGCGACCTTGCCATCAGCCTCGGCGATGGGATGACCGCGAGCGAACTGCAGCTTGCCAATGGCGTGACCGTCGAGGTTTATGCCTTTGACGACGCCCAGATCTACGCAAACGGCGTCCGGTTGAACGGCGCTGACCATGTGCTGAAAGAAACGGAAAAAGCGCTGCCGCTATTTGAAAAGCTGTTCGCGCCCTATGATCGGGAGCGATTCGTCATCGTCCAGGGCGACTTTCCTGATGGCATGGAGTTCAGCGGGCTGGTCTTTGTCGGCGGCGCCTGGTTCACCAGCTTTGACGGAGGACCGCGAAACTATCTCACGCTAATCTCCGTTCACGAGATCGCCCATCAGTGGTGGTATGCAAGGGTTGGCAATGATTCGGCGCTCAATCCCTGGCTGGACGAGGCGCTGGCCACCTACAGCGAGTATCTGTTTATCGAAGCGCATTACCCGGCATACAAAAATTGGTGGTGGTCCTTTCGCGTCGCTGGTTTCTTCCCGCAAGGCAAGGTGGACAGCGACGTTTACGAATTCGCCACCGCTCGCGAGTATATCAATGCGGTTTATTTGCGGGGCGTTCAGATGCTGCACAACCTGCGCGTCGACATCGGTGATGAAGCCTTTTTCCAGTTGCTACGCGCTTACCTCGCGGCGGGAGACGGACAAATTGCCGAGCCGACGCTATTCTGGCGCCAGCTTCCGCCGGAGCAGCGCGACGTGACTCTGGCGACGCGCGCGGAATACTTGCGCCAGCCTGATGATCAGGTCCTGTTTGGCGCGTCAGGCAGTTGACTGTAGCCGCCGCGATAAGCCAGGCAGGAGGAATCGCCATGAGTGAATTGCCGATTGACGCCCAGATCACCTTTATCTATGCAAGCAATTTGGAGAGCTCCGCCCGCTTTTACGAAGCGGTGCTCGGGTTGCCGCTGGCGGTTGATCAGGGCTCTTGTCGCATTTATTGCGTCTTGGATGGAAGAGCTTATCTCGGCCTTTGTCAGGGCAAGCCGGCGCCTGAGGACCTGTCCGGCATCATTATCACTTTGGTCACAAGCGATGTGGATGGCTGCTATGCCCGTATTGTAGCGCGCGGCTGGCAGTGTGAGCATCCGCCCCAACGCAATGAAAATTACCAGATCTATCACTTCTTCCTGCGAGATCCTTCCGGCTACCGCATTGAGATTCAACGCTTTGACCGGGAAGATTGGGATCGGAGGCGCGCGACCTAGCCGGTCGTCTTCATGCCAGCGGCAATGCCGTTGATGGTCGCAAGGGTGGCATCCAGCGTGGAGCGCCAGATTTCGTCGCCCTCATCCAATTGACGCAGCTCGCGCAGCAAGGCGACTTGCATGAAATTGAGCGGGTCGACATAGGGATTGCGCCGCTCAATCGAAGTCTTGATGGCGGACATATTGGTCAACAGATCGTCTTGCGCGGTCACCGATATGATCATCTCACTGCTGAGCAGGTGTTCTTCTCTGATCCAGTTGAAGAAACGCGCCCGCAGTTCGACTGGCTCGACCAGGGAGGCGTAGAGTTCAGCGATTCCCATATCGGCTTTGGCGACATCAAGTTGGGCATTGTCAATCAGCGCGTTGAAGAATGACCATTCGCGATACAGCTCTCGCAGGACCTGCAGCCCGTTGTTTTCTTCTTCAATGTAGGTCTTGAAAGCCGTGCCCAGACCAAACCAGCTCGGCACGATGGCGCGGCTCTGCATCCAACTGAACATCCAGGGGATCGCGCGCATGGCGGAGAAGCCGCCCTTTTTCTGCCGCTTGGCCGGGCGCGAGCTGATTTGCATCCGCGCCAACTCGTTGATTGGAGTCGCTTGCTGCCAATAATCCAGGAAGCCATCGCTCTCGTAGACGAACTTGCGATAGTATCGCTGACTGAGATCGGACAGCCGCGCCATCACCTCGTAATACTCAGGCGGAACATGATGCCGCTCTTGCAAGCCCATGCCGATGAGCACAGCGTTCATCACCTGATTCAGGTGGCGATGACCGATGCCTCGGTTGCTGTAGCGATAGGCGATGACTTCTCCCTGTTCGGTAATCTTGACGCCGCCGTGCAAAGATTCGGGCGGCTGCGACAAAATCGCGCGGTTGGTGGGTCCGCCCCCGCGGCCGATGCTGCCGCCGCGCCCGTGAAATAACTCGAGCGATACGCCGTGCTCCACGCACTTCTGCGTCAAAATGCGCTGCGCGTTGTACAGGTTCCAGTTTGACGCCAGATAACCGCCGTCCTTGCTGCTGTCGGAATAACCGATCATCACTTGCTGGCGCAGCCCGCGTTTTCCGGCGCGCGCGACCAGATGCTTGCGATATTCGGTATTTTCAAATAAGGCGCCCATAATGCCCGGCGAACGGTAAAGGTCATCAATCGTCTCGAATAGCGGCACGATGTAGACATGATTGTCGATGCCAACTTCGCGCGCGAAAAGCAGCATCGCCAGAACATCGCTCGGCTCGGTGGACATACTGGCGATAACGGTATCAATGACGATGGCATCGTACCGGGAATGCGCTTCCGCGATCATGCGCCAGGTCCGAATGATGCTCTGTGTCGTCTCGCTGAAAACCGCGATGTCATTGGGGAATAGCGGACGCTTGTTGCGAATCTCCGCTGTCAGCAGTTCTTGCTTTTCGCGCTCGGGCAGTCCGCCATAATTCTGAACTACGCCGTAATGATTGAACAGCTCGTCTAAAGCCGCTCTATGCAAGTTGGCATCTTCTCGCACTTCGAGCGGGACGAGATGCAAACCAAAAAGCCGGATCTTGCGCACCAGTCGCTGCACCGCGCCCATTGCCGCGCGCCGGCCGCGATGCGCTCTAAGGCTGTCTTGTATGAGCAAGAGATCGCCCAGCAATTCGCGGCTTGATCGATACTGATCATCTTGCAGCTTCTTGCGAATAGTAGCAAGCATCTGACGGTAGACTTCACCGGGATAGCGATTGCTGGCGGGGAAGTAGCCGTCGACCGCCTTTTGCAATGCTTCGGAAACGCCTAGTTGATTGGTGTCTTGCGTCAGGTTGTCGGTCAGCGCTTCAATCTCTTCCAGATAGATTTGCCGCGCTGTCTCTCGCAGAGTCGCCAAAGTTTGCAAGGTGACATCGGTTGTGACGTTGGGGTTGCCATCGCGGTCGCCGCCGATCCACGATGCATAGCGCAAGACTGGCGGCAGTTCCGACCAGTCTTCGTCCGGGTAGTAACGTTCCAAAGCCAGCTGCAGATCTTCATAAATGTCGATTACGACATCAACAATGACCGAGCGAATGAAATAAATCCCAAAGTCGACTTCGTCCGACACTTGTTTCTTCGAGGCGCGCACTTGACGGGTCTGCCATAATTCTTCCACTTCTTCCGCCAGTTTGCTTTCCAGCTTGCGCAGCTCTCGCGGGAGCAGGTTGTGGCGATCGCGCATCTCCATCATCTGGGCAATGTGGCGCAGAATGACCAGAATCTCTTGCCGTTTCGCTTCTGATGGATGGGCGGTAAGCACGAGCCGCAGACGCGTCTGCTCAAGAAGCGAGCGAATCTCATTTGCAGTCTTGCCGCCGGCTTGTAAGGCGCGAATCGCATGGACGATGGATTCGCGCAATGTGCCCTTGGCTTCGCGCTGGCGGATCACCCGGATGCGCTGCAAGTCTTCGGCGATGTTGATCAACTGAAAATAATTGGAGAAGGCTTTGATGAGAATGTGTTTCGAGCCCAGCGGCAGATTTTCCAGGCGATCGGCCAATTGGAACGCGGCCGCCGCATCGCCGCTGCGACGCGCTTTGGACATGCCGCGAATCTCCTCGACCAGCTCATAAGCCTCCATACCGTTCTGTTCCTGGATGATGACGCCAAGGCAATTGCCCAGCGTATGGATGTCTTGGCTAAGGGAAGAGTTGTTCGCCATTCGCTTTTACGCTCCCGCCGGCGACTTGAAAGACCGCTCACTTGCAGATGCAACTCGCCAGGCACTATAGTTCAACTTAGAATCCTATTCCAGTAGGAGATGAGCGCGAAAGCGGCTGTGCCGGCTGATGGCTCGAAGGCGCAACCTGGTTCGTCGAGGTATCCGTTGAAAACAATCGTCGAATGCGTCGCCAATTTCTCTGAGGGCCGGCGCGAAAAAATTGTTGACCAAATTGTCGATTCAATAGCGGGCTTCTCCGGCGTTGACGTGCTTGGCGCTGAAAGCGATATGGATCACAATCGCTCGGTCGTGACCTTCGCAGGCGCGCCGCACGCGGTTGCCAATGCCGCCTTTGCCAGCGTACAGGTCGCAGCCACGATGATAGACATGAACCAGCATCGGGGTCAACACCCGCGAATTGGCGCGGCCGATGTGATCCCTTTTGTGCCCTTGCGAAATGTGACCATGGCCGAGTGCGTAGAATTGGCGCGATCGCTGGGCGCGCGCGTGGGAGAAGCGCTGCAGCTGCCTGTGTTTCTCTATGCGGAAGCGGCTTTGCAAGAGGAGAATAGAGAGCTATCGGCAATTCGGCGCGGCGGGTACGAAAGCTTGCGCGAATCAATTAAGACCGGGGTAGCGCCGCAGCCGGACTTTGGACCCGGCTTCTTACACAGTCCCGGTGGCAGCGTCATAGGCGCTCGGGACATTCTCATCGCCTTCAATGTCTACCTGGCGACGACGGATGTATCCATCGCAAAAGCCATCGCGCGTGCGATACGGCAGTCCTCTGGTGGGATGCCCAGTGTCAAAGCGCTTGGCTTCTTCGTCAAGGGCAGAGCGCAAGTGTCGCTGAATTTGACCGATTATCGCGTGACATCCATGAGCGCTGCCTTCGAGAGGATTCGCCAATTGGCGGCTGAATACGGCGTCGGCATTGACGGTTCTGAGATCATTGGCTTGATCCCAGGAGCGGCTCTGGACGGCAGGTCGGCGGCGGAACTGCAAATTATGAATTATGGTCCGGACCGAATCCTGGAGACTTTCCTGGATGAAGCTCAATAATCTCGCTTACTAGCCGCTCATTCAATCGGTGGTCGATATTGCAGCGCTTCGGCGATATGCGGGACCTGGATATCGGCGGACGCGTCCAGGTCGGCGATCGTTCGGCTGAGCTTGAGCACGCGATGATAGCTGCGCGCGCTCAGCCGCAGCTTCTTCACTGAGAGCGTCAGAATCCCCCGCGCCTCGTCATTCAGCGCGCAATACTGGTCGATTTCACTGACCGACATATCGGCGTTGGCGACGAGCCCCGGATGATCTTGGAACCGTTCGGTTTGGCGGCTGCGCGCTTCTTCCACCCGCTGTCGAATATCACGAGAGCGCTCGGCGCGCGCCTCGCCCATTAGCTTGTCGAAATCTACCCGCGGCACAGCGACGTGGATATCGATGCGGTCGAGAATCGGTCCGGAGATTCGCGATTGATAGCGCTGGATTTGATTCGGCGTGCAAGAACAGGCTTGCAGGGGATCGCCATAAAAGCCGCAGGGGCAGGGGTTTCGCGCGCCGACCAGCAAGAAATTGGCGGGGAAGGTGATGCTGCCCTTTGCCCGGCTGATGGTCACGATCTTGTCTTCAATTGGCTGCCGCAGCACCTCCAGCACTTTGCTTGAGTGCTCGTTGATTTCATCGAGGAATAAGACGCCACGATGAGCCAGGCTGATTTCGCCTGGTTTCGGGATCGAACCGCCGCCGACTAGCCCAACCTGGGAAATGGTGTGGTGGGGCGCGCGGAAGGGCCGTTGGCGGACGAGCGGCTCGTCCTGCGATAGCATGTCCACGATGGAGTAGATCCGGGTGACCTCGAGCGATTCTTGCAGCGTCAATGCAGGCAGGATGCCGGCCAGCGCCCGCGCTTGCAGGCTCTTGCCCGCGCCCGGCGGACCCGACATCAGGATATTGTGGTTGCCGGCGGCCGCCACTTCCAGAGCGCGCTTCACATGCTCCTGGCCGCGTATATCGGCGAAGTCCTCAATGCCATCAGCAAGCGGGGAGTCCGCGTCTTGACCGTTCGCAAGGGGCTGGAAGGGCTCAATCGGATTCAGCTGATAGAGATGCTCAACCAACTGGCCGATGGATTGCACCGGAATGATCGATACGTCTTCAAGCAAAGCGGCTTCCGCTGCATCGGCTTCGGGCACGTAAACCGTGTCCAAGCCCTGCTGCATAGCGGTGTACACCATCGGCAGGACGCCTTGCACGTGGCGGATGCTGCCGTCCAGTGAAAGCTCGCCGATGAACATGGAATTGTCCAGCGCGTGCAGCGGGATCTGATCGGTGGCGGCCAGTACGCCGATAGCGATCGCCAGGTCATACGATGGTCCATGCTTGTGAATATCGGCCGGCGAAAGATTGACCACATAAGCTTTGTTGGGAAAGCGCAGCCCGCTGTTGCGGATGGCCGAGCGGGCGCGGTCCTTGCTCTCGCGCACGGCCAAGCCCGGCAAGCCCACCAGATTAAAGCTGGGCAGCGCCGCGCGCGGGTTGAAGTCGGTCTGGACCTCGACGATCTGGCCGTCCAAGCCGATGACGGCGCAGGTGTTGACGATGGCTAGCATAGGCGCTCCCCTTTGCGCGCAGGCGATATCGCGTAATATTACAGGTGAATTCCTGGAAAATCACCGGCAATCTGCGTTATTGGCTGCGTTCAGGAGTTTTGTTGAAGGAAAGCGATAATGCCGCCGGCGCTGACAATTTCGCGCACCTGATCCGGCAATGGCGGAAACGAATAAGCCGCTCCCGCATAATGGATCTGTGCCTCGTCCATATCGATCTCGATCTTTGCGCCGTCTGCAGCCGCCTCAGCGAGTTCGGGGCAGGTGATGACCAGCAGTCCGCCGTTTATCGCGTTGCGATAGTAGATTCGCGCAAAGCTGCTGGCGATGACAGCGTGGATGCCGGCCGCGATTAGACAATGGACCGCTTGCTCGCGGCTGCTGCCATTGCCCCAGTTGCGCCCGGCGACAATGACATCTCCCGCTTGGACCGCGCCGGCGAAGCTTGGGTCGAGGTCTTCCAGGGCGTGGCGCGCCAATTCCGCCGGATCCCGGTCAATGGTGTAGGTATACTTGCCGGGAAAGATGACATCCGTGTTGACATTGTCGCCGTACTTCCAGACCCGATGTCGCGTTCTCGCCATGCCTGAGCTTCCTCTCCCGAGGCAACAGTCATTTGCCAACTGGGATTCAGCCGGTCAGTTCGGCCGGATGGATGAGCCGTCCGGCAATGCAGCTCGCCGCGACCACGGCCGGATTCGCAAGATAGATTTCGGCGCCGGGCTCGCCCATTCGTCCGCGAAAGTTTCGATTGGCGCTGCTGATACATACCTCGCCCGGCGCCAGAACGCCGGAATGAACGCCCATGCAGGGTCCGCAGCCAGGTGTGCCAATGGTGGCGCCGGCGTCGATGAGATCGGCGATATAACCGGCCTCAGCCGCGTCGCGCAGCACCATCGATGAAGCCGGTATAACAATCAGCCGCTTGCTTAGTCGCCGGCCGCGCGCGATTTCGGCCGCGGCCGCGATGTCTTCCAGCCGTCCGTTGGTGCAGGTGCCGATGAAACCGACATCGACTTCTGTGGCTTCTATCTCAGACAGGGCTTGCGTATTGTCCACGCTGTGCGGGCATGAAATCATTGGCTCGATTTCGTCCAATGCGATCTGATATTGGCTAGCATAGTTCGCGCCCGGATCAGCACAGAGCGCGCGTTGACGAAAGGTTGCCAGCCTGTCTTCGTGATTATCCGGGCGCGTCCGTCCGAGCGTCTTTTCCAGCCAGCGCCAGGTGACCGCGTCCGGCGCCATGCAGGCGTTCTTCGCGCCCATCTCCGCCATCATATTCGTCAGAACGGCACGCGAATCCGGTGACAAGCCAGCGACGCCGTCGCCAGCGAACTCGACCGCCATGTAGGTCGCGCCGTCGGCCGACAGATCTCCAATCAAGTGGATGGTCAAGTCTTTGGTCGTAACCCCAGGATTCAGCCTTCCCGAAAGCGTGATGCGCATCGTCTCCGGGACGCGCAGCCACAATTGCCCGGTCGCCCACAGAGCCGCGACCTCGCTGCGCCCGATGCCGGCGCTGAAGGCGCCAAGCCAGCCATAATGCGTGCTGTGGCTGTCGGCGCCCAAGAGAGTCATGCCCGGGCCGACAATGCCTTCTTCGCAGAGGACCTGGTGACAGATGCCGCGCCCGACTTCAAAGAAATGCATGATGCCTTGGGCGCGAACGAATTCACGCACGCGCGCGTGATTCTGGGCGTGGCTGGCCGTCGGTGGCGGCGCCGCGTGATCGAGCGTGATCGCCAGCCGGTCGGGAACCTTGACCCGTCCTTGAGGCAACTGCTCGAAGATCCGGGCGATCGCGGCGGTGTTGTCATGGCTCAGAATGACATCCGGTTCAATGAAGACGATTTCACCGGGTTTGACTATGTCATTGCCGCTGGCCCGCGCCAGCAGCTTTTCCGTCATGGTTTGCGCTGTCAATTGCTGAACACTTTCTCAATACTGCAATTTGGATAGTCTGCTAGAATTGCCGCTTGGCATTCAAATGACCACGCTGGCTGGCTCTATGCTGCCGCAGGATCTGCGCGACAAGCTCCATCACAACGCTGTCGTCAATATATTTGATGGCAGTCTGTTCGGCTTTGGCCTCATGGGTTTGGCATCGTATGTTACCATAATCCCGCTGTTCCTGTCGTTCCTCACTGAGTCGACCGCGTTGATCGGCTTTGTCGCCACGCTTTTCCACATCGGCTGGCAAGTGCCGCAATTGCTGACCTCCAGCTACGTCGCCAGTCTTCAGCGTTACAAGCCGATGGTCTTGGCAATGACCATGGTCGAGCGCGTGCCCTATTTCGGGCTGGCGCTGCTGGCATTCATGATCCCGCAGATTGGCCTGGATGCGGCGCTTGTCCTGGCGCTGATCCTGCTCGGAGTGCAGTCGCTGGGCGGCGGATTCACCGGCACGGCCTGGCAGAGCATGATCAGCAAGATTATGCCGCCTCATCGTCTCGGCGCTTTCTTCGGCATTCAAGCTGCCTGCGTCAATCTCTTCGGCGCCGGCGGCGCATTGCTCGCCAGCGTCATCCTTGAGAGGCTGGACTTTCCCGAAAGTTTTTCGCTGTTGTTCACGTTGGCTGGTATCAGCCTGCTGGTGTCCTTTGTGGGTTTGGCCTTGACCTATGAACCGAAGAGTCATCCGCGGAATGTGGCTGAACCGGTCAGATGGCGTCAATTTGGCGGACGCCTGCGGCAAATTCTGCGCGAAGACGACAACTTTCGCTGGTTTCTCATCGCGCGGGGCTTAACCGCGGTGAGCCTGACCGCGATTTCCTTTTACACCATTTACGGCATTCGGCGCTTCGAGATGTCGCCAGAATTCGCCGGTGTCTTGACCAGCGTGCTGCTGGTTTCCAATACCTTGAGCAGTTCGGTCATCGGCTGGGTCGGAGATCGCTGGGGCCACCGGCGCGTTCTGATAACGGCTAATCTGCTGACCGTGTTGGGGATCGCTATTGCCCTGCAGGCCAGCGATGTCAGCTGGTTCTACGCGGTTTTCGCCTTGACCGGTATCGTTAATTCGGCGCAGTGGTCCACAATCATGACCTTCACCGTGCAATTCGGCTCGGTGGCGGAGCGCCCTTATTACATCGGGATGGCAAATTCACTCATCGCGCCGGTGACGATTTTCGCGCCGATTTTTGGCGGTTGGCTGGTCGATGCCGTCAACTTCGAACTCACCTTCGGCATCTTCGCGCTGGCTGGTTTTCTGTCGATCTTGGTCTATGTCTTCCCCATGGGCGATCCGCAGGGGGCATCCCCCGCGCGCAAGCGGAATGTCGCCCCCGCCGATTAGTCGTCGACTGGCAGCATCATTTTGCTGAGGATTCTGTTGACGTCTTCCAGGGTAATCGGCCGTTCGTCCGCCATCAGCTTGATCTGAGCCGTGACCAGGTTGAGCACGTCGTTGGGCAGGGTGATGCCGCGGCCGGCGGCGTATTCACGGACGGCGTTACGTCCCACCAGGCGATGGGCGACATCTATGATGCGCGGCAAGCCAAAGTCTTCCGGGTCAATCGCTTCATAGGTGGTCGGGTTCTTCAATACGGCATTGGTATGAACGCCCGCCTTGTGGTGAAACGCGACCTCGCCGGTGATAGGCGTATTGTAGGGAATTTCGATGCCCAGTTTCTCAGCCACGACCCGTTCAATCTCGGGCAGCAGGTTTAGCTGGTACTTCTCCACCAGCGATCTATCGCAGGTATAGAGCCGGCCGACCAGCGCGCCCATTGGCGTGATGCCGTTGCGTTCACCGATGCCCAAGACTGTCGTGTCAATATGGGTCGCGCCCGCTTGCAAGGCGCAGAAGGCGTTGGCGACGGCGCAGCTGCTGTCGTTATGACCGTGGAACTCGATATCGCAGCTCACCACGTCGCGCAAATTAGAAATGAGGTTGTAGGTTTGCAGCGGATCGGCGATGCCCACCGTGTCGGCGACCCCGACGCGATCCACGCCCGCCAAGTCCATCGCGCGGTAGACCGTCATAACATCGGCGAAATTGCTGCGGAAGGTATCCTCCGTGCTGAAGCGCGTCTCAATGTCTTGCTGATTCAGATAGGCGATGACCTCCTGCCCAATCTCAATGACCTGCTCGAGGCTCTTGCCATGGCTGTATTCGCGCATGTATTCAGATGTTCCGATATAGACATCGGCGCCGTCAACGCCACAATCGACCGCCAGCCTGGCGTCATCCATATTGGCGCGAATATGCGTCAAGAGCTTGAACCGGCGCGGCATATCGGCGAGGGCGCGGATGGCATCGGCGCTTTGCGGGCTGGCCACCGGCGTGGACAACTCCATGTATTCGACGCCAAATTGATCGAGTAGCTGAGCGATTTCGCGCTTGTCGTCCAAGGTAAAGTGCGTCCCGCGGAATTGCTCGCCTTCACGCAAAGTGGAATCGATGAAGTTGAATCCGGGAACTGGAATTTTGCGATTGTGCATTGGTTGACTGACCTCACTCAGACGGTCTCAAGGACGAGTGTCAAAACGTCAATCGCGCGCAGGTACTCGTCAAGTTGAATGTGCTCGTCCGGGGTATGGTCCAGCGCGGAATCGCCCGGTCCATAAGCCACGATCGGGCAGTCCCAACGCGGACCGACAATGTTCATATCGGATGTGCCGGTCTTGAAAACGAAGCGCGGGACGCCGCCCTTGGCGCGGATCGCTCGCCGGAAGTGACGGCTGAGCGCGCTATTTTTGTCGCTGCTGAAGGCGCATTCGGCGCCGCGCCCCGACACGGTTGCGCCATCGCTCGCGGGAAATTGAAGACGGATTTCGTCCGGCATGACATTGGGCGGTAGGCGGAAACCAACGGTCATCTCTGCCACGCCGTTGACGCCTTCCTGCCAGGTATTGATATCGCGAACCGAGGGGTCCAGCCTGGCATACAGCGAACCGATGCCAGCATTGAAATCGTCGCAGTATGTTTTGATGCCCTGCCAATAATCCAAAGCGCGTTCCGCCGGGCTGGGCGCTTCCCCGGCGCTATGCGCGAGGCCGCCTTCCCAGCGCCAGTCTAGCAGGAGCCGACCCTTGTAGCCCAAGGTGATGCGATCCCATTGCGATGGCTCGCCAATGACGCAGCAGGCTGGCTGGTATTGGGTCAGCGCATAGTGGGCGCCGCGACTGGTGGCCGCCTCTTCTTCCACCGCGCCGATGACGATGACTTGAACGTCCGCTGCTAAATTGGCTCTGGCTGCTGCCACGGCGAATGCGCACAGCGGTCCCTTGGCGTCGACGGCGCCGCGTCCATAAAGGGTTCGATTCTCCAGCCGAACCGGCGGAAAGCCGGCGAAGGTATCGATATGCCCTAGCAATACAATCTGACGTGAACCGGTCCCGATGATGCCAACCGCGTTTCCAGCCTCATCGACAAAGGCGTCGTCATATCCGTGTCGCCGCATCCACGAGGTCAGGAAGGCAGCCGCCTCCGCTTCGTCGCAAGACGGGCTGGGAATGGCGACCACATCATGCAGCAATTGCGCCGCGCCGCTGTCGGATTGGTGGCTCATCCGCTATCCCAGAACGGCTTCGATTGCGCCGGAAACAATAGAAAGCTGCTCGCGACTGATGATCAACGGCGGCAGCAAGCGCAGCGTATTCAGTCCAGCAGGCAGGGCGAGCACACCTTGTTCCTGGAGCGCCTTCAGTATTGGTGTCACGCGACCTCTTAACTCAAGACCGATCATGAGCCCGCGGCCGCGCACTTGGCGTACGCCGCGCAAATTCAGCGCGGTCAATTCTTCAATGAACCACTCGCCGTTGACTCGCGCCCTTTCGACCAAACCCTCATCGCGTATCGCGCTGATCGCGGCGATAGCGGCGGCGCAAGCGAGCGGGTTGCCCCCGAATGTGCTGCCATGGGTAGCGCGGTCTATCGGTCCGTGCGCGTCACGCCAGCAGACGGCGCCCATCGGCAGGCCGCCAGCGATCGCTTTGCCGATCGATATGATGTCGGGGATGATGCCGGCTTGCTCGAATCCAAACCATCTTCCCGTTCGGCCCAAGCCGGTTTGAATCTCGTCAATAATCAGCTTGGCGCCCTTTTGATCGCAGCGCTCGCGCAGCGCACCCAGATATTCGTCATCGGCCGGGTGCACGCCGCCTTCGCCCTGGATCGCCTCGACGACGACAGCCGCCGTCGCTTCCGTGATCGCATTCCGTGCCGCTTCAATGTCGTTGAAGGCCACATAGTCGACAGTTGGCAGCCATTCCTGAAAGGGCTTGCGGTATTTTTGCGTCCAGGTCAAGGAGAGGGCGCCGGTTGTTCGACCATGAAAGGAGCGCTTCGCCGCGACGATACCATCGCGTCCGGTTAGCAGCTTGGCCACTTTCAGCGCGCCCTCGTTGGCTTCGGCGCCACTGTTGCATAGAAAAAAGCGCTTGAGATCCGCCGGCATCACACTTGTCAGCAGCTGATAGAGCGCGGCGCGGCGATCGTTGTAGAAGGACTCGTGGCAAGTGATCAGAGTCGCCGCCTGCTGGCTTATCGCCTTGATGACCGCCGGATGGCAATGGCCGAGCGCCGCTACGCCTTGGCCGCTGGTCGCGTCCAGATAGCGATTGCCCAACTGGTCGTATGCGTAGACGCCCTCGCCGCGAACCAATGCCGTCGGTCGCTTGCCATAAGCGCCGGATCCGTGCCGATTCTCTAAATCGAAGAGAGATTCAGTCTCAATCATGGGGTAAACCTCGTGCCAGCACCGTCCAGCGCGCGCGACACCGGATAGGAAACACGTCCATCAGCAATAATGACGCGCTCGACGCCCAGAGAGAGCGCCTCCTGGGCGGCTAGTACCTTTCGTTTCATTCGTCCTTGCGCCCAATCCAGCGCCCCGTCAATCTGCGAATGGGGCACGTGATCGACAATGGAAGATTCGTCAGGAAAACGCCGATACAGCCCGGCGACATTGCTTAGGATAACGAGAGTCTCGGCGTCCAGCGCTCCAGAGACGGCGGCGGCGGCGCGATCGCCATCGACATTGAGGGGACCGTCGCTGCTGCGCGCCATCGGCGGCAGCACCGGTATATTGCCCTGGTCGAGCGTTCGACGGAGTATTGCGTCATCAGCGCCGATAATCGAGCCGCTGTGGTCATCGCGGATCACGCGCACGCGTCCGTTCACTACCGCTCGAATCGCCGTTTTGCGCCG
Organism: Chloroflexota bacterium; assembly: GCA_026707665.1. Classification (GTDB taxonomy): domain Bacteria; phylum Chloroflexota; class Anaerolineae; order Aggregatilineales; family Phototrophicaceae; genus UBA6055. Next base: position 25,596 of record JAPOWK010000084.1, read on the forward strand.
GCCCATCAGCGCCAGATTTTCGCCCACGAATCCGACCGCGCTCAAGCCCCGCTCGCGCAATGCCGATACCAGCGACTCATTGGCTGCTTCCGCGGCGCGGACGTAGATGTCGCGCACAGCCGGCGGGGTATAACGGGAGCTGTGTCCGGATGGTGATTGCAGCGACTGCACCTCGACGCCGCTCTCCAGGCAGAGCTGATTCATGATCGCGCTGACGCCATGCACGACAGCGAGTGAGCGCCTACCGGCAATCGCTGACAAATCATCACATGCGGCCGCCAAGTCCAAGCCTTCTCCACCTCCCAACTTGACGACCAAAAATCTTGATGCAGCCATCGTCCCGCTTCTCTCTAAGGGTAAATCCCGGGAAACTCCAGCCCGGTCGTTTCATCCAACTCATGCATCAGATTCATTGCTTGCACGGCGCTGCCGGCCGCGCCCTTGCCTAGATTGTCCAGCGCAGCGATGACCACCAGGTGCGCACCATCGTCGTCCAGCTCGAAGCCGATGTCACAGTAATTCGTGCCGGCGACCACACGCGGTTCCGGCAGGCGATGCAAGCCCGCTTTGCCGCTCACCAGACGCAGAAAGGGCTCGTCGATATAGCGCCCGCGATAAAGCCGCCAGATGTCGCGCTCGACCTTTGGCTCGCTCAGGTAACAATGCGCCAGCAGATGAATGCCGCGCACCATCTCAATTGCCGTAACCGAGAAATGAAGCGGGATATCTTCGCCCAGCACAAGCTGCGCTTCCGCCAGGTGTCGATGTCCGGTGGCTTTGTAGCTGCGGACGGCGCCGCTGCGAATCGGATGATGCGAGCCGGGATTGCTCTTATTGCCGCCCTCCGAAGAGCCAACCTTGATCTCACAAGCAGCGCGCTCCAGGATGCCCGCCTGGACCAGCGGAAGCAGCGCCAGATTCAACGCGGTCGCATTGCAGCCAACCCCGCTGACGTAGCTGGCGCCAATGAGCGATTCGCGATTGACCTCGGGCAAGCCGTAAGCGAAACGATACAGCCAGCGCGGCGCCGGATGCGGCTCGCCGTAATATTTCTCGTAGGTGGCGGCGCAATCGAGGCGGAAATCGGCGGACAGGTCTATGAGCTTGGGCGCAAGCCCGGCATAGCGCTCGATATGGCGCGCGGCGGTCCCGTGCGGCAGCGCCAGAAAAAGCAGGTCGCACTCGTCCAGCGCATCGGGATGAATAAACCGCAAGCGGGAGACGCCACGCAGATTTGGATGCACGGTATGCGCATAGCGGCCCGCTTGTTCGCGACTGGTGATCTGCGTCACCTCAATATGCGGGTGAAAGTGCAGCAGTCGCAGCAGCTCGCCGCCGGTATAGCCGCTGCCGCCAACGATGCCCGCCCGAATCACGCCACCACTCCAATCTGCCCGATGACGAAGTCAATGACCTCCTGCGCAATATCGACGCCGGTGGGTTTGCTGCTGTTGCGGAACTCCATTGTGTGGTTGATCTCATTGACCACGAAGTTGCCCTCCGCGTCTTCCAGCAGATCAACCGCCAGAATGCCGCCGCCGACGGCATGCGCCGCGCGAACGCAGATGTCGTCAAGTGGGTCGGTCACCGGGCAATTGGTGGCCAATCCGCCGCGGGCGGTATTGGTGATCCAGTGATTGGACTCGCGGTAGATCGCCGCAATGGTGCGATCGCCGACGACAAAGGCGCGGATGTCGCGTCCAGGCTTGTCGACATATTCCTGCACGTAATAAATGTGATGATTGTAATCACCCAGGGTCTGACGGTGTTCGAGGATGGCCTCGGCGCTATCTCGATTGTGGACGCGAGCCAGCAGCCGCCCCCAGGAACCGGTCACCGGTTTCAGCACCGCTGGATATTTGACGTCTTCAATTGCCTGCATTGCGCTGTCCGGGGTGAAGGCAACGCGCGTATGTGGCTGCGGAATATTGTGTTTCATCAAGGCGACGCTCGTTCGAAGCTTGTCACTGCAAGCGGCCGCCGTTTCATAGGTGTTGAAAGTCTGCACGCCCCAGCTGTTGAGAATCGCCAGCGCGTACATTCCGCGTGACGTGCTGACGCAGCGTTCAAATATCAAATCGTAATCGCGCCAGGCGATTCCCGAAGGCGCCAATTGGCCGGCGCCCTGCGTGATTTCGAAATTCAGTTCGCGATCGAGGATAATGTCCGGGCTGATTTCGCGCTTGTTGAAGGCGGCCAGGATCAGCTTTTCTTCAGCGCGAATATGCGTGACCAACAGGGCGACGCGCATGAGATCTACTCTCCCCAGTCTTCTTCCACTTCGGGCGCCAATTCCAGCTCCATTGGGTCGAGGCTCATGATCTCAAGTTCCGTGCCGCACTCGGGGCAGGACACCAGCTCGTTCTCCATCGCGTCGGTTGGAATATCGACTTCGCCTTCGCATTCCGGGCAGACCGGACTTCCACTACTCATCGTCATTACTCCTCACTCAATTCCCCTCAAGAAAAAAACCCGCCGTATGGGCGGGTAATTGTACAAAGTTCTCTAGCAGCACAAACAAGCCCATTCTCAGTGGGTAACGGTCTTCTTCACCTTCTTGCTGTCCGTTGCACTGCTAGTCGCGTTCATCTCATTTTGCCATGCTAATTCGGCTCAATACAAGCAACTACTTTATCGCTTGCATCGCCAATAAACTATAACCAGATTGTACGAAAAGTCAAACATTACTAACGGGAATCTAACTATTTCCCGACTCGTTCCAGCGATTCGTATATGGGCTGAAGGAATCTTTCGCCGAAGATGACAAGATGAATCAGCAGTGGATATAGATTATAGATGTGGCGTCTCGTGCGAAAGAAGCCGTCTTCAATCACAATCTGATCGGTGTAGGCGTCGAAGAATTCGGGACCCGTGCCGTCGAAGAGCGTCATATACGCGAGTTCCATCTCGTTGTGCCCATAATAGAGCGCGGGATCGATGATTGCTTCCACCCGACCATCCCGCGCGATCACATTCGTTTTCCACATGTCGCCGTGAATCAAAGCGGGCTTTGCTGGTTCGTAGAGATACCCTTCCAGCTGATCGGCGAGGCGTAAAAGCCGCCGCTCGAGCTCAGCGGGGAGCTCGCCCGATTCGCGCGCGATCCCGATCATATAGAGCAGCCGCTGCTCGCGAAAGAAGCCGATCCATGAGGCCGTCCGCGGATTCGGCTGGTGCAGCGGCCCGATCAGCGTGTCGCGTTCGAGACCGTAGCAAGGGCTAGTCACTTGATGACATCGTGCCAAGAGTTCACCGAGATGTCGCAGGGCTTCTCCCTCCCACTGGATGCGACCTTCTACGAATTCCATCAAGAGCAGGTTGGCTTCGTCATGCAGCACCGCCGGCACTGGCAAGCCCGAATGCTGGCGCAAGTAACGCAGCATATAAGCTTCGATCGTCAGATCGTGGCTGCCATCGCCGACTTTGGCGACGATCGATTCGCCGTCAGCCAACACGACCCGCAGCACCTGGCTGATCATGCCGCCCGAGAGCGGCTGCCAGGCCTGTACCTTGCGATTTAGCGCTCGTTCAAGACCGGATTGAAGCGCGCTGTTGATGATACTGTCCATCGCTATCTCGTTTTGTAGCGTCAGCCGGCATACTTGGCTTGACAGTCGTACAAGCCGACCGGTATAATGCGCCGATTATGCTCGAATATGTTCAGGAGTAAAGATATGGGTCCCCTGCCAAAGCGAAAAGTCTCCAAATCCCGGCGGGACCGCCGCCGCGCTCATCACGCTTTGACACTCAAGCATTTGGTGGAATGCGAGAGCTGCGGCGAATATCATATCGCGCACCGTGTCTGCCCGAAATGCGGCTCTTATCGTGGCGAACAGGTCGTCGAGGTCGAAAGCGACTAGAAGGCAGCTCATACTCACTGGAATTGTACTGACGGGCCGCGCTGTCGAGGCGCGGTCTTTTGCGCCCTGCGAGTAATGATGCCTCGCGCCAGGAACTGCTCTTGGGCATAGTCGTGTCTGGCGGATGAAGGGCAAAGTAAAGAACGATGGACTGGAATTCAAGCGCTGCATTATTTCCCGGACAAGGCTCGCAAGTCGTGGGAATGGGCGCGGACTTTGCGCGCACCTATTCAGCCGCCCGTGAAACCTTCGAGCAGGCGGATGAGATCCTCGGCTTCGGCCTGTCTCGCGTCTGTTTCAAGGGACCCGGCAACAAATTGGATCAAACGGTCGTCACGCAGCCGGCGCTTTATGTATGCAGCATTGCCATTTGGCGCGTCTTGCGAGAGCTGCTGCCTTCGGCGCAGCCAGCCTGGATGGCCGGGCACAGCCTGGGCGAGTTTTCGGCGTTGACCTCCTCCAATGCGCTAAGTTTCCAAGATGGTCTGCGGCTGGTGCAAGCGCGTGGGTGGTTCATGCAGCAGGCGGGCGAAGGCAATCCGGGAGCGATGGCGGCGATATTGGCGCTGGATATCCAACAGGTTGAATCGCTTTGTGCCGAGGTATCGGCGGAAACGGGACAGATCGTCGTGCTGGCGAATGACAACTGTCCGGGGCAGGCGGTCGTTTCCGGAAACATCGCCGCGGTCGACCGGCTTATCGAACGCGCGTCAGCTGCCGGCGCAAGACGCGCAGTGAAGTTGTCGGTTAGTGTGGCGGCGCATTCACCGTTGATGGCGGCCGCTTTGGAAGGCTTCCTTGAAGTTGTTCACAGCACACCATTTTCGCCGCCAGACCCGTCTGTATACGGCAATGTCTCGGCGCAGCCTCTGGCAACGGCGGCTGAGATCAAGATCGAGTTGGATCAACAGTTGACGCGGTCCGTGCGCTGGACTGATTCCATGCGGTCGCTCATCGGCGCGGGCGCGGAGACTTTCATCGAGATCGGCTCCGGAAGCGTGCTCACCGGTTTGATGCGCCGGATTGATCGTTCGAAAAAACGCGTCAACCTCAATTCGGTAGCGGCGCTGAATGCGTTCCTGGAATCCTTGGCATGAGACGTCTGGATTGAGGAGGCGCAGACCATGTCTGACCTGGTGCTTGCCAAGCGGGACGGAACGAATTTTGAAGTGATTCTCAACCGGCCGGCAGAGCGCAACGCCATCAATGACGAGATGATGAGCGCGATCTCGGGCGCCTTCGATCAGGCGGAGCGCGAATTCCATGATGGCGCGCGTGTGGTTCTGGTCCGCGGCGCCGGGCGCGTCTTCTCCGCGGGCATCGACTTAAAGCAATTCCTGACGCAGGATGAAGGACTGCGCGACAACCTCTTTCCCTTCACCGAAGGCTATCAAGCCATCTTTAACAAGATTGAGCGCTGTTCTCTACCGGTCATCTGTGTCATGCAAGGCTACTGTCTGGGTATGGCGCTGGAGTTGGCGCTCGCCTGTGATTTCCGCATTGCCGCGGAGCGCACGAAGTTGGGGCTGCCGGAAGCGCGCCTGGGCATCATTCCTGATGTCGGCGGCACGACACGCTTGATCAAGCTTATTGGTCCCGCGCGCGCCAAAGACTTGATTCTCAGCGGCCGCAATATCGATGTGGGGCAAGCATCCGCGTGGGGGCTGGTCAATGAGGTCTTCGCCAAAGCTGAACTGGAGCGTGGCGTTCAAAACTTTGTCGAGGCGCTTGCCGCTTCGGCGCCGCTGGCGGTTAGCTATGGCAAGCGAGTCGTCAATGACATCGTTGGCAACGCGCAAGGCTTGCAAGTTGAGGCTTGGGCGCAGGCGCAGCTATTCCGTACAGACGATTTCCGCCGGGCGATTCAGGCGATGATTAACAGGACCTATCCGATTGATTGGGAAGGCAAGTAGATTCGCGCGCGGTGAAACCGCCTACCTCGCCATACACATTACGTCTCGCTGAGGGCAAGATACTGGTTGAATCTAGCGTTCGCACGTTTTAGCTCCCCTTCCCTAGCTCGCTGGGGCAAGGGGCCGGGGGATGGGGTTTGCCTCTGGGAAGGCAAGTAGCGGCGGGCTCGGGCTCAATCCCCGCCGATGACTACGCGCAGTTTTCCCTTTGCCTGCGCTAAGAGTTCACGCGCCTCTTCGTACTCCAGGCCCAGCCGCGCCATGACAACCGCCGACTTCACATCTTGGTTGGCGCCCGCCAAGAGCGTTCGCGCCCGCTCGCTGTCGACGCCCGTCAATCGCATGACCAAGCGACTGGCTCGATCAGCCAGCTTCTGATTTGACACCTTCACATCGACCATCAAATTGCCATAGACCTTGCCCAGGCGGATCATGGCTCCCGAGCTGAGCATATTCAGAATCATCTTCTGCGCGGTGCCCGCTTTCATTCGCGTTGACCCGGCGATAATTTCTGGTCCCACAACGACGCATATCGAAATGTCGGCGATCTCGCCCATCGGAGAGCGCGCGTTGCAGGCGATTGCTATCGTCTTGGCGCCCAGCGCCTTGGCATAGCTGAGTCCGCCGATGACGTAGGGCGTTCGTCCGCTGGCGGCAATGCCACAGACGACATCCGATTCCCTAAGCCCACGCTCTATCAAATCATACCGCGCGTCTTCGGGACGGTCTTCCGCGCCCTCAATGGATTGCGTCAAGGCTTCCAATCCGCCGGCGATGAGGCCTTGCACCAGGTGAGGCGGGACGCTGAAGGTCGGCACGCATTCGACCGCGTCGAGAACGCCTAACCGGCCGCTGGTGCCGGCGCCCAGGTAGAACAGGCGTCCACCATTGGCGAGCGCCTCAGTGATGACTTCGACCGCTTCCGCGACCTGCGGCAGCGCCTCTCGCACAGCAGCGGCAACCTGGGCGTCTTCGCGGTTGATCAGGCTTAGCGCGTCCAGCGTCGACATCTGATCGATATTCTTGCTGTCGGGATTGTCCTGTTCTGTCGTCAAGTTCATAGCTTATGAATCGCGCTCCATTCGATCATGGCGAGCAGGGCAGCGCCAACGACTGGCGGGTATTTGGCGGCTGGGCGCGCTGGCAGGTTGAGGCGCTTGGCGAGTTCGCTGGAAAGCCAATTGTCGCTTTCGAGCAGCCCACCGGCGAATGCAATCGGCGCCTCGTAGTCATTCACGCGTCGTCGTATCGTTTCGAGCTGCTCCGCCAGATGCCGCGCGGCGCCGCGCAGAATGTCGCGCGCCAATTCGTCGCCCGCGTCTGCGCGCCGCAGGACAAAGGGCGCCAGGCACGCGATCCTCACCGCCGGCGCCTGCTCGGACCGATACACCCAAGCGACCAGCTCGCGAGGGGCAGTCAAACCCAACTTGTCCAAACAAGCGCGACCCAAAGCCGTCATGCTGCGCTCGCCGCCGATGTCGAATGTCGTGGCGACATGCTTCAAAAGCTGGGTTCCAATCCAGAAGCTGCTGCCCTGGTCGCCGAGCAGGTAACCCCAGCCGCCGACTTGAAGGCGCCTGCCAGCGGTTGAAACGCCGAAAACCGCGCTGCCCGTCCCCGCCAATACCAGCAGGCCCTTGCGTTGTCCCAAGGCGCCAACCAAGGCGATCTCCAAATCGGAACTGGCCACGATGTGAGCGCTCGGTAGTGCGGGCTTCAAAGTCTCACGAAGCCAGTCTTCGCTATGGAGATTGGAGGCGCCAGCGATTCCGATGCCGACGGCCGCGATGTCTTCCTGTTGTATGTCCGCCAAGCGCATTGACTGGAGAACACCTTCTTGAATCCGCTCGCGCGCCGCATCGCGCCCAACGATGCTCGGATTGACGGCGCCCGCCGCCAGCGACGACGACTCGTCCAGATTCTCATCCACGATGGCGACACGCAGCGTGCTCCCGCCGCCATCAATGCCCATAAACAGACGCTTAATCATCGCGAGTCAATGCTTTCGACGATGAGATCGTGCATCGCGCGGCGAAAGGCATGAATGCCCTCATCCGCGCGCCCATGATACACGCGATTGGTTAGTACGGCGCTGACGAGCTCACGATCCGGGTCAATCCAGAGCGACGTGCCGGTGAATCCGGTATGCCCATAAGAGTTTGCGCTATAGAGGTCGCCGGCAGACGAGTCGCTTTCGGCTTTCAGCATCCAGCCCAGACCGAGTCGGAACTGACCGCTGACCTGCCGGCTAGTTGCCAGTTGGCGAAGGTCGGCGCCGATGGCGAGGCGCTGGTCTCCCGCGAGCCAGGCTTGGCCGAATCGGGCGACATCCCGCGCGGTGGCGAAGAGCCCGGCGTGCCCGGCGATGCCACCAAGTCCACAGGCGTTTTCATCATGGACTTCGCCCCAGGCGCGCCGCTTCCGCCAGTGATTGTCCAGCTCGGTCGGCGCGATTCGCTCACGCGGAACGCCGTTCAGCATCGGATTGTAAATGAACGAATCCAGCCCCAATGGCTTCAGAACCAGGTCGCCGACAGCCGTATCCAGGCGGCCGCCATGTAAGCGCGCGACCGACTCGCCAAGGAGCATGATGCCGATATCAGTGTAGCGCACTGCCTCGCCGACGCTTCCCGCGAAGGGGAAATCCACCATGGATTTCAAGCCGCGTCGCCAGCGCTCCTCGTCGTATTGAGCAAGGTGAGTCGGCGGGGACGGTGGACTGTCGCCGGCCAGCAGGTAGACGGAACGCCAGGGAGGCAGCCCGGAAGAATGCGTGAGCAGATGCTTGAATGTGACGTCGGTCGGATCGACCTGCGAATCTAGGTACTGTGGCTCCGCCGGTAGCAAGACGCGGGTATGCGGATCTTGTCCGCCTCTGATTTCCCGCGGATTCACGTGGCCGAATTCGGGGATGACGTCAACCAGGCGGCTCTCAAGCGCGATCGCGCCCGCATCGACCAGGACGAGAAAACTTGTCTCGACAATGAGCTTGGTCACCGAAGCCAGATCAAAGAGCGACTCAACTGTGATCGGCCAGGATTTGTCATCAGGATCAATCCAGCCGCGGGCATCCTGCCAGACCGTTTCGCCCCCGTGAATGACGCAAACGCTCAACGCGGGAAATGTCGCCGGCAGGTGATGCGCCAAGAGTCTTTCGTAGGCTGCGCCGTCCATGGTGCCGGACATCAGATTTCCACTGTGAGCTTGCCGCCGGGGCTGAAGTCGCCGCATATGGCGTCAACGGCGGCTTCAAGCGACGGACCGCTGTCGCCGTTGGTGCAGATGACGCTGTCCGCTCCCTGAATCATCCCCGCGTCATAGGGATTGCGGACGCAAACCAAGATTGCCTGGCGCGCGCTGTCGCAGACAAACTGGGCGAGCCGCAACTGCTCCGGCTGCATGTGCGCGTTCCGCGTGACCAGGATGACGGTTTCCGCTCCGCTCAATACGCCGCTCAGTTCCGTAGTGATACTGGCGACAGCAGCCTTCGGATCGATCAAGTGGCTGGAGGCTAAGCGAATGCGCTGTGACAAGAGCAATGCGAAGCGGCTTTGAGTAAGCGTCTTATCGGCATCAGGTGACCCCTGTGAAGAGAATTCGATCAAGACGATTTGCTTCGACGATGCGTTGAGCGGGAGGGCGCCGCCTCGCTTTTCCATGACAGTGCCAGCGCGCGCCGCTTGTAGCGCCAACGCCCGATGCGCTGCACATCCTACGATCTCAAGCGGCGGGGCATTTTTGAGACCAAAGCGGTGCTTGAGCGCCTGGACGCGTAACAAAGACAGATCGATTCGCTCTTCTGATATCCGACCTGACAGCGCCGCATTCAGCACCGCGTCATAAGCCTCGTCCTGAGCCTCGCGGCTGTGTGAAAAAAGCGCCAGGTCGACGCCCGCCAGCAGTGTCAAAACGGCCGATTCACCCGGGCCAAAGGCATCGGTCATCGCCTTCATTTCCATGCAGTCGGTGCAAACGGCGCCGTCGAAACCGAGCTCCCGCCTCAGCAGCCCGTTTACGATGCGTGGTGAAAGCGTTGCGGGCAATTCGCTGTCCAGCGCATCGTAGATGACGTGCGTCAACATGACGCAGCCGACGCCGGCGGCGACCGCGGCGCGGAATGGCAGCAGATCCTCCGCCTGCAATCGCGAAAGGGAGCCTTTGACTGTTGCTGGGGCGTCGTGTGTGTCGATGACGGACTGGCCAAGCCCCGGAAAGTGCTTCACGGTCGCCGCCAAGCCCGTGCGCTGAAAGCCGCGAATTTGCGCCGCGACGATCTCGCTGACCAAGCGCGGATCACGCCCGACCGATCGCGTGCCGACGGATGGATTGTCGCGTTGATGGGCGATATCGGCGACCGGCGCAAAATTCCAGTTGATGCCCAATGCCGCCATTTCCCGTCCCAGCATGTAGGCGATGTCTTCCGCAAGCTGGCAGTCGCCCCCCGCGCCCAAAGCCATCGCTCCGGGGCTTTCGCTGAAGCCAGCGCGAAGCCTCGCGACGATTCCGCCTTCCTGATCGATGCCGACTAGAATGGGGTGCTTTGCCGCCGCCCGACAATCGTTGATCAGTCGCTTGACTTGCGCCGGCGATTCGATATTGCGCGCGAACAGATAGATGCCGCCGATGCGCCCGCTCGCCAGCCAGGCCAGAATGTGCGGCGGTGGCTTCAGTCCGTCAAAGCCCACCATCGTCAACTGCCCGACTTTTTCAGCAATAGGCTTCATCATGAGCGTTTAGAACGGCTCTTTTCCCACTTGTCCGACTTCCCAGCGGATCATGAACTCATACAGCGCGAATGTCAGAAGCGCGCCGACTAGTATGAATAAGCTGATTGACTCCGGTCCGACATATTCGGCGAAGACCCCGCCCGTGCCGGAGAGCGCCGCGCCGCCGAGCCCGGCACAGCCGACCTGAAAGCCGATTGCGTTCGAAGCATGCGCCCGCCCGACCCGCCGATTCGTCTGCAGGATCAGTATCGGGAAGATCGCCGCCAAGCCGAAACCCATCCCAATAAAGCCCATCAGGCTGAATGCATCGTTCAAATTGAGGAAGAGCAGAACGGCGCCCACGACCGTGAAGCCGAAACAGATGTTCAGCAACGTCTTGTCGCCCAGGCGCAAGGCAAGCAGCCCCATCGTGATTCGCCCGGCGGTGAAGCTGGCCCAATAGGCGCTGACCCAGCTGCTCGCTATCGCTTGCGGCAGTCCGCGCGCTTCAATGAGCAGCGTATTCGCAAGCTGTCCGGTTCCCAGCTCGACCCCGCCATAGAGAAAGAAAAACAGCAAGCCGATAATCACAATTGGGCGGCGCAGGCTCTCTCTAAGCGGTGGGCTCGCGCTGATGCCTTTTGACTTGCCCTTTTGGGACTCTATCTTCCAAAGCGGCAAACTGAGCAAGATAATCAGACCAATGAGAAGGATGATCAAGCCAACAAGGACGTAGCTCAATTGCCAGCCGCCGTCCTGATAGATTACGAAGTGCGTGACCACGGCCGGCGCGATGGTCAAGCCGATGCCCCAACAGGCATGCAGCCAGTTCATCTCGCTGGCGCCGTAGTTGGCCGAGGCGAAATTGTTCAAGACCGCGTCCGTCAAGCCTTTACCGATACTGGCGATGAAAGCGACGCCGAGCAGAATAATCCAGATTGGCGCGATGGCGTAACCGAACATGCCGACGCCGGCGAAGGCCATGCCGCCGACCAGCGCCGGACCGATCGAAACTCGGCCGATGATTGAGCCGCTGAGGAAAGCGGCGATCAACCCGCCCAGCATCGCCGCCGGCGCCAGAACCGCCAGCGAATCGTGCGAGACATGGAAGGTGTCTTGCATATACGTCCAGGAAATGTTTAGGAGACCCGACGCGATGCCTATCACAATGAAGACCAGGTAGGCGATCAGGATCGGAAAACTTCTCTTGAAGGTCAATTTGGCTCGATTCTCCAAAGATGCTATCGCTTATCATACTCCGCAACGACGGACGCGCAATGGTATCACCGGTCGAAACTGCTAGAGGCAGAGTTTCTCGCGTACAGCGAATTTGAAGAAGATCTGCGCGGCTGTGGTAGACTGACGGCGTATCCAAATTGCTTGTATCGCTAATGAGGTAGACAACGCGCCATGTCATCGCCAGCCGAGCACGACCTGATTGAAGTCCGCGCCGACGAACGGTTTGACGAAATGCGCCTGCGGCGGTACTTACGTGACCGGCTGCCGGGCGCCCAAGGCGAGATGATCGTCCGGCAGTTCAGCGGAGGCAAGGCAAACCTGACTTATCTGCTGGCTTTTGGCGAATCATCGGAATATGTATTGCGCCGGCCGCCATTGGGCGACTATGCGCCGTCGGCGCATGATATGGGGCGCGAAAACCGGGTGCTTTCCGTCTTGCACCAGGCCTTTCCCTTCGCGCCAAGAACTTACCTCTATTGCGAAGACGAGGCCGTTATCGGCGCGCCATTCCTGATTATGGAGCGCTGCCGCGGCGTCGTCGTGCGCGATGCCATGCCGCAGCGATTCACAGGCGATCGCAGTGCGCCTCAGCGAATGAGCCGCGCGCTTGTTGATACTTTGGCCGCCTTCCATGCTGTCGATTATGAGGCAATAGGATTGTCCGAGTTGGGTCGGCCCGCGGGTTTCATCCAGCGGCAAGTGGAAGGCTGGTGGCGGCGCTGGGGAGCGGCGGCGCTGGACGATGACCTGCGGGTAAAGCAAATCTATCGTTGGCTGGCGGATCACTTGCCCGAATCGAGCTATCACTCGTTGGTCCACAATGATTTTAAGCTGGATAACACCATGTTTGACGCTGAGGATCCATCCCGCGTTGTCGCCATCCTCGACTGGGACATGTGTACGCTTGGCGATCCGCTCTCTGATGTTGGCACACTTTTGACCTACTGGACGGGGCCCGGCGATTCGGCCGCTGTCAGGGCGATCGGCACGATGCCCGTCGGCGACTTTGACTTTTACAGCCGGGGGCAGATTCTCCAGCGATACGCCGAGCAAAGCGGGCGAGACCTCTCAAATATGCCCTTCTATCACGTGCTCGGGATATTCCGTTTGCTCGTCATCTTGCAGCAAATCTACATCCGCTATGTCCGCGGCTATACGCAGGACACGCGCTTCGCCGGGCTAAATGTCTCCGTGAAAGCGCTGACCGCATGGGCGCATGAAATCATGAGCGAGAACGCGGGTTAAGCGTCGGCGCTGGCTTACAAGAATTCCAGACAATCAGTGCGGGCGTCTTCTACGTCGCTATAGAAGCCGCGCAAATGCGCGTATTCTTCGGGAATGGTCAAGGCCAACTGGTGCATAGCTTGCGCCGTCATTTCCGAGAGTTCCGTCCGCGGGATGCGCCGCCGCCCGTCTGTGCAGAGACGAAATGGCGCGCCAAATACCACTTTCGCGTAAGCTCGGCGGAAGCGCTTCAGACGCCGCCGCCAGTCTTCCGCGCCGCAAATCGCCGCTGGCACGATTACGGCATCGGCTTTTGTCACGACGTATGCCATGCCTTCCTTCGCCCGCTGCATGCCACCGGGATGGCGCGTGCCTTCAGGCGCCATGAGCACGAGCTGTTCGCTTTTCAGCAGCTCAATCGTCTGCATCAGCGCTTTGCGATCATATTCGCCGCGATGGATGGGGTAGTGTCCCCATTGGCGCAGAAACCAGCCAGCGACGGGAATGCTGAAGTTTTCCACTTTGGACAGAGAGACGGTATGGCGAAAGGGAATGCTGACGGTCACGACGATTGGATCGAGGTATGACACATGATTGATCATGAGGCAGGTTCGGCCCTGCCGCGGGACATTCTCAAGACCAGCGACTTCGACTTTGCAGAAGGTCGGCACGACGGCTCGCAGGAGCGGATGCATGATGCGCCGCGCCCGCTCATAGTGGGGCTGCCGCGCGATGTATTCTTCAATGCTCAATTCATGGGACATGGCGCTGTTCAAGCGGGCTCACCGGCGGGACTTGCGCTTGCGCTCGCGCCGCAGCCGTCTGATCGCGCTCAACTCCTGAGCGGGCGTCAGCATCGCGCTGATTTCGTCCTCATCGAGTTGATACCAGGCGCCTTTTCGCAGCGTTCCCAAACCCAACTGCCCGATATGCGTCCGGACGAGCCGCAGCACCGGATGGCCCAGAGACGCGGCGACGCGCTTGATTTGTCGCTTGCGCCCTTCGATCATGACCAGGCGCAAGACCGTTGAGCGCTTGGTCGACTGCAGTATGGTCAGCGAGCAGGCAGCGGTGCGGCTGTCATCCAGCCAGATGCCGCTCTCCCAGGCTTCAGCCGACTCTCTCGATACTTTGCCCTTAACGGTTACTTTGTAAGTTTTCGTGTGGTCGTATCGTGGATGAGAGATTCGGTTGGCGACCTCCCCATCATTGGTCAAGACCATAAGACCTTCGCTGTCGGCGTCCAGCCGGCCGATCGTAAAAAGGTGCCCGGGCACGTCCACCAATTCGCGAATCGTTGGGCGGTCATCGTTCTTCTCGGCTCTGTTGGTGCTCAGCACACCTTTGGGTTTGTTGACGACGATGTAGAGCGGCTCGAAGGAATCGCCAATGCGCTCGCCGTCGACCTGAATCACATCTTTGCTCGGGTCAGCCTTCGTTCCCAGCCTGATAACTTTCCCGTTCACTCGAACGCGACCCTGGCGGATGATCTCTTCGCATTTTCGCCGCGAACCGATGTCCGCTTGCGCCATTATCTTGTGTACGCGCTGGCTTGGCACGGCCTGTCTCTCCCACGGCGACACTTCGACGCGCTCGCATCCTAATGATAGGCAAGGCGACCGCCTCGCGCTAGGGAGACTCCGAGACGCAATGCCATTGATGGATGGACGCCGAGCGTCAGTTGCGCAAATGGTCAGCGTTCATTTGTCGATGGACTTCTCGGTGACGATAAACTGTAGCGGGATGCCGAGCAGGAGCCGCGTCTGCGCGACCAGCGTGGGCAAGGCGACCACCAGCAAGGTCAAAACCAGCATGAAGGGAATGCTTAAGAGCTCTAGAATGGACTCGCCAAAAGTGTAGGGCGAAAGACGCGGCGGACGAATGCGATAATCTTGAATCTGAAATACCACGACCAGAACAATCATGACAATGCCGGATATCGCGAGCAGAATCCAGGCGGGGTGGCTCGTGGCAATGCCTTCCACAACATAGGTGAGCTTGTCGCTGGCGGCCATCATGCCCTCCACCTTGATGGGGGCGATCTTGGGGTGAAAGAAAACGGGAAGTTGTGAACCGACCGTCAAGATTATCCAGCCGGCGCCCGCGAGCAGAATATCATGAGCGATGCGCAACAGCAGCTTGAAAGAGTCAAATGATACAACCTGGGGATTCTCGATCAGCTTGGCGAGCATATATCCGACTTCTTTGCTGCCCCAGGCGTGTCGAAGAGTCTGGCTATAACGATTCTTAATCGATTCGAATATATTGGATCCGGTTGTTGAATCCGCCAGGAAGGGCAGATAGATATGCTGCAATTTCACTAGCCCGCCAGTGGCGAAATAGGCTTTGATCCACATATGCCATTCGTCGGCGATCACATCGGTATCCCAGTTGCCGCTCCGTTCGAGCAGCTGCAGGCTCAGCGAATATGAGGACATCGGCATCGCCATCCACCAGGGCGCAGCCAGGTAAGCCAGTTCAAAGGCGGTTGCGTAGGTATTGATGATGCGCATCAGGGGATTGACTTGCCAGATATTGCCGTGATAACGAATCGGCGCCTGCCAAAATGTTCGATGTCGATCTGGATTGAGAGCGAAGTGATAGGTCAGCGCGGCGAAGTGCTTTTCATGCCAGCGCGTATCGGCGTCCATCGTCGTAAGTACATAGTTGTCGACATTCAGGTCTTCTTCGTCCACGACATTCTCAAAGAAGCGATTGATCGCCCAGGCGAGGTTTGCTGATTTGCACTGCATCTCCCCAATTAACCCGCGCGGGTGCACGGTAAAGTAAATGTCGGCGAAATGGGCGGCATACTGGCGGTGAAGGCTCTGCGCCATTTGATAGCTGTCCGGTTCCGCCGCTTCCATTGCCAGCAAGACCGAGATCTGTGAAGCCGCGTTTTCTTGCAAGCTCAATTGATCCAAGGTGCGAATTAATATTTTCATGGACTCGTTGTAAATTGGGATGATGACCAAGTGGTGAACACTGTCCCAATCGAGCGAATCCGGTCCCCGGTCTTGCAGATACTTTCTGTACCAGTCGATCGATTCCCATTCTTTAATCTGGCGCATGCCCATGCCATTGGCGATGCCGGCGAGGAGAAATCGGATTGCTGAATAAGTTGCTACCAAAGCGGCGGTGAGCATAAGGGTCAGCGGGAAAGCGACCGCGCTGGCGATGGAAATCAGCAAAGCCAGCCAGGCGAGGAACCCTGGAATGCCGTCGAGAACGCGCTCGGGAATCGGTGGCAGCGGCGCGCCACCCCATAGCGAGCGCCCGACATCGGATGGTCGAGGCGGGCGGGGATTGCTTGATGTATAAGGCACAGCAACCCTAAGCGACAAACAGAAATACGTTTAAAGGGTAGAGCCTCTGGCTGGGCGCAATACAAACGGAACCCAATTGCAATCCTGGAAGCGGACCTCGCAAAAGATCGAGAGGCCGCAGCAAGAGGCAATCCACTTCGCCGTTATCATAACATAGCGGCGCTTGCTATCAAGTCAAGCGACAGCACTGGCGAATGCAGCATCCGCTGTTTCGACGCCCGCTATTTCGCGCCCTTGCCGCCTTTGATGCCTTGCTGGCTGGCGATGTCTACCAAGTTGGTCTTGTAGTCGTAGGTATTCCGGCGCTTTTCCGCGTGAGCATCACGGGCGAGTTGGACCAACTTCTGAACCAGGTCAGTCGACGTGTAGCCGTCTTCGCGCCACAGATAGAAAGCCAAAGAGCCCGGCATGCTGTTGATCTCGTTGAGAAACAGTTCGTTCTGGTCCGGTCGCACAAGATAGTCGATGCGAGCGATGCCACGGCCATCGACAGCTTTGAAAGCAGCGACGCTCGTTTGCTGGATTCGTCCCGTGAGCTCGGCGCTTATCGGCGCAGGCACAAGGCGTTCGGCGCTCTTCATGCCTTCGCTTCCCCGCAAGTATTTGTCTTCGTAGGACAGGAATTCGTCCCAAGAGACCGGCTGTTCCAAGGTAGAAGCTTCATAGTGGTCGCCGAATCCAATTACTGAGCAATTGATTTCGATGCCCTTTGTCACCGCTGGCTCAATCAGTATGCGCCGATCGAAATTGGCGGCGATATCGATACTGGCGCGCAGCAGCGCCTCCGAATCCGCGCGTCCAATGCCGATGCTGGAGCCGAGAGTCGCTGGCTTCACGAAAAGCGGAAGCTCGAATCGGGCAAGCAAATCAGAAATGACGTCATCAGATCGGTCGAGCCAAGTATCACGGGTACACCAAAAGTCATCAAGCACTGGTATCCCCGCCTGCCGCAATACCGCCTTGGTCATGATCTTGTCATTAGCCAGCGCCGACCCGAGCGTGGCGTAGCCGACGTAGGGAATGTCGGCCAAGTCGAAGAGCCCTTGAATGCTGCCGTCCTCGCCGTGTGAGCCATGAAGCGCGGGAAAGGCGACATCAATGCGCCGTATCTCGCTCTTGCTGAAGCGCCCGGCTAGTGGATCGACAATCAGTCCATGGTGCCGCGTATCAGGGGACAAGAGGCAGGCGCGCACGCCCTCGTGGCGCTGAATATCGTCGTCCTGGAAGTTGTCCAGATCGCGCAGGGCATCGCCGGTGAACCAACGTCCATCGCGCGTTATATATACCGGGACAATGTCGTAGGCTTCTGCGGGAAAGGCGCTCATGATCTGATGCCCGGTGACGATGGAGACATCATGCTCTACGCTGCGTCCGCCAAAAATGACGGCTATGGTGGTGCGGCGGCGACTGCTCATTGCGCGATCCTCATCGACAGGTCATCTTCAATATGTATCGGGCAGGTCATTGAGAAAAAGCACGGTGTCGCCCGCTTTCAGGTTGTGCTGATACCAGTCTACCGACTCCTGCAGCGTCTCAACCACGCGAAGGCGCGACCGGTCAAAGGAGGTCGATTCGATCGCATCGACGATGGGCTGCGTTTGCGATTTTCCGACCAGAATGATATCGGTGGCGTGCTGGGCCGCCAATAAGCCCAGCTTTTGGTTCTCGGCCTCTTGCAGATCTCCCAGTTCAATCATGCCTGGCGTGATCAGCAAGCGCGCGCCCTTCTGGTGCAAGCCGAGGACGTTCAAAGCGCTGACGACTCCTTTTGGATTGGCGCTGTAGGCGTCATTGATGATGGTGATCCCGGACGCGGTCTGCTTCACGACAAGTCGACTTTCGGCTGGCTGCAGGCTGCGGATGCGCCCCGCGATATCGCGCAGGGGAATCCCCTCGTGATAGGCGACAGCGATGCACAGAAGCAGGTTGGTTACGTTGTGTTCACCGACCACCTTCGTCGAGATATGCGCTCGCTCGCCAGATGAGGTGTGCGCGGCGGTAAACGATAAGCCCCCGAGCGTCGCTTTGACATCGCTGGCGATCCAGGTGATGCCTTGCCCTTGCGCCCCTTCTTCCGTCAGCTCGCGGCTGACCGTTAGAATGGTCTTCGGATGGCCCGCCTCGGTCATAGCGCGGACGTAGGGATTGTCCCAGTTCAAGACTGCAACACCGTCGGCCGGGGTGTTCTTGACGATCTCGTACTTCGCCCGGCGGATGTTGTCCAGCGAGCCGAAGCGCTCCAAATGCTGTGGTCCGACTTCGGTGACGATAGCGATATCAGGCGGCGTCAGTTGGCAGATTTGGTCGATCTCGCCTTCGACATAAGCGCCCATCTCGCATATGAAATACTCGCTGCGGTAGTCATCAGCCAGGTCCCGATTGATCGCCAGCGAGATTCCCATCAAAGTGTTGTAGCTCTTTGGCGTAGCGTAGGCGCTAAATCGGACGCTGAGAATGTCGCGCAGGAAGGTCTTGGTCGTCGTCTTGCCATAGCTGCCGGTGATTCCGATAATTTTGGGCTTGATCTGGTCCAGGGTGTCTGCCGCACTCCGCAGATATCGGCGGCGCAGCGCGCTTTCCACTGGCTGCAATATCCAGTTTCCCGCAACAAGCCACAATGGCGCGGCGAGGAAATGGATCAGACCGATTGCGCTGAAGGCAAATACAAGCAAGAAATCTATTTCGCCAAGAGGAATCGTGTCGAAGCCGGCAAACGCTGCGGCGAATCCCAGGACGCTCGCCAGCCAGGCGCCGGCCAGCAGCCGCTTCATTCTTGCTGTTGCAGCAAACGCTTGCTTGGTTTCGCGTTGACGTGGCGGAAAGACGGCGACAAGCGCGGCGAAGATGGCGACAATCTGTGGCACGATGCTGTCGGGCGCTTCCGCCAGCAGGCTCCCAATCGCCAAGCCGAGGATCCAGGCTGCGATGGGCCGCGCCGGCAGCGATCGCGAGCGCTCACCAAGAACCCAACGCAGATAGCGCCGGCTCAGATACTCTTCGATTTGATAGTAGCGCGCCTGCCGGTAAATCCGCAGCCAGGCGCCAATCAGCCAGACGGCGGCCATTGGGGCGAGCAGAATCTCTGACATGCTTCACCCTGCTTTGTCAACGCACAGTCATTATAGACGTGAACCGACTGGACGGAAAAGCGAGCGGCGCCGCGCTTTGATTTTGGAAGGCTACGCGCTTCGATAGAGGGCATCCATGATGCTGGCGGTTCTATCGGGGAATTCGAGATAAGCGTAGTGCCCGGCGCCATCATGGAGGATCAGCGCGGCATCAGGAATGGCGGCTTCCAGCTTCCGTCCCATCCAAAGCGGCGTCTCCTGGTCTTCGTCTCCCCAGATCAGTATGGTCGGGACGGTGACCCGTTTCGCGTGGTCCAGCAAGTCTTGGTTGACAACATTGATCAGCGTTTGCCGCAAGACGGGCGAGGCTTTGCGGTAGTCGTCCGAGCCGAATCGCTGATTGTAGCTATTCCGCAGCGCCTCCGCCGCTGACTTCACGCCGATCTTCTCAAGGCCGCGCCTCAGCGACTTGTAGGCGCTCAATCGCAAACGAGTCTGAGTCGACCCTTCGATCTTGATGCCGGCGCTGTTCGACAATACCAGACTGCAAATGCGGACACTGTGATCTGATCCCAGAATCAGCCCGATGCGCCCACCGAGAGAGTGTCCAAAGTAGTGGATTTTGTCGATGCCGTGGTGATCCAGGTATGCGAGACAAAATGCCGCGTAGTCGAATATGGTGAATGGCTCGTTCGGTTCAGCGCTGCCGCCGAAACCAGGCAGATCAATTTGGTAGCAGCGATATCCCAGACGGCTCAGGCGGAGAGAGAGGGGCGCCAGAAGTTCGATGCTAGCGCCCCACCCGTGTACCATCAGTATCGGCGTTCCATCACCGACAATGGCTTCTCTTATTCGAATGCCGTTGATGACGACATTGCCGCATTGGCCCACAACGGATTAGCCGATTGCGCTGAGCGGAATGGCGACCTGACGAGCGCGTTTTCGTTCGCTGATCGGTGTCACCGGCGGGCATTCCCAAGCCATATCCTCGGTGGTGGAGCGTTCCTTGGCGAATTTGGGCAATATCCCGCAAGCGAAACACTTGTCACGGCAATCAACTCGCGTCTCGCGCTTGATGCTCATCAAGTAATCCTCGCGCAGGAACTTCTTGTGTATCCCGACATCAATATGATCCCAGGGGAAGACTTCGTCCAGATCGCGCTCGCGGAAGTTATAAAAGTCCGGATCGATGCCCAGTTCAGCGAAAGCGCGCAGCCATTTTCCGTGCCGGTGCTGATCCTGCCAGGCATCGAACTTGCAGCCTAGTTCCCAGGCGCGTCGAATTACCGGTCCCAGCCGGCGATCGCCGCGGCTGAGCCAGCCTTCAAACTCGCTGTCTTCATAGTTGTTCCAGCGCAAATGCATGCCGCCGCGCCGCATCTGCTGTTTCAACAAGCGCTGCTTGCGATCGACACTCTCCCGTGTATCTTGCGGCGCCCATTGAAAGGGCGTGTGGGGCTTGGGGATGAAGGTGCTGACGCCGACGTTCAGCGTCGCTTTCTTGCCCAGAATCCGAGTGCCTTCATTCAGCGTCTTGACGCACAAGTCGATAATCGCCTGCACATCGTCAAGGGTCTCCTCCGGGTGGCCAATCATGAAGTAGAACTTGATGGTGCGCCAGCCGCGCGAGTAGACGTCACGCGCCGTTTGGAGCACCTGTTCATCGGGCACATACTTGTTGATCAAATCGCGCATTTTCTCGGTCGCCGCTTCCGGCGCGAAGGTGAAGCCGCTGCGGCGCGTTCCGCCAATCTTTTCCAGCAGATCAGCGCTGGCGCTTTCGATGCGCAGGCTCGGCAAGCTGAGGCTGAGGCCGGCGTCCTTGTATACGCGATTGACTTCTTCCGCCAGTTCTTCCACCCAGACATAGTCTGAGGATGAGAGACTGAGCAGGCTAATCTCTTCAAAACCGGTATGCTGGACGATTTCGGCGATGGCCGCCATGATCTCTTGAACGGGTCGCTCGCGAACCGGGCGCGTCACCATGCCCGCGTGGCAGAAGCGGCAGCCGCGCGTGCAACCACGCATGATTTCGATTGGCGCGCGATTATGCACGGTGTCAATATTGGGTACGATGAACTTGGTGAAGGGCTTGGGCAATGTGATGACGATGCGTTTCAAGACTCGGGCGGGGATGCCCGGCTCGTTGGGTACTATCGAGTGGACGGTGCCATCACCGTTATATTCCACGTCATAGAATCGCGGCACATACATGCCTTGAATCTTGGCGATTTCGCGTAGTTGCTGGTGACGGCGCAGACCTCGCAGCCGGCCGACGGCTCGGGCGATTTCGACGATGATCTCTTCGCCCTCGCCAATGACAAAGGCATCGATAAAGTCGGCCATCGGCTCGGGATTGAAGCAGGCGTGCCCGCCAGCGATGACCAACGGATAGCGCTCGTCGCGCTCTCGACTAAGCAGCGGCAGCCCGGCCAGATCGAGCAGGTTGACCGCGTTGGTATAGAGCTGCTCATAAGGCAGGCTGATACCCAACAAGTCGAAATCACGCAGTGGATGTTTGGTCTCCAGCGAGAAGAGCGGAATCTCACCCTGGCGCATCACCGCTTCCATGTCCAGCCAGGGCGAGAAGACGCGTTCCGCCAGCATATCGGGCTGCTGGTTCACCTGATCGTAGAGGTTCATGATGCCCAGGTTGGACATGCCCAAGTCGTAAATGTCGGGGAAGGCCAGGGCGACCTTGACATCGGCGCGCTCCCAGTTCTTGACGACGCTATTGTACTCACCGCCGACATAGCGACCGGGTTTCTCCACACTCAGCAGGTGGCGTTCCAGTTGGCTTTCAATGCGCCGCGGATCCATAATAGACGCGCTAACCATTTCTGCCTGTCGTTTACTGCGCGCGTTCGAGTATAACCTATGGCAGTTCCAATGTATAGCGATTCTAGCGGCAGGGAGCGCGATTCGCATGAACCCTCAGCAGGTTTCGACACTGTTCGATTATCACTACGCTTCGTTTGACAGAATTCGGCTGTGTGCCGCCGCGCTGTCTCAGGACCAGTTCGTCGCCGGTTCGAGCTATTCGGTCGGCTCGGTCCGCAATCAGCTGGCACATTGTTTGATGGTCGACAATCGCTGGCTGGCTCGGCTGAATGGGCAGCGGCCGCCGGAAATGGAATACGCGGATTTCCCCGATCAAGCGACTCTGTGGCGCGAATGGGACAAAGTCCGGCAGCAGGTGATGGCCTACGTCAATCGATTAAACGCGGAGCAACTTGACGAAGTCGTCGACTTGCAATTCCCCGATCGTGGCGGATTGCGGCGCAGTCGTCGCTGGCAAATCCTATTTCACATGGTGAATCATGGCACCGATCACCGGGCGCAGATCCTGGCGCTTCTTGGTGGTTTCGGCGCGGCGACCTTTGAACAGGATCTGATCCTGCATCTTTGGTCAACAGAACAATAGGGCGCTACGGCCGGCTCAATTCGCGGGCGATCTCACCAGCGATACGCGCATTGTTGATGAGCAAGGCGATATTCGCCGCCATTGAAGCGCCCTTCGTCAGTTCGCTTACGCGACCGAGCACATAGGGCGTGATGTCCTTGCCGCCGATCGCCGCTGCCTCCGCATCGCGCGTCGCCTGGGCGATGGCGGCCTCGGCAATCTCCAGCTCGAGCTCATGTTCAGCGGGAACCGGCACAGCAACCAATATACCGTTCTGAGCGCCCAAAGCCTCGGCCGCTCGAATGATCGCCGCTGCCTCCGCCGCCGACTCAATGCGCTGATCGATCGGCAGGTCCGTCCGTCCAGAGTAGAACGCTGGCAGTACATCCGTCTGGTAGCCGAGTATAGGTACGCCATTCGTTTCAAGCGCCTCGAGAGTCAAGGGCAGATCCAGAATCGATTTGGCTCCTGACGAGACGACCGTGACTGGCGTTCGTCCGAATTCAGTCAGATCGGCCGAAACGTCGTGGGGCTGACCGCGGTGCACGCCACCGATGCCGCCGGTCGCGAAGAGCTTGATTCCCGCCATTTTGGCGACGATCATCGTGCCAGCGACGGTCGTGGCGCCGTACTGACCCAAGGCGGTGGCGATGGCCAGGTCGCGGCGGCTGCATTTGCGCACCTGAGCGGCCGGCATTCGCGCCAGCGATTCAATTTCGTCAGCGCTGATGCCAACGGTGATCGCTCCTTGGAGAATGGCGATGGTCGCCGGCACTGCTTCGGCTTCGCGTACAGCAGCTTCCATCGCGAGCGCCGTCTCCACGTTTGTCGGGTGGGGCAGGCCGTGCGTGATTAGGGTCGATTCGAGGGCGACGACGGGCGCCCCGCCTTGCAGGGCGGCTTTCACTTCGGGGCTAATGGTCAAAGGCAAGGTCATGCAAGTGTCTTTCCTCTGTCGTTAGGCGGGAGGGCGAGACAAGTCTCGCCCCTACGGTTTGCGATGTGGCGGGCTGCCCAGTGGCTCGCCCCTACGGATTGGGATTGACGGGAGGGCGAGACAAGACTCGCCCTTACAGTTTGCGTTGTGGCGGGCTGCCTGAAAAGCTGCGAATATCGCGCAGACACGGATCGCCGACACCGACCGCCAGGCGAGCGACGAATCATTCTGGCAAGAAATGCAGCTTTAAGCGATGGACAGTATGATGCAAGTCGGACAAGCCAAGGTGCTCCATCAACTGATCGGGACGCAAGTTGCCCCGGTCGCCGACGGAAAGATGGGCGATGAGCTGGTCATTGCTATCGAGACGAAGTCGCAGTATAAGCGGCCTTATATCCATGACGCTTCGCTTGCGCCGCCGTACGCGGTCGACGATGATTGATTTTCGGCTGAGCAAGTCGTCTATCCTCCGCTGCACGTCTTGGTGGTCGATGTCATCCAGAAACTGAATGCGATATTCCGCATTGTCGACGAGCGAATGCAAAGTGGATGCGCGCGTATTGACCTCGACAATCGCGCCGATTGTTAAACCCTTCGGCGATACTGACAGCAAGCGTTCCCGTAATTCGTCTTCGCACAGGTCTATTTGCTCGCGCAGGGAAATCTCGAGTATCTCGCATTCGCTGGAGATGCCGAGCGGCAGCGGCATCGCAAGCGAAATGCGCGGACGTGTGTTGAAGCCCTTCGTGTACAGTATCGGCAGGTCGGCGCGCCGCAGCACGCGCTCCCAGATTTTGGCGGTATCGAGATTGCTGGTGTATATCAGCGGACCCGATTTGCCGAAGGTCACCCGAAGACGTTGCGCGACCGGCGATATATGGCTCATTTGTTCGAAACTCTTTCTGGAAACTCTCAAGGCGCTACTGTACAATATTGTATGTGTTGGTGGCAGATGATGGAAGGCGGATGGGCCAGCAAGAGGAAACTAGCGGCGATACGAGGGGACTGCGCCCGCTTGCGCCAGGGCGCGCGGAACAGCGTGGCGTCTGGCTGAGTGTGCTGCTGCCATTTGCTCTCGTGTTGGTAACCGTGATCGCGATTGTCGGCACGATACTATCGCTGCGGTCTCCGGTGCAAGTGGCGGTGCTGGCGGACTCCATGCTGACGGTGCTGGTGCTATTTCCGCTGGTCTTGTGCACCTTTCCGTTGGTTATCTTGAGCCTGGTCTTGGTGGTTTTGCTCAACCGCTGGCGTCCGAAGTCGCGCTCGCCCTTGCGGCGTTTGGAAGCCTGGACAGCGCTGATGGAGCACAATATTGAGGGCTGGCTGGAAAATGTGGACGAACGCGTTTTGAATTGGGCGGTAAGGCTGGCGCCGCTTCGCGAATTGCTGACCACCTTTGACCCGCCCGCAGTTGAGTCAAGCGATGAGGGAAGCGAATGAGCACAACGAATAGCGACCAAAGTCAGGACAGCTTGCAGGACCGGAAAGGTCGCATCATACTCGCGGGCGCGGCCCTTGGCGCGGCGCTCGGCTTGCTTTCGAGCTATCTTTACACACGCGCGGCCGAAGAGAGCGACAATCCAGAGGCGGGCGCGCTGGGCTCAGTGTCGACGGGGCAAGCGCTCGCTGTGCTCTTGGCGATCATGGGCCTCGTGCGCCAGATAGCCGAATTGGGCAAACCGAATAAAGACGAGAAGTCGGGCAAGAAGTAAGTAATGCGCTGGCTTGTTGCATGCTCGGGGTCCGGTGTCCCGGCATTTGTAGCGCTTCAACGGGCGATCGTACAGATGCTGACCTAAGTCGTCATTGCACTTGAGCGATCAGAACCGCGATAAAGTATGCGACAGAGGCGACCGCCAGTATCAGCAACACTACAATTAACACACTCGTAGCTCGTGACGAGCCCGCTGTCGGCGGTTCCGGTCCCCGAGAAACTGGCTCTACCTTTTGCGATGGCGCGCCGCGTCTGCCGAAATCACGTTGGGCGGAAACGGAGGCGGCTCGGTGTTCTATTCGGTGTGGTGTGTTCGTCGCATTGGCGGGCGATTCGCGCAGACAGAGTTCCGCCAGATAATGAGCGACCGCGGTCGGGGTGGATGTGGCATAGTCGGCTACATCATCGGCCAGAGTGCTATCTCTGTGGTGACCAATGCCAGTAACGAAGTAGGTTTTGCTTTGAATGACAGCTTCCGCAATTTCGAAGGAATCGAAGACGGCGAGATTCTCCGAGCGCCCGCCGCCGCGAATGATCGCGATCAGGTTTATGGCCGAGCTTTTGTCGAAGGCGTGAATGGCATCAACTATGGATTGGATTGCACGATCGCCTTCCAGAATGACGTATTTCCATTCAACTGGCGCTAGCACGCGGCGTTCGCCGGCGCTCTGATAGGCGTCCTCAAAATCGCCAATGGCGCGGCTACCTCGGCTGGTTATAATGCCGATCCGCCGAATGCGCGAGGGAGGCGTTCTCTTTTCTGGAGGATAGAGCCCCTGCGCGCGTAAGCGATCAACAGCAGGAGTTGCATCGACAGAATCGTCCGAAAGGCGCAGGTCGGTCACATTCATCTGCGCTTCGGCGCGATCTTCGTAGAAGTGAATGTCTCCGAAGACTTCGACATCGAGGTGATTGCGAAGTTCAAGCGGTAAACGGCCCGCCTGCTCTGCGCGCATCATGCAGCGGATTCGCGTCTTGTCATCGACCAGATCGAAATAGACATGTCCCAAATCCGACTTGAAATAACGGTCGATTCGGCCGCCAACCCAGAAGAATTGTTCCAGCGTCTCCGCCTCAACGATACTGCGGATCATTCGATTGACTTGACCGATGCTGCGTCGGCGCGCGGAAGTGGGCGTGGTCATCTAATCTGGTCGTCGTCGCAGGCGGTCTATGATTGCGATTTCATGTATTGATCAAAGACAAACTTGACTGGGTCCACACCTGGCGGAAGGATGACTTTGCGACTGCGACCGGCGCCGGGTTCTTCGCCGACCACGCCCCATTTTTCAAGCAGATCCATGATGCGCCCGGCTCTCGGATAGCCCAATCCGAGCCGCCGTTGAATCAGGGACGCGGATGCCTCGTCGCTCTCGACCACAAGCTTAAGCACGTCTTGCAGCATTGGATCCGTATCGGACATGAATTGACGGCGCTTCAGATCTGGCTCCCAAGGTCCTTTGTCTCTGGGCGGCGCCAAGCCGGCTTCTAGAAGCTGCGCCTGCTTTTCCTTCCAGTGTTCCACAACGACGCGGACATCATCCTCGGAGACGAAGCAGCCCTGGACTCGCTGTGGGTCGGCCGCGTCCGCAGACAGAAAGAGCATATCGCCGCTGCCGAGCAACTGTTCGGCCCCGACTCGGTCAATGATCACTCGCGAATCGGCGCCAGAGGCGACAGAGAAGGCGATCCGGGACGGGAAATTCGCTTTTATCAAACCGGTGATCACATCGACGCTTGGCCTCTGTGTCGCAACCACCATGTGCATGCCGACGGCGCGCGCCATTTGCGCCAGCCGGGTGAGGGCGCGTTCCGTTTCATCGGGGTTGCTGAGCATCAAATCGCCGATCTCATCGATCAGAATCACCATGTATGGCAGCGGCGACGCAATTTCGCTCTTGGCAAGCTGCGCCTCGTTATACATGTGGATGTTTCTCGCGCCGCTTTCATTCAGCAGTTTGTAGCGGCGGTCCATTTCTCGCGTGCACCAGCGCAAGACACCGATGATGCGATCGTGGTTGAGCTCCACTGGACCGAGCAAATGTGGAATGCCGTCGAATCGCGAGAGTTCCACCATCTTGGGATCCAGCATCACCAGTTGCAATTCGTCCGGCGGATATTGCATAAGCAGCGCTGTGGCGATCGCGCCCATGCAGACGGATTTTCCAGAACCGGTTGTGCCAGCAATGAGCAAGTGAGGCATCTGCGCCAGATCAACGGATACCGGCTCACCGGTGACGTTTCTGCCAAGCGGAATCAGCAGCGGCCTACCTATGCTCGCCCGCTCCCGCTTGTATTCTTCGCTTTCCATTACGTTTCGGAGCGCCACGATACCCGCTTTCTTGTTGGGCACCTCTATGCCCATGTAGTTGGTACCGGGGACCGGCGTCTCCATCCGCAGTCGCTTGGCGGCGAGGGCCAGCGAAAGGTCACGCGCATAGGAGGCGATTCTGCTCATTCGCACACGGTCGCTGCCGTCTTCCTTGTGCGGCTGTAAGGCGTAGCGTGTGACTGTCGGTCCTACTTGCACATCGATAACGGTTGTCTCGAGATCGAATTCCAGCAGTGTATTCTGAATTAACTTCGCGTTGTGATTGGTCTCTTCTTTATCAGGCAAGATCAGGTCGGTAAGGGTCAAGCAATCGATGTGCGGCAGGGAGTCCAGCCATACATCCCGCCTGACCGCATTCTCCGCGCCCGCCGTATCCCTGTGAAATTGGCTGTCGTCAGGCGACAGCGTCGCTTGGTCGGCGGCATTTCCGCGATCGCGATTGCCCATGGCGGAGGCTTCCGCCGGCGCAGGACTATCGACGCCTGATTCAAGCGATTCCTTTTGATTGCGCGAAGCGGGACGCCCGGAGCGCACTCTCGCCACGCCATTTTCTTTCTCAGGCAGAGACCGGCCGTCTGGGTGTGCCGGCTCCGGTACGCTTGCTGGATTTGGCCGGATTCTCATGACCTGAGCGCGAAAAGCGGAGGATCCAGCGAGACGATGGTAGATTGCACGCGATTCGTCGTCTTCCGCAATGGACTGGGGCGCTTTCGTCGAGAGTTCGCTATAGAGCTGCAGCTTCCCGCCAACCTTCGTCAATACCGACGCGATATGCCTCCGCCGCAAACCTACTGTCACAATTGCGCAGATACCTATGAGCCCCCCAAAAAACACCAACGCGGCTTGCCGACCGAGTATCCAGAATATCGGATAGCTCAAACCCCAGCCGATTAAACCACCGCCTTGCCCTGCGCGAGCCAGGGCACGCAACTCGCTGTCACTGTTGGCCAAATGCAGAATGGCGAGGATCGAGAGAAATATGATCTCCAAAGCCAGCATTCTCGCGGAGCTAACGCGGAAGCGGAGGCCGGATTTTGGGAGCCAAAGCGCGATGCCAAAGGCAAACAGGGCGGAAGCAACAAAGATCGCGCCATCGCCGAACAGTGCGGTCAACATGTCCGCCCAGGTCACCGCTACCAGCGCGTCGGAAGCGATGTAAAGCGAAATGAAGGACAAAATTCCAAATACGATAAGGGCGAAGCCAACCACTTCGTTCATCCAAGGCGGCACGCTATCTTTGAGGTCTTCCCAAAAATCGAAGTCCGGCTTCAGGTCATCCAGGGGCTTGATGACATCTTCCGCCGCGGCCGCCAAGGGGCGTTCAGCCAAGACTTCGGCAGAATGCAGCGCCTCTGGCTCGAGTGTCTCTCGTTCCACAATTCAATCCGCTTATGCGCAATTCCAATTCTGACACTAGTATAGACAGATTCAAGGTTTGCTATGTCGGAAATCACTGGCAAAACAGGTTGGCGCGACTGGAATCTGCGATTGGTGATGCCACAATGAAATCGCAGTCGGCTTTGAGGATTCAATCCAGCAGCGTCTGTTCTTGCTTCAATATCAAGTCGGTCACGGCGAGAATCGCAATGCGCTGTTTGCGATAGAGGTCGGCTTCACTCATACTCAAGCTCCGCGCTACTTCGCGAACTTTTCGGTTTTCGAGAAAACGGAGCTGCAAAATGTTGTACAAGGTCCATTCGGGGCTCAGCAATTTGCGCTCGCCCTCGGGCTTCAGGGATGCAATTGCCTCTGCAAGCAGTTTTCGCAGCGCATTCACCGGCGTCTCTTCGCCATTTTGCATGCGGCTCTGCACGGCTCTCAGCATGATCATATTGCTCTGTGTGATGCCCGATCCGCCCCAGTAGTGCCTCAATGCGGCGCGCACTTGCTCAAAGAGCTCGTCGCGATCGGGCAAAGCGTCGATGCGTGGCGGATGCACATCCGATTGTCGGTATTCGACCTGCACCGCCCGCGAACGCGTCATCTGCAGTTGCGGCAGCAAACCTTCCAGCAGGTTAAACATTTCCGCTTGCAGATGCATATCATCGAGGCTTGTTTCAACCCGATTGACAAATGCCTCGAGGTAACCGCCCGGCGCCGCCAGTTCATCGCGCAGCGCCGCTTCGCTGTTCAACAAGCCAAGAAGACCGATGGTCAGCGACTCCGTGCCGTTGCCGCTCGCCCGACTGCTGCGCAATGGCACCAGCGCGAATTCGCCCCAGGCGAGATATCCAGGATCGGGCCGCGCCTTGCTCCGTATCGAGGCTTGCCTTAAGAGCTCGCTATCATTCAAGAGGCTTGCTTCGTCAAAATCAGCTGATCCAACCCGGCTTACCATCTCGGGCTTAGCGCCCGCGAGGCTGATGACGAAAGCCTGGTCGATGCGAAGGTAATCGCAAATGGATTCGGTCGTTGCCAGGATCAGTTGAGAAAGATCGGTGTGGGTCAAAACGCGGTCGCTGAGGGTCTGCAACTTGGTGATCTGTTCGTCGTCCTCGTCGCGGTAGATGAAAAACTTTTCGAAGTATGGCAAGGCGAGAGAGACGAACCACTGCCACAGCAAGACGGCCGCGACAACGGCGGGCGGTGTAAACGCTTCACCGGGCAAACTCAGGATGCGGGTGGCTTGCGCCGTGAAGTTGACCACTGCCAGCGCGATAAGCCCGGTCGCGGGACCACGCAAAAGAAAATCAAGCAATTGCTTTTTTACCAGGCGATCAGGTCTGTCGGAGCCGAAAAAGTAAAGCGGGTACGACAAGAAAAAGAGCATGAGGATGATGATGACGTTGGCCGTATTGATCACCAGCAAGCCGAACAATGAAAATTCGTCACCCGGCTTCAGCAGTACCGAATAGGGAAATATCCCCAATGCAGGCGTCAGGAACGCGATCTGCAAATAAGCCATTCGCCGGGCGCTCGCTTGTGTCAGGCATCGCTTGCGCGCGCGCTGCACATTAAAGAAGGCGAATGCATTGGCAAGTAGGAAATAAAGCGAATAGATTAAGAATACAGGACCGGCCTGAATACTCACCGATTCTTGCGCGGCGACTACCTGGACGAGCGAATCGGAAAAAGCGACGGAGAGCAGGAATGCGGCGCCAATCAGATAGAGCAGGCGGATCACGCGCTTTCGCCGGCCGCGCGATGGCAAACCGGTCGTCGCCAGCAGCGCGTCTGACAAGTGATACATCGCGGCCGGTATAAAGGCGATGCCCGTCCACTGCAGGCGCGAGGCAATCTCGTGCGCAGCGTTGTCCGGCTCAAGCGAGATGAAGGCGTCGGCCACATAGGCGGCGGCTACACAAGCCAAAACGACAGCCGATGTCTTGGCGACTCGATTATTCAGGTTCCGAGTCAAATTGAATAGCAGAAGGGAAACCGCGATGATGGCGTTGCCCGCGGTCAAGGTCTCATTGATGGTCAAAAGCAAGGTCGTGAGTATGCTCAACTCAGGTCCCTATGCGCTGTCACTCTGTAGATCCAAGTAAGTTATGAGAATTCTGCTTCGCCGCTATGTCACCCCATCCCCCGGCCCCTGTTCACCCCTCGGTCCCCCCGCTCAACGGGGGGCGGACTTCCAGCGAGCTAGGGAAGGGGAGATCGTTGGCGAGGCTGTTTCTCGCACGACTAACATGGACCTACTTCTGTTAACCAGTTTAGCAAAAATCAGATTCGGCGATGAGCCTAAATGGACAGGCTGAAGAAGAGCGCAATCTCACGGTTGGCGAAATGGTGGTCATTGAAGCCACAGAAACTGAAGCCCAGCGCCTTGGCAAACAGAATGCAGGGAAAGTTGGTCGTGGGAATCTCAAAGAGGATCTGCCTCAAGTGGTATTCGCTCGCCCACAGACGCGCGACGTTTACCAGGCGCGATCCTATGCTGCGGCGGCGGTAGGGTCGGTCGATCACGATATCTTGAAGATAGGCGACCTGGCTTGACGGATCCACCCGCATCGAGACGTAGCCGAGAATATGATTGCTGCTCTTGTCTTGGACAACAACAAAACAAAAGTTCTGCCGCAACGTCCATTCGAGCTGCTGCGGATCGGTTACATGCCGAGAATCCAATTGGCGCGGCAGCCGCTGTTTTCGGCAGCTGACCTGGACCTCGTCGGCCGCTTCCTGCACGGTCATTTGCCACACATGTTCGCTATGAAAGTCGCTGTCCAGCGCCAGGCAGTAGGGGATATCGGTATCGACGCCATCGCGAAATATCAGTTGAGCGGTGTCAATTCCGGCAGCTTGCATGGCTCTTGCGCTCCAAAGGGCTCGGAGATTGCGGACCCCAGACCGGCCGCAATCAAATAAAATTATGACCCCAATCACGCAATTCGTGTGGGGTCATAAGAGGGAATTTGTAGATTGCTTCAATCGTGCAGGCTGCTGGACGCTATACCTCGTATAGATAGTCCTTGAGAATTACATGGGCAGAAGATTGGCGCAGGCGATTCAATGCTTGCGCTTCCAATTGGCGGACGCGCTCCCGGGTCACGCCGATTGTTTGCCCGACTTCTTCCAGCGTGTAAACGCGCCCATCGGCGAGCCCGTAACGCAAGCGCAAAATCTGCGCTTCACGATCCGGCAGCTTGTCCAGTGCCTGCTGCAACTGCACGTGCAGCAGATGAGTCGCGACCTCTTCCGATGGCGCCGGGCTGTTACTATCTTCGACAAAGTCGCCAAAGGTGGAATCGCCTTCGTCGTCGATTGGCGTTTCCAGGCTCACGGGTCGGCGCGAAATCTCCAGCAGGTTTTCTACCTTGTCCGGCGTTGTATCCATACCCAGAGCCAATTCATCGATTTTGGGCTCGCGTCCCAGTTCCTGCAGCAACTGCAGCTGTACGCGGCGCATCCGGTTCAATTGGTCGCCCATGTGCACCGGGACGCGAATCGTTCGGCCCTGATCGGCGACAGCTCGGCTAACCGCTTGCCGGATCCACCAGGTGGCGTAGGTGCTGAACTTGTGGCCGCGCTGATATTCAAATTTGTTGGTGGCGCGAATGAGCCCGATATTGCCCTCTTGAATCAGATCGAGGAAGGGAACGCCGCGGCCGATATATTTCTTGGCCACGCTGATGACGAGACGCGCGTTGGCGCGGATCAAATGCTCTTGCGCCTTTTCTCCATCCAGCATCGTCGCGCGCAGCCCTTGTTCTTCGCTCCAACTGAGCTCAAGAACATGCTGATCCTCGCAGTCTTCGAGCCGGACTCGGGCGAACTCGGCCGCCTCCATGCGCTTCGCCAGCATCACTTCTTCCGCCGCGGTCAAAAGCGGAACACGGCCTGCTTCTTTCAAGTAGAGGCCCACTACATCGTCGGTGTCGAGCGCGGCTTGATAGCCCGCATCCGCCGTCAAGTCCTTTTTTAAGACATGGAGCAGGGCATCGCGTTCGTCTTCTTCCTCGTCGTCAGCGTCCGCAGGCAAGGTATCGGAATGGGGCTTAACGTCCTTTTGCTCTTCCTCATCCGCGCTCTCCTGGACGGGCTTGGCCGGTCCGGGGATGACTTCAATCCCGGCTTCGAGCAAGCTATCCATGAGATCGTCAAGCAATGCGACATCGCCTTCGACGTCTGGCATTAGCTCGAGGATGTCGCTGTAAGTGACAAAACCTTGACTGTTTGACTTTTCGACTAGCTGCTTCCGCAACTCTTCGCGCTGCGTCAAATTACTGACGTTTTCCAATACCGCTACCACAGACATGCCTTTCCACTTCAGAACGCTATCCAACGACTAACGAGGCAGACGCAATCTAACCTAAATCCCATTTTCGGGCAAATGAGATCGCGCGCTGAAAACTCAAATGTCCATGCTTCGCCATTCACATTGGTATACAGCGCTATGCGACAAGGTTCTTGCGCGCAACGCGCTGTTATTCACAAATTGAATCTAAGCAAACCAAGAGAATGACTATTAGTTCGTCCTGCTCCAGGAACAATTTAACGTGTATTCAATTACTTGTCAAGTTTTTCACAAAGTTGATTCAGGATTGGGCATAATTCGTCCGGAATTGGTCGGCGATATTTCGCTGAACGTACCGTCTCACTCCGCTCAAAACCACAAAACGTAAAAGGTACTCAAGCTGCAAAGCGAGGCGAATCGCGCAACATACATACTCTATGACAGTTTGCAGTTCGCGGCATTTGTCGCCACTGCTGTTGTCCGCCGCCATGCCTGCGATTGGTCACCGGATATGCCACGATGCTCACAAACTGTCTCTTTTCCGCAGCGACAACTGCAATAGGCGCCAGCATTCCGATGCGCCAGCGAAATCAGCATCCGGAACCTGCACGAATCTTCGTATATATTGCACAAGGAAAATTCAATAGTGCATAAAGATATATTCCTGAGTTGACTAATTCTGGCGCGAAAACTAGAATTTGATGAGCATCAATTGGACAAAATCAAGATGTCAAATTACAAAGTGACATTCGAACCTTTGAGGCGTCGCCGTCCCGCACCGGTCGAGTTCAGCGCGCGCGGTTTGTGTTTGTGACAAGACGTCTGTTCAAATGCAAATGAGGCCCTGATCTCGAATTCGCAGGTCAGGGTTTTTGTTTTGTAGGGAGAGGACGATGAAGAGCAAAATCTGCGCTGGTGTTTATGGCGGCTCTGGTTATGCTGGTCTTGATCTGGTGGAGCTACTGTGGCGCCATCCACAAATTGAATTGGCTTTCGCGACATCAAATACCTATGCTGGCGACTCTGTGCCCGGCACGAATCTGCATTATGTATCTCCGGATTCGGTCGCGCTGGAAAATGTCGATGTGATTTTCCTAGCGCTCCCGCACAAGGCCTCGGCCGCGATGGCGAAACGTGGCATGGACGAGGGCGTCAAAGTGGTGGATCTATCGGCCGACCTGCGAATCGATACGCCCGAAGCCTATGAACGGTCGTATCATAGTCCCCATCCTCACCCGGAATTGCTGCCAAGGCCTTATGGACTGCCGGAAATCAATCGCGAAAATGTCAATGGCGCTGACGTCGTCGCGACCCCCGGCTGCTACCCGACAACCGCCTTGCTCGGCATCTATCCCTTGCTGGTAACCGAGGCGCTTTGCGAAGACAGTCCGGTGATCATCGACGCCAAGTCGGGCGTCACCGGCGCCGGACGCAAGCCGTCGCTCACGACGCATTTCGCCGAGGTCTACAGCAATTTGATTCCCTACAAGACTGGCCGATCTCATCGTCACCTGGGCGAAATCGAGCAGGAGGCGCATAAGATCAGCGATCGCATCGGTCCCATCATCTTTTGCCCGCATCTTCTGCCGGTTGACCGTGGCCTGATGACGAGCATTTACGTAACGCTGAACGAAGGTCTCGAGAGCGATCAGATGCATGACCTCTACAGCGAGATGTACGATGACGAAGCGCTGGTGGATGTCTTGCCAGCGGGCGAACAGGCGACGTTGCGGCATGCGGTGAAGACGAATAAATGTGTCATCAGCATCACGCCTGTATTGCCGCGCCACGCGCACATCACAAGCGTGACCGACAATCTGCGCAAGGGCGCCGCAAGCCAGGCGGTGCAGAATATGAACTTGATGTTTGGATTGAAAGAAACCCTGGGATTAATATAGCGATGGATTCCATCAGCGTCGTCAAGGTCTCAGGACATTGCCTGGACGACCACGAATTGATTAGTCAGTTTGCGAAGGTCGTTGCTTCAACCGACGAGCCTGTGGTAATCGTGCACGGCGGCGGCGTGGAAATCTCGCAGTTACAGCACAAATTGAATATCGAGCCTAGGTACGTCGATGGCTTGCGTGTGACAGACGCCGATTCGCTGGCTCTCGTCGAGATGGTATTATGCGGAAGCGTCAACAAGCGACTTGTGCGATACTTGCTTTCGGCGGGGGTGGATGCCCAGGGCTTATCGGGCGTCGATCGTGGATTGGTTCGCGCGCGCCGAATGCGACACGAGTCCCTAGACATGGGCTATACGGGCGAAGTCGTTTCTGTTCGCGGCGAAGTTATCACCGACTTGCTTGAGCGGGGTATAACGCCGGTTGTGTCGCCAGTCAGCTTGGGCGCGTGCAGCAATTTCAACCTCAATGCTGATCCGGTTGCCGGCGCAATCGCAGCCGCCATCGGCGCGCATGAGGTGGTATTCATTTCAAATGTCGCCGGCGTATTGGTCGAAGGGAAGCGCGCCGCCAGTTTAACCCGGCTACAAGCGCTGGATTTGATCGAGCGCGGTGTGATTCATGGCGGCATGATACCCAAAGTGGAAAGCGCTCTGGTTGTGCTATCATCGGGTGTGCCGCAAGCGGTGATCACCGATTTGCAAGGTTGGGCAAGTCGCGAAGGCACGACCTTTATTGGCTCGGGCGCGAAAGCGAGAATTAGCGAGGAGATATGTCAATAACAGCGGATGTCATTCAAAAAGACAAACAGTTCAGCGTACCGGTGGCGGGCCGACCCGAGTTCGTGCTGGCGCGCGGCGAAGGCGTAACCGTCTATGACGCGGAGGGCAAAGCTTATACCGATTGGGTGGCTGGTATCGCCGTCAATTCCCTTGGATACGGCGACAAAGAGTTAATGGATGTGGTCGCCAGCCAGATGAGCACTGGTCTGATCCATGTCAGCGGACTGTATCACACGCAGGCGCTGACCGACCTGGCCGAATTGCTCTGCGCCAATTCGTTTGCCGATAAAGCCTACTTCTGCAACAGCGGCGCCGAGGCCAACGAAGGCGCTCTCAAGTTTGCGCGCAAGCTCGCCTACGTCAATGAACACAAGAACAAGACGAAAGTCGTCAGCTTTTCCAAAGCCTTCCACGGTCGGACCTTGGGCGCGCTATCGGTAACGCCGACCGAAAAATATCAGACGCCCTTCAAGCCAATGGTGCCGGGCGCTGTGGTCGGCGAATTTGACAACATCGACAGCGCAAAGGAGCTTATCGATCAGGACACGGCCGCGGTAATCGTCGAGCCGATTCAGGGCGAGGGCGGCATCAACCTGGCCAGCGCCGAATTCTTGCGCGCTTTGCGCCAGCTGTGCGACGAACACGAGGCCGTGCTGATTTTCGATGAGATTCAATGCGGCTTGGGGCGGACTGGCGAACTCTGGGCGCATACCAGCAGCGGCGTGAGCCCCGATATCATGACCTTGGCCAAGCCATTGGCTGGCGGTCTGCCGATCGGCGCGATTCTGGTCACGGAGGAAGTGGGCAGCGCGATGCAGCCGGGCGATCACGGCTCGACCTTTTCCGGCGGCGCCGTCGTCATGCGCGCTGGCGAGATGGTGGTTAAGCGCGTGCTTAGCCCCGGCTTTCTGGAGCACGTCAGGGAAGTGGGCGATTACTTGCTGGAACGTCTGGCCGAGATCAACAGTCCGCATATCGTCGACGTGCGCGGCCGTGGCCTGATGGCCGCCATCGAGTTAAGCGTCCCGCCCGCGGACATCGTCGCGCAGGGTTACGAACAGGGATTGCTGCTGGTGAATTCCGGACCCGACGCCATTCGCTTTATTCCGCCGCTGATCATCGAAAAGCAGCATGTCGACGAACTGATCGAAAAGTTGACGCACATTCTGGAGGGCATCCATGAAGAAAGTTAGTCCTTCGGTAGATTCTGTTCGCGGCTTTCAAGTCTCCGGAGTACATGCCGGACTGAAAAAGGACGGCGCGCCGGACTTCTCGCTGGTGGTGAGCGAAGTCGATTGTGTCGCTGCTGGCGTGTTCACGAAGAACAAGGTAAAAGCGGCGCCGGTGTTGCTGGATATGCAGCGTCTGGAAGAAAACCCGAAATCGATTCGAGCGGTCGCGACCAACACCGTCAGCGCCAATGCTTGCACGGGCGCCATTGGGTTGAAAAATGCGCGCGCCACTTCCAACCTGGTGGCGGACGCGCTCTCTATTGTGGCGGAACAGGTTTTGGTGATGTCCACCGGCGTCATCGGGACACACCTGCCGATGGACAAGATCGCCCGCGGCGTCGAGCTGGCGAGCGCGAATCTTGGCTCGGACTGGCGCGCGGCGGCCGCCGGCATAATGACCACCGATACGCGACCCAAGTTCGGTTCGATCACGGTGGAAACGGCTGAGGGATCTTATTCCATCGCCGGCATGGTCAAGGGCGCCGGCATGATCGCGCCCAATATGGCGACGATGCTGAGTGTGGTCGTTACCGACGCTGAGTTGCCGCTGCCGGACTTGCAGTCGTCGCTGCGGGCGGCGGCCGATCAGAGTTACAATCGGATCGTGATTGATGGCGACACCAGCACGAACGATACCGTCCTTCTTCTTGCCAATGGGATGAGCGGCATCTCGCTCGCAAGCGAAGAAGAATTGGACGCATTTGACGAGGCGTTAAACGCGCTCACACGATTTCTGGCGCAGGAAGTCGTGCGTGATGGCGAAGGCGTCACCAAATTCATCACACTCAACATTGTAAATGCTGAGTCTGTAGCTGACGCTGAGAAGATCGGGCAGACGATTGGCGCGTCGGTCCTGACCAAGTCGGCCTTTTACGGCAGTGACGCCAATTGGGGGCGCATCATGGCGGCTGCGGGCCGCGCGGAGGCGCCGCTTGAGCCGGACAGCGCATCGCTGTGGGTGGCGGCGGGCGAATCGGGACCAAGTGAGGCGCCCGGCCTGGAGATCTTCAGCGGCGGCATGCCCACCGATTATCGCGAAGAAGACGCGGCCGCGATCATGGCGGCGCCCTCGATCACCTTCACGCTGGATTGCGGCATCGGTGATGGCGGCGCCACCATCTGGACCTGTGACATCAGCCACGAATACATCTCGATTAACGGGGATTATCGGTCTTAAGGGGCTTTTCGTTCAGCCAAGATTGCAGGTTCTAATCATTACATTATGCCCAGTTTTGCGGGCGACTCACCGAGTCGCCCCTACAGCGTTCTCAATTGGTGGCTTAACTGCAATGAGGCGACCTAGGTGAGCGACTTGGCTAGCAAGCGAGGCATAGTATGAAAGCGGCGCTGGTTTTGGAGGATGGACGCGTCTTCCCGGGCGAAGGCTTTGGCGCGGAAGGCGTATCCACCGGCGAAATCGTCTTCAACACCTCGATGACGGGATATCAGGAGATCCTCACCGACCCGTCATATCATCGCCAGATTGTAACCATGACCGTGCCGCATGTGGGTAATACCGGCGTCAACCTGGAAGATCCGGAATCGGCCAAAGTTTGGGTCGCCGGTTTTGTCGTGCGCTCGCTGAGCCCGATTGTCAGCAACTGGCGCAATCGCGGCGATCTCGCTACGTATCTGAAAGACAGGGGCATCATCGGCGTGTCTTCAGTGGCGACCCGTGCGCTAGTGCGGCATATTCGTGAAATAGGGGTAATGCGCGCGGCGGTCGCCCACGGAAGCGAAGCAGAAGATACCGACACTTTAGTAGATGTGGCGCGCTCAGCGCTTGATATGTCGGGCGCGAATCTGGTTGATGACGTGTCGGTTCAGGCTCCCTACGACTGGACCGACGAGAGTGACGTGCAATGGTACGGCGAACATCGCGCACCTGCGGATCGCCCGCTCATCGTGGCTTATGACTACGGCATCAAGAGGAATATCCTGCGCATGATGACCGATCGCGGATTGCGGGTAACGGTCGTGCCGGCCTGGACGCCGCCGGCGGAAGTGATCGCCATGAATCCGGCCGGCGTATTCCTCAGTAACGGACCGGGCGATCCAGCGGCGGTCGACTACGCCATCGCCAGCGTTCAGTCGCTATTGGGAGCGATGCCGATATTCGGCATTTGTCTTGGTCATCAGATTCTGGCGCTGGCGCTGGGCGGTGAAACGGAAAAGATGCGCTTCGGACATCGGGGCGGCAATCAACCGGTGAAACATCTCGCCAGCGGTGAAGTGGAGATCGCCTCCCACAACCACGGATTCGCGGTTCGCGCGGACAGCGACTTAAAGGGCGGCGAAATCACCCATCTGAATCTGAACGACAATACCGTGGCCGGATTGCGCCATCACGAACTGCGAGCCTTCAGTGTGCAGTATCATCCGGAAGCGTCACCGGGTCCGCATGATTCCTTCTATCTCTTTGACGAATTTGTCGACGCCGTTCGCGGCAATTGATATTCCGGACAATCGCGCGGTAACGGCTCAGAAAGAAGCCCATGCCCAAGCGCACTGACATCAAAAGCGTCATGATCATAGGTTCGGGTCCGATCGTTATCGGCCAGGCTTGTGAGTTCGATTACAGCGGCGTACAGGCTTGCAAGGCGCTGAAGGCGCAAGGCTATCGCGTCGTGCTTGTGAACTCCAACCCGGCGACAATCATGACCGACCCGCAATTTGCCGATGCGACTTATATCGAACCGCTGACGCCGGATATCTGCGAGAAGATCATTGCGCAGGAGCATCCTGACGCGCTGCTGCCGACGGTCGGCGGGCAGACGGCTTTGAATCTGGCGGTGCAGCTGAAGGAATCGGGCTTTCTCGATCGCCACGGCGTCGAACTCATTGGCGCAACTCTGACCAGCATACAGCTGGCGGAGGATCGTCAGCTCTTCAATGATACGATGAGAGAAATCGGTCTTCGCGTGCCGGACAGCAAAGTCGTGAGCACGGTGGATGACGCGCTTGAATTTGCCAAAGTTATCGATTATCCAGTCTTGATTCGGCCTTCATTCACGATGGGCGGCGCCGGCGGGGGCGTCGCTTACGATAGCGACGAATTGCGGCGGGTGGCTGCGAACGGCATCCAGCAGAGCCCCTTGGGCGAAGTGCTGGTCGATAAGAGCTTGCTCGGCTGGAAAGAATATGAGCTGGAGCTGATGCGGGATGCCAAAGGCAATTTCGTGGTTGTCTGTTCGATTGAAAATTTGGACCCGATGGGTGTGCACACCGGCGACAGCATCACCATCGCGCCAGCGCAGACCTTGACCGACAAAGAGATTCAGCGGCTGCGCAACATGTCGCGGAAGATTTTCGACCGCGTCGGCATCACGACTGGCGGCGCCAATGTGCAATTCGCCATCAATCCCGACGACGGCGAAGTTTACGTGATCGAAATGAATCCGCGAGTCTCCCGCTCATCAGCGCTGGCCAGCAAAGCGACCGGCTTTCCCATCGCCAAGATCGCCGCGCTGGTCGCCGTCGGTTTCACGTTGGACGAGATTCCCAACGATATCACCTTGAAAACGCCCGCCAGTTTTGAACCCTCGCTTGATTATATTGTTGTCAAGATTCCGCGCTGGGACTTCAAGAAATTCGCCGGGGCGGACCCGGTGCTGGGACCGCAGATGAAAGCGGTTGGCGAAGTCATGGCCATCGGCCGGACGTTTCCCGAAGCGCTGCAAAAGGGCGTCCGCTCGCTGGATATCGGTATGGACGGCTTTGGCAGTCAGGTCGAAAGCGATCTGACGCCGGAGGTGCTCAGCGTGCCCACTGCGCAGCGACTGTTTCAAGTTGCCAGCCTTATCGCCAGCGGCGTCGGCTTTGCAGAAATCGTTCGACAGACGCATTTTGACCCCTGGTTTGTTCAGCAGATGACGGACC
This sequence comes from Chloroflexota bacterium, assembly GCA_026707665.1. Classification (GTDB taxonomy): domain Bacteria; phylum Chloroflexota; class Anaerolineae; order Aggregatilineales; family Phototrophicaceae; genus UBA6055. The sequence goes on from JAPOWK010000084.1 coordinate 66,795, forward strand.
TGATGGCGATTCACCAATCGGTTGTGGGCAAGGCACTGCGCTTGAGCAATCTCGACGAGTTGGATTTGCGCAAGCTCAAACAACATGGCTTCAGCGACGCCTACATCGCCGATCTAGTTGGCATAGACCGCTTTGCCGTGCGCGAGTATCGCAAAAGTCTCGGCGTTGAAGCCAATTTCTACCGCGTCGATACCTGCGCAGCTGAGTTTGAAGCGATGACCCCTTATTTGTATTCAACCTACGAAATGGAAGACGAGGCGGCGCCGAGCCAGTCGTCCAAGGTGATGATCCTCGGTGGCGGACCCAACCGCATCGGCCAAGGCATCGAATTTGATTACTGTTGTGTCCATGCCTGTTTTGCCTTAAAGGAGGCGGGCTACGAAACCATCATGGTCAATTGCAACCCGGAGACGGTCAGCACTGACTATGACACCGCCGATCGGCTTTACTTCGAGCCCCTGACGGCCGAAGATGTGATGAATATCGTCGACCGGGAAGAGCCCGCTGGCGTGCTGGTCCAATTTGGCGGGCAGACGCCGCTGAATATCGCCCGCGATCTGGAAAAAATGGGCGCGCCGATCTGGGGCACTTCGGTCGACACCATCGATCTCGCCGAAGACCGCGAGCGCTTCAACGCTCTGATGCGGCGGCTGAACATCGCGCAGCCCTCCGGGGCGACGATCCTAGACCGGGAAGAAGCAGCGGAAGCGGCCGCCTCTATTGGCTACCCGGTGCTCGTACGCCCGAGCTATGTTTTGGGCGGGCGCGGCATGGCCATCGTCTTTGATGAAGCGCAGTTGTTGGCTTGGCTCGATGATCACGTGGAATGGGGCGGTCACCCGGTACTGATCGATCAGTTTCTGGATGATGCCTACGAAGTGGATGTGGACGCCTTGTGCGACGGCGCCCATGTCACCATCGGCGGCATCATGCAGCACATTGAACAGGCCGGCGTGCACAGCGGCGATTCCGCCTGCGTCGTCCCGCCTTACAAAATCAGCTATTTTCACCTGGATATCATTCGCGATCACACTCGGCGGATTGGTCTGGCGCTGGGTGTGAAAGGACTGTTCAATATTCAGTTCGCTGTCAAGGATGATGAGGTTTATGTACTGGAAGTCAATCCGCGAGCGAGCCGAACCGTGCCATTTATCAGCAAGGCGACCGGTCATCCGCTGGCGCGATACGCGGCACAGATCACAGCCGGCGCGACGCTGGCGGATCTGGGCTTTCTGAATGAGCCAGCGGTGAACGGCTTCTTCATCAAGGAAGCGGTCTTCCCTTTTCAGAAATTCCCCGGCGTCGATACGCGGCTCGGACCCGAAATGCGCTCCACCGGCGAAGTAATGGGTCAAGCGGCGAGCTTTGGGCATGCCTTTGTCAAGTCGCAGGCATCGGCTGGACTGTCCTTGCCGGAGTCGGGCGTCGTCTTCATCAGCGTCAACGACTTCGATAAACCGGTGGTCGCGAAGATCGCCCACGATCTGGCGAAGCTCGGTTATGACCTGTTGGCAACCGAAGGGACCGCGAGCTGGCTCAATAAGATGGGAATCCAGACTCGCCGCATCAACAAGCTGAGCGAGGGAAATCCCCATATTATGGATGCCATGCAGCGGCGGCAGGTTGATCTCATGATCAATACGCCGCGCGGCAGTCAAGCACATGAAGACGGCGTCGCCATCCGCAGCCTGGCTTATGCGCTGGGGATCCCCATCGTCACGACGATGAGCGCGGCCGCCGCGACCGTGCAGGGCATCAAACGCATGCGCGAAAAACCGCTTAGCGTGCGCAGTTTACAGTCTCATTATGAGGCAATGACGTAGGACCAAGATCCCGAGGTTGAGCCAATGGCGCTGGCATACGAGAAATACCTCCAGGAAATCCTCATTGATGAAGCGGCATTGCAAAGCCGCATCGCCCAACTTGGCGCGCAAATCAATCTCGACTATGCCGGCTGCAACGATCTGCTGCTGCTTTGCGTTCTTAAGGGCGGCGTGATGTTCCTGTCCGATTTGTCCCGCCATATCCATATTCCGCATGTCATTGACTTCATGGCGGCGAGCAGTTATGGCGCGGGCGCCCGCAAATCGAGCGGTTCTGTGCGCATCGATATGGACATGCGCATGGATGTCAAGAACAAGCACGTGCTCGTGGTCGAGGATATCATTGACAGCGGCTACACCCTTGCCTTCGTCTTGAAGACACTGCGGAATCGCGAACCCGCCAGTCTTAAGCTTTGCGCGCTGCTCAACAAACAGTCGCGTCGAGAAGTCGATATTGTGGTTGATTACATCGGCTTCGATATCGAGAACAAATTCGTTTTTGGTTACGGACTGGACCTCGACGAGCGCTTTCGAAACTTGCGCTTCGTGGCGGTGGCGAAGACGGACGCATCAGCGGATGAGTGAGACGGTGGCGGTGCTGTCCTGGCCCGATCGTGTCGTTGAGCTATGCGATCAGCTCCGCCAAATTGCCGGCGATACGCCGATGTATCTGGTTGGCGGCGCTGTACGAGACGCCTACCGGCGCGCCGAGATTACCGATATCGACATTGCCGTTGATGGCGATGCGCCGAAGCTTGCCAAGCGCGTGTCACAATGCTTCGGCGCGGATTCCTATGTCATGGATTGGGACCGCGGCGTCGCGCGCGTCTTTCTCAAGAGCGATACCGGCGCGATCCTGCTGGATTTCGCTTGCTTTCGCGGCGGAGATCTTCTGAGCGATCTGCGCGATCGGGATTTCACCATGAACGCGATGGCGGCCGACTTGCACGGGGACATCCGCACCTTGTACGATCCGCTCAAGGGAACGTCGGATTTACGCCAAAAGGTCTTGCGCCGCTGTTCCCCGCGTTCCATTGCCGACGATCCGATTCGCGCGTTGAGGGCGATCCGACAGAGTGTTCAATTTGACCTGAAAATTCATCCCGACACCGCAGCAGACGTCCGAAGCCAGGCGAATAACTTGCGCCGTACCTCGCCGGAACGCATACGCGATGAGCTGTTCAAGCTGTTTGCTTTGGACAAGCCCGCTCGCGGCTTGCGCGTTATGGGGCATCTTGGCGTCTTGCCACATGTCTTGCCGACGGTCGCCGAGTTGGCGAGCGCTGACGCCCGCCCGCCAGGAACGATGAACGCCTGGACGAAGACCTTGGCGGTAGTCGAACGAATGCGGGCGATTCTCTTGGCAATCAGCAGCAGGCGCAGCGACAATACGGCGGCGGCATTTGACCTCGGAATGCTGGTCATGCAGTTGGATCGATATCGCGCAGACCTGCAGGCCCATTTGGCGCGTGTTTACGGCAACGGGCGAGAACATGCCCAACTGCTTGTACTGGCGGCGGCGATACACGCTCTCGACGGCAGCGGCGCGGACGCCGGTGGCGATTCCGGTTCTGCCAGACGAGTGGCAACGGTGGCAAAGGCATTGGTGCTCACTGTGGATGAAGGGCGGCGGCTTTCGCAGATCATCGTCAATTACCGACAAATCGTTGTCAAGCAGTCATGGTCCACACTGGATCAGCACCGCTTCTGGCATCGGCTCGGCGATGGCGGAATCGACGCGATCTTACTGGCGGCCGCCTGTGTGCTGGGCGAGGCGAGGAGCGGCCTGCGGCAAGCTGACTGGCTGCAATTCGTCGACCGCGCCGCGCTCCTGCTCGATACATTTTATAATCGGTACGAGGAGGTCGTCGATCCGCCGCCAATGCTGGATGGGCGCGATGTGCAAGACTTGCTTGGCATTGGACCGGGACCGCCTGTAGGCAGGATGTTGAAGAAGCTGCGCGAGGCGCAAGCGACCGGTATGATCAAGTCGGTTTCTGAAGCGGGCGAGTTTGTCTTGCGTTCGGCGGAGCCGTATTCAGGGTAGGGCGATTCCGCCAGCCTGCGCTCAATCGAACGAGTCCCTTTCCCAATCGGCGAATTGGTAGAAGACGAGCATCGTGCGGCCGTATTTGCGCTGATCAATCTCTTCGAGATGATCAAAGCGGCGCTTGGCGTCAAATTCGCTCGGGTCAATCTGTACGATGACTTGGCTGCCCGGGCGATTCCAATCCCGATTCTCATCGAGAGCTGCAAGTGTCTTCAGCCAGATGCCCTGATATTGGGGTGGCGCCACATAAAGATATTGATAATGACGATCCGGTCCACGAGCGATTAGGTAGAGAGCGTGGCGGCGCGTCACAGTTGCTTTTGGCTTGAATCCGGTATGTGTCAAGTTGCGATGGATCGTCTGGACCGCTTGCCGATCCGTGTCATTGAAATGCGCGTAGGCGGCGCCACGGCTCAAGGCTTCAATGCCCACGCTGCCGGTGCCAGCGAAGAGATCAAGGAAGTTCGCGTCTCGGATATCAACACCGATGATACTGAACAGCGCCTCTTTGACGCGATCCATAATTGGACGTGTCTTGTTGCCGGGCACCGGCTTCAGCCTCATGCCGCGCGCTGAGCCGGCGATGACGCGCAGGGACATGGCTAGGCTGATCGTAGACTTACGCCGTTCCGCCAACATCCTCAATGCGCTGCTTCAGCATGCGAGTCAGCATCATATATCGATCGTCGATGTTTGTTTCGAGGTCGTTTGCGCCATGCTGTCCTTCGGCATGCGAAGTCAATTGCACCGCTGTAAGCGCCTGCTCGGTGACGGAAAGCGCCTGCTGAAATGAGACTGCGGCGGACCGCTGGTCGCCCATAGACTTGAGCGCCAATCCCATCCCGTAGTGCGCGTCGACGCTTTCCGGGCTGGCGGCGATCACTTCTTCAAACAATCGTATAGCGCCCTGGTTGTCGCCGTCGCGGTGCAGGCGCCATGCTCTGCCGATTTTTTCTGCCGAGGGTAAAGTGGACATGCCATCTCCTTCCGGAACTCAAAGCGAGCGAATGGCAGCCGCTGGCGGGCGACCATATCCGTCGCTGAAAATCACCTGTATTTTACCGAAAACTTCACTTGCCGCTACCGCCACGCGCTGAGCGCAGTTGAATCGCCGAATTGCCGCGCCTACTACCGATAGCGGCTTGTGGCTTGTTTAGCCTGGTGATAAGCTTTGCCCGTCTACAATTCACAAGATGACGCGCTATGCAAATTCGACTGGCGCAAATGTCCGACTTGCCGGCCGCCGCCCAACTCTGGTTCGATCGAATCACCTTGCTGCAGCAGACCGATAGGCGCATCAAGCTCTTGCCCGATGCTCGCGAAAATTGGTCAGCCGCAGCCGCCCGCTGGACCGGCGACGAGCGAACGCGATTTTGGGTGGCGGAAGATGGTGGGGCGCTGGTTGGATTTACGGTCGTCCGCTTAGCATCGGGAGCGCCGGGTTTGCAGCCTCAGCGGCGCGGCCTCTTGCTTGAGATGGTCGTCGACTTGCATGAAACGCATCGTGGTTTGGCCGATCAGCTGTTGGATCACGCCAGGCGGTGGCTTGCCGCTATGGGCGCTGGGGAAATCGAGGTGGACGTCCCCGCGCGTTACCCGGTGGAAACGGCATTCTGGCGCGCGCAAGGGGGCGCTGCTTGGTCCGAGAGATTCAGGCTGCCGCTATGATACGCCTGGCGGAAGCGGCCGATGCGGAGAGCATTGGCCATCTGTGGGCGGAGATGGTTGCATACCACGCTGCGCTGGATCCGGAGACTTTTCGACCAGCGGAACGCGGCGCGGAACGGTACGCCCGCGGCATCTTGGACCGGCTTCGAGATGCGGACGCCCGCGTGCTGGTGGCTGAAATCGATGGCGCGGTCGTCGGTTACGTCAATGGGGTCGTCGCGGACATTACCACTGAACTGTTCATTCCGCTGCGATGCGGTCTATTGGCGGACATTTATTTGCAAGCTGCATTTCGCCGGCGCGGCTTGGGCAAACAACTGGTCGAACGTTTGATGCTGTGGTTTCGGTCGCGCGGCGTCAATCATATTGAATGGCATGTCAGCGCGAGAAATCACGAGGCGCTGGCGTTTTGGAAAGCGGTCGGCGGCGAAACGACGATGCTGCGCATGCGCGCGACCATACCGGAGGTGGATTGATGACGGAGTTGCTATATTTGACGGACAGTTATTGTAGAGAGTTTGAGGCGGTCGTCCTTGAGCATGACCTTGAGCAAAACGGTGTATTGCTCAGCCGGAGCGCCTTTTATCCCGGGGGTGGCGGTCAGCTTCCGGACCAGGGCGCATTACGGAATGGCGAGACGCATCATCGAGTCAGCAAGGTTCGGCGCGGGAATGTGCATCTGCTGGACGGCGAGTTGCCAGCCGTCGGCTGCCGCGTCCGGGGCGAGATTGACTGGGAACGGCGCTACAAAATCATGCGGACGCATACGGCAATGCACATTCTTTGCGGCGTAATCTGGCGCGATTATCAGGCGAGCGTCACCGGTGGCAATATGGATGTGCTCAGCGGGCGCATGGATTTCGAGTTCGAGCGGCTGGCGCCAGAGGTCGTTGTGGAGATCGAAAAGAAGATCAATCTGGAAATGGAAGCGGCGCGCGACGTGAAGATCGCCATCCTGCCGCGCGAGACCGCCTTTGCAATACCCGATCTGATTCGCACAAAAATCAATCTTTTGCCCGAGAGCATTCAAGAGGTGCGGACGGTGGAAATAGTGGGGCTGGACCTGCAAGCGGACGGCGGCACCCATGTCGCCAACACGCGCGAAGTCGGCGCGATCAAGATCGCCAAGTACAAAAGCAAGGGCGGCATCAACAAGCGACTGTACGTGGAGCTCGAGGATTGATGCGATATTTGCATGCGATTCAGCCGCATGAGCGGTTCCTGGCCAGTGGCTGCTATCGTTTTGCCAAGAACGGGCAGAAGCTGGCGAAGACAGAATCCTGGGCGATTCATGGGCATCCGGATGGGGAGAAATTCGTCCGCGTCGATATGGATGCGCGGCAGGAGGAAGGCAAGTCGATCCTGGTTGAAGCGCTGCTGGATATCAGCTCCGTCCTGGTTCGTATCGATGTCCGATATGAAAACGACCAATTTGTAGGAGGGATCAGTCATCTCCGGGCGACCTACCAACGGGCGGATGAGCGCCTGCAGATCGGCTACAGCTTGAATGGAGACGAGCGCAAGTACGTTGAGGTTGCCTTGCCGGCTGATGCCCTGATTGACCTGCCTCTGTTGGTTTTTCGCGGTTCAACGATTAAGGCGCTGGCGGAGAAGCCCGCCGGCGAGATTGCCGTATACGTGCCTATGATTGAAAACGCGCAGCTTTTCCCCGGGATATTGCGGCAGGTCGCCTCCCCGGTCGAGCGCGTCGGCGACGATACCGTGTTTGTAGGCAAACGAGCGATTACCGCGAGCCGCTTCCGCTACCGAGACAAGGCTGTGTCATACTGGATAGACGATCACGACCTAATCGTCAAACGGGTGAATAGTTTCAAGCAGCAGGAGATGACGGTTGCGATCAGCAACTACGCCGCGCCAGCGACGAAGGCCCTGTGATGGCGGGAGACAGAACCTATTGGGGTCGCGTCGATGATTAAACGCGTACAGATATTCTTGGGTCCGCGCCGATTCCGCGTGTTTTTGGCGCTACTCGGATCGACCGGGCTTGCCAGCCTGGCGCTTACCGTCTTGGCCCAGGGTTCGCCGATCGCCACGGGCATTCAGTCGCTGCTGATGGTCACTTTCATTCTTGGGTCGTCCGTGCTGGTGCTTGGGCGGCTGCCGATTGAAGAACGCCTTCGCTGGCTCGCTATCATCGTGCCGTCGGCGCTTGCGATCATCATCGGCTCTCTCGCGCTGCCTCATCTGACCGGGCTCTTCGTGGGAGCGGGATTGGGTTGGATTGTCGCTGGCATCTTCATCTTCCGTGACGTACGCGGTCCACAGAATTACCGAGCGGCGGTCAAGGCGATGCGCAAGGGCGATTACCAATCCGCCATCGCCAGCATGACGACGGAGATAGGGGAGAAGCCGAATCAAGCGCAGCATTTTCGATTTCGCGCCGAGCTGAATCGATTGGCCGGCGATCTCGATTCGGCGCGGGCGGATTATCAACGCATGACGGAACTGGACGCGCAATCGGCGGTGGCTTACAACGGCTTGGCTGAGGTCGAGCTGCAGGCGCGCCGTTATGAAGATGCCCGGCGGGCGGCGCGGGTGGCGCATGAGCTGGCGCCGGATGAATGGGTGGCGGCTTATAATTTGGGCATGATCGAAGAGCGACTGCTGCAAGATGATGCGGCGCAGCGCCATCTCAGCGATGCGCTTGCCCTGGACATACCTGATTCTCGACATCGTCTCTTGGTGCATCTATACTTATGGCGAATCTACCAGCGCCGGGGGGAACTAAAACCTGCAAGTGGCGCGTTGGCTGCGCTCAAACGCGAGAAAGCGGGTCTGGAGGAATGGCAAGTCATCATGAGCGCGGATGAGGCGCAAGCGCTGCGCGCGGTCTTGAGCGACGATATCGAAGAGGCGCGCCGACTGATTATGGACGAAACGCAAAATGTATCGCAGTAATTGGAGAACCGGCATGTCCGTCCGCCGCTTTATCGGCTGGATCGCTGTACTCGTATCGGTGGCGCTGGCGGCATTAGGTTTCATTGTATTTGTTCTTGGCGTATTGATTGAATTGGCCGATGGCATCACTGAGCCGCTCGACCCCTATATTTCCCCGGTGGCGCAGATGTCCCTGGCCGGGCTTTGCTTGTCCGCGAGCATGATTCTGCTGGGCTTCATGCTTGTTGGCGTATTGCTGGCGCGCCAGTCACGCCAATATGGCGCTGGCTATGGCGAGGCTTACCGCTTGATGCAGAAGCTAAAATTCCCGGAGGCGATTCAATTGTTGGAGCGCGTGCTTGCCGGTGGCAAGATTACGCCGGATTTGCTCATGCTGCTAACCAGCGCTTACGCTTACAACGGTCAACTGGCAAAGGCGCAAGAAACGGCCGACCGCGCCGTGCAGATGTTCCCGCGCGATGCCGGCGCCTACATGACCTTGGCGAACGGTTACCGAATGCAGGCGAGCTATGGCGAAGCAGCAATCGCTCTGCAGACGGCTGCCCAGCTATCCCCGGCACAGCCAATCATCTGGGCGGAGTTAGGCTTCGTGCAGCAGTTGGCCGGCGAGCATGATTCAGCGATGGAATCTTTCAAGCATGCCGCGCTCTATTCGATGCCATCCATGTACGCAGTTCGCGTCAATTACTATCTGTCGCGCCATTACCTGAAGGGTGGAGAGCGCGAGAACGCCCAGCGCGCTACCGAGCGCATGGTCTCGACTGAGCACGGGCTGCAGGCTTGGAAGTCTACTTTGCGCGCGCTGGAGGGCACTGCATACGGCAGTTTGCTGCACTATGAAATTGAAAAGATTGAAGAGGCAATCGCCGAGACCCAAGGTAAGAGGAAAAATAGCTGATGATGATCTGGCAGGTCGCGCGTGATCTGACGCGGCGGCTGCCGGAATGGGATGCATCGGCGAAGCTTTCGCTAGCAATAGCCATTCTGCTGTTGCTCCTGTTGCTTGGCGTGGGCTTCTTGGGTCCGGACGCTGTTCAATTTCCGGCGAGAATCGGCGCGTTCGCGTTGCTCGTAACGATTCAATTCTTATTCCTCTGGGGCAATCGGCGCGAGGCTTCGCCCTATCATCAGGCGCAGAAGCATTTCATTGCGCAAGACTACCAGGCGGCGCGTGAGCTGCTGGAGGCGCTGCCCGTTGGCGGACGAGCGTCGGTCGACGCGCTGGTCTTGCTCGGCAACACCTATCGTCATCTGGGGCAACTCGACCGTGCCCAAACGGCGCTGACGCGGGCGCTGGAAATCAAGCCGGGGCACGACTTGGCGCTCTTCAGCGCTGGAAAACTCAATCTTGTGCGGGGCCAGTATGCCGCCGCCATTGAATACATTGAATGCGCGATCAAGGCCGGCGCGCCGGAAATCGTCAGATTTGAACTGGGGCAGGCGCGCTTTCTGCTGGGCCGGGATGCCGAAGCCGCTCAACAGTTGACAGCGGCGCGATCCGCGCTGGCGGATGATCCGGCGCAATTGCTCTTTCTGCAATACTACTTGTGGTCTCTGGGCGCGGGCGACATGCCAGCTAAAGAGTTCATTCGCGAGAATATCGAATATTGGCGGGGTGAGGCGCAGAAGTACAGTGATACCCTATACGGCGCTCACTTGTCCGATGTTGAACGTGAACTTTGTCGGACTTTCGATACCAACTGATAGCTGATTAGCATTAAGATGAGCGGCGCGCCAAAGGGCTGACTTAACCCTTTTACCGGATTCCAATTTACGCCATAATCCCACCGAATAGGTGGTCCCGAAAGGGATGCGTCAACGACGAGGAGGTGCTTACGTGGTGTCGCATGGAAATGCGCGCGCGCCGCGGGTCATTGTTTGCTGATTCGAATTTGGTGTTTTCGCGCGAGTTATCGCATCAGACCATTCGTATCAGTGGCATGGAGCAGTGAATACTCATGTTTAGAGTTGTAAACCCGCAGGTCAACAGTGAAGTCATCAACAAGCTCGAGCAGCAGCAGCTTGACTTTTGGCGTTTCAATCGAGTCTTTGAGCGGACGACCAAGGGACGCGAGGATGCGCCTCGATATGTGTTTTATGAGGGTCCGCCAACGGCGAATGGCATGCCCGGCAGCCATCATGTTCTGTCGCGCGCTTTCAAGGATATGTTCCCGCGCTACAAAGTCATGCAAGGCTACTATTGCCTGCGCCGCGGCGGTTGGGATACCCACGGATTGCCTGTTGAGATTGAGGTCGAAAAGGAACTCGGTTTTGAAAACAAGGGACAGATTGAAGAATATGGTGTGGCTGAGTTCAACGCCAAGTGTCGCGCCAATGTCTTCCAGCACATCAACGAGTGGGAAAAGCTGACCGAACGCACCGCTTTCTGGGTCAATCTTGACGATGCCTATGTCACCTTTTCCAACGATTACATCGAAAGCGTTTGGTGGATTCTCAAGCAATTCTGGGATAAGGGCTTGCTTTACCGCGGCTACAAGGTCGTGCCATACAGTCCGTCTTCCGGAACGCCTTTGAGTACGCACGAGGTCGCGCAAGGCTACAAGACCATCGTCGATCCTAGCGTTTATGTGCGCTTTCCGGTTCGGGATCAGCCAGGCGTTTATCTGCTGGCTTGGACGACGACCCCATGGACGCTACCGGCAAATGCCGCCTTGGCGGTCGGCGCCGATGTCGATTACGTGCAGGTGGCGGGTCCCGCGATTGACGGCGACGGGACCGAGCAGCTGATCCTGGCCGATGCCCTCATGGACAAGGTGTTGTCGGATCCTGGAGAGTACAAGATCGTCAAGCGCTTCCGGGGCAGCGATCTGGTGGGCTGGCGCTATCAGCCGCTGTACACGTTTTTGCCCGTTGAACAGGACTACGCCTATGTCGTCGCCGCGGATTACGTCAGCACCGAAGACGGCACCGGCATCGTGCATACGGCGCCCGCATACGGCGTAGATGACCTGGCCACCGGGCACAAGCACGATTTGCCGGTTCTGATCACGGTGGATGAAACCGGGCACTTTGTGGAGGCGGTGTCGTCCTTCCGCGGTATGTGGTTCAAGGATGCCGATCGGCATATCATCAACGACTTGGCCGAACGCGGCTTGTTGTACCGTAACGAAACCTATGAACATACATACCCGCATAACTGGCGAGACGGTTCGCCCCTGATGTATTTCGCTCGTGAGACCTGGTTCATCGATACGCTGAAGTACAAACAGAAGATGATCGACCTTAACCAAACGGTGAATTGGGTTCCTCAGCATATTAGAGACGGGCGCTTTGGAAACTGGCTTGACGATCTCAAGGAGTGGTCGCTGGGCCGGGAACGCTATTGGGGCACGCCTCTGCCCGTCTGGGTGGATGATCATACGGGTGAGATGATCTGCGTCGGCAGCGTTGAGGAGCTAAGCGAGCTCGCGGGCCGAGATCTGAGCGAGCTTGATCTGCATCGCCCCTACGTCGATGAGGTCACTTTCGAAAACCCAAACGGCGAAGGCGGTACGATGCGCCGCGTGCCGGAAGTGATCGACGTCTGGTTTGACAGTGGCGCCATGCAGGTGGCTCAGTGGGGTTATCCAGTGCGAAACAGCGAGGTCCTGGAGGAGCAGCATCCAGCAGACTACATCTGCGAGGCGGTGGATCAAACTCGCGGCTGGTTTTACAGTCTGCACGCTATCGCGGCGATGCTCTTTGAAACCGTCTCGTTCAAGAACGTTATCTGCCTGGGTCACATTCTTGATGAGAATGGCCAGAAGATGTCCAAGAGCCTGGGCAACGCGGTCGACCCCTGGATGGTACTGGAACAAGCCGGCGCCGATGCCTTCCGCTGGTATATGTATACATCGGGACCGCCGGGCGAATCGCGCCGCTTTTCGATCAATCTGGTAAATGATGTGATCAAGAAGTTTTGGTCCACATTGTGGAATACCTACAGCTTCTTCGTCACCTATGCCAATATCGATGGCTGGACACCAGCGCAGAGCGCGCCCGCGCCCGCCGAACGCGACCTGCTGGACCAGTGGCTGCTGGCGGAGTTGCACATGTTGATTGGGACGGTTACGGATGCATTCGAAGAGTACGATGCGGTCAACGCGACCCGCCCGATTGAAGAGTTCGTGGAGCGCTTGAGCAATTGGTACGTGCGTCTGAGCCGCGATCGCTTCTGGAAGAGCGAAGCGGACAACGACAAACTTTCGGCTTATGCCACGCTCTACGAAACGCTGACTACCGTGTCGCAGTTGTTGGCGCCAACGATGCCGTTCTTGAGCGAGGAGATCTATCGGAATCTCGTCGCGGAACAAGCTGGCGCGCCCGCTGACAGCGTACACCTGTCAACATGGCCGGATTGTGACGCGGCTCTTGTCAACGAGAGCCTGACCGGAGAAATGTCGCTGGTGCGGCGCCTGGTCAGCTTGGGTCTCGCCGCTCGCAACGAAGCGCAGATTGGCGTTCGTCAACCGCTAGCGAGCGCGCAGTTTGCCTTGCGTGACGTTGCGGAAGCGCCGGTGGTGGAGCGCTACGCGGATTTGATCAAAGGACAATTGAACATCAAGTCGGTAAGAGTGATGGGCGCCGACCAGGCCAGCGCCTTTGAGTCCACGACGACCTACAGTCTCAATCCACTTCCACGATTCTTAGGGCGCAAGTACGGCGAGGATTTCAAAGCGATTCAGTCTGCCTTGCGCGATGGTCAGCAAGAATTCGTGCGTCCATTCGCTGAAAAACTGCTGGACGGCGAAGACATCACCATTGAGTTGAATGGGTCGAGCTTCGAGATCCTCAACCACGAATGCGAGGTCAAGGTTCGCGCGCAGACGCCCGAAGGGGCAGTTGAAGACGGTGGCTACATCGCGGTGTTGGACACGCGCTTGACATCGGACCTGCTGCAGGAAGGCCTGGCTCGCGAACTCATTCGCCGCATTCAAAACCTGCGCAAGACGGCGGACTTCGCGCTGGATGACCGCATCAGCATTGTCTATTGTGACGCTTCGGATACGATTGACGCTGTCATGCAATTGTTCAGTGGCTATATCACGGCCGAGACCCTTGCGGACAACTTGCGACCAGCTGAGATTCCGGACGACTATACGCAAGCATCTGTTGACATCAGAGGGGAGTCTCTGATGATCGGCGTAAAGCGCGCGCAATAAGTTGTAAGAACTAACCAACAAGAGTGGCAGGGCGAACGCAAAAATGGATTTCGCCCTGTTTTTTTTCGCCAATTGCCTGCTAGAATTGGTAATAGGGTACAAAGTGCGTTTGTGTTCTTGTTTATTTTGCGTAATTGCGGCAGGATACGGACGCGCGCTGGTCGAAAGAATAGTTGGAATCTGGTCATGTCAGATAAGAACGCGGCTTCGATTCAATCCTTGCTTCGTTACTCTTTACCATTGGGCGCGAGCATCGTCGCCGGCGACCCCGATACACAGGTGAATTGGTCAGTGACGATCAGGGCGCAGCCACCGGTCTTTCCCGATATCTACGGCGGCGAGTTGGCGCTGGTATCGATGGATGTTCTGCGAAGCTTCGACAGTCGCCTGACGCTTTCAAACGTCTTGCGCCAATTAGCGGATTTCGGCGTCAGTGGCGTGTTGGCAACCGGTTCTGTAGGGCAGGATGCGGTGGCAGCAGCCAATGACTGTGGCGTGGCGCTGCTGTCGGTGCCCGAAGATACCAGTCTCACCACTGTTGAGCGAGCGGTAAACGCATTGATTCTCAATCAATCGGCGCGCTTAACCGAGCGCGCGATCGAGATACAGCGTCAATTAACGCGGCTTTCGGCTGAGAATCGTGATCTTAACAGCTTGCTGCATGTGATGGCGCGATCAACCGGCAAGCCAATCGCGATTCACGATGACGCGGGCAATTTGATCGCGCAGACCTTGCCTTATATGGGGCGCCGCGGTCTGAATGGTCGTGCCGCCGCGCCCACGCCGCATGATGAGTTCCAACATTGGCTCGCTGACGGAGCGCCATCCATGCTCGGCTCCATCGCGGCCAGCCCTCTCGGATTTACCACCGTACTCAGAGTGGAAAAGCGCGTTGCCGGATACCTGTCAGTGATTGACACAGCCGACAGTATGACGGAATTCGATCGACTCGTGTTGACCTACGGCGCCGATGTTTGCGCAATCGAGATGGCGAAGAACCGCGCAATCGCCTCTGCCGTGGAACAGACGCGGGGTGACTGGATTCAAATGTGGCTGAGCGGCACACCCGCTGATGATGATCTACTGCGAACGCGCGCACAGCGTGCGGGTTTTCAACCGGATTCTCGTTACGCGGTGGCTGTATACCGGGCAATGGACGATTCAGGACAATCCATACCATTGGAGTCCGTAATCTCCTTGGTGAGGGATGACATGTCCCGGCGCGGCATCAATGGCGCTGTAGGTCAATACGTGGATGTCATCGTCGCGCTCTATCCGCTTGATGTCGAAGACGCGGTAGCTATGGCGCGCGCGCGGTCTTTCATTGAGGATGTCCGGGCGCAGTTGGCTGTCCGCCGTTCAGAGGGCCAAGTGTCGGCTGGCATCAGTCGGCCCGCGAATGGGTTGTCCAGCCTGCGCGATGCTTATCGCGAGGCGAAGGACGCCGTCGGCATCGCCTACGAATTGAGCGATCATGACACGACCACCTTTTACGGCGACCTCAAACTCTATCAGTTGCTGCTAGCGCTGAAAGAGCGCAATCTGGAGCATTTGCAGCGCTTTAGTCGTGATGCGCTTGGCCCCTTGATTGAACACGACAATCGCAAACAAGGCGACCTGGTGCGTACTTTAAATGGTTTCTTCGCCGCCAACGGTAATTTGGCGAAGGCGGCGCAAGAGTTGGATGTGCACCGCAATACGCTGGTTTATCGCCTGGAGCGAATCGCCGAATTGGCGGAACTTGATCTCGACGATTCAGACAATCGCTTGATTCTGCACCTGGCGCTGAAGACGCGGCGCGTCCTGGCGACGATACCGGGGGTGAAAACCACCGATTAAGCTGGCGCCAGATTCTACGACGCTCAGCAGAAACGGGCTGCGGGCCTTTCGCAGGCAGCGCCCGGCTTCGGATTAACTTTCGTTGACGATTTTGCGCGCCTCCGGCGGCGCGATCTTGACGAAGTGATCGCTCGGTCGCTTCAATAGCGGGTACAAAGGCTCGGCCGCGCCTGATTGATGGTTTTCTTCCAGGGTGCGGATGTATGCGTTCAGGAGCTCACGAATGTCATTGTGTCCGTCGTCGTCCAGCGGCTGAATCTCAACGACAGAGCCCGATGCGATGCGGCTTTGAATTGCCTCGATGGTCAAGCCCATTTTCGGCTGAACGCGCTGATAGACGACGCCGCCGGTCATGCCAGCGCACATCCAGGGACCGGGATCGCCCAAGACGACCGCGCGTCCCGAAGTCATATATTCAAAGGCGTATCCTTTGAGATTGGCGCGCGCGCCCAATCCGCCCAAATTATCATTTAGCGGTTCCACGATTTCACCGCCGAAGACCACATCAGCGCCGCTCATTCGGATGCAGGCGCGGGTATCGGCATCGCCCTGTACGATGAATAGACCGCCTTGCGCGCCATAAGCGAAGCTCTTGCCGACCGAGCCGTCAAGCCGCCGCCCGTTGTGGTTGAGCCCCTTGAGGATCGATACTTTGCTGCCAGCGGCGCATTTTCCGACGCCATCTTGCGCGCCGCCCTCCACCAGTACATTGACCGGGTCGTCAATGAAGGCAGCCAAACCGTTGCCGGGGATCGCCGAATTGCTGAATGACAGATTAATGGCGCGTATGCGATTGGCTTGCGGCACATCCTGGCGTTTGATGGCGCCGGCCAAATGTGTGCCCAAGGCGCGATCCATCGCCATGACTTGCTCGTCGTCATAGGTCAGTTCGTATTCGCCCTTGTCGACATATTCGGTGACGATATCCGTTATCTGCTTGCTCACCGTGTTGCGCGGACGCGACACGCGGCGGCCGCCCGGCTGTGCCGGCGTCAACTGCGCGCGCGGGACCGGACGCAGAAGGTGGCTGAGATCAATACGGTCATGATGCGAGCGCTGAAAGAGCAAATCGGCGCGACCGACGATGTCTTGCAGGCTGCTGACACCCATCTTCCCCGCCCACTTGCGAATGTCATCCGCCAGGGCGTCGAACATGGTGACGATGCTATGTGGCGAGCCGCGCTCCTCGAAGGGACGGAAGGCTTTGAAGTCCCGCTTCTCAGCCTCTTCTTTTGTCTTGACATGTGTCGTGATGCCGACATGACAAGTGCCATCCTGGCAGCCGCGGCAGATCGTGCAGCCGAGCGCCACCATCGCCAGGGTGGCGAAGCCGACGCGGTTGGCGCCCAGACAAACCATCTTGATCACATCGCGACCGCTCTTCATGCCGCCGTCGACCCACAGCTCGACATCGTCTCTCAAGCCGCTTTCGATCAAATGACGGTGCGCGAGCCAGACGCCGATCTCCGCCGGCAAGCCAACGTGCCGCAAGGCGTGTGCGCGCGCGGCGCCCGTGCCGCCGGTGTAGCCCGTAATCGTGATGATATCAGCGCCCGCCTTAGCGACGCCGACAGCGATGATGCCAATGCCAGGAACGACCGGCAGCTTCACCGACACTTTGGCGTGCGGATTGGCTGTCTTGAGTTCGTCAATCAACTGGGCCAGGTCTTCAATGGAATAGAGATCGTGGTTGTTGCTGGGCGATATCAAGCCGATGCCGGGAGTCGTGCTGCGAACAGCGGCGATCTGCTCGGTGACTTTGTAGCCCGGCAGATGTCCGCCTTCGCCCGGTTTCGCGCCCTGTCCGATTTTAATCTCGATATAATCGGCGGCGTTCAAAAAGGCGATGTTGACGCCGAAGCGACCCGATGCGACTTGCTGACCGCGATTGCGCGGATGCCGGCCGAGCAGGTCGTGAATCTCGCCACCTTCGCCGTTCATGCAAATGATGTTGAGCAGGTGCGCCGCCTCGGCATAAGACCGATAAGCCAATTCGCCTTGCGAGCCAAAGGACATCGCGCTGATGAGAACCGGCATGTCGTAGCCCTTGATGCTGATGTCCACTTCGTCCGGCTCGACCGGCGTCTGACTCTCCTTGAGACCGAGCACATGTCGCAGAGACACCGGCATGTTTTCTTCCAGTTTGAGCAGCGTCTCGGTGTATTCATCAAATTGCAGTTCGCCATGGGCGACTGCCTCGGCTTTCTTCCACATCTTGGGATAGAACCGGTCCGGGTTCTTTAAGCGAGCTCGCACTTCGCCGCGGAATTCCTGCGCGCGTTCGCGGGCGTCATCATAGACCGATGTCCAGGTGAGACCGCGACCGGCCGAGCCAAAGTAGTTCGGCGTGCCGAGCAGATCGTTGATTGTCTGTGACAAGCCAATGGAACTGAAGCTATGCCCATATCCGCGCAGCTCGTGGCAGCCGACTGTCGACGTGATCTTCTGCAATCCGGCATGAATGGCTTTCAAGGCATTGCCCATTGAAGATTCCACCTGTTCCGGGATCAATGGTTTCCTGCTGCCGCGCGGCGCCGTGCCCAAAGCCACAGCGTACATGGCATAGGGTAGGATCGCGTTGGCGCCCAGGCTCAGGCAGATGGCCAGGTCGTGCAAATCACGCAAGGCGCCGGTACGGATGACTAAGCCTACTCGGCGTCTCAAATTCGGCCTGTGATCGGCCAGACGCAGCGCCTTGTCCACGGCGGCAATCGCCAAAAGCGGATCAATATACAGTTCCTCGCCCGATGCGATGGCGCTGTCGTCGAGGATTACGCATTGCGCGCCGTTCAATACCGCCTCGACCACACGCTTCTGCAAAGACTCGACTGCCTGGTCAACTGTTGTGTCCATGGGACAGCCCATCGAAAAGAAGGCGGCCTTGTCCTCGAAGGTATCAGCCAAGTCTTGAATGAGCATCGTACCGTGCCTGGTGGCGATATCCCGTATGCGCTCGATGTCATCGAACTCAGGGATGGCATCCAGCAAGAGCGGGATTTCCAGTCGGATCAGCGTGGCGTCCGCCTCGCGCCCGGCGGCAATTTCGGGTCGGCAGCCGATCAAAACCTGCGAGGAAAACTGCGCCTGTTCGCGTTCGCGGTCAATCGACGGGTTCGTCACGACAGCAATTGTCTCTTTGAAGAAGTCGGCGAGATTGGCCCGTGTATTGCTGATCGCCGCCAAGGGTCCATCCCAGCCTAACGATCCAATCTGCTCTTTGCCACTTTCGGACAGCGCTTTCACGATCTCTACGTGATAGCGTTCCCAGCCAAAGCCCGCCATGACAGCCGCGTTGACCTTGACCGGAGAATCAGCCCAAGGAAGTTCAGTTGCCGCTTTCCGCGATTCGACGCTACGCTCCAGAACGGCGACAGGCGCCGCCTGCGCTTGCAATTGCCCGCCGCCATTCGACGTGGGGCGGATGGGGTAATTGGGCGTGGGCGAAGCAGCCGACTGATTGATTTCCGCGCGCCAAATGCTGCCGGATGAGAAATCATAGGGCTGACGATCGCGATATCTGCTGTAGACA
The DNA here is from genome assembly GCA_026707665.1 of Chloroflexota bacterium. Taxonomy (GTDB): domain Bacteria; phylum Chloroflexota; class Anaerolineae; order Aggregatilineales; family Phototrophicaceae; genus UBA6055. The sequence goes on from JAPOWK010000084.1 coordinate 85,785, forward strand.
TATTGCTGAATCGCCGGGTAGTCCATCACTTCGATCGGCTGCCCGGTGTTGACCTTCATCGCAATTTTCTCACCGGGCGCCATCGGCTTCGGGCTGACCGACATGGAGTCCAGCGCGTACACGCCCCGCTCTGAAGTGACGAAGTATTCCTTTTCCGTTTCACCGTACCATAGCGGGCGCAAGCCCAAGGCATCGACGCTGAAGACGGCCTCATTGCCGAGCCGCGCGACAACGGCCGCGGGACCCTGGGCAAAGGGACCGAAAGACTGTCGCAATTCGGCATACATGTCATGTATCTCAGGCGCATTCTGAATGAGGTCGTGTTCGAATGGCGGGAAGATGTGCTCCATCGCCTCGATAAGGTCCAGACCATTGCGCATGCAAAGCGCGTATATCGTTCGGTCAACATCCTGGGAATCGGAGCCGTTCTCGACCATGGGGAAGTCAAGCATCTCAGATTCCAGCCGGAAGCGCGAAATGGTGTTGAACTCGCCATTGTGCTCGATGAGATTGAAGGGCTGGGCGCGCTCAAATATCGGATTGGTATTGGTGCTGTAACGCGCATGCCCCATCGTGATAGAGGACGCGTAGTCAGGATCGCGCAGCTCAGGGTAGTAGCGGCGCAGAATCTCGATCGTGCCCTGCACTTTGTAGACGACGCTGTGCGCCGAGAACGACGGAAAGTGAACTTCGAGTTCGCTCTCCAATTGGACCTGCAGTTCGAACAGCGTGCGATCAAGCTGCTCCGATTGGATCTGTCCATTGATGCCGGCGAGTTGCCAGAACACGGGCTCGTTCGCTTCGGCGTTGGGACCCAGCACCTGCGGATTCACGCGGCCCGCGCGATCTAACAGAATATGCAAGCCAACTTCGCTGATTTGGCGGCAAATCTGGTCGACGATGTATTGGGCGCGCGCGCGGTCATGCGCCGGGATCATCACATGCGCGACCCAGAAGTTGCGATCCGTCGCCAGCGATGAACGCAAGCCCGCTTCCGCCAGCCACTTCGTCCAGAGTTGACGGGGGATGTCGGTCATGACGCCGACGCCGTCGCCCTCGCCATTCACATAACCGGTCCGGTGGCCCATACGGGTGAGCGCTTCAATGGTCCTCTTGACGTTGCCATGCGTAGCCTGCCCGCCTTTGCGTACTGAACAGATCAGGGCGCAGGCGTCGCGATGGTCCCGATCAATCGGGTGAAGATCGGCGAAGGGATCGTCGCTGTGCAAATCGTGTATGCGAGACATATCTCACCCTTGGAATAAGTTGAGCCGGTCCCTGCAATAATGCATTTCGCGAGGGTACTGCCCGGCTGATTCAGCCCCGTACCCAAGCACTATGAATATGATATTAACTGATTTCGTCTTCTAATGCTACCAGACTTGCATCGCAGCGGCATTGAAAGAAGTTATGGATAATATAGCCGAATCACTGGGCAACATGTACAAAGAATGCCTGGCTTCATTTATCGTTAGTCTACAGCGAATTTGCAGATCTCCGCACATGCTTTAAGGCTTGTCCGGTACTGCAGAAAGCCTGCTTTTAGTACGTCTTACCCCATCCCCGGCCCTTCCCCAGTGAACTAGGGAAGGGTGACTCGACGGCAG
>JAPOWK010000074.1 GCA_026707665.1 Chloroflexota bacterium
TGAATATCCTAAAATACGCCAACGCGGTGAAGCTGAAATGGTTTAGCCACGACGGCTCGCGGCATGTTTGGATTCGAGCGGACCTCAAGCACATGGATGATATCAACGGCGCCAACACCGTGGACATTGCTAACATCAGCAGGGGCGGCCTATTGGATCTGATGGTGGACATCCTCAGTTCAGCGGACACGGACTGGATGAAGTACGATTCTCCCGGTGAAGAAGAGTGGTATGTGCTGCCGTCACTTCTGGATACATAGGCGTCTGATATATGGCATACACAATAGCGTTAGGGCAGAAGTCAAAACAGAATGAATGTATACCAGACTGATCCACGCCTGAACAAATTCGACCCGCTAGAACGCATCATCTTTTATGATGACTTCGATGAGGGCATCAGGGGCTGGTCCGAACTGATCGGCAATTACGAACATACACTGGACTCGATGCTGCCCGAATACAGCGACATGCGCCCGCCCATGCTGAGCAACTTGACCATGTGGGACACGGGCACCGCCGGCTCAATGGAAGGCGACTACGCGCTGAAAGTGGCGAGCCGCGGGCGCGAGGGCTCGCTGGCCACCAGCATCAAGCGGGTCACATTTCGGCGGCGCGGGCAGATCCAGTTGGAATGCTACTTCACCTTCAAGCCGGAAGCGAGCGAACTGCGCCTGTCCGTAAACGATGTGCGCGCTTTCGGTGTGCTCTTCGACCTGCAAGACGGCATGAATCCGGAGTATCGCTGGATGCCGCACTTGCGCTACCTCAACGCAGAGGGCGATCAGATGATTAACCGCTGGCAAATGAAATCAGCGACACGCGCCTTCAGCAAGATCGGCGATTCTGGTGAAACGGTCTCGCATTTCCATCTCGGTCCCGAGCATTGGGAATATGTCGACGCGCCAGTGCAAACCCTCGCTTACAACGAAATCGCCACCAAGATGAACTGGCATTATTTGCGCATTAATGTGGACTTGGCCGAACGCCGTTTCCTCGGCTTCCAATGTAACGATTTGATCTACGATGGCGATCCGCTGAAGTACATCTCGATTCCAGCGATGCCAAACTTGAACTGCATGTTGAACACGGCCTTCTGGGTCGAGACCAATCGCGACAAGCGCGCCTTCCTCTACCTTGATTCCGTGCTGCTGTCGGGGGAGTTCTAGCCATGAGCGTCCGACGGAGTTACACGGCTGTTGTTGAGCGAAACGTGCTTTGGGACCGCGATTTCGCTACCGAGCCATACGAAGCCGCCTGGGCCAGCGAGGCGATCTTCTTCGTGCGGGCGCTGGAGGTTTCGCCAGAATTTAGCGGCATTGCCCGCGTGCAGATCTCGGCCGACGGCATCCACTGGGTGGACGAGGGCACCACGTTCGAATTGCCTTGGGAGGTGAACGCCGTCACATTCGGCCGCGTGAGGCACTTCGGCGGCTGGCTGCGAATCGTTGGCGGGGTGCAGTCGCGACGGGAGATTCGCGCGCTTGTTTCGCTAGCACTGAAGGAATAAACGATTAAGCCGGTAGAGCTAGAAAATGTAGGGGCGACTCTGTGAGTCGCTCGCTGAAACGTAATTTGTACGGGCGAGCGAACTGCAGTGTCTACGCGCAGCGGCGGCTCGCCCAGGCAGATTAACCATACTCTGAGGATTCCCAAATGACATCTCCCCCATCCTTTGAATTCGATGCCGTCATCGTCGGCGGCACGCCGGCCGGAATCATGACCGGCATCACCGTCGCCAAAGCGGGACGGCGCGCCGTCATTCTCGAGCGGACAGGCTACATCGGCGGCTTGCCCGCCAACGGATTGGGCGCCACCGATATTCACACTCGCGGCGCGACCGGCGGTCTCTTCCTGGAATTTGTTGGGCGCGTCAAGCAGCATTACAGCGATACTTACGGTCCCGCTTCGCAGCAGGTCATCGATTGCAGCGATGGCTATCGCTTTGAACCGCATGTCGCCGAGAAAGTCCTGCATGACATGATCGCCGAACAAGGCGACAAGCTCGAAGTCCGCACGATGCGGCAATTCGATCATGAGCCGAGCAACGCGATCAAGGACGGCGCGGTGCTGACAGGCATCAGGATTCTTAACCGCGAAAGCGGCGCCGAAGAATTCTACCGCGCGTCGGTCTTCGTTGACGCCACCTATGAAGGCGACCTGGCGGCGGCGGCGGGCGCTCCCTATATGCTCGGGCGGGAAGGCGCCGACGAATACGGCGAGCCTTGCGCTGGCAAGTTTTACCAGCGTTGGGACGCGCCGGTCGACGAATACTACTCCACCGGACAAGCCGACAACGCGATTCAATCCTACAATTACCGCCTGCCGCTGACCACCGATCCGTCCAACATGACACGAATCGAAAAGCCGCCGACTTACAATCGCGCTGAGTATGTCTCGCTGATAGACGACGTGCGGCTCAATCGATTCGCCGGTCCGCCGAAGCCGATGGAGTTTGATGGCATCGGCGCCATCACCAATATGGCGCGCGTGCCTAATGGCAAGGTCGACGGCAACAATCAGCATGCCGCCTTCATCTCGACCGATCTGCCGGAAGAGAATTGGCCCTATCCCACCGCCAGTTGGGATTGGCGCGATCGCTTCGCTCAGCGGCTGCGCGATTACATACTCGGACTTTTCTATTTCGCGCAAAACGACCAGGAATTGCCGGCCGATTTCCGCGAGCGCTGCAATCGTTGGGGGCTGGCCAGCGACGAATTCCAGGACAATGGCAACTTCCCGCGCCAAATCTACGTGCGCGAGGGACGGCGCATCCGCGGCGAATACCTCTTCACCGCTCATGACGCCCTGTCAAAACGGGGCTCGCGCGAGCACATGACCAGCATCACCGCCAGCCACTACGCGCTGGACTCGCACGCTTGCCTGAAACGCGAAGAGGGACGACCGCATACCGACGGCATCTTCACCTACCCCACTACCCCCTATTGCGTGCCCTACGGCGTCATTGTCCCGCTAGAAGTCGAGAATCTGCTGATTCCAGTGCCGGCATCGGGCACGCATATCGGCTTCAGCACCCTGCGCATGGAGCCCTGCTGGATGGCGCTGGGCGAGGCGGCCGGCGTCGCCATCAACGTCAGCCTCGACGATGGCACGTCCGTGCGCGCCGCCAACGTGAACGAGATACAAGGCCGTCTGCTCCGGGCTGGCGCTGTGCTCACCTACTACGAAGACGCGTCGCCCGGCGACGACCAATACGATGCACTGCAATTTTTCGCCATACGCGGCTTCCTGGGCGATAGCTACGACGCTAATCTTGACGAACCGGTCTCCGCTGAAGACCGCAGCAACTGGATCGCCTGGGCGAATACGCCGGCCTTTGCGGATTTCAACGGAAAGCGCGGCAAACTCTTGGATAAGATCTATTCTGAAGTGAGCAAGCGAACGGATGCGGAACAAGCTGCGCTATATGCGCAGGTGGAGGGATAATCGATGGAGTTTGTCAAAATCACGCCGGAACAGAAGCGGCAATTCGATGAAGAGGGCTACCTTATTTTGCGTGAAGCGATCGATAGCGAGACCGTTTCCTCGTTGATCGAAGCCGGCGACCGACTGATCGCCTCCGACCGCCAGTTGAATCGACAGCGCCGACCGGGTGGAATGTATGATGGATTTCGAAACTGCGTGTCGATGGACGAAGCCTTCCTCCCGCTGATCACCAATCCTAAGGTCTTCTCAATCGTGGCGCAGTTGCTCAGCCCTTATCTGTCGCTTCTGACCAGCCATCTGATTTATCGCGCGCCCGATCCGCCAGGCTCGCCCGATACCGAGCGTCTGCCCGGCTGGCACCGCGACCACTACATGTCCATGCGCGATCTGGGCGATCAGCATATTCCGCGTCATTCGCTAAAAGTCGCCTACTATTTGACCGACTTAAGCGAGCCCAATACCGGCGTCACCATGATGGCTGCCGGCAGCAATCAACTCAAGGAACCCATCGACATCCCAGAAGGCCAAGTCGATCCCGCCAGCAAGGTCGAGCCGCTGCTGAACCCGGGCGACGCCGTCTTTTTCGAGAACCGCACCTGGCACGCGGGCGCCGCCAATTTGACTGATCGTACGCGCAAAGCCGTCATGATCGGTTACAGCTATGACTGGATAAACCCAACGGATTATCGGCAGCAGGCGCCGGACCTGGTGGAGCAACTGTCGCCGATGGAGCGCTATCTTGTCGGTGAACCGGCTGATGATAATCCACATTTCGATTTCACCGGTGGCTACAATCCGATCGCCGAGTGGTGCGCCGAGAATGGCTATCAGCACAATCCCAAGCAAGGCGACGGGCATATGAAAGCGGCTGGCGAACCTAGCAAGCCTGATGCAAATATGTAATCTGGCTCCGAGGCAGAGCGGATGCGTGAGCGCGCCTATGAAAGTTCGCTCATTAAGTGGCAAGCCTTATGACGTTTAAGATGATTTGAGCTTGGGCGTTTCGAAATAGCTGTCCAGGCGGTTGACCGAGGCTTGCAAGACTTTCAAGTCTGATCGGACAGCATTGTGCAGATCCGGCGAAGCATCAACTTTTTTGCCGTTTTCGCGTACGGCGCCGTCGAGATTGGCGAACTGGTTTTCAAGCGCGGCCTGCCTGTTTACAAGCGCAGCCTGCCCGGTCTCGATACTGCCTAGCCGGTTTTCGACGTTGCCCAGCCGGTTTTCGAGCGCGCCCTGTCTGGATTCGACCGCGGCGAGCCCAGCTTTCACTTCGGTTTGACCAGTTTCGAGTTTGACCAACCGGTCGTCCAGTTTTTTGATGTCCCTTTGCGTGGCGAATTGCCGGAAGAAACCAACCACAACGATCAACAAAATGGCAAACTGCAAGAGTTGCTCCAACCCTGCCGGAATGATCGGTTGATCCATGCGCCAAGCCCCTACCTGAAAACTTGCCTAAGCCAGCCTGATTATATTAGACTCTGGATGAACTTGACAAAATACCGGCCTCTAGTAGGGAACCAAACAATGAAAGAACGTACCTGCGACATCCTCATCGTCGGCGGTGGCACTGGCGCGATTGGCGCGGCGCTGGCTGCGCTCCGCCTGGGAAAATCGGTCATCATGAGCGAAGAAACCGACTGGATCGGCGGGCAGCTCACAGCGCAGGCGGTGCCGCCCGATGAAAATCCCTGGGTCGATCAATGTGGCGCCACCGCCACCTATATGCGCTTCTCCGATGGCGTGCGCGATTATTATCGCCGCAACTACCCGTTGACGGAAAAAGCGCGCTACACCATGAACTGGAATCCGGGTCAGGGCAATGTCAGCCGCCTCTGCCATGAACCGCGCATTGGCTTGGCCGTCATCGAAGAGATGCTCGCGCCGTATCGCTCCAGTCGGCAACTCGATGTCTTGCTCGATCACATCCCGGTGGCGGCCGAAACCGACGGCGACCGCGTCCTGGCTGTAACGCTTGAAGACATGCGGACCGGCGATCAGGTCGTTATCTCCGCGCCCTATATCCTCGATGCTACCGAGCTCGGCGATCTGCTTGAGCTGGCGGATGTCGAATCCATCATCGGCGCCGAGAGCCAGGCGCAGACCGGCGAGCTGCACGCTGTCGAAGGCGATCCGCTGCCGCTTGACCAGCAGTCGATCTCCTGGTGCTTCGCTGTCGATCACCTTGAGGGCGAAGACCATACCATCGACAAGCCGGAAGATTATGACTTCTGGCGCGAATACAAAGCCGATTTCTGGCCCGACAAGAACCTGAGCTGGCATTATTCCAGCCCGCAAACGCTGGAGCCGGTTCATCGCCAGATTTTCCACGCCGACTTCCGCCATCGCTATACCGGCGGGCCGGGCGATCTCTGGCATTTCCGCCGCATCCTCTACAAAGACCATTATCCCGAGGGCGCTTTCCCCAGCGATATCACGCTGGTCAATTGGCCGATGATCGATTACTGGCTCAAGCCGCTTCTAGGCGTCAGCGAAGACGTGAAACAGGCAGCGCTCCGCGAATGCAAGCAATTGAGTTTTTCCTTCCTGTATTGGATGCAGACCGAGGCGCCGCGCTCGGATGGAAAGGGCTATGGCTATCCGGGCTTGCGATTGCGGCCCGATATCGTCGGCACGACCGACGGCATGGCGAAGTACGTCTATGTGCGCGAGGCGCGCCGCATCCTCGCCGAGTTCACCGTGCTGGAAGAGCATGTCGGCGTTCAGCAGCGCGAAGGCTTCGACTCCGCCGAGCAGTTTGATGACAGCGTCGGCATTGGCAGCTACCGCATCGACTTGCATCCCAGCACCGGCTTGCGCAACTACATCGACATCAGCTGCTATCCCTTCCAGATTCCGCTGGGTTCGCTGATTCCGCAGCGGGTCGAGAACCTGCTTCCCGCCTGCAAGAACCTGGGCGTGACCCATATCACCAACGGTTGTTATCGCCTGCATCCGGTGGAGTGGAATATCGGCGAATCGGCCGGCGCCCTGGCCGCTTATTGCCTGGACAAGGGCTTGAAGCCACGACAAGTGCGCAACACGGAGAGCCACTTGCGCGATTTCCAGTGCTTGCTCAAGGATGATTTGGGGGTGCCGCTCGATTGGCCGCCCTACGCGCGGACGACAGCGCGTTAGCCTTCTGCCGGCATCCCTGACAAATCCCAAATCGCGGGAGGCGGCCAGACTCCCTCATATAGAACTTCGTCCGTAATCGCAAATATCGCGAGCGATTCGGCGTTGCCGCAATCTCCGGCGAAGGGCGATTCGTCAAGGCAGGTAAGTGTACCGGTCAAACCAGGATAAGCTTCAAGGGCCGAGATCGCGTCGCGCAGCGCCTGCCTGCCGATCAGCAGTGAGCCGTCGTCAACGTCTTCCGCTACTTCTTCTATCGCTTGCATCATGATATTGATTGCGTCATACGCATGCGCATGAAAACTGCTGGGCGGCGCCCCGCCGAATTCTTCTTCCCAAGCCTTCAGGAGCCCCTCGTAATCTTCACCCGTGATGTGCGGACCGGACACATACACGCCCAGCGCCGCTTCTCCGGTGTTGGGCGCGTACGTATTAACCAGGGCGGAATCAGCGACCAACAGAATTGTGCCCTCCATGCCCGGCGTGCTCGACATTTGCGCTGTGATGAACTCGACTTCAGGCGGAAAGAGCGGCGCGAACAAGACATCCGGTCGGCTCACAGCGACTTCAGTCAATATCGCGCTCATATCGACATCGCCGACGTTGAGGCTACCTTCGAATACGACTTCCCCGCCCAATGATACAAACACCTCGCGCATTACGGAGGCGAGGCTCTCTGAATAGGTGCCGCCGTCGTGTACGGTCGCCACTGTGCGCCCAGCCAGAATGTGATAAGCGAACTGGCCCGCCAACTCGCCCTGAAAGCGGTCATTTGGTGTGATGCGGTAATAGCCGGGCCGCCAAACACCACCCGTTTCAATGTCCGTATTGGTGAGCGCCGGCGACGTGTTCGAAGGCGATATGGTCAACATACCGGCTTCGCTGATGATAGGCAAAGCGCCTTGCGCCGCGCTGGAACAGCTGGGTCCAATGATTCCGACGATGGTCGGATCGGCCGCCAATCGCTGCGCCGCTGCTTGCCCACCTTCCGCGGTGCACAGTTCGTCTTCAACGACCAGTACAATTTCGCGACCGAGCAATTCGCCGCCGCGGGCAATAATGGCAAGTTCTATGCCGCCTTGCGAGTCCTCGCCGAAAAAGGCGTTTGCGCCGGAATGCGTTAACATCGCGCCGATGACAATCGCGTCGTCGGGCGCCAACTCTATGCAGCCAAGCGGATCAGCACAGTCGGTTCCTAATGCGGGCAAGCCGACCAGCAAAGCACCACTCAACAATACTGTTAGGATTCGGATCCTACTCATAACCTGCCTGTACCTCCGCTGTGTGAAGTCAAAGTGGTAGCGGCGTTAAGAGTATCTCTCGACGATTATGTAATGTAAAGCACTCGTACGCCTGCGTTTGATTGATCCTGACTGCATCCCTATGTCACCAGTCAAGCGCGACTTGCTTTACCCAAAACGGCGGGCGCGGTATTATGGGAGCGGAATAGAATTATTCATGTGCGTCGTTGCGCTGTCAATTGATATGATGAGCAGATGCCGGGACGTGCTTTCGCTATGGAATAGCAAATGCATAAAGCCTTTCAATGTCTCCTTATGGCGCTGACTTTGTCGGCGCCACTGTGGATAATTGCGCAGTCAGATGGTGGTGCACCCATCTTCCGCGATGTTAGCGCCGAAGCCGGCATTAGCGCGAGCCACCGCGCCATCTGGGACGATAAAGAGGCGATGCAAGGCTATCTGGCGATCGGGCAAGCCTGGGGCGACTACGATCGCGACGGCTGGATCGACCTCTTCGTCACGGGCAATCTCGATCCCAACGTGCTCTACCACAATGAGGGCGATGGCACCTTTACCATCTCCGAATACTCGCCGCAGCTCAGCCTGCCCAATGTGCCGAGCGGAGGCGCTACTTGGGCTGATTTCAACAACGATGGCTGGCTTGATCTCTACATCGTCAACTTCGGCGCCAACCGACTCTTTCGCAATGATGGCGGGTTGGGCTTCACCGATGTTACCCTGAGCGCCGGCGTCGGCGATACGGGCAAAGGCACCTCAGCCGCCTGGGGCGATTACGACAGCGATGGCTGGCTCGATCTTTATGTGACCAACTGGTCCTGCTACCCCGAATGCGATCCGGTTGACTTCGCGGCGCAGGGTGATCGCCTCTACCACAACAATGGCGACGGCAGCTTCACCGATGTCACGCCGACCCTCGAATACGCCTTGACCTTGGGCGCCGGATTCGCGCCTGCCTTCCTCGATTACGATAACGATGGCGACCAGGATATCTACGTCGTCAATGACAAGCTGCAGAATGAAATCGGCAACGTGCTCTGGCGCAACGATGGCGCCGGCTGCGCACACTGGTGCTGGACGAACGCGTCAGATGAGAGCGGGACCGATTTGCTGATCAACGGCATGGGCGTCGACGCGGCCGATTATGACAATGACGGCGATCTCGATCTCTATATCACCGATATGGTCTACACCATGTACCTGCTACGCAATGATGGCGGGGACTTTCGCAGCCGCGCCCATTCGGCCGGCGTCGCCATCAATCTTGGTCCTGACAGTGGCGTCGGCTGGGGCGCCGTCTTCTTCGATTTCGATAACGACGGCTGGCAGGATCTGTATGTCGCCTCAACCGAATTCTTCCAGACCTTCCCCGAGCTGCAAACCACTTTCATGAATCCGCGCGCGGACGCCCTGTTCCACAACAGCGGCGGGTACATCTTTGAAGACGTCAGCGACCAAAGCGGCATCGACCAGGCCTTGCCCACTCTCGGCGTCGCCTACGCCGATTACGACCGCGATGGCGACCTCGACTTGGTCACTGGCAACTGGAACAGCGGCTACCGGTTGTATCAAAATCAGGGTGGAAGAAATCGCTGGCTGTCAGTAGACCTTGGCGGTTACGGCGCTGTCAATCGCGATGCCGTCGGTGCGCGCGTCTTTCTCACCACGGCGGATGGCGTGACTCAGATGCAAGCGGTTCGCATTGGCGCCGGGCTGGGCGGCAACAACCAACTGCCGCTGCATTTCGGCTTGGGCGCCCACTCCAGCGCCGACCTGCGCATCGTGTGGAGCAACGGCAGCGAATGCCAACTCTATGGCTTGCCAGCGAACCAGCGCATTCGGCTGCAATACGGACTGACCGCCGGCTGCGGATAGACTAATTCGATGCCGCGGCAGTCAACGCACATCTGTCTTGTGCGGCACCACGTCGCAGGTCGTCTGATACCAGGTCAGCATCCGCTCGCGAAGCTCAGACAGAATCGCCGTGTAAGCCGGGTCGTCTATGCGATTTTCCAACTCGCCCGGGTCGCGCCGCAGATCATATAGCTCATCGCTCTCATAGAGGCGGCGGACATACTTGTAATCGCGCGTGCGGCACATCGTCGCCTTGCTGTGCTCGCCGGCTTCGCTCCCTTGCAGCTGGACGCGGGGCCAATACAAGCCGGCCGGGTCGTAGAATGACGGGCTGTCCTTCTCCATCGCCTGTTCCTCACCGATGAGGCGCCCTCCTTCACAGAAGACGGCATCGCGGTGTTCCTCTTCGGCGCCACCGATCAAGGACGTGAGCGAGCGCCCGAAATGGTCGTAGCCCGGCTCGATGCCCGCCCATTCGTAGGCGGTCGCGCTGAAGTCGATCAGTTCGACCAGTTGCTCGCGAATGCCCGGCTCGATTCTTACAGCAGCCGGCGGCTTGACGATGAGCGGTACGCGCGTCAGACAATCTTCGAAGGTATTCTGCGTCTTCTCGACCAAGCCATAATCGCCGGTGAAATCGCCATGATCGGAGAAGAAGAAGATGGCGCTGTCGTCATAGATGCCGCTTGCTTTGAGAGCGTCAACCACCATACCGAACTGGGCGTCCGCGCGGGCGCACATGCCATAATAGACGGCGCGCAACTCATTGAAGCGCTCCTCGCTCCAGCCTTGCAAGCCCTGCCGCTCGTAGATGCCGGCGACGAGACTGGGCTTCTTCTCCCAATCCGGCGTCGGATAACGCGGCGGGATGAGATCACGATCGATGTCGCTGAACCAAGGATCTTCCACGCCGTAGGGCGGATGCGGATAGCTCAGGGGAAGGTAAATGCAGAGCGGCTGATCGGGCGGCGCGTTGCGAATCAGGTCAACGGCGCCGTCGATCATCGCCCAGTCATTGTCGTAATAGACTTTTTCATCGCCGGATTCGAGCTTGCCAGCAAAGAATGAATAATAGTTGTCGCCCGCGGGATCGCCCCGCCATTCATCGGCGCGATGCAAATTGGGACGCAATTCGCGCGGCGCCTCGTACTTGACATCACAGTACTCGGCGAAGCCATTTTGACGAGGAACCAGGTCGTTCTTGCCGCCCCACCAGACAAAATAGCCTTCGTCCTTGAGAATCTGGAGCAGGACGGGCTCATCCGGCTGCAGCATGTGGAACATGGTGCGATGACCGCGGACGTGGGGATACCAGCCGGTCATGAAGGAGCAGCGGCTGGGCGTGCAGACGGGATTCTGGCAAAAGGCGTAACGAAAGGAGACGGCGTCCTTCTCTACGATCTGATCGAGATTCGGCGTCAGCGCGGCCGGATTGCCCAAATGTCCCATGACATCGCCGCGCCACTGGTCGGGGTTGAAGATGATAATGTGAGGCTGTTGGGGCATGCGGAGACTCCTGTGAGCACAGGCGCGTTCAGGCGACGGCCCAATCTTCAAGTGTGAGATTCGGAACCCGGCTGAAGTGTCGCATGTTATGGGTGACGAGCGTCAAATCGTGTACAAGGGCAATGGCGGCGATTTGGGTGTCCACTGGGTCTATTCTCATGCCTGCGCCCTTCAGGTAACCATCAATGCGTCCATACACTCGCG
>JAPOWK010000045.1 GCA_026707665.1 Chloroflexota bacterium
GGATTCAATCATCGGCGCCATGATCGGCGGATATAAGCCGAGGATGATGAGCGGCGCCCCCAGGATTATCAGCACGATGCGGTCGGTCATCTCGATATTGCCGACATCGTGGAAGCGCTCGGCGTCAAACTCGCCGAAGAAGACCTGCCCCGCTACCCGTAGCACGTAGGCAGCGGTGATGACGATGCCCAGGGCGGCAAAGACGACGATGACGCTGTAGTAGTTGCTGAGTTGGAATGCGCCTAACTGAAGTGTGATCTGCTCGGAAGCAGCCCACATGCCCTGGAAGATCGGGAATTCAGCGATGAAGCCGCTCAAGCCGGGCATGCCCATGCTGGTCAAACCGCCGATGACAAAAGCGACGCCGACCCAAGGCATCACTTTCATGAAGCCGCCCAGGCTGGGGACGTCACGCGTATGTGAGCGGTCGTAGACCATGCCGACGACACCGAAGAAGAGCGCCGTCATCGCGCCGTGGCTGAACATTTGAATGCCGGCGCCGGTCATGCCGGTCAGGTTCATCGTCGCCCAGCCCATGCTGACCAAACCCATGTGACTCACCGATGAAAAACCAATGACATATTTGAAGTCGCGCTGGCGGAAAGCGATAAGCGCGCCATAGACGACATTGATGAGCGTCAGAAACACCATCCAGGGCAGATGAATATCGGCGCCTTCAGGCAGCAGTTGCACGCCGGAGCGCAGCGCCGCGAACGCGCCAACCTTCATCAAGACGCCGGCGTGGATCATCGACACGGCTGTGGGCGCGGCGACGTGGCCATCGGGCGACCAGTTGTGGAAGGGGAAGACGCCAGCCAATACGCCAAAGCCCATGAACATAAAGGGGAACCAGAACTTGGCGAAGTTCAGCCCCTCGATGCCAAGGATGTCGATGGCGAATGCGCCGTTCTCAGCCGCCAGCGTCAGCTGCACGATGCTCCAACTGTGGGGTCGGCTGTCGGCCGGCAAGAGTCCGCTGGCGACTGCGGTTTCAAAGACTTCGGCGCCACTACCGGCAAAGAATGCGCCGGCGGCGAAATACATGGCTACCCCGCCGACTAGGGCAAAGACCGAACCGACCAGGATATAAAGCGTCAGCTTCATGGCGGCGTATTCGCGCAGCTTGACCCAGCCCCAGCCGGCGATGAGCAGGTACATCGGGAAGATCGCCAGCTCATAGAAGAAGAAGAGCATGAAGAGATCGACGGCAATGAAAACGCCGAAGACGCCAGCGACCAGGAACATGAAGAATGCCATGAATTCGCGCAGGCGGTCTTCGATATTCCAGGAGATTAAGACACCGGCGACCGCAACCATGCCGGTGAGCAGCACCATCGGCGCGGAGACGCCGTCGACGCCGACGTGGTAGGCGATGCCGAGCGATTCCACCCAAACGACCCGCTGTTCAAAGGCGAGCGCGTCGACGAACATTCGCGTGCCGCTGAGTGCGGCTCCTGATTCGAGCATCGCCGCTTGCTGTTCAATCAAGCCGCCACCTGATTTGACGTAGTTGTCGTAGCCGAAGAAAACAGCGAGCGAGAGCGCCAGGACAGCCGACGCCGCGGTCACGCCGACGCCGCGAACCAGATCGCGATTCTTGCGATCGAGGAAGAGGATGACCACACCCGCGATGATCGGGATGAAGATGATGGCTGTTAGGATTGAGAATCCCGTCGCTTCCATAAAGGGGTTCCTAGCCCGCCAAGCCGGCGAAAATGGTTGACACCGTAGTGTTGATCATCGGCAAAATCCAGTTGGGATAGACGCCGGTCAGCAGCATCAGCGCCATCAGCGGCGCGATGCCGAGCAGTTCGGCGGGCGTCAATTCCAAATTGTAATCACGCCAGCGCATATTGAATGGACCGTGCAAGACGGCGCGGATGCCTTTGAGAATATAGCCGCCGGTGAAGAGCAAGCCGATCATGGCGATGGCGGTCAAGGCGGTAAAGACGGGCCAGGCGCCGCGCACAATCAGGAACTCGCTGACGAATCCGTTCAAGCCGGGCAAGCCCAAACTGGCGAAACTGGTGAAGAGCAGTATCCCGCCGTAAATGGGAGCTTTCACCCAAAGTCCACCGTATTCGGTCAGATCGCGCGTATGCGTCTTGTGATAGAGGGCGCCGGCGAGCAAAAACATGCCGGCTGAACTCAGCCCATGATTGAACATCTGCAAGACCGTGCCATTGCCCGCCAGGATCGCCGTTTGAATATCGGCGTTGGGATTGGCGCCGCTCCAAAGTTGAGCGTAAGTCTGCGCGAAGACGGCGATGCCGATGCCGACGAAACCCATGTGATTTACCGAGCTGTAAGCGACCAGTCGCTTGAAATCGTTCTGGCCGAGCGCGGCAAAGGCGCCAAGCACGATGCCGACCACCGACAGAATGGCAAATAGCGTTGCGACATTAACGCCAATGATGATGACTTCGGTCAGCCAAACATCCGGGAACAACGGAATAACCAGACGGATGAATCCGTAAGCGCCCAGCTTCAGCATGATGCCGGCCAACAGCATTGAGCCGGCAGTCGGCGCTTCGCCGTGTGCATCGGGCAGCCAGGTATGGAAGGGCCAGATCGGCACTTTGATGCAGAAGGCGACGAAGAAGCCGACGAATGCCAGCGCCTTGACGGTGCTGACATCGATGCCGAGCAGCGCCTCGCCCTGGCGGAATAAGGGCCAAGTCTCGATGAGCGTCGCCATGCTAAAGGTGCCGGCCGACCAGCCGATGAGCTGCGTCGCCAGCAGCATGCCGAGGGTGCCGCCGAAGGAATAGATCATGAACTTGGTGGAGGCGTAAAAGCGGCCGCTGAATTTGACGCCGGCTTTGGGCATGCTGCCCCATTGATTGATGAGGAAATACATCGGCACCAGCGTCAGTTCGTAAAAGAGGAAGAAGACCATCAAGTCCATCGCCGCGAAGACGCCCATGCTGCCGGTCTCGAAGAAGAGCAGCAGCGCCAGGTGCATATTAGAGCGGTCTTCGATATTCCAGCTCGCCAGGATCGCCAGCGGCGTCAGGATGCCGGTGAGCAGAATCATGACGGCGCTGATGCCGTCGATGCCGAGCGTCCAGCGGGCGCCGAGCGCGTCAAACCAGGCGACATCCTGCGCCACGATATACTGCTCGTCGCCGATAGCCAAGCCGGCCGCCTGATAATCAGCGAAGACTTTGATCGAGAGCAGCGCAAATATCAGCGACAGGATCAGCGCCAGCCAGCGGCCGAATTGCTTGCTCGTGCCGAAGGAGGCGATGGCGGCGACGACAAAGGCGCTGAGCGCCGGTCCAAAGATCAGAACCGAGAGCGCGTCTATCCCGAAAACATGCAACATGAATCCGTCTCCCTAAAGCGGCAGCGCCGCGCCCGACGACAAGACCAGTACGACGCCAATGACGACCGCCGCCGCCAGGACCAAGAGCAGGTAGAGTTGTACGCGACCGCTCTGCAAACGCCGCAGCCAGCCTCCGAAATGGAAGATGGCGATGGGAATGCCGTCGCCGACGCCATCAATCAGCCAGAGGTTGAGCACTTTGATGAGATCACCCAGCCAGGCAAATACCCGTGCGATGATATGCAGGAGGGCGTCGATAATGCCGCGATCGAGGAAGCTGGTCGTATGCCGCGCCAGCCATTGCGAGGGCTTGACGAAAACAGCGATATAAACATCGTCCAGATAATAGCGATTCTGCAAAATCGGATGCAGGGGGCCGAGGAAGTTTTCCATCGGGTCGGCTTGACCCGTTTTGAGCGGCTTTCGCCAGTAGACCATATAACCTAGCCACAAGCCCAGCAGCGCGACGATGAACGACGTGGCGACCGGGACGATATTGAAGGGTGGCGCCTTCGGGTGATAATCCGGCAGCGAGGCGTAGGCGGCGGTCGCTTCCGGCAGGGGCAGCGCTTCGATGACCAGATGATGGAAAGCGTTGTATTTCGGCGAGAAGATGGGACCGAGCACGGGAAAGTCTGACGGCACGCCGACGAAACCGGCGCCAATGGCGAAAACGGCCAGGATCAGCAACGGCAGCGTCATCGTGAAGCTGACGACGCCCTGCCCCAGACTGGCGTGTTTCGCCGCTTCACTGCGCGGCTCGCCGCCGAAAGTCAGCGAAATCTGGCGCATGGTGTAAAAGGCGGTCATGAAAGCGGCCAGCGCCAATAGAATGAAGATCAGACCGTGGGCGCCGCTGCCGTATTTGTCCAGCACCAGCCAGGCGTCCGCCAGGATTTCGTCCTTGGACCAAAAGCCGGCGGTGATGAGCGGCAAGCCGGAAAGCGACAAGCCGCCGATAAGGAATGTCCAAAATGTGACCGGCATGGTCTTGCGCAGCCCGCCCATATTGCGCATATCCTGCGGGTCGAATTCTCCCGCATGTGCATCATGACCGTGGCCATGTTCATGCGCGTGATGCTCGCCGTGCTCCATGCCGTGGATGACCGAGCCGGCCGCCATGAAGAGCAGCGCTTTGAAGAAGGCGTGGGTGATGAGATGGAAGGCAGCAGCGATGTACGCGCCGATGCCCAGCGCCGCCATCATGAAGCCGAGCTGCGATATCGTGGAATAGGCGAGAACAGCTTTGACGTCATTCTGCGCCACCGCCATCGTCGCGGCGAGCAGCGCGGTAAAGGCGCCGACCACCGCCATGAAAGCCAGCGGTTCAGTCAGGATGCCATGATGCGGGTCGCCACCGGCGGCGAAAAGCGGATACAGGCGGATCAGTGCGAAGATGCCGGCCGAGACCATGGCCGCGGCGTGAATCATCGCGCTGACCGGCGTGGGACCTTCCATGGCATCGGGCAGCCAAACATGCAGCGGAAATTGCGCCGACTTGCCGACCGTGCCGATGATGAGAAAGATGCCGATGATGCTCGCCGCGCTGACGGTCCAGCCGCCGAAGATGATCGGCGTGGTCGTCGCCAGCAGATCAAGCGTCTCCGCTTTGTACATGATTTCGCGGAAGCTGAGCGTGCCAGTGATGCTGTAGAGGTAGGCGATGCCGAGCAGCATGATGACATCGGCGATGCGCGTCGTGGTGAAAGCTTTTATGGCTGCCTTGTAGGCGCTTTCTTTTTCGAACCAGAACCCGATGAGCATATATGAGCAGACGCCCATAATCTCCCAGCCGACGAAGAGCAGCAGCACATTGTCGGCGACGACCAGCGTGAGCATAGCGCCAGCGAAAAGCGAAATCAGAGCGAAGAAGCGCGCTTGCCGCGGGTCATGCGCCATATAGCCGATGGAATAAATGAAGATCATCAAGACGGCGATTGGCACCATGACCAGCATAATCACGGTCGCCGGATCGATAAGCACACCCATGTTGAAGGTTGAAGCGCCGGTATCCATCCAGGCGATGCTGCTGCCAAGGACTTCCTGCCCGATGTGATGCAGCTGCGAGGCGTCAAGGAGTGTGCGCCAGCTGATCAAGAGCGCGGCGATGACGCCGGCCATGCCGATGGCGACGCTGATGACGCGGCTGTATCGCGCGACCACCGGCACCAGCATGCCATCGTAATCAGGATGATGACCGCCGTATTCGTGATGATCCGTGGCGGGAACCATCTTCGCCTTATTGGTGATGAGCGTGATGATCAGAAAAGCCAGGAGGGGACCGGCCGGGATCAGCCAGGGCAGCACATGTGGATCGTTGAGGAAATCCATGCGGTCCTTATCCTTTCAACGCTCTGGCTTCTTCGGGAATGACCGAACGCCGATTGCGATAAACCGTGATGATGATCGCCAAGCCGACAGCCGCTTCAGCCGCGGCGACGATCAGGACAAAGGCGGTGAAGACGTAACCATTCAGCAGCAGATCAGTGCCCGTTTCGCTGTAGCGCCAAAAGGCGACCAGATTGATGTTGACCGCATTCAGCATCAACTCGACACTCATCAGGATCGCGACCGCGTTGCGCCGCGCCAGGACGCCGAAAACGCCAATGGAGAACAGGGCGGCGGCGACCGCGAGATACATCCAGAGAGGGACCATACTCCGCTTTCTCCCTACGTCGTCTCGTCGCGGGCGATGAAGATCGCCCCGATCATAGCGGCCGTTAACAAGACCGACGCCAGCAAAAAGGGCACGACATATCCATTTTCATCTACCAGCGCCGCCCCCAGATCGCGCGTTGAGGCGACGTATTCAGGGATTGACGCCGGCGAATGAGGACCGAAGATCGGGATCGTTACGCCGAGCAGCAGAATCAGGAATAGCGCCAATGACGCGATGAAGTTGGGCAGCGTCCTGATGTAGCGCTCTTTGATACGGGCGATGCTGCGCGTCAACATGACGGCGAAGGTGATCAGAATGGCGATGGCGCCGATGTACACCAAGATTTGCACCGCCGCCAGAAAGGGCGCGCTGAGCAAAACGAAAAAACCGGCGACGCCGAAGAGGCTGACCATCAGCCAGATCGTGCCTTGAAAGAGATTGCGCGTGGTCACGACGCCGAAGGCGCCGCCCAGGGTGAAGATGGTGAAAACGACGAAACCGATTGAGATTGCGTTCAATTCCATGCCACCGGTCTCCCTAGTGCCCAGCCACAGGTGCGGGCTGCGCGAAATCTGCGCGCGCTGCCTGAGACTCGCGGCGCGCCTCCCGGCCGCGTTTGCGCAAGATGCCCAGCAGATAGAAGATCATCGCGCCATTAAACAGCAGCAAAATCACCGTTGTCGGCAGCAGGTCGCCAAAGCTGGCGGAGAGTATGTCGCGCGGCGCCAACTCCAGCTCTTGCAGCGCTTTCAATACAAAGGAGACGACGATGAGATTGGCGATTGACAGCGGGACCAGGAACTTCCAGTTGAATGCCATGATCTGATCGATTCGCAGGCGCGGGACGGTGTTGCGCAGCCAAAGCGTGGTGAGGTAAATGAGGCCGCCTTTAACGCCCAGCCAGGCGAAGGCAATCAAGGGCGACTCGTAGTACAGGGGTCCCATCCAGCCGCCGAAGAATAGAATCGCCATGATGATGCCGTTGGTGAAGACATGCAAGAATTCGGCGGCGAAGAACATGCCGAATTTCATGCCGGAATACTCGATGTTGAAGCCGGCGACCAGTTCGGATTCCGCTTCGATCAGGTCGAAGGGGGCGCGCCCGGTCTCGGCTTGCGATGAGATGTAAAAGATGACGAAAGCCAGCGGTGACAGCACCACGAACCACATGGCGTTTTGCGCGTTGACGATATCCACCAGGCTCATGCTGCCGGCCAGCAGCACCGGCACGAGCAAGGCGAATACGAGCGGCACTTCATAACTCACCAGCAGCGCCACCACACGAAAGGCGCCCAGCAACGCATATTTGTTATTGCTCGCCCAGCCGGCGGCCATGATCGCCAAGGTGCCAAATGAGGCGATCGCCACGAAATAGAGCGCGCCAATTTCCAGGTCGACGCCGTAGTGGAAAGGCGTAAATGGTATAACCGCCCAGAGCAGAACAACCGAGGCGAATGAAACCAGGGGCGCGGCGTTGTACAGAACGCGGTCGGCAGCGGTCGGCGTGATGTCCTCTTTGCTCAATAGTTTGATCATATCGGCGATGGTCTGCAGCAAGCCGACGGGACCAACGCGGTTGGGACCGATGCGGTCTTGAATACGCGCAGCGACCTTGCGCTCGATCCAGATGAGCAGAATGACCGTGATGAGTGGAACGCCGCTCACCAGCAGGACGCCGACGAGCAGAGACAGGAAAAGCGCCAAACCGGCATCCGCGCCCGATTCGACCAAGATACTGCACAAGCCTGTACAAAGTTCTTCCATCGTTAGTGCCTCAGCTCGCGCTCATTTCCAATCCAGAGCGTTCTTCTTCCAAGCGTAAAAGAGCGCGTCCGTCAGCAAGAAGATGAACAGGAAACCGGCCACGAAACCGAAGAGGCTCATCTCGTTATAGGCGACCGCCCAGGGAAACAAGAAAACCATTTCGACATCAAACACCAGGAATATGAGACCGTAGATATAATATTGAACGCGAAACTGAACCCAGGTATCGCCAATTGTTTCGACGCCGCATTCGTAGGTCGAGCTCTTCAGCACATTGGGTTTGCGCGGGCGGAAGAGCCAGGCGATGACAATCGGCAAAGCCGGGAAGACCGGCGCCATCACGGCAAACAGGCCGACAAAAGCCCATTCGTTCAATATGTTCATGCGCTTAGCACCCTGGAAACCGCTATGCCGTAAGCCATCCAGACCTGAAACTGTCGCGACAACTTCGCGTCGCTACGATAGAGTTTGCGCTATTTATCACAAACGGGATTAGTATAGCAGGGCAATTTGGCTTATGCAACGGATTATCCAACTTGGCTTTCGCTTTCATGGTGCGCGTCTCAACCAGACAAAATCCGAAAACATGCGTCTTCGCGGATTCGGTCTCCTGCGGATTCGAGCCGTGTAAACTTGTACTATGATTTGGCTATACACTTGCTCGGTATAAATCCATGTCCGTTACAGAATTCAAGCAGATTTCCGACCTTGAGCTCATCCAGCCTAGCGCTGCCGAATGGGATCGCTTCGTCTGCGCGCAGACACGCGCTCACCTGCTGCAACTGTCGGCTTGGGGCGCGCTTAAGTCGCAGTTCGGATGGGAAGCGCAGGTCGTGGCGCTGGGAATGGACGGCGAGATTAGGGCGGGCGCGCTCGCTTTGCTGAAACGGCTGCCGCTGGGATTGGGAAAGATGGCTTATGTGCCCATGGGCGGTTATGCGACCGACCCGACATGTTATCCATTGTTATGGGATGTGTTGGGGCGAGAGAGTGGCGCCGCCTTCATCAAGCTGGAGCCGGGCGCGTTTCCGCCGGGCAGGGCACTGGATCTCACGCGAATGGGTTTCAGGGAGAGCCCGCAGACGATTCAGCCGGCGCGCAGCATCGTCATAAATATCGCTGGCGACGACGAGACGATCATGGGGCGGATGAATCAAGGCACGCGCCGCAAGATCCGCAAGTGCTTGAAGAGCGGCACAGAATTTGAGGAAGGCGCGCGCGCTGATGTAAGCGCGTTCAGCCGCCTGATGCAGCAGACCGGCGATCGAAATGCCTTCGGCGTGCACAGCGAGGCTTACTATGAAAGAGTCTACGAGCTGTTGCTGCCGACCTATGGCACGCTGCTGCTGGCGCGGCACGAGGGAGAACTGCTGGCGGCGATCATGGTCTTCGCGCTGGGTGAAACGGCCTGGTATCTATATGGCGCGTCCGCGCGCGGCAAGGGCAATCTCTACGCCACTTATGGCATTCAGTGGGCGGCGATACAATGGGCGAAGAAACGCGGCTGCCATTACTATGATCTCTGGGGTGTGCCAGATTATGACCAGGCGACGCTCGAAGCGGAATTCCAGGGGCGCAGCGATGGCCTGTGGGGCGTCTACGGATTCAAGCGTGGCTGGGGTGGCGAGGTCCGCCGTTCGCTGGGCGCCTGGGACAAAGCGCGCAACCCCATGATATACGCGGCTTACCGCGCGGCAATTAGACTCAAACCTTGAGCACGAAAGGATGAGGGTCATTCTGACGATTCGCGAGATCGACGAGCGGGAAAATTGGAACGCTCGCTTGCGCGATCTGCCATATGCGCATGCGCTTCAGACCTGGGAATGGGGCGAGTTTAAGCGGGCGAGCGGGCCTTGGACTCCGCTGCGGCTTGCCTTTGAGCGCGGCGGGCGGGTCCTGGCAATGGCGAGCCTGCTCACACGCAGCATGGGACCGCTTAAGGTGATGTACGTGAGCAAAGGTCCCGTGTTGGATTACAGCGACACTGATCTGGCCGCGCAAGTGCTGGGCGAATTGGAAGCGCGCGCGAAACGCTTCGGCGTCGTCTGGCTGAAGACTGACCCCGATGTTATCGCGGCGACGGGTTTGCCAAAGAGCGCCGACGATCAATCCCATGAGTTGGGTCGTGCGGTTGTGGGGCTGTTGCGAAATCGCGGCTGGCGCTTTTCTGACTCGCAGGTGCAATTCCGCAATACCTTGTCTATCGACCTGAGCCGCAGCGAAGATGAGATTCTGGCGGCGATGAGCGGCAATACGCGCCGCAAAATCCGCGTTGCCGCCAAGAAAGGCGTCGTCATGCGCACAGCCGCGGTCGATGACCTCCCCCTGCTCTACCGACTCTACAAAATCACAGGCGAGCGCGACGGTTTCCTGATTCGCCCCTTCGACTATTATCGCCTCGCCTGGGAACAATTTATGCTCGCGGGGCTGGCGCAGGCTTTCATCGCCGAATATCAAGGAGCGGCGATAGCCCACGTCATCCTGTTCCACTTCGGGCGGAAGTGCTGGTATTTCTATGGCGCCTCCAGCAATGAAGAGCGGGCGCGAATGCCCAATTACGCGCTGCAATGGGCGGCGATCAGGTGGGCGAAGGCGCAAGGTTACGCCACCTACGATATGTGGGGCGCGCCCGATGCCTTTGACGAGAGCGACAGTCTTTGGGGCGTGTATCAATTCAAGCGCGGCTTCCGTGGTCAATTGACGCGGCATATCGGCGCCTGGGATTTTGTATCGCATCCCACTATGTATTATATTTACCAGCAAGCCGCGCCGAAATTGATGGGCGCCATCTAATCTGAGGAGAGCGGACATGATCGAGAGCGCGCTGGTTGAGCGATTCAAGGCCGATGGCTTCGTCGTCGTGCCTACCCTCTTTAGGTCCGAGGAAGTCGACTTCATCAAAGCGCATTTCATGGCTTTGAACGACGCAGCCGGGCACGGCCATGGCATCGACAACCCTCACTTATTGTCTGACGACGATCCACTAAAAGCGTTTCCGCGCATCATTCATTCGCACCGTTGGGACAAAGCCTCGCTGGATTGGCTGCTTGATGAACGCATGCGCCATTGGTCGACCGCCCTGCTGGGCATGGAGCCCTTTGCCGCGCAGACCATGTTTTATTTCAAGCCGCCCGGCGCGCGCGGCCAGGCGCTGCACCAAGATCAGAAGCCTTTGCGCGTCCAGCCCGGCACTTGCCTGGCCGCCTGGATGGCAGTTGATGATTGCGATGAA
>JAPOWK010000124.1 GCA_026707665.1 Chloroflexota bacterium
GCCCTGCTCCGCCAGCCGCCGCGCCAGCGCGCCATTGCCACAGCCGATATCCAGCACTGCTTCATTCGCCTGCAAGTCCAGCAATTGCAGCACTGTCGGTTCAATCAGACGCCGATGAAAGCGGTTGCCGAAGTCGCCATGCAGCTCGTCCCAGAATCGCGCTTTCCGATTCCATAATTCGCGACCCTCTTGGTTGAGCCGCTCAATGTCCAATTACGCTCCCTTCGCTTTAAGCCGTGCCGCCATTTTACGTTGGCGGCGCGACTCGATACAGCGTCACTTATGCACCGCCGGGCGCAGCGGCTGCGAACAATTCTCGCGAGCCCGACACTGCTAACGTATAATCCAAGTCATCGGATATGCCGGACAACGATTATATGTTGAGCGCGGAAGAAGTAATCCTGTACGGGATCGTCGGCATCCTGGTCGGCTTGTCCAAGGGCGGGCTTGGCGGACCGGTTCCGGTCGCCATGACCGTACCGCTGATGACCTTGATCATCGACCCGCAGGTCGCGGTCGCCCTTGTCCTGCCACTGCTCATATTCGCCGATGTCTTCGCCCTCTACTTCTATTGGCGGCAATGGGACCGCCATTATATCGTTTTGATGTTGGCGCCCGGATTGATCGGCGTGGCCTTGGGCGCGCTCGTTCTTGACGGCATCGACGCCACGACGCTCAAGCGTGTCATCGGCAGCCTGACCCTGCTGGCTTTGGCTTTCAAGTTCGCAAGTGATCGCCTCGCCTCGCTGGCGTACCAACCGCGGAAGTGGCACGGTTACTTCGCCGGCTGGGCATCCGGCTTCGGCTCCACACTGGCCAACGTTGGCGCGCCGCCCTTCACCGCTTATCTGCTGCTGCAGCCCAAGATGACGCCACGCCGCTTCGTCGGCACGACCACACTCTTCTTCGCGGTGATGAACCTGACCAAAGTACCGAGCTTCATCGCGCTGGAACTCTTCGACTACGATCGCCTCCTGAGCATCGCCTGGGTTTTCCTGTTGATCCCACCGGCGGTGCTGATCGCGCGCCGCCTGATCGACCGCATCAATCAGCAGATCTTTGAGCTAATGATGATGATCCCGCTCGCGGTGCTCAGTGTGTATCTGCTGCTTTCTGGCTAGCTTAGCCATTCACGCAGGGCGGCTAAACCTTCGAGCATTTTTGCAGCGTGTTCGATAACAGTCGCTTCAATCCGCTCCGCATCCCGCAGCGCGGCGGCGCCATCGAAATCAACATAAGCCAGGCGCGCCGTGAATGAACCGGCTGGCATACCAAATGCCTCGCCCGGCAACAATGCCACGCCGGTATCGGCTAGCAGCCGGTCGCAGAGCTGGCTGTCGCTGCGAATCCCGCGCTCCGCAAGCAATTTAGAAAAGGGACTAAAGTCCAGCAGCAGGTAGAATCCGCCTTGCGGAGCGTGCGCCCGAATGCCAGCCTCGACCAACGCGCGGTGCACAGCCGAGCCGATGGCGCGCAGTATCCGCCGCTGCGCCGCCAGGAAATCATGCAACTCCGCATCCAATTCGTAAGCGCTTTGCGCGGCAACTTGTATGGGCGCGGGGGCGCAAGAATAGGTTTCAGAACCCAAGCCAATGAGCGCGTCATGGAGTGCGGACGGCGCGTCAGGCGGCAGGATCAAAGTGCCCAATCGCCAGCCGCCGGCGCCACACCACTTGGACAAGCCGGTTGTCACTATCGTTCGCTCCGGATAGAGGCGCGCGAGGGAAACATGCCGCCCGCGATGATCCAGCAGCGCGTAAATCTCGTCAGCAATCACCCAGACTCCATGCCGGCGCAATACTGCCGTCAACGCCTGCAGTTCCTCATAGCTGTAGGTCAAGCCGTCGGGATTGCCCGGATAATTCAAGACCATCAGTTTCTGGCGGTCGCCAGCGCCCTGGCGCAGTATGGCGCGCTCGAGGTCAACCGGCTTTACGCGCCAGCGCCCTTCGAATGTAGTCGGGATGCGGACGACCTGGTGACCAGCGAGTCGAGCCTGTGGCTCATACGACACCCAAGCAGGCGCCGGCACATATACCACCGCTCGTTGAAAGGCGCGCATCACGTTGTACAGCAGAGGCTTGGTTCCCGGCGCGATCAGGACCTGTCTAGGCTCAATCGGATAGCCATCCGCCTCATGATGAAAAGCGGCGACTTTCTCACGCAATACCGGCATTCCCGCTACCGCAGTGTAATCGGTACGATGGGCGGCGCTGCGCAAAGCCGCTTGCACGCGGCGCGGCGGCGGAAATGGCGATTCGCCAAAGCCAAAGCGGTAGACCTTGCGCCCGGCATCGGCCAACGCGCGAGACTTTTCATTCAGGGACAGCGTTCCCGACTTTGCAACTTTCAGAAATGCCATGGCTCCCCCGGTTCGTTAGCGAAAGATTGTGCTGCCTTCAGCGCTGAATTCTACCCAGTATGCAAGGCGTTTGACAGAAGGGCGTCAAGCTGCATAATCACTTTGCGCCGGTAAGACAGGATGAAGTCGACGATGACGACTGTGGCTGAATACTTTGCCGACCAGCTCGCCAATGCGGGCGTCGCGCGCGTCTACGGTCTGCCCGGTGGCGAGAATGTCGAAATCCTGGACGCAATTCGCCGCCGAGGGATCGAATTCATCCTGGTCAAGAATGAGAGCAGCGCTTGCTTCATGGCCGCCACCGACGCGCGCCTGACCGGGGTCATCGGCGTCGCGCTGACAACGCTTGGTCCCGGCGCAGCCAATGCTTACGCCGGGCTGGCGCACGCCTATCTTGACCGAGCGCCAGTCTTGCTCATCACCGCGGCGAACGATCCGGAACTTATCGGCAAGCACAGCCATCAAGTCATCGAACTTGGCGCCGCATTTAGACCGGTCTGCAAGCTCAGCGCCGAGCTGACCGTCAAAAACGCGGCCGACACGATCCAGCGGGCGATTGCGCTCGCGAAAGCAGAACGCCCGGGACCGGTGCACGTCAGTATCCACAATCGTATCGCCGAACAAGGCATTCCCGCCGGAACTCCGGTTCAAGCGCCCCGTCGCGAAAGCTTGGTAGATGCAACCGACATAAATTCTGCGCGCAACCTGCTGGCGGACAAAACGAAACCGATCATTGTCGTCGGGCTGGGCTTGGAGCCGAGCCGCCCATACCAGCAACTGCGCCGTCTCGCCGAGTCACTGGGCGCGCCCGTGATCGATACGCCCAAGTGCAAAGGCGCGCTGCGAGCCGATCACCCGCTCTTCGCCGGCGCCATCGGCTTGACGCGCGACGATCCCGTCTACGAACTGCTCGACGAAGCTGACTCCATCGTCGCCATCGGCTTTGACGTGGTCGAATTGGTCAAGCCCTGGGACTACGCCAAGCCGCTCATTTGGATCGCGGAATGGCGGAACCACGATCCGGAGATCGCCTGCGATCTGGAGCTAATTGGAAATGTTGCCGAAATCCTGGATGATGTTGGCCAAGTTGAAACGATGGCCGCCCCCGACTGGGGCGCTCGAAGGGTTGGGCGCTTCCGCGCGGAGCTCGCCAAGCGCCCGCTGCCGACGCCAGGTCCTGGTCGAATGCTGCCGCAAACTTTCTTGCATTCGCTGCGAGACAACAGCCCAGATGACATCATGCTGACCACGGATGTTGGCTCGCACAAGATATTCGCCGCGTTGGAGTGGGGTGCGCGCGTTCCGAATCGCTACTTCGTGTCGAATGGGCTCTCGGCAATGGGCTTTGGGCTGAGCAGCGCGATCGCCGCGGCCGAGATCAGCGGAGAGCCGGTCGTCTGCATCACCGGCGACGCCGGGCTGGCGATGGCGCTGGGCGAGTTGGGATTGCTGGCGGAGAGGCGGCTGCCGGTGCTGATCGCGCTGATGAATGACGCGGCGCTGGACCTGATTCGTTCGGCGCAATTGCGGCGCGGGCGTCCCATTTTCGGCACCGAATTTGCCAACCCCGACTACCAATACATCGCGAGAGCTTATGGCATCGGATATCGCCAAGTCGGGTCTCGCGAGGAATGCGACGCGGCAATACGCGCTGGACTTTCCGGCAAGACGCCGATGCTGGTTGATGTGATGATTGATCCAGCCGGATATCCAACGACCGTATGATAGTGGAATGCAATTCCGGGAACCGAGACGACTGTCAAACGAGATTGTTCAAGATCAAGCGTTGACCAGGCGCGCGAAGGTGAAAAGCGCGACGAAAAGCACCGGGATCAATCCCAGAAGCAGCATGCGCCGTATGACCGGACCCTCCTGCCCGCCCAGCCCGACGGTGCTGCAGCCGACGATGATCTTGGCCGGCGCCAGAACGCTGCCGAGCGAGGCGCCGGCCGTCTGCCCGGCCAGTATGATGGGCACGCTCAAAGCCAAGAGCGTCGCCGTCTCCTGCTGCAAGGCGCCAAAGACAACATTGGAATTGGCGTTGCTGCCGGTCATGAATGCGCCCAGCGTACCGATGAAGGGGGCAAACAGGGGATAGATGTCGGCATCGAAAGTTTCGCTGATGCCACGCGCGATAATCTGGGTCATGCCGGTGTGAGTCATCAGCGACGCCATCGCCACCAGAGCTAGAATCGAAATGGTCGATTTCAGCGCCGAGATTCGAACCTTGCTCCAGATATCGCGCCATACCCTTGGACTCTCGAAAGAGCCGGCCGCCCGATAGAGCAGGAAGGCGACCAAGCCGGCATAAAACAGAATGGCGCCCGCATGACCGAAAACGCTGATCGCGCGGCCCGTCTCCGCCGGCACCGCCCAGCCGAGCGCGGTCGCCACCGCCGGAAACTCGAGCCGTATCATGACGCCATCCATCAATCGCTCAAGCGGCTCGATCAGGTTTACCGAAAATGCCAATAGCAGCAAGATGACATAAGCAGCCAGCGCCAGGACGAGGCTGCGTCCGCTATCGTCCTTTGTCGCATTTTCGCGCTGACCGCCCCCTTGGTGCAGCGGCGACAAAACATAAATCACACCGACGAGAGCGCCAGCCAAGGCGCCCGAGGTCGCGCCCAGGGTCCAGATGCCATTGGTGGCGATCCACCACTGCGTCAGTCCCATCGCCGCGCCTACGACTAGCAGCATGGGTATCGAGCGCAGGAATCCCATCAAACCAGCACTGACATAAGCGACCAGCGCGCCGCTGATCAAACAGGCAAAGCCCAGGATCAAGGCGGCGTCGTGCGCCAGCGCTTCGCCCGGCAAACCGGTGACGGCGGTCAAGGCGACGAATGATGTGCCCAGCGAGCCGAATGTCACTGCCCAGCCGTGACCGAGCGAAGCCATAATCACCGATTGCGTCGCCGTGTAACCCAAGCCAACTAGCAGCGGCGCGACCACCGCTATCGGCACGCCAAACCCGCCGACCCCTTGTATCAGCGATACGAAGATCCAACTGATGAGCAGGCTCTGCGCGGCACGGTCGGCTGTGAGGCGCTGCAGGTTGCGGCCGATCAAGCTAACGGCGCCCGCTTCATTGGTGACGTTGTAGAAGAATAGCGCCATCCAAACGATGTAGAGCACGTCAATCGCCAGCAGCATCGACTTGCCGATCGCCACCAGCGCCAGGTTTGCGTCGCCGCCAAAAGCCGTCAGCGACAGCGCGAGCGCCACCAGAAAGCCGGCGGAACCGGCCCGGCTTCCCCCCCAGCCCACGCCCACCATAAGTACCAGCACGGTCAGTACGGGGGAAAGCGCCAGCAGCCAGTTGCCGAGATTTAGTTCCAAGTCGATTCTCCTGCGCCAAGGCGTGTAGGGGCGAGACTTGTCCACCCACAGAAATAAACGACACGCGTAGGGGCGAGACTTGGGTCGCCCTAATGCCGCAAATCGATGGGAAAAGGGCAAGACAAGTCTCGCCCCTGCGGGTTACGTCTGGTTCGGCGGCTTCTGCTGATAGAAGCGCGTCGCTTCCTGGAAGGCATAAGCGAGTTGAAGCACGGCGAAATCGCTGCGCGGGCGCCCCACAATCTGCAAGCCCACTGGCAAGCCGTCGTCCGTGAAGCCGCAAGGCACGGAAATCGCCGGCAGTTCGGTCACCGTGATATAGGCGCAGCTCATCATCCAGTCGATATAGGTCTCCATGGCAACACCGTTGATTTGCGTCGGGTATTCCCACTCCAGGAGGAAAGGCGGCACCTGCGCCGTCGGCAGCAGCAGGAATTCGTAAGTATCGAGAAACTCGCGGACACGATGGAAGAGCTCGGTCCGCTTCACTTCTGTCCGGCTGATATCTGCGCCAGTCAAGCGCACCCCCTGCGCCACATTCCAGCGTATCGTCTCTTTGAACTGCTCCTCGCCGAATTCAGCGAAGCGCTCGGCAAAGTTCAACTCAAAGGACCAGGCGCGCAGCGTTTGGAAAATGTCGTAGGCATCGCGGAAATCCGGCGCCGCCTCTTCGAGCCGACAGCCAAGATCGCTGAATACCGGCAACTGTTTTTCAATCGTCTCGGTAACTTGCGGATCCACCGGCAGCTCGCCCAAATCGGGGCTGTAGGCAATCTTCACTTCATTGAAGTCACGTTCCAGGTCGGCGGCAAAGAGAGAGGGCGGCGCTTCCAGCGAGATTGGGGCGCGCGAGTCGTGGCCGGCGATTGCCTGCAGCATGAGCGCGGCGTCTTGAACCGTCCGCCCCATGGGCCCATCGACGCTGAGACGCGCCCAAGCCATCGCCGCCGGATACTGCGGCACGCGCCCGGGCGAGGGCCGAAAGCCGACCACATTGCAGAAACTGGCAGGATTGCGCAGCGAGCCGCCCAAATCGCTGCCATCGGCAATCGGAATCATGCCAGCGGCCAGCGCCACGGCCGCCCCGCCGCTGCTGCCGCCGCAAGTTCGGCTCAAGTCATAAGGATTGCGAGTGGCGCCGAAGACGCGATTGAAAGTGTGTGAGCCAGCCCCGAATTCCGGCACATTGGTTTTGCCCAAGGTGATGCAGCCAGCCGCCTTCAAGCGCTCGATGATTAGATCATCGGACTCTGGAACATAATCGCGGTAAACGGGCGAGCCCATCGTGGTGCGGATGCCTTTGGTTTCGTTGGCATCTTTATGCGCGATTGGCAAGCCATGCATG
Source organism: Chloroflexota bacterium (assembly GCA_026707665.1). Taxonomy (GTDB): domain Bacteria; phylum Chloroflexota; class Anaerolineae; order Aggregatilineales; family Phototrophicaceae; genus UBA6055. The sequence continues at coordinate 7,050 of JAPOWK010000124.1, forward strand.
AGGCCCAATTCTTCGCCGCGCGCCTGTTTCTCGTCGGCTTCGCGCGCCAGCTCCAGCGCCATCTCCGGCAGGTAAGTGACGATGGCGTTTAATTCCGGATTCAAGGCGTCGATTTGCTCCAGGTGCGCGCGCAGCACTTCCGTCGCAGAAACCTCACCACGTTTGATCAGCGCCGCCAGTTCTACCGCGGTCTTCCATACGAGATCGCTCATAATGCTTTAGCCTCGCCCGATGTATGGCATGCCATTCGCCATAACGGTGATAAAGGGCACATTAACCGTGACCGGCAAATTCGCCATATACACCACGGCGTCGGCCACGTGGCGCGCGTCAATTTGCGGTTCGACGGCGGCCGCGCCTTTGGTCTTCTCAAGCTTGTTTTGCATGCGTTCTGACATTTCTGTACGCGCGTTGCCGATGTCGATCTGTCCGCAAGCGATATGATAGGCGCGGCCATCAAGCGCGGTCGATTTGGTTAAACCAGTCAGCGCGTGCTTGGACGCGGTGTAGGCGGCCGAATTGGTCCTGGGCACATGCGCCGAGATCGACCCGTTGTTGATGATGCGTCCGCCCTGCGGGTCTTGCGCTTTCATCATTCGAAAGGCTTCTTGCAGGCAAAAGAAGGCGCCCGTCAGGTTCACGTCAATGACGCTCTTCCATTGGTCCTCGGTCAAGACTTCAAGCGGGATCGCCGGGGCGTTCATGCCCGCATTGTTGAAGAGCAAGTCCAGCCGCCCAAAGCGGTTCTTGACCGCGGCGAAAAGAGCCGTGACCGCCCTCCGATCGGTGACATCGGTGGGCAGGACCAGAGCGCGATCATCGTTGACCTTGGCCATGGCGACCGTCTCGCGCAGCGCCTCTTCGCGCCGCCCGGCCAGCGCCAGCGAATATCCCGCCTCCCATAGCGCCAGCGCCGATACGCGTCCGATGCCGGAGCCAGCGCCAGTAATCAGTCCAATCCGCCGCGCCATCGCGTCTCCTTTCCTATCTGTGCCGCGCCAAGTGTACGCCCCTTGTCAATTCGTGACAAGTCGAATTCGATGCGCTACTATCGGCTTCGCAAAAGCCAGCGAAGGGACGCGTCAGATGAAAATCACCTGCTGCATTTGGGCGCTGAGCGAATCCGAAACCAAAGTGTTGCGCCAGGTTCGTGATATCGGTTTCGACACGATCGACATCCAGCCGACACACCAGCGGTCGCTGGAGAGTCGACTGCTGGCGCAAGAGCTTGGATTGCGCGTCTCTTGTATCGGCGCTTCCTTCGGCATGCCGGAAGACGCCGCCCTGGATCATGCGGAGCCAAAAGGCGTTCAGCGCGCTATCGACAACGTCATTGCGGCGATTCAGCATGGCGCCGACATCGGCGCTGATAGCGTTTATGTCATACCGGGCGCCGACGACTCACCCGCCGGCCTTGAACGCTTTCGCCGTTCCATCGCCCAACTCGCGGATGCCGCCGCGGAACGGGCGATCAATTTGGCAATCGAGCATTTTCCCGGCACGGCGCTGCCCACGGCTATGGACACCTTGGCATTCATCCGTCAGGTGGACCATGACAATCTTTACCTGCTTTACGACAGCGGCCATATTCAAATCTCCGGCGAAGATCCGGAGAGCGTGATCGCCAATGCGGGCGACAAGCTGGGCTACGTTCACCTCGACGACAACGACGGCATTGACGACCTGCACTGGTCGCTGCTCGAGGGCGTGATGACTGATGAATCGCTAATCGCCACCTTGCGCGCGCTGGACGCCGTTGGCTACCAGGGCGCCTTGAGCTTGGAACTTAGCCCGGCGCTTGCCAAGCCGGCGAAGGCGCTGCGAGAAAGCCGCGATGTTTTGCTACGCGCCGCCCATCGCGCCTGGCTGCCACCTTAGGCAATCAATTCTTTATTGCACAGCGAAAAAAAAGTCATTATATTAGGCGCTGGTTTTTTCGGTGGCGGCCTAATTTCAAATTTTTTCACAATCCGAAATCGCCGTCCGCCACAGATTCTCAGAGTTGATGTTGCCTCATCTGACAATCAGTTGCGAGGAAATCCAGGGTGTAGCCAGGTCTGCAATCATCGGCCTCACCAGCCTGATGGCAAACGGCATCTCTTACATTTGACAAACTCTTTTGACCGATTCCGCTAATGAAAGGACAATCTCGTGTTTAGGAAACGGACACTCCTGCTGGCAATTTTGATGGTCATCCTCGCGCTAGTGCCGCTATCCATGACGGCCACGGCGCAAAACCCCGACTGTGAAGGCGATGTGACGCTGACTTATTGGCATCACTGGGGCGGCAACCGCATCCCGCTGCAAGAACATCAAGTCGCCGCTTTTGAAGATGCCCACCCCGGCATCTGCGTCGACACCGTCTTCCTGCCTTGGGACAACCGCCTTCAGAATCTGCTGGCCGCCATCGCCGCCGGCAACCCGCCCGATGTAACCATGTTTGGGCGGCAAGACCTGCCCTTCTTCGCCGCGACCGAATCCATCATCCCGCTGGACGATTACATGGCTGCCGATGGCGTCGACCCCGCCATTTTCCATCCTTCGGAATTTGCCGGCACGCAGTTCAATGGCAAGACCTGGCTGCTGCCGCTGCCCGGCGGTGGCGCTTACAACATCGTCTGGTACAACACCGATCACTTCGCCGAAGCCGGCATCGAGAGCTTCCCCGAGACTTGGGACGAAATGCTTGAGGCGGCGGAAACTCTGCGCCTCGGCGACGGCGAGTTCCTGGAGCGCATCGGCTTGAATGCGCAATCGACAAGTGGCGCTGGCGGCTTCCTGACCTGGCTGAATGCCAATGGCGGCGACTGGATCACGCCGGACCTGCGCACGATCACCATCAACACCGAGCAGGGCGCGCAAGCTCTCGAGTTCATGCAGGCGATGGCCGAGATCAATTACGGCATTGAAGAAGTCAACGCCTTCTGGGAGATGGCGGGCGAATTTGACCAGGGTCCGCTGATCCAGGGTCTGGTGTCGATGGAGATCAACGGCTCATGGACGCTATTCCAGGTGGAAGCGCACGCCGAGAATCTCAACTACGATGTCGCGCCGATCCCCTACGGACCGAATGGCAGCGCCGACCGGCGGGGTTCCGCGCACGGTGGCTGGGGTTACATGGTGCCGAAGAATGCCGCGCATCCCGATGAAGCCTGGAAGCTGGTCAAGTGGCTGACCACCGAGGTCGAAGGAGATGGCGCATGCTGGTTCATTCAGCAACAGCAGCGTCCATCGCCGCTGGTCGAGTGCAACGGTTACGAAAAGGATGGCGTAGTGCATCCGCGGGCGGAAGCGCTGCTGGGCGTTGCCGCGCTGGATTACCTTGTGCCCGTCTCGCCAGTGCAGCCAGAAGCCAACCAGATCATTGGCCGCATGGTGGAAGACGTGCTTTTCGGCGACAGTTCAATTGAAGACGCCTTGGCCAGCGCCGAGGCGGAAATCCAGGAGCTGCTCGACGCGTTCTGGGAAGAATACGGCTAGAGCTATCTGAATTTGAAATTGGGGCATCCTCGGGTGCCCCAGCCTACCTTACCCAAAATTTCGGTCCGAGAGCGAAATAATGGCAACAGCATTTGGCTCGCAATTCAGCGCCTTGCGCGGGCGGAGGCGAGAACGCTGGAGCGATCTCTCGCCCATGCGCAAACGCGAAGCCAAGTTCGGCTTTCTCTTCATCGCCCCAT
>JAPOWK010000013.1 GCA_026707665.1 Chloroflexota bacterium
GAGAAACTGGCTGTGGATACCTACAGCACGCTGCGGCAGGTGATAACGCCCAGCCAACCGACCTTGATCGCCTTGCAGGAATCAGGCGTCGCCATGCTCAACGGGCATAGCCGCAACGTTGGGCGCAAGATGGCGCAGCTACTGGGCACAGATTACTGCGCGTCCTTCGCGCCTGAAGTCACTATGTGTGATCATCCGCACCCAAACCTGTGGGATCGCCCCGCCTACCGCAGCATGACCGGAGCGGCCGAAGGCAACGCCATCGTTACGAACTTGCCGCGGGAAGACTGGCCCTGGGGCAGCTACCCGGAGTACGATGACTGCGGGGCTGCCGGCGCCTGGGCGCGCCACACCACAATCAGCCGCGCCACGCTTTACAGTAGCGGCAATCGCGATACGCAGCCGCGCAATCTGATGGTGGCATCGCTAAATTATCGCGGCGTTCCCGTCTATTGCCTCAACACGCATCTCGGTCTGCTCATCGGCGAGGACCGACGGGACGCCAGCTACGAGCGTTCGCGCAGCGCTTCGCAAATCCGTCAGGCGCAAGTCAGTGAAATCCTGAATGTGATTGATGAGCTGAAGCGGGCGGATGAATACAATGAGCAGCCCGAGCGGCCAATTGTGTTGGTCGGCGATTTCAACGCCCAGCCGGATTCACCGGAGATGGAAATGCTGCAGCGCCATTTTCGGCTGTTGCGGCCAGAAAACAAACGCAGCGAGTTTTGGACGCACAGTACGCATCGTATCGTGATCGACCACATTCTCCTGCACGACCCCGCCGATCAGTTCGAAGTCATCTCCTGCCATATTCAGAGCAATATTCCCTTTGATGATCTGACCGATCACCGGCCGACCGTGGGCATCTTCGCGCTGGCTTGAGGCCGCGGGGAATCTATGTCTGTCTGCACACGTGATTTGTAGGGGCGTCTGACGGTCAGTGTCTACGCTACCCGCCGAGACGTTCGCATTCATTTGTCAGCGCTTTCGGGCGTTTCAGCGAAAAGCCCCTACAGGCTGGAATCGACTGGCTTCGACCGCCGCGCCTTCGCCCGTTCCACCCGCCGCTTCTTATTGCGTTTGCCCAACTGCTCGTGCATTTCGAGGAAGTAGTCGAGCGTCCCCGCGATCTCCTCCGGCGCCATTCGGAGCGCTTGCGGACAGCGAGCCAGTCGCTGCCGCGTGACTTCGTAGATGCAGAGCGCCGCCGACACCGAGACATTCATGCTTTGGGCGATGCCGCGCATGGGAATCATGACTTTGCGGTCGGCAAGCGCCAAAGCCGTCGCCGACAGACCGGTTTTCTCGTTGCCGAAAAGCAGCGCGATGCGGGGCAGGCAGAGGTCGGCTTCGTAGATGGATTCGGCATCGGGGTCAAGCGCCGCCGCGACCAAGGTCCAGCCTTCACTCATCAAGGCTTTCAGCGCCCTTTCCGTGCCGTGATGAATGCGGTAGTCCAGCCATTTGTTGGTCGCTGTCGAGCTGTTCTTGCCGACTTCTTTGGGGTCAAACGCGGGATGCGTCTCGAAGATGACGTTGATCTGCTGAATGCCGAAGGCATCGCAACTACGGCTGATCGCGCCCAGATTATGCGGATCATATACGTCTTCAATGACGACGGTAAAGCCCGCTTGACGCGCCTCGGCGACGCGTTTCAGCTTGTTGACCCGCTGCTCGCTTGGCATGGACTCACGGGAATAACCGGCGCAATTCAAGCTCGAAGCCGGGCAGAACATCCTCACCCGAAAGCGAATCGCCCAACTCAAGCGCAAATACCGGCTTCTGGGTCTGGTGGACTTCAACCTTCTGATCGTTCGGCAAGATGATCCATACGAGCGTAGAGCCCAGTCTCAAGTAGCGCTGCGCTTTCTCGCGCATTTCCGCGAGGGTGTTGCTCGGTGAACGAATCTCGACGGCGATATCGGGTATGGCCGGCACGAGTTTATCGGGAAAGGGGTCGGGGGCGCGGCCGAAGCTGATGAAGGCAACATCGGGCAGGAGTAAATTATGGCGGTCGTCGGGCGGGTGATAGCCCGTTTCTCCCGTCACGATGCCCAAGTTGTTCTCTTCCGCAAAGATATCAAGATAGCGCCCCAGTCTTATTGCAATTCGCCCATGCGTCCCGCCCGGTCCCGACATCTCAATCAGTTCTCCGTCGAATAGTTCAAAGCGCAGGTGGTCGTTGGCGCGATCGCAATAGAGCTCCCACACGTCATGTATATCCCACAGCCGCTGTTTCGTTTCCATGATTAACTCGCTTCATCGCTCCACGTGCACATAGCATAACACCGTTTGCATCTGCTTTCCCAACGCGCTATTGGCGGGCTTGCTGCCAAGAGCCGCTCGCATTCGTTATAATAGAGCGAAATGATATTGAGGCTCAGTATTATGATTGGCAAAACGATAGGCATCCTCACCGCTGGCGGCGACAGCCCCGGCTTGAACGCGGCGATCCGCGGCGTTGGCAAAGTGGCGCTCAGCAAATATGGCATGCGCTTGATCGGCTTCCGCGATGGCTTCCGCGGCCTCATGCAGAACCGCATTGAGTGGCTGGGTCCGGAAGAGCTAAGCGGCATCCTCACCCTCGGCGGCACGATCCTCGGCACCAGCCGCGATAAACCACATAAGATGCCGATTGGCGGCAAGACGCGCAATATGATGGATGTGATGGTGGAGAATTACCGCCGGCATGATCTCGAGGCGCTGATCTGCGTTGGCGGCGGCGGCACGGCGAAGAATGCCTGGCGTCTTTCCCAGCAGGGCATCAACGTCGTTTGCCTGCCCAAAACGATCGACAACGATGTCAGCGGCACGGATGTCACCTTCGGCTTTGATACCGCCGTGAATATCGCCTCGGAGGCGATTGACCGCTTGCATTCCACCGCGCATAGCCATCATCGCATCATCGTGGTCGAAATCATGGGCCATAACACCGGCTGGCTGGCTTTGGGCGCCGGACTGGCCGGCGGCGCCGATGTCATTCTCATCCCCGAGATTCCGTTCAATATCGAATATGTCGCTGAATCGATACGAGCGCGCAGCCGTGGCGGCACGCGCTTCAGCATTGTGGCGGTGTCGGAAGGCGCGATGACGCAGCGCGTCGGCAAGAAGCTGCGAGAGGCGCGGGCGCGCGTGGCGGAAGCGGAAGCCGATATGGACGCGGCTGAAGGAGACAAAGCGCAGCAAAAGGAAGCGCGCGGACGACGGAAAAAAGCGCGCGCCGAACTCGACGAGATCGAACGGGAACGCAGCGGCGGCACTCAGCTGCTGACAAACGAATTGGAGAAACTCACCGGTCTGGAATCCCGCGTGACCATCCTGGGGCATGTACAGCGCGGTGGCGTGCCGTCGCCGCGCGATCGTCTGCTGGCGACGCAGCTGGGAACAGCGGCGGCGAATTACATCAACGAGGGGCTGACTGATATCATGGTTGGCGTTTGCGGCGATGGCACGGCCGCGGTGCCGCTGAAAGATGTCGTTGGCCTGCGCAAGAATGTGCCGCTGGATCACCCCTGGCTGCAATCCGCTCAAGACTTGGAGATCTGCCTCGGCGACGCGATATGTTGATAACGTACGTCCGCAAAGACGCTTGCCCTATATCCGCTTTCGCAGTACAATTGTTCTAATCGACTGCGGACTACTGATGACGTATACGACACAGCTTCAGAACGGCAACGAACTAAATCGTCTGTACGAGAATGATCGACCTGTCCACGAGTGGTACAGGTTTGTCTTGTCGTTTCCGCCTCACTTGGTACGCCATTATGTAGAAAAGCTTGGTGTAGCGAGGGGACAGCTTATTCTCGATCCGTTTTGTGGAACGGGCACGACGCTCGTGGAAGCGAAGAAACTTGGCATTGCAAGCGTGGGTGTGGAAGCCAACGCTATGGCGCACTTCGCGGCGAGCGTGAAAACAGATTGGGATGTTGAACCCGGAGAGTTGGCCGATTTTGGACAGGAAATCGCTGCAAGGTTAAACGGATCAGTTCCGGAAAGCCTTCTAGCCGGTAATTCAAACTACTTTGGCGTGAGCGTGCACAGGGGCCGACTGCGGGCCTTTGACGCCGAACAATCGCGATTACTGATAAAAAATTCTATTAGTCCGCTTCCATTGCACAAAGTGTTGACACTTCTCGATGCGATTGAACAGCACAAAGCGGTGAGACTCCGAAGTTACGCGAAACTTGCTTTAGCAAAGCAGACAGTGAAGGAGATTAGCAATCTTCGCTTCGGCCCCGAGATCGGCGTGGGCAAGCTAAAGTCTGATACACCTGTACTGGAACCATGGCTAATCGCTTTGGACAATATGGCAGCTGACTTGCTGGAACACCACGCTCTTAGGCATACTCCCGCGAAGGTGTTCCTGGCCGACGCTAGGGACATGCGCAAGCATCTGTCGCCCCGGTCGGTTGACGCCATTATAACGTCCCCGCCTTATCCAAATGAAAAAGACTATAGTCGAACGACTCGACTTGAATCGGTGTTGCTTGGATTTATATCTAGTCGTGAAGACTTGCGCAGACAAAAGCAGAAGTTCATTCGATCGAATACTCGCGGTGTTTACAAAGCGGACGAAGACCACAAGTGGGTCCAAGACATTCCAACAATCCAAGCCCTCGCGGACGCCATTGAAGAGCGTCGACTTGAATTGGGAAAAACATCTGGATTCGAGAAACAATACGCGAAGGTCGTTCGGCTGTACTTTGGAGGAATGGCTCGCCATCTGTCCGATCTGCGAGCGCTGCTTCGTCCGGGCGCCAAGTTGGCGTACGTCGTTGGCGATCAAGCGTCTTATTTTCGCATCATGATACGAACAGGCCAGCTTCTGGCAGAAGTGGCAGAGCGTTTGGGTTACGAAGTACTCGATATTGATTTGTTTCGCACACGGTTCTCGACAGCAACCAAAGAGCACTTGCGCGAAGAAGTCTTGCTGCTTCAGTGGAACGGCTAAAAGCCTTACATGGCTAAAGAAAACTCATATTCGCGGATAATCGAAGATATCTTCCTTCGATACTTTAAAGACGGTGACTCCCTCGTTTTCTTTGCACGGGAAGATATCGTAAGTTCTGCTGAGCGACTTGATATTTCGTTGCCGAAGAATCTGGGTGATGTCGTTTACGCTTTTCGGCATAGACGTCCCTTGCCCGATGCCATTGTTAGACATTCGCCGGAAGGCCAGTCATGGGTGATCGTTGGGAAAGGCCGAGCAAAGTATGCATTTGAGCTCAAGCCTGTCTCAAAGACTCAACCTGATCAAATGCTGCCCGTTACGAAGATTCCAGATGCGACTCCCGGCATCGTAGCGCGATACGCTCTAACAGACGAACAGGCGCTTTTGGCGAAGCTTCGAAACAACAGACTAGTCGACATCTTTACCGGTGTCACTTGCTATTCCATCCAAAACCATTTGCGAACCACTGTGCGCAGCATCGGTCAAATCGAGACCGACGAGATTTATGTCGGAATCGACAAGAGAGGGGCGCACTTTATCTTGCCAGTGCAAGCAAAAGGCAAGGCCGACCAGATTGGAGTGGTTCAGATTGAACAAGACTTGGCGCTCTGCGACGAAAAGTTCCCCGAATTAGTCGCCCGCCCAATTGCGGCGCAATTCATGGACGAAGATAGCATAGCGCTCTTTGAATTCGGAAAAGACTCTGACGGCGCGGTGGTGAAATTGGCTGAAAGGCACTACCGTCTCGTCCCTGAATCTGAAATGTCGAGTCAAGACCTTCAACTCTATCGTAACCGTCGCGCCGATTGACCGCGCTTAGCCGAGGCTCGCCCGCACCGCCTGGACCGTCGCGGAGGCGGCGCTCGCCATCAGCGAGACGTCATTCATCACCGTGACAAATTCGTAACCGCGCTGGAGCATCTCGATTGCGTGGGCGGTATCGGCGGCAAAGAGACCCGCCTTGATGCCGTGCGCGCGCGCTGAAGCCAGAATCGCGTCCAGCGCCGCGTCGACGGTCGCGTCCTCCCCGCTAAGCCCCGCTTCACCGGTCAAGTGCAGGCGCAAGTCTCCGATGCCGACAAAGACGCAATCCAAGCCCTCGACGCTCATTATCTGGTCGCGATTGTCGTAGCCCGTTTTCGTTTCGATCATCGCCAGGGTGATAATGGTGTCGTTGGCATGCTCAGCGTAATCCTCGCCGGCGTAGACGCGCGCGCGCGTGGGACCGAGGCTGCGGTATCCCAGCGGCGGGAAGCGGCAGGCGCCGACGAAGGCCTCGCATTCTTCGCGCGTTTCGATCATGGGGCAAATGACGCCGTAAGCGCCGGCATCGAGCAGGCGCATGGTATCGCCGGGCGTATTCCAGTTGACGCGCACCATAGGCACGGTGTCGGTGGTCGAGATGACTTGCAGCATTTGGATTGCCGTCTCGATGCCCATCAGCCCGTGCTGCATATCGACGACCAAACTGTCCCAGCCTTGATGAGCCATCACTTCGGCCGACCAGGTGCTGGGGCTGTGCAGCCAGCCGTTGATCACCGCTTGCCCGTCCGCCCAAAGTTTGCGCACGCGATTTTCGCGCATACTTATTCCTCCGCCCACGATGGATTCCCGAAGAGTATAACGTCACTGCGATCCGATTCCCATACGCGGACGGTAGAAAGCCGACGGGCCGCTGATATAATCACCTCCGCTTTCACGCGCGGGACCTTCTGACGCCATGTACGTAGCCAACATCAACAAAATCATCGTCATCAGCTTCTGCCAGCACTTTCATCTTTACATTCACGCTTATGCGCTGCTCTTGCTGGGGCGTGGCTTGACGCTGGTGCAAATCAGCCTGATCGAATCGATTTTGATTGGGACGATCTTCCTGCTGGAAGTGCCGACGGGCGTCTTGGCCGATCGCGTTGGGCGCAAGTGGTCGATCTTCTGCTCGACATTTTTGCTCATGTGCGCCGAATTCATCTTCATATTCGCCCGCGACTACGAATGGTACGTTCTGGTGGCGCTATTGGCTGGGGCGGGATATGCCTTCGCCTCCGGCGCCCTTGAGGCTTTGGTCTACGACAGTTTGCCGCCGAAGAACCGCGAAGAGGCGATGAAGCGGGCGATGGGGCGGGTAAACAGTTGGAGCATGATCGCCTTCGTCATCGCGCCGATCGTCGGCGGGCTCATCATCGGTGACGCGGCGCTCGAAAATTTCATCCCCGCCATTGCCTTGACTGTCGTCGCCTTGTTTGTTGGCTTGCTGGTCTGCTTGACGCTGCGCGAGCCGCCGGTCAAGGAATCGGAAAATAAAGAGGGCAGCGCCGCCTTGCTGCGCTCGGGTCTCTCGCTGCTGCATAGAAATCGGCGCTTGCGCCGCTTGGTGCTGCTGGCTGTCTTCACCTTGCCTTTTACCGACGCCTTGGCGGTGACGCTGGGTCCGCCTTACCTGGTGCAGAATGAAGTCTCGCCTTTTGCCATCGGCGCCGTGCTGTCGGCTGGCAGCTTGCTGGCGGCGTTCACCCAGCGCTACGCCTACAAGGTGGAAGCATGGCTGGGGCGCGATCGGGCGATCGCCACGCTGATTCTGCTGCCTGGTCTGTTGTACTGGATTCTGGCGGCGGTCGCCGGTCCCATCGCTACCGCCTCGGTGGTGATCATGATGTATGGCTTCAGCAACATGAAAGGTCCTCTCTTCTCCGCTTACCAGAATGCGCTCATCGAAAACAAGAATCGCGCGACCGTGCTTTCGCTCATTAATATGTTCGTTAGTTTATTCGTGGCTTTGGGGGCGCCGGTCTACGCCGCGCTGGCGGAGCAATCGCTCGAACAGACCTTTCTTGTGATGGGCACGGTGATCGTGGCGGCAGCAGTGCTGCTGCGCGTCCATCGCTTGCCGGCTTCTGCTCCTGGTATGTAGGGGCGACCCACCGGGTCGCCCGTACGCCACCTATCTCGATTTGAGGGCATACACACCTCGCTTGCTGTACACCGCGCTGCTCGGCTGCAAATCGCTTTCGTAGAGGGCGAACTTCTCGACGCGGAAGGGTTCGACGGTGAAGTCGATGTGCGCGTTCAGCCATCTGCTGGCCAGGCCGCGGCGAAGCGGTTTTCGGAAGCGCATCAAAGTGACGTGCGGGTGGAAGCGCCGCCGCTCGCGCCGAAAACCTTCGCGTTCCAGCGCCGACCCGACCGCCTCATGCAGCGCGCGCAGCTCAGGCCCATTCTGGACACCGGCCCAAATGACGCGCGGCCGGTCATTGATGGGGAACTGTCCGACGCCTTGAATCCGCAGGTCGAAGGCGGCGGTGTCCACCGCGCCCAAGACACGTTGATATGCGCGCGCCACCCCTTCCGGCACATCGCCGATGAAATGCAGGGTCAGATGCAAAGCTTCGCGGCGGGACCAGCGCCCGGGCGGCAAGTCGTGCTCGCGCAAGCTGAGGATTTGGTCTTTGACGGCGTCCGGCAGGTCGATGGCGATGAAGAGGCGGGGCACGATCGATCCTCTTTTGTTTGTCATTCAATTCAAAGATATACTAATTGCATCCGCTGGAAAAGCGCGTGTTGACCGGCGGGGAGAGTAAAAAAGGAGCCGCCAGATGAGTAATAGTCCATTGATTTTCTTAATTGGAGGCGCGGTTCTGTTGTTTCTGGGTCTGAGAGGGTTGCATGAAAAGCAAGTCTATCTGGGCCGGCTCATCCGATTTATTGGACCCAAGCTGGTCTTAAGAGCGCGCTTATCAGTGTTGCTATACGGCGTTCTTCTGAGCGCCGGTGGCGTCCTCTGTCTGATTATGGGCATTGCGAAACTCACTGACCCGGAGAGCACGCTGGTCGACCAAATCGGGCCATTTGCTGTTTATGCCTTCCTTGGCGGTTTCTTCGGTTCGATGGTGGTGGAATTGATCTATTATTCCTCCAACATGGGTCCGTATGGGGACATCGATCCCGAGGATTATGCCGGCAATTACTGAGACACACATCGCTACAATTCGGAATTGCCTGCCTCGAAGCGGCTCGAGTCGATTGTGCAGACACCCGCCAGGGACGCTCGGTTCCGCCATGATTCTATGAAAGCGCCAGGCCAATGCCGATGAGTGAGTCCTTTCTCGTTCTCTTGATAAGCAGCATCTTGTTCGTGCTTTGGGGAACATCGTCATTAAAATACGATAAAGTGTATTGGGGCCGGCTCTTCAAGTACTGGGGCCGGAAGCTGGTTACGAGTGGGCCGACTCCCGCGCGCGTGCATGGACTTCCCGTGACCGCGGGCGGCGTTCTGGGAATCGTGATCGCTGTGCTCGCCCTGTTTGTGCCGAATTCCGCTGTAGTCGAAACGCTGCTCTGGGTCTACGCGGCATTGATTCTGGCCGGCATCATTGGATCAATCGTGGCCTCCAGCTTGGGATATGGCGACGAGGAACAGGATCCAGTCGCGCTTGAGCAAGCGATGCGGAGGCAGCACGGCGACAGGTTCGGGCGCTGGTAGACAAGAACGAAAGCCATCATGACCGCATTAGCCCTGGCATCCGTATTCACCGGCGCCGTTATCTTCGTCTGGGGATTGCGCGCGATCCGTAATCGCCGCGTCAAGGTCCTTTTCTTCCAGTTGCGCAATTGGATGTCCACGATGATCTTCGGCATCATTGCGATGCTTTGCGGCATTCTCATGATCATCGCTGGACCAGCCGCGACAGCGCCGCCGACGGCAGAACTGGCTGACCTGATGGCCAGAATCGCGCTCTATTTGTTCGCCGTCGGCTGGGGCATCGCGCTCGTTTTGGAGGCGCTCGCGCGTCTCAGCTCGAAGCTTTTCCCGGAAGAGGCGCCTCGGGCAAACCGAGTCAAGCGGAAACGCGCGGCGCGCACGCGAGCGGAAGCTGACATACCCGCGGGCGCCGGCCGAAGCGCCTCTTCTCGCCGACTGCTGCAAACCGCCGTGAATATGTTCTTGTTATCCGGCTCACGATTGTACCATCGAGTCATGCGCCCGCCTCGCTCATGGGACAAGCAGAACTTGTGGCATGGCGACCGCGAAGGCGACAAACAGCAACACCCTGAGTCGAAGGCGACGGCTTCAACCTCGCCCAAGACGCGTTGATAAGCGCGCACCACCGCCTCCGGCACATTTCCGATGTAAGGCAGCGTCAGACGCAATGCTTCCCGTCGGGACCAGCGGCCGGTCGTGTACGTGCTGGCTGAGGATCTGGTCTTTTGCTGCGTCCGGCAGGTCAATGGCGACGAACAGATGGGGCATCAATGTAGGTGTTTGACAGCATTCTAGCTTGGAATTATATTTCATGAAATCATTGCGAAAAAAACCAAGCGAGCTGGGAAACATAACGAATATGCTCAAAAAAGACATCGCGACAACATTTCTTCAAATGGCTTCGTCAGGTGCTGTGCGCGAGGCCTACGAAAAGTATATTCACCCTGAATTTATTCATCACAACGGCTACTTCAAGGGCGACCGCGAGACTCTCCTTAGAGGCATGGAGGAAAATGCACAGCAGTTTCCCAATAAGCAATGCGAGATCCTGCGCACCCTCGAAGAT
>JAPOWK010000036.1 GCA_026707665.1 Chloroflexota bacterium
GCGCGCCCTTCAAGGGTCCCTTGCAGCTGCAAGTCGACGGGCAGACGCACTTCCTCGGTCATGAGTTGGCCGGCACCCTGCGCGTCTGCAGCGAAGCGGAGTACTTGCTGGTTTAGCGCCACTGAGCTTTAGAATATTTAGTAGTTTTGGCGAGTCTCCACGAAGTGCGGGGCGGCTCGTTTGTGCTGACCTGGTTGTCGTGTAGCCAATCTGCAATTCGCGCAACTAAGCTGCTAAACTGAATGCGCGGAAGAATCCTGCCTTGTGAGGTGTGTCATGCTTGCTGACAGAATCACCAATGAAGACACTGATACAGAAGTACCGATCGAAGGCGTTTACCCCGACGAAACAGTTGCCGAAATACAATATACAATCTCAGGTTATGGTGCCGATTTCGATGTTGAAGGGTTAGTGCGTAGACTTGATCGTGGCGACATAGAGATTCCTGAATTCCAACGAACTTTTGTTTGGAATCGCAAACGGGCATCAAGGTTTGTGGAATCCTTGCTTATGGGATTGCCTGTACCGGGAATATTTCTGTACCGAGACAAGGGGTCGCAAACCCTACGTGTCATTGATGGTCAGCAGCGGTTGATGAGCTTGCAAGCATACTATAGTGGAAGATTCCCGGAATCACATCAGGAATTCAAACTGGCGGGGTTGAAATCGCGGTTTGAAGGTCTCGCTTATGCGGACTTGTCGGGACAAGACCGACGCCGACTCAATGATTCAATTATCCATGCCTCGATTATTCAGCAGGAATCACCTGATGATGATGGTACGAGCCAATTCGCATTATTTGAGCGCCTAAATACAACCTCTACGCCGCTATCGCCACAGGAAATTCGAGCTGCGATATACGGAGGTCAGTTTAATGAATTCTTGGTCGAGCTCAATAAGTGCGCCGAATGGAGAGCATTGGTCGGCAAGCCTAACCGCAGGAAACGAGATCAAGAGCTTATTCTTCGATTTATCGCCTTGTACTTCTCCTTCGACGAATATCAGCCTCCTATGAAGTCCTTCCTCAATGACTTCATGCACGACAACAAGGATATGGAAATCTACCATGAGCTCGAAGTGCGAAGTGTATTTCAGGAGACGGTCAGCGTGATTCTTGACAAGCTGGGCGAACAGGCATTCAGACCTTCGCGCGCTCTAAACGCGGCAGTGCAAGATTCGCTCATGATCGGCATAGCGCGCCGACTTGAAAAGGGTCCCATCACGGCAGATATCACTAAACGCTATAAGAGCCTTATGCTGAATAGCGAATTTGGGAATTTAATCTACTCGCAAACTTCCCACCTGGAAAATGTACGCCGACGAATTCAGCTCGCGACGGAAGCCTTTTCTGGTGCGGAGTAGCTTATGCACCGCGACATAATCGAACAGCAAGATATGCTGAATCATCTGTTCGAACAAGCCGAACTGCTGCAAGGCAAGAGTGATATAGATAATCAGATAAAGGCGCAATTCGTTTGGTATTTGTGTATTCGCGCTTCGAGTTATGTCGAATTCTCTGTAAGAAGGATTCTGCTCGAATATGTAAAGGTAGAAGCCGACCGTGCACCCAATCTAGCAAACTTCGTAAACAAGAAGCTAGAGCATTCGTTCAATCCGAAACCAAGTAAAATACTTGAACTCGTCGAACTGTTTAGTTCAGAATGGAAGCAAAACCTAGGTAGGTCAATTGACGGAAGACTTTCCAGTTCGTTAGGAAGCATCGTGGCCAATCGAAACAAGATTGCGCATGGCGAAATTAGTGACATCACGTTTGCAAGACTCTCGGGTTTTTATGCTGATGCGCAAGAGGTTGTGAAGCTGATGTACGAAGAATGCGATCATCGCAACGTCGAGAGTCGCGTGAGGGAAGCCGAGAATTCCACATAGCTCGACGAATTACGCTCACCCCCGCCCATACATCCGCCCGCCGAACTCCTCCGCCAGCGCGTCATCCAGCTCATCCGCCACTTGCGCCAGCCGCCGAATGATCGCATCAGCTTCGGCCGCGTCCAAGCCCGCCAGCAGCCGCTCGTGATAAAGGTAGACCACATCTTCGTGTACGCCCAGCGCCGCGTTGGTCAGCTGCAAATTTAGCTCCAGCAGCCGCCGATACAGCGCCAGCAGATTGCTCGCCGGCAAGTGCATGATCGGCGACAGCACCTGTAAGTAACCCTGGTCCTCCGGCGTAAGATAAACCTCGATCAGCGCCGAGCCGCGCTGAAAATTCCAGCCATAACCGCTCTCGACCGCCATCCGCGCCGCTTGCGGGTCGACGCCGATCGCGCTCAAGATGCCTTCCACCGCCCGCAGCGACAACTCGAATTGTTCGGCAGCGGGTTCAGCCGGCTTCTTTTCGCCGCGTCCAAAGAAACGCGCCATGCTGTCTAATTCCTCGCGGACTCGCCGCGCGCCATCTTATGCCCACAACGCAGGCAGCGGTCGTTGTATGCACCGACCTGCGCGTCACAATGGGGGCAGGGTGCACCGTCGCCCGCGCCATACAGCGCCGCCAGTTTGTCGATTTGTCGCGGAAAAGCGTTGTCAATTGGCTGCGCCGCGCCACAAGTTTCGCAGTGACTGCCGCCGAAAAGCGGCGCCCGGGTCAGCGATCCGCAAGCGACGCAATAGCAGGCATCCGGCATCAGCCGGCGATCGCGCTTCCATTGCGACGTCAGCGCCAGCACCTGCGACATATTGAGCGCCAGCGTATTGCCGGCGCCATCGACATTGCGCGTCAGCAGACCGAGCAGTTGCCCGTTATCGTCATAGAGTGGATTGCCGCCCGCGTCGGGCATTTGCACCGGCGGAATCGTCGTGCGCAGCCATTGCCGCGCCCGTCGGCTGTTGAACTGAGCCAAAGCGCCGCGCAGTCTCGCTCCGCCATAGCCCAGCGCGATGAACGCCGTGTTCTCGACAATCATGGAAGCGGGCGCGGCCGCAGTCACGCGCGCAATTCGCAAAGGCGCGTCCACTAGGGCCAGATCATGGGTCGGCAAGCGGCGGACGACTTCGCCCGCCAGGCGCCGTTGCGCATCCAGCGTGACCGTCACGCGCTCAATGCTGCCGATGGCATAGCTGGTTGTAGCGATCAAGCCACGGCCGTCGACGAAGACGCCGCTGGCCATTCCATTCAGGCCGCCGACGATGCCGATGACTGGCGGCGCTTCACGCAACTCGACACGATTACGTTCGGCGCCCATCGCCGGCAGCTGACTCGGCTGCGCGCGCGCTGCTATCAGTTGCTGCAAGCCCTGTCGAATCTGCCGATTGTCCGGGTCCTGCTCAAGCGCCCGCTCCAGGCAGCGAATCTTGAAACCGCTATCCTCGCGTGACTCCGCCAACCAGACATAAGCGGCCGCCCGCCCCTTGCCATCCAGCTCGGCGCTCTCGACCAGGCGATTCAGCAGGTCCACCGCCGGCACAGCCTGGCCATCCTGCATCAATTCAATCGCTTGTCGCAATTCATTCTGCGCGCTCATGCTTGGATGTATGCCATGTCTAACGGGATACCCACCATTCTAGCCCGATTCGCCTTCAACCGTGCGACATGGCAGAACGCTATGGTAACTTCTAAAAATATGTAATCTTGTAGGGCCGACCTATAAGGTCGCCCGATATCTGTCGCTAGTGAAGTTGTGGATGCTTTATCAGAGGAGGGCAGAAAATGGAGATCGAACGCAGATTGGCTGAGATGGGCTTGGAATTGCCGCCGCCAGTAAAAGCGCCGCCGGACGTCGTGCTGCCATTTTCATTTGTGCGCATACACGGCGGCATCGCCTACATTTCCGGGCACGGACCGCAGGAGGCCGATGGCTCGGTGGCCGGTCCCTTTGGGGCAGTCGGCAGCGAAGTCACGGTGGAGCAGGGCTACGAAGCGGCTCGGGCGGTCGCGCTTTCGATGTTGGGCAGCCTCAAGCGCGAGCTCGGCGATTTGGATCGGGTGAGCGCCTGGCTGCGGCTGCATGGCATGGTCAATTGCGCGCCCGATTTCGCGCGGCAGCCCGCCGTCATCAATGGCTGTTCCGACTTGCTCCTTGCGCTCTATGGTCCCGACCGCGGCGCCCATGCGCGCTCGGCTGTGGGAATGAGCGCGCTGCCCTTCAACATGGCGGTCGAGATCGAAGCGATGGCCGCCATTGACTGAGCCTCACTCGCGCTCCAGCAAGAGATTCTGATAACCATCGACGCGCGCCTTCCAACCGGCCGGCACATAGGTCGTGCTGTCCATTTGGAAGACGAGCGCCTCGCCGCTGAAGGCGGCCCCGGGGCGAAGCGAATCACGTTCAAACAGCTGTAGCGCGTCACCCGTCGGCGACGCCTTTTCGCCGATGGGCGCCGCTTCATGGGGGTTGGCGGACACTTCTTCAAATTCAGGCTTTTCGATCGCGCCAATGCCAGCTAGGCGCAAATTGACGATCTCGACGGCGCGCCAGCGAATCGCATGGCCATAGGCGCGCTCATGCCCTTCATGAAAAGCCTCGGTCGCCCGCTCGTCAAAGGGGATGTTCAATTCGTAAGCTTGCCCCTCATAACGCATATCCAGCGTCGCCGTGAAGCGCATCTCACGCTGTGCGATGCCTTCCTGCCGCAACTCAGACTGCGCCTGCGCCAGCAATTCACTCTCCAGCGCCCGCAATTGAAGCAGCACGTCGTCGCTCGCGGCGCGCATGATCGACCGGCTATATTCGACGGCGACATCGGCGATCAGCAAGCCGAGCGCGCAAAGTACGCCAGGCGCTGCCGGTACCAGCACTCGCGGGATATCCAGCCGCGCCGCCGCCTCACAGGCTTGCAGCGGACCGGCGCCGCCAAATGCCACCAGCGTGAAATCGCGCGGATCGTAGCCGCGGGCGATGGACACGCGCCTTATCGCCCGGTCAATGTTCACATTCGCAATATCTACCACGCCTTGCGCCGCCTCCACCGCGCTCAAACCCATGGGCTGCGCCAATACCGTCAGCGCGCGCTCGCCGGCCGCCAAGTCCAGCGACATCGCGCCGCCCAGAAAATGCTCGGCATCCAGCCGCCCGAGAATCGCGTTGGCATCGCTGAGCGTCACTTGCTCGCCGCCCAGCCCGTAGACGACCGGCCCCGGATTGGCGCCCGCCGATTCCGGTCCGACGCGCAAGGCGCCGCCGGCGTCAATCCGCGCCAGCGATCCGCCGCCAGCGCCGATCGTCTCAATATCGAGCATGCGCACCCGTGTCGGCAAGCCATTGATCGCCGATTCCGGACGTGGCTCGGGAACCCCGGCGATTAGCGCCACATCGGTCGACGTGCCGCCCATATCCAGCGTGATGATCTTGTCGAAGCCAGCCCGCTGCGCCAAATGAAAGGCGCCCATGACGCCCGCCGCCGGCCCGCTGAGCGCCGTGTGGATCGCCCCCTGCCGCACGCGGCTCGCCCGCATCACACCGCCATCGGACTTCATGATCCGCAGCGATGTTTCGCTCCCCAGCGCCGCCTCCAGCTCCCCGACATAGCGCGACATAACGGGCCGCACGTATGCTTCCAGCGCGATCGTGCTGGCGCGTTCGTACTCGCGGAATTCCGGCAGCACCTCCGACGAAAGCGCCACCTGCCAGTCTTCGCGTACAATGCCGCGCTCCAGAATGCGCGCCTTGACGCGCTCTTCATGCGCCGGATTGATATAACTGAAGAGCAAACAGACAGCGATTGCGTCTACCTGATCGGCTTCCACCTGGTCAAGCGCCCGGTCGAGCGCGTCCTCATCGAGCGGAGTTAAGATCGTGCCCTGAAAGTCGAGCCGCTCGCGGATTTCATAGCAGCGCTCGCGCGGGATCAGCGGCGGTGGGATGCGCGGATGGATGTCATAGAGCTGGGGGCGATCCTGGCGCCCGATGAAGAGCAGATCGCGAAAGCCGGCGGTGGTGAGCAGCGCCGTCCGCGCGCCCTTGCGCTCGAGTATGGCGTTGGTGGCCACGGTCGATCCATGCGCCACTTGCCGCAGCGCCGCCAGCCCGCCCGGCGTCATCGTCTCCAGCCCGGCGAGCATGGACCGCTCCGGACGATCGGGGCTGCTCAGCAATTTGTGGATCTTCAACTGTCCGCCATCGCTCAATACCAAATCGGTGAAAGTGCCGCCGATGTCAACGCCTGCTCGCATCAACACATCCCTTTCACATAACTCAAAATAAGAACGCGCCCAATCATAACATCAGCTGAGAGAAAGCGAAACGCGGCGGCAGCGTCGGGGCGCTTACGCGTCGCTAACATTGCTCTATCAGCTATCTAATAGCGCGCTGTCTTTTCTCTTACATGGTCGGCGTACGATGAATGTGTCAGATCAATGCGTACGATTGTAGGGGCGACCCACCGGGTCGCCCGATACACAACAAACATGGAGGAGAGAACATGATGATTCGCACGCGCAATCCCTACTTCCGTCTGGTGGATGACTTGCTGAACGACGCCCGTCCCTGGCTGACCAGCGGCGTTCCGTCTGAAGCGCGCGGGTTCGGCCTGGCGCTTGATGTCGAAGAGAACGCCAACGCCTACATCGTCCGCGCCAATCTGCCCGGCATCAGCCAGGACGACATCAGCGTCAACATTCATGAAGACGTCCTGAGCGTCAGCGCTGAGACCGCCGCCGAGAATCGCGACGAGACCAGCAAGATGCTGATCCGCGAGCGGCGCTTCGGCCGCTTCAGCCGCAGCCTGCGCTTCCCCACCAACGTGGATGGCGACGCGGTGGAAGCTAGCTACGAGAACGGCGTCCTCAGCATCACCCTGCCGAAAGCGGAACACGTCAAGCCGCGCCAGATCCCCGTCAACGTCAGCGAGGCGGCCAGCTAAGTCCGCCGCACATCCCAATCGTGTAGGGGCGACCGTCCTGGTCGCCCGTTTACTATCGCCAATCATCAAGACATCTGTAGGGGCGACTGACCCGCTGTGTCTACGCGCGGCGGTGAGTCGCCCTTCGCCGCGCCCTATTGAAATCAGTGGGCGAGCCACCGGCTCGCCCGTACACGTTTAGTCCTGTGAGTGTGCAGTACCACCCCAACCGCCGCCGCCCGGCGTCTCAATGATCACGCGATCGCCCGCCTCGACATGCCCCGAATGCTTCCCGCTTACGATCTCAGCCATACCGTCGCGAATGACGGTATTCACGCCGCAAAGCCCCGCTTCGCCCCCGTTTATACCGTAGGGCGCGCGCAGACGCCGCTCGGAATTGATCGTGACCGTCGCCGGCGCCAGCATCTCGTACTCGCGCACGATGCCATCCCCGCCGTGATGCGAGCCGCCGCCGCCGCTGCCCGCGCGCAGATGATAGCGCCGCACCCGCATCGGAAGGCTGTATTCCAGCGCTTCGACCGGCGTGTTCAGCGTATTGGTCATGTGGCAATGGCGCCCGGACAAGCCAGGGCCGCGGCTTGAGGCGCCATGCCCGCCGCCCAGCGTTTCGTAATAAACAAACTGCTCATCGCCATCAATGCCGCCGACAGTGAAGTTGTTCATCGTGCCCAGCGAGGCCGCCGGAACGACCTCCGGCAGCGCCTGCGCCAGCGCGCCCAGCACAGTATCGACCACCCGCTGGCTCGTCTCCGTATTGCCGACCACCACCGCCGCCGGAAAGCGCGGATTGAGAAAGCTGCCCTCAGGCGTGATGACCTCGACCGGCTGGAAACAGCCATGATTGACCGGGATATCTTCCTCCGCCATCAGCCGCACGCAATACCAGGTTGCCGAGCGCACGATCGCCGGCACCGCATTCACATTGCCCAGCACTTGGGGCGCGCTGCCGCTGAAATCCACCGTCATGGATTCGCCGCGCACTTCGATCTGCGCACAAATCGGAATCTCAAACTCGGCCTGCCCATCGCCCTCCATCGCGTCGCGAAACTGATAGATGCCATCAGGAATGCCAGCGATGACCGCCTTCGTCATCCGCCGCGAGTATTCGAGCAGGGCGGCCGCATGCTCGGCGGTCGCCTCAACACCGTGCTCAACCATCATATCCAGCAGCCTCTGCTCGCCGATGCGATGGGCGGCCATCTGCGCCTCCAGGTCGCCAAGCCGCTCGGCTGGGTTGCGACTGTTCGCCACAATCAAGGCCAGCGCGCCATCGTTCATCCAGCCGCTCAGCCGCAGCTTCACCGGCGGGATGATGATGCCTTCTTGATACAGCTCCGTACTCAATGGCGCCGAGCCGGGGGTCATGCCGCCGACATCGGC
Organism: Chloroflexota bacterium; assembly: GCA_026707665.1. Taxonomy (GTDB): domain Bacteria; phylum Chloroflexota; class Anaerolineae; order Aggregatilineales; family Phototrophicaceae; genus UBA6055. The sequence goes on from JAPOWK010000036.1 coordinate 8,197, forward strand.
GTGATGCGCGCGGCTGGCGACGAAATAGCAGAGATCGCCACCGGCGAAGACCGGCGAGATCATGGTGATATCGGGCAGGTGGGTCCCGCCGCGATAGGGGTCGTTGAGCACCACCAGGTCGCCGGGGAAGAATTCCTCGAACTCAGCCACAGCGGAAGCCACTGACGCCGGCATACTGCCCAGATGCACCGGGATATGCGCGGCCTGCGCGATCATCCGCGCCTCGGCATCGAAAACGGCGCAGCTGAAATCCAGCCGCTCGCGAATATTGGGGCTGAAGCTGGCGCGCCGCAGTGTCACGCCCATCTCTTCAGCGGCAGCCGCAAACAGATTCTTGAATACTTCCAAACTGATAGCGTCAACCGGCAACGGGGCTCTCCTCTCAATAGGATTGGCGCGCTCTTAGGCTATCACAGCGCTGAACCACGATGTAGGGGCGACCCTTGGTTCGCACGCCGAAACATAATGTAAGGCTTGTCCGGTACTGGTTCGTGCCACCGCGCTTTTTCTACCCCATCCCCCGGCCCCTTCCCCAGCGAGCTAGGGAAGGGGAGCTAGGTTTGGCGGATTTCGCAGCAAATTGCTGCCAACGCAAGAAGTGACCCTCTTTTATGTACAGTTGCAGTATTTTAAGAGTTGGCTTTACGTTAGATTCTCAGTAACGGACAAGCCTTGTAGGGGCGACCTATCAGGTCGCCCGCAAAGTCCACCCATCTTTCAATACGATTTTGCCCTCGGTCTCGCCAATGGTAAGATTCAGCGAATACGCCGCTGCAAATCAAGGACAGCGGGGAATCGCATTGTGAACGTCCTTCTCTTCGCCAATGGCGAACTCAATCGCGGTCTGATGCTGGACCGTTTGCTCGCGTCGCTGGATTCGCCCCGCGTCATCTGCGCCGATGGCGGCGCCCTACACACCCGCGCCCTTGGCTTGAGGCCGCACGCGATCATCGGCGACCTCGACTCGCTCAGCGCGGAGCAAGTCGCCGCTTTTGCAGCGGCCGGCGTGGAAATCATCCGGCATCCGCCGGAAAAAGACGAAACCGATCTTGAATTGGCGCTACACTATTGTCGTCAAGCTGGCGCCAAATCCATACAAATTCTGGGCGCTCTTGGCGGGCGCTTCGATCAGACCCTCGCCAATATCTTCTTGCTCACGCTGCCCGACTTTCGCGACCTGCGTATCGAAATCATCGACGGCGACCAGATGATCCGCCTCTTGCGGCCCGGCTCGCATCAAATCGACGGCGCGCGTGGCGATACGATCTCGCTGATTCCGCTCTCGAGCAAGGCGCAGGGCATCAGTACCCGCGGTCTCCAATATCCATTGGCGGATGAAACGCTTCGCCTGGGGCCAGCGCGCGGAATCAGCAATGTCATGCTGACGGAAGAGGCGGCGGTGGAGTTTGCCGGCGGGGCGCTGCTGCTCATCCACACGAGTGGACGCGCCTGATGGTCACGTTTACCGTCATCAAGCGTGACGCACGCGGGAAATTCGAGCTGTCCTACGAGGGGGTGCTACGTGAATGCACCGATAGCACTATCTGCATTGACGCCTCGTTCGTCTTGCCCGATCGCGATTTGGGCTACATCGCGCTGCGCCGGGGCGATCGCTTTCGCGAGTGGTTCTATCGCGATCGCTGGTTCAATATTTTTCGCGTCTCAGATGGAGAGACGAACAGGCTGAAGGGCTGGTATTGCAATATTACGCGACCGCCCCATATCGGATTGGATTTTGTCGCGGCGGAAGACTTGTGCCTGGATGTCTTCGTCTATCCCGATGGACGCACGCTGCTCTTGGACGAAGACGAATTTGCGGAACTGAACTTGTCAGAAAATGAAGTGGAAAAGGCTTGGCAGGCGGTGGATGCGATCCGATGTCTTGTATCGAAGCGCCTGCCTCCCTTTGAAGAAACTCGCTCGGGTTGAGCCTTGCTTGGACCGACGCGTGAATACGGCCGCCTCACTCCAGATCGGGCCGGATGACCAGCACCGGAACATTCACATCGTGCATCACTTTGTTGGCGACGCTGCCGAAGACCAGGCGCACCAAGCCCG
>JAPOWK010000138.1 GCA_026707665.1 Chloroflexota bacterium
TCTCGCCGGTTACACCCCATCCCCCCAACCCCCTTCCCCAGCAAGCTAAGGAAGGGGGAGCACTCTTGCAGCGCACTCGGTATTAGGGGATTTTGACGATTTCGGCACCCGAATTTCCCGATTCTGCCGTCGAGTCACCCTTCCCTAGTTCACTGGGGAAGGGCCGGGGATGGGGTAAGATGTACGAAAAACAGGCTTTCTGCAGTACCGGACAAGCCTTGTAGGGGCGACCTATTAGGTCGCCCGCCCTTCAAACGCTAGCCCTAGCGCCGCCATCGCCTCCGCCAGCACTTCGCGCGCGATGCCAAATTGACTCGATAGCGCGTCTGCCACATCGCCATCTATCGCATGATCTCGCCGCTCTCCGTCGACGAACTGCTGCAAAACAAAGGGCTGCACATCGCTGTGGAAGCGCCACAAGCGCTCATCGACTACTTTCTGAATCACAATTTCATTCAAGAATTGCCCGCCATTAGGTCGATAATCGTGGATGGCGATGGCGCGATAGTCGGCGTCAGGGACCGGTTCGTCGCGCAGGGTAAAGCTGTGCGCTCTCGCCAGGCTTTCCCGCCGCAGGAGATAGCGGCTGCCGCCCTGCGGTTCGAGGCTGTAATCCATGAGCGGGCCTTCGGCGCGCGTCTCCCGATCCGCGTCGATTGGCAGGATGATATAGACGGGAAAACCTACATCTACCAAATACCGGCGCCCTTCATGCAAGACGACAATCGCGCTGTGGCAGCCGACTGTTTCGCCCATATCGTTGATCGTCAGATAGGCGTCGTAGCCGAGCCAGCGCAGCAGCCCGAAAAAGGCGTAATTGCTTTCGTAGCAGGTGCCGCCGCTGCCGCGCGCGAAATGGCTCTCCCAGAAGGCTTCGCCCAGAAGGGCGCAGTCGGCTGACTGGGCTTGGCGCGCCCGGCGGGCGATCCGCGAAGCGCTCTCCCAGGGCACGATGCGGGTGTAGCGGGTCACCAGTTGTTGAAGCGTCTCCAGCGTCGGCGGTGAACTCGCGCTCAGTCCGAAGCAACTCAATACGCGCCGGCAAAGCGACGGCGGCAGGGGCTTCGTTTCCGTCATGTCTCGCAGCCCTTTGGTTGATTATGTTAGATCATAGCCGAGTCCTCTGCGCAGCGACAGTGGCGGTCGATTGCGCCGACCGATTGTTGGCGACTGAATAGGGATGCCGTAAAATCATCCTGCTGCGGGCCCATGCGGAACAGGTCATAGCCCATGCGATTTGCCGAAGTCGCGCTGAATGTGCCGGCGCGCAAGTCCTTCTCCTATCATATCCCGGACGAGTTGAAGGGATTGCTCCAGCGCGGCTCGCTGGTTCGCGTGGAGTTCGGCGTGGCGATGCATCCGGGCGTCGTCCTCGCCCTGCACCGCGAGACCGACATCCCTGAGACCAAACCAATCATCGAACTGCTTGATCCCGAGCCGGCGCTCTCGCCGTCCTATCTGGATTTGGCGCGCTGGCTCAGCGAGACCTGCCTCGCTCCGATTGGCGCCTGCGTTTGGCTGCTGCTGCCGCCGGGTTTCACGGGCAAATCCGATCGTCTCTATCGCTTCGATCGCGATGATCCGGCTGCCGATCAGCCGCAGCAAATGACGCTGCCCGGCGCCGATCCCAAAGCTGAGCAACCGCTGCCGCGCCGCCTGCTGGATTATCTGCGCGACAAGGGCGAGAAGCGTGGACGCCAAATCAAGAGCGCCTTCCCCAAGCAGCCGGTGGCGAGCGCGCTGGAGGAGTTGGAAGCAGCGCGCCTGATCAGGTCGGAGTCGGTCCTGGCGCCGCCGGCCGCGCGCGCCAAAACTGTGAAGCGGCTTTACCCCAATTACAGCAGCGACGACATCCCATCCTTCGCGGCAAAGCTGGGCAAGTCCGTCAAGCATGCCGACCTGCTGGCGCTGATCGCCGAACGCGATGAAGACGCGATCGCGGTGGACGAGGCGCTGAAAGCCATCGGCGCCAGGAACAGAGCGCCCCTGAACAGGCTGATCGAAGAAGGCCTGGTCTTCGTCGAAAGGACCGACCGTGGCGAAGCCGATCTGATCATCCTCGAAGCAGCGCCCGAGCGAGTTCAAAAAATGCTGGATGCCTGGCGCGGCACGGGATACGCGGCGCAGCTGCTGCGCGAGATTCTCGAACTGTCCGAGCCGCCGATAATGGCCGATGCGATGCGCGCGACTGGCGCCAGCCGCTCGATGCTGAACAAGCTGGTGAAAGTCGGCGCCCTTGATCTGCGCGAGGAACAGATTTGGCGCGATTCCTTGCGCGATTTCGACTTCGTGCCCGATAGCGCGCCTAAACTGACGCCCGATCAGCAAAAAGCCTGGGGTCAGATCTTGCCGGCGCTGCGGCGGGACGAAGGCGCCAGCTTCCTGCTTCATGGCGTGACCGGCAGTGGCAAGACCGAAATCTATTTGCGCGCCATCGCCGAGATGCTGCGACAAGGGAAAAGCGCTATCCTGCTCGTGCCAGAGATCGCGCTGACGCCGCAGACCGTCCGCCGCGTATCCGAGCGCTTTCCCGGGCGAGCGGCGCTGGTGCACGGCGGCCTGCCCGCGGGCGAACGCTATGATACCTGGAAGCGGGCGCGCGCCGGCCAGGTATCCGTCATTGTCGGGACGCGTTCAGCCCTCTTCACGCCCATGCCGAATCTCGGTTTGATCGTGCTGGACGAAGAGCACGATGCCAGCTACAAGCAGTCGCCCTGGATGATGGAACCGCATTACCACGCGCGCGCCGCCGCCGAGTATCTGACTGGTATCATCCGGGGGACGCTGATTCTGGGCAGCGCTACGCCCGATCTCGTCAGTTGGCATCGCGCGCAGCGGGGGCAGTTTTCCTATCTCCACCTGCCCGAACGCATCATGGGCCATCGCCGGCGCATTCAGCAACAGGCGCAGCGCCTTGGCGTCCAAGCGCGCTACCAGCAAGATCAAGACGACGCCGTCACCATTCCCTTGCCGCCGGTTAGCGTGGTCGATATGCGAGCCGAGCTGCGCGCCGGCAATACCAGCATGTTCAGCCGCGAATTGCAGCGCGCCCTGGCCGCGGTGCTGGCGCGCGGAGAACAGGCGATGCTGCTGCTCAATCGGCGCGGGCAGGCGACCTATGTCTTCTGCCGCGATTGCGGCGACGCGCTCGAATGCGCCCGCTGTGATATGCCGATGACTTATCACCGGACGGAGCGCGCGCTGCGCTGCCATCACTGCGGCAGCCAGCAGGCGCAGCCGGAGACCTGCCCCGCTTGCGGTTCGTCGCGGATTCGATACTTCGGCGCTGGCACGCAACAGGTCGATCAGGTACTGCACGAGCTCTTTCCCGCCGCCCGCAGCTTACGTTGGGATATCGACAGCGCCCGTTCGCCGAAGATGCACTTCGAAATCCTGGACCGCTTCATCAACCGCGAGGCTGACGTGCTCATAGGCACGCAGATGATCGCCAAGGGTTTGGATCTGCCGCTGGTCACCCTGGTCGGCGTCGTCAGCGCCGATATGGGCTTGGCTCTGCCCGATTATCGCGCCGGTGAACGGGTCTTCCAGCTCTTGACCCAAGTCGCCGGGCGCGCTGGCCGCGGCGTGCTGGGCGGGGCTGTGATCTTGCAGACCTACCAGCCGGAGCACTATGTCATTCAAGCGGCGTCACAGCATGACTATGCTAGTTTCGCCGAACGCGAAAGCCGTTACCGTCAGGAGTTGGGTTACCCGCCATATCGCCGTCTGGCGCGGATTGTCTTCAGCTACAGCAAAGCGGAAACGGCGCGGCAGCAGGCTGAATTCGCGGCGGCGCGCCTGCGTCAGATCCTGCAGGAGCGCGATCTCACAGGGACGCGCCTCATCGGTCCCGCGCCCTGCTTCTACACCCGCGTCGATCGCCACTATCGCTGGCACCTGCTGCTGCGGGGACCCGACCCGCGAGCAGCGCTGCAAGGATTATCGCCGCAGCCCGGCTGGCGCATCGATATTGATCCCGTCTCCGTCCTTTAGCCATCGAGACAGCGCTCATTTGTGCTGGGAATCCGCCGCGAAATTGGGTAGCGCCAGCGCAGATGATGTATAGAGTTGGCGCAATGCTGTGAAATAGCCTCTGTGTACTCTTTTCCCTCGGTGTCCTCGGTGGTAAGCCTTCACAGCGCCTGGAACAGCGGCGTGCTCATCATTAATCACGGTCTCAAAACATAGACAGATGGCAAATTATCGCTAAAATGTGTGCTGAATTCGATTGACGGCAATGAATTATGTGGATCATTCAGATCTGTGTCGCTTCCTTCTGGTGGTATGTCGGGGTTCACTTGATATTTCGCGACGCCCTCGTCTGGAGCAGATTCGCGGAGATTCCCCGGTTCCGTCAGATTTTCCGCAGCCCATCCACGCGCAAATGGGAACGCTTTTGCCGCGACGGCGGGCTCATCGCTCTCGCCACCGGTGGCTTGCTCTTCATCACGCTGCCTTTCGGCATCGGCGTGTTCGGCATGATGATCGCCGTGCCGCTGTTGCTATTCCTGTTATGAACGCTGTTAGCCCTGTGGCGCTCAGCGTGGCGGACGATGCGCCGGGCGAGTGAATTGCTCAATGGCGCCACAGCCTGGCGCTTCGGGAGGACCGCAACATGCGCAAGTTTTTCAGTCTGCTCGTTGGCTTGAGCATCGGCGCTGTCATCGGCGCGCTGCTGGCGACTTTCTTTTCGCCCGTGTCATCTGAGGAATTCCAGACGAACTTGCAGACGCACTATCAGCGGGCGCTCAAAGCGGGACGCGAGGCGAGCTCTAAGCGCCGCGCCGAGCTGGAAGAAGAACTGGACGAGCTGCGCAGCAAATGAGAGAACTCATGCTTGCGCAGACCGACCACATGCTATGGACGCTCGATTTACGGTGAGCGTGCAGTGACATTCGCGGACATCGTCACTCGTCGGTCAAATCCAGAAACAGCCGCCTCTATTAGTATTCTCTCTTGAATTGACAACCAATTGATGGTCAACTTCGAGCTACCTGCGCTCCGTAGCGATCGGCTGCTTCGCACTTATGGCAACTGAGAGGCCGATAAAATTCGAGTGGCGACTGGATATTGAGGTACTCATCGCCACCATCATGGCCCCGAGCATGGTCTTCATGGTCAGCACCGCGCTTAGCGTCGCGCTGCCGGCCATTCAGCGCGATCTGGGCGCGACCGGCACCGACCTGATTTGGATTGTCAACGCTTATTCATTGCTGCAAGCCGCCTTCATTTTCCTGAGCGGGTCCTTTGGCGATCATTACGGGCGGAAGCGCGTCTATCTCATCGGCATTGTGATCTTCGCGCTGTCTTCCCTTGTCTGCGCGACAACCGATTCCGCCGATGTATTGATTTTGGCCCGCGCTATGCAAGGCGTCGGCAGCGGCTTGATGATCACCTGCAGCCTGGCGATTGTCGCCGCCTTCTTTTTTCATCATCGGCGCAGTTGGGCGATTGGCGTCTGGTCCGGCTTTACCATGCTGATATCGGGCGCGGGACCGATTCTGGGCGGCTGGCTCACCGAGATGGGCATGTGGCGCCTGATCTTCCTGATCAATATCCCGCTCAGCCTGGTCGCCATCTTCATCTTGATCATTTACGTGCCGGAGAGTTATGACGAAGAAGCGCCGAAAGAGTTGGACGTCTCCGGCACCTTCCTCAGTACCATGGCGCTTATGCTAAGTGGCTTCTTCTGTATCGAAGGTCCCCGGCGCGGCTTTGACGACCCGCTGGTGCTGCTGTCCGGCGGCGCCGCCGTTGCCATCCTTCCCATTTTCATTTGGATCGAAGGGCACAGCGACCATCCGATGATGCCGCTCAATCTCTTTCGCTCGCGTACCTTCACCGGCGCCAATACCTTGACGCTCCTGCTTTATGGCGCGATGAACAGCGTCTTGTTCTTCCTGCCACTCAACTTGATTCAGGTGCAGGGTTACAGCGCCGCGGCGGTCGGGCTGGCGCTCTTGCCGATGACCGTGCTCATGGTTGCGCTATCGTTTGTCATGAGCCGCGTCTTCGATCGTTATGGACCACGCCTGCCGCTGATGATCGGTCCCGTGCTTATCAGCCTGTCCTTCGTCATGCTGGCGATGCTGCCCCCGGATAGCGGACAAGACAGCTATTGGACGACGCTTTTCCCGGCGATTAGTCTTTTCGGCGCGGGCATGGGCGTCACCTTGGCGCCATTAACCACGGCCGTTATGGCATCCGTCGACGAGCATCATGCTGGCATGGCGTCGGGGCTGAACAATACGGTTTCGCGATCGGCGCAAGTCTTGTCAATTGCGGTCATGGGTGGCATTGTGCTGGTCCTGTTTAAGCAGAATCTATTGAGCGATCCATCCGTCACGGCGCTGCCGGCCGATGCCCGCGCCTTGCTCTCTGCCGAGTCGATCAAACTGGCGGAAACAGCGCTGCCGGCAGACTTAAGCCCGACGGAACGCGTGCAGCTGCAAGACTTGATTCGCGACACCTTCGCCGGCGCCATCAATGTCATCATGTGGATCGCCGCCGGGCTCAGCCTCTTGAGTGGGCTGCTGGCCGCTTTGCTCATTGAACGTGAGTTGCCCTTTCCCGAATGATTGCCCGCCTCTCCCAGAGCCGGAGTCGAGGCGGTCTCCCCATTTGATCGAATGTTTCCAAGAAGGCGGATTTCGGTCGGATTTGCGCTTGAACGGCAAAGTTGTGATATGCTGAAATCATGTGGCTCAAGTATTTTTTGTAACCGGGCACCATTGTGGCAGCGATTAGTTTAAGCGCCGGCGGCTGGTCCACCGGGTTCTGGGTGTTATTTGCCACCATCTCGGCGGCGAGTATGGCTTTTGTCGCCAGTTCGTCGTTGAATGTCGCGCTGCCGGCCATTCAGGTCGAACTGAACGCGCGCGGCGCCGATCTCATTTGGATCCCCAATGCCTACGTCATGGTCCAAGCCTCGCTCATCGTGGTGACGGGTTCCATGGGCGATCACTATGGGCGCAAGCGCGTCTGCATGCTGGGGATCTTGCTTTTCGGATTGGCGTCGGTGATCTGCGGATTCTCAACGACGACCAATGTCATCATCGCCGGGCGTCTGGCGCAAGGCGTTGGCAGTTCCATGATCGTACCCAACAGTCTGGCGATCGTATCCGCTCACTTCAGTCGCAAGGGTCAGGGCTGGGCGATTGGCCTTTGGTCAGGATTCACTGTCCTGATGGCGGGCTTGGCGCCATTTTTCGCCGGCGTCGTCACCGATCTTGGCATGTGGCGTCTGGTCTTTCTCATTCATATTCCCCTGGGCGTGGTGGCAGCGTTCGTTCTACTGCGCTACGTGCCCGAGAGTTATCAGAGAAAGTCTCCAAGGCGCATGAGCATTTGGGGCGCGCTGCTGATCATCCTGGGATTGGGCGGAATTACCTTTGGATTCATCGAAAGCTCGACTTTTGGCTTCGGCAGCCCAATCATCGTCGCGGCCATCGTCGGCGGCCTCATCGCAGTTGCCGTATTCCTGCGGGATGAACGCGAAGGGAAACATGCGATTCTGCCCTTGCGGCTTTTCCGATCGCGAACCTTCAGCGCGGCAAATACGATTTCCTTGGTGTTTCACGGTGTGATTCAGCCGGCGCTGCTTTACCTGCCATTAAACTTGATCCAGGTCCAAGGCTACAGCGCCACCTTCACCGGTCTTTCGATTATCCCACTAATTCTAGTTGCGACACTCGGGTCCACTCTGGTTGGACCGCTCTTGGATCGGCGCGGACCGCGTATACCGATGGTGATTGGATTATCCATCGTCGCCATCGGGTTTTTCGCTTTCGCCCGGGTCGGTGTTACCGGGGGCGAATCCGAGTATCTCAGCACCTTTTTCCTGCCGGTTGTACTCTTCGGTTTCGGTTTCGGCTTATCGTTCGCGCCACTGACAATGGCGGCGATGGCTTCGGCGCCCGAGAATAACGCCGGCATCGCCTCTGGCGTCAATCACACCGTGTCGCGCGTCGGCCAGGTGCTAGTCGTTGGTGTCCTTGGCGGGCTCGCCATTACCTGGTTCGGCCAGCTTTTGATGAATGATGCCTACATCAGATCCTTGCCGGCGGATGCGCAGACGCATCTGGCGGCTGATGCCGGCGACTTGGTACAGACATCGATACCAGATTGGCTTTCGCCCACGGAGCAAGCGCTTGTGCTGCAAGCCATTCGGGTATCCTTTACCTCGACATTTAGCATCCTAATGGTTATCGGCGCCATCGCTTGTGCGCTCTGTGCCGTGGCCGCATTCTTCACCATTGACGACCGCGAGCTCAAGCTGAAACGGGGGCGAGACATCCTGGACGACAGCGACGCGCCTAGGCGGGACGAGCCTCCCTATACACCGATTCCCGAATCCCCTTGATGTAGCCGATAGCGAAGAGACGCCCAATCGCCGAGTAGCCGGCTTGCTGGTTGCTGTCGCCCGCCATGGTCGGCACATGGTCGGGCCGTAGTACGCCGTCGAAAGCGATATCGCGATAGGCGCGCATGCAGGCGACCATGTCCGTCTTTCCCGCGTCGTGGAAGGTCTCTTCGAATTTCTGCGGCGCTCCCGCGACGTCGCGCATGTGCACGAAGAAGATTTTGTCGGCGAATTGCCGAATCACGCCTGGCAAGTCAGCGGTCATCAGCGTGAAGTTCCCTTGGCAGAGGGCGATGCCATTCATCTCGCTGGGCACAAGATCGAGCAGACGCTGAAAGTTATCGACCGACCGCATGATGCGCCCCAAGCCGCGGATCGGCGACAGCGGCGGATCATCCGGATGCATCGCCAGCTTGACGCGTGCCGACTCGGCAACCGGAATCACGCGCTCAAGAAAGTAATGGAGATTCTCCCAAAGCTGCGCTTCGCTCACTTCGCCGTATTCGGTCATGGGGGCTTCCTGCATCTGGTGGTGATCGTAACCGGTGACCAGCGCCCCGCCGCGCGACCGAATCGTCGTTGAGGTGCGCATCCAGTTCAGCACCGGCATCCATTCGTAGCACCAGACCGGGATGCCCAGCCTTCCCATATTGTCGAGCAACTCGCAGACACTGTCGATCTCCTCATCGCGCCCGGGCAGCCCCAGCTTGGCTTTGGTCAATGGCGGCCGGCTTTCGATCACCGCCAACTCAAAGCCGCGATCTTCGTAGGCGTTCTTTACGCGCAGCAGCGAGCTGTAGCTCCAGGGGGGCGCGGCGCGATAATGATCGGCGAAGTCCAGCTCGCCGACGGCTTGCGTCACACCGCATTGCGCGACCAGGTCCCAGAGCGTGGAATAGACTGGCGGCAACATCTCGGCAATTTGAATCATAAGGCGCCTCCAGGCGGCAAGAGAAATGAGCAATCGACCAAGAGCATAACAGAAATGCGCCGCCAACGCATTTGGCGCGACGCTGCCTCGCAAGTTGCGTAGAGTTCTTGACTGCTTTTTGTTTGTCTTACGTTCCTTAGAAAACCACAGACAATCATGCAATTGAAGCTGTAGGGGCGTTTCGCCGAAACGCCCTAAACATGTAGCTGGATAATCGGGCGTCTCAGCGAAACGCCCCTACAACGATCCTCGCTAATTTGCACTTTTCAATTGGTACTACTTCTGCGGCTCGAATCGGATTTACAATGCCGGCTATGCATACGACACTTGAGCGTACCACCAACGAGCGCGGCGACCTGGCCGGGTTGAGCGCGAGCGACGTCCAGGAGCGCATCCGCCGCGGCGACTCCAACGACTTCGAGGCGCGCGTGGGCCGCAGCTATTGGGGCATTTTTCGCGAGAACGTGCTCAACCTGTTTAACATCGTCCTGGGCACGATGCTGATCATCGTCATCGCTCTGGGCGACTACGCCACCGCCTTCTTCGCCGGCTTCAGCGTCGTCTCCAATACCTTTTTCGGCATGATCCAGGAGTTCAACGCCAAGCGGCAATTGGATCAGCTGGCGGCGCTGGCCGAGCAGACGGTTCGCTGCTTGCGCGATGGCGAATGGGTCGATGTGCCGATGCGCGGCGTGGTGCTGGACGAGATCATCCGCATCGAGCCGGGCGACCGACTGGTCGTCGATGGCGTCGTCTTGCGCGCCGACTCGCTGGAGATGGACGAATCGCATCTGACCGGCGAATCGGACGCGGT
>JAPOWK010000117.1 GCA_026707665.1 Chloroflexota bacterium
GGAACGGCAACCGCAGCACGCTGGTCGATGTTGATTTGACCGGCATGATGCTGGGTATGAACCTGGCGACGCGGGCGCCGGATATCTACCGCGCTTTGATTGAAGCGACGGCTTTTGGCACGCGCGAGATAATCGAGGCTTTTGAAGCGCGCGGGGTCGAAGTGCGGGAGTTGGTGGCGGCTGGCGGTCTGCCGGAGAAGAACGCACTGCTTCGTCAGATTTATGCCGATGTGACCGGCCGCACATTCAGGCTGTCGGGGTCAGCCCAGGCGCCAGCTTTGGGCTCGGCGATGCACGCAGCCGTCGCCGCCGGCATCTATCCAAATATCCAGGCGGCGGCGGAAAAGATGGGCAAGCTGAAGGACGAAGTCGTCGAGCCGATAGCGGAAAACCAGCTTACCTACGACCGGCTCTATCGGGAATACAGAACGCTCTACGAATATTTTGGACGCGGCGCCAATGATGCTATGAAGCGGCTGAAAGCGATCCGACACGAGGCGCTTGGCTGATACGCCGCAGACAGGCCTCGCTTTATAGTGAAAATATACAAATCTCGTGCTGCGAACTAAATCGCGCGGCATTTGTCCGTCCGTGAACCTCACGTGCGCCTGGTCGACGGGAAGCCGTCTCTTGTTCGATACAAGCGCGAACGCCTCGATTTGACAACCGACCGCAACTTATTGTATACTGATGACAAATGAACTAGCACTTATAGTTCGGAAGCCGCCGGCGAAGGCGCGAATGGACCGGCGTTTTGGTGTGTGTCAGGGCAGGCTGCCAAGCTTTTGTAAGAAGTAACCAAAAGGTTTGCTTGTAATTGGGACAGTTTTGCGATTACTCCGGAGGCAATCCGCGCTGTACACTTCCGTCCAGTGTAGGAACGAGGATAGATCGTCTGTGCGGAGGAAAAGATGAATAAACGCAAGGTGGATTCTGGCGGCAAGCGCAAGATGATTTATCGATTGATCTCGATATTCTTGGGTCTGGTCATCCTCTATAGCTTCGGCTTTGGCACAATCGCACAAGACGATCCGCCGGCGGAGGATGCGGCCGCTGAAGAAGCGATGGCGGAAGAATTGACGATTGCCGCCGTGCAAGAAAACGTTGACGCGGTGCAGACGAACCTCGATCACGTTTGGATTTTGCTGGCGGGCTTCCTGGTCTTCTTCATGCAGGCCGGCTTCGCGATGCTGGAAGGCGGTATGATCCGTGAAACGGGGGTGGTCAACTCGCTTGCCGAAAACTTCATGGACGCCTGTGTCACTGGCATCGTCTTCTTCATCGTAGGTTACGGCATTGCGTTCGGCGCTTACGATGCGGAAGCTGGAGTCGGCAGTTCAATTCTGGGCGAGGTCCAGCTATTGTTGGGCGGGGCGACAGGCGCGGGTGAAGGCGATGGTTCACTCTTTGTGAACTTCTTCTTCCAGTTCGCCTTTGCGGGCGCGGCCGCGACCATTGCCACGGGCGCCATGGCCGAACGGACGGAATTTGTCGGCAAGCTGATCTACAGCGCGATCTTGGGCGCGATCATTTATCCGGTCGTTGTTTTTTGGACTTGGGGCGGCGGCTGGATCGCAGAGGCTGGCTTCCTGGATTTTGCCGGCTCCACAATCGTGCACATGACCGGCGGCATCGTTGCGCTGACGGGCGCCTATATGTTGGGTCCGCGCGCGGGCCGCGTCTTTGGTCGGCCGCCGGCGGCGTCGAACCTGGCGCTCGCTTCGCTGGGCACATTCATCCTCTGGGTCGGCTGGTACGGCTTCAATGTCGGCTCGACGCTGGGCGCGGGCGATGTCAATCAGTTGGGACTGGTGGCGGTTAATACTACGCTGGCGGCGGCTGCTGGCGCGCTGGGCGCGATGTTCCATACTTATTTCGTCACCAAGAATTGGAACGTCAGTTTCATATTGAATGGCTCGTTGGCGGGCCTCGTCGGCATCACGGCTGGCTGCGCCTTTGTCACGCCGATCAATGCTATTGTCATCGGTGTCTTGTCCGGCATCGTCCTGGTGATTTCCATCGGCGTCATTGAGTCGATGAAGATTGATGACGCAGTCGGCGCCTTTTCGGTACACGGCGCTTGCGGCGCATTCGGCACCTTGATGATCGGCATCGTTGGTTCACAAGCCTTGGGCGCGCCCAGCTTGTTTGACGGCGGAAGTTTGGATTTGCTGGGCGTGCAGGTTGTCGGTGTGGTCGGCGTCGCGGTTTGGGTGGGCGTCACCAGCTACATTATGTTCAGAGTGTTGAACGGGCTGGAAATTTTGCATGTCGATCCGGAAGCGGACAGAATCGGCATCGACGCTTTCGAGCATCACGCGTCGGTATGGCCCAACGTGCTGCCCCTGCGCGAATCGGATGACGAGTAACGCAACTCGAAGCAAAACGAAGATTAAATCGGCGGGCGATCCGCTTGGGTCGCCCGTTTTCTATTTCCTGTTTACGTTGCGGGCAGCCACCCCACCCCCCGGCCCCCTCCCCAGCGAGCTAAGGAGGGGGAGCTAAACCCTGCGGGACACAAGGTATTTTGCGTGGGCGACGGCAACGTCGCGCGTGTGTCTATAACTTGACAGAAAGAATTAGAGGTGATCGCTATCCAGCATGATGGTGACCGGACCGTCGTTTTGGATTGCGACCTGCATCAGAGCGCCGAAGACTCCGTGCTCCACTTGCCCGACACCGGCCTCAAGGAGGCAAGCGGCGTAGTGTCGGATGACCGGCTCGGCCGTATCAGGCTGCGCGGCTTGAATATAACTGGGACGGCGCCCTTTTCGCGCGTCGGCATAGAGCGTGAATTGCGAGACGACCAGGACAGCGCCGGCGACATCCAGCAGCGAGCGATTCATCTTGCCATTCATATCGGAAAAGACGCGCAAGTTCGCCGTCTTCTTCGCCAGCTTCTCGGCTTCCGCCTCGGTATCGGCATGCGTTACGCCGACCAACGCGACGAAGCCGGCAGCGATTTCTCCGCTAACATCGCCGTCTACCGTCACCGACCCGGCGCTGACTCGTTGCAGCAAAACACGCATGGAACCTCGCTTTCTTCTTCGCCGCTTTCAGTTGCGCTGGTTCAAGATCTGCATCACGCGCATGAGGAAGCGCTGGCAGCAAGTATCGACGTGGTATTGGATATCCATCTCTTCCATGCTGTTGTCGTAAACGCCGCTAATTTTGAATTTCGGCGCTTCGGCATGCTCGGCGCAGACGAAATCGGCAAACTTCCGCCGCAGATCTCCACCGATTGATCGCCTGGCGCCGGCGAACATCTGCTCCAACTCAAAGCGGTCTAGGAAGGGCTCCGCCGGCGCGTCGCCGTCGATGCTCAAGTCGAATTCAATGTGGAGGCTCATGCTGCGCTCAATCAATCATGCGCTCCAGGCGCTGAACCAACTGAATGGCGCAACCCCAGGGATCGCGCAGGAAGGCCAATTTGTCGCCGTTGGCGCGATGGTCAATATCGCCGTCCAGCGTGGCGCCGGCCGCGACCAGTCGCTGACGCTCAGCCTCAATATCAGCCACGGCAAAGGCGAGGTGAAAGGTCACCGCGTGATGTTCGGCATAATCAATGATTTCGCCCAGCGGGTTGCTGTAGATTTCGATCAGGCTCTTGCTGGCGCTGTCGGCGAGAAAGTGGATGAAAGGCGGCTCGTCAAAGGAGCGCACCACCTTCATATCAAAGTTGGCGACATACCAGGCGGCAAGCGCGGCCGGATCATCTACGTTGAAGGCGATATGTTCGAGTCTCATAGTGACATTCCTTATTCCAGTTCGAATCGTTCAGCCTCTGCCTCGTGGCTTTCGTCCAGCGATTCCGTTTCTTCTTCCGGCAACTGCTGGCTGCGCACCCAGCTGATGCCCATCATGGCAAGGAATACGACCGCAATGCTCAGGAAAATGATTTCGTCGAAGGGACCCAAGGCGCCGTGAGCAAGAACGACGGGCATGATGTTTCTTTCTCTCGCCAGCGAGCAGCGATATTATAGGGGAGCGCGAGACGAATCTGTAGCCGAGCTTTGATCGAGTTGCAGCGCCGTTTGCCGGTCAATCCGGGTCGATCGGTATCTTGAGGGCGCCGGCGGCTTCGGCCGGGTCTTCCCCGTCCTTTTTCTTAGCGGGCTCAACCGATTCGCCGCTTATGTCGATGCGGACCGCCTTCTTGCCCATTTGCGGGCGCGCGGTTTTCTTACGGCGGCTTTTCTTCTTCCTGGTCGGTTTCACTAGATTGACCGGCACATCGGTTTCGGTCGCGCTCGGGACGTCGCTCGTGACATCAATTTGCTCGCTTTGGGCGCCGGCGGCGTCTTCGTTCACGCGCTCAGTTGCTCCGTCGGTCGTGTCGGCCGCAGCTTCCGTGGATTCGCGCTCGGCGATGTCAGGTTCTGGCGCGGCGTCGTGGACCGGCAGGTTTGCGCGCATCGCCTTCACGACGGCTTTGACCTCCGCTTCAAAGACATCCCAGCGCGATGGCGCGAGCGATTCCAGCATCAGTTCCATTGCATCCAAAAGCGCCGCCTGAGGTTCACCAGCCTGCGCCAGCGCGAAGATGCGCCAGGCGCGCAGGGAGCGATAGCTCGGATGTAGCCGCAGCCCGTCTTCAATGATTGCCAGCGACTCGGCGCTGTCGCCCAGGTCCAGCAGGGTGGCGCCCAGCTGCGTATAGAGGCGGGGTATATCCTTTGGCGGCAAGCCTTGCGCTTTTGGCATCGCCAGCAGATCGCGATAAATCGGCAGCGCTTGCTCGGGAACGCCAAATGCGCGCCAGCAAGCCGCCAATTCGAACATGATGCGAGCGTGACCGGGATAGGTCGCATGCAGCTGTTTGAAATGTTCAATGGCGCCGCCCAGGTTTCCGCCTTGTTTCAGGCGCAATCCGGCTTCAATTAACTCGGTAATGACCGCCATTGCCGTCAATCCTCGTTTCCAGGCTGCAACTATCAGTATATCACGGGCAATTTGTTCTACGTATCATCGGCACGGGCGTTGCGCCGCGATGACTCGGCAGAATGGTCAATAGGCGAAATCAGGATGTAACCACAGGCACCACATAGCCGTCGTCTATCCAGGCACGAAGCCGCGCCCCATCAACCGCGGCCGCGGGGAAGCCGTCGGGATGGTCGCTAGTGATTTGAATAAGCGCGTCGTCATTCTGGTAGATGGCTTGAAAGTCATGGAAGATGCCACGCTTGGGCGAGATATAGCACCAGGGCGCCAGCTGGTAAATCGTTTCGGCGCCTAATTTGGGCAAGCGATATTGCAGCGGCGGCTTCTTCACGGCTTTTAGGATCACGTCGGCGAAACGGCTGACCATTGTTTCCAGGGAATACTCCGCCTTCAAGTAGCGCATTGTGGCGGCTGCAGTACGCCGGCCTTCGCTCAGGATCTGGTGCGCCAGCGCAGAGGCATGGTCGATATCGCCGTAATCGACGCGATCGATATGTTTATCCGGCAGCAAATCGCGATAGGCGGCGACGCGCGATACGATCGGCAATGTGCCACAGCCCAGCGACTCAAAGGGCGTATTGCCAAAGGTCTCCACGCAGTTGCCGATGCACATCGTCACATCAGCCAGACTGTAGTATTCGGGAATGAGCGCTTCGCTGATCCAGTCGTGGAAGACGAAGACGTCTGCCAAGCCCGCTTCGTTGATGGCGCGCCGCAGCTGGTCATAATAGGCGATGTTGAGCGGATCGCTCTCCGCATCCAGCCAGCGGGGCACGAGCACGCGCAAACGCTCCCAGCCCATATCACGCACCAGACGCTGCGCCACCTGAACGACTTCGTAGATGCCTTTGTTGAGATCCGGACGATGCGGGAAGAGCATAACCGGGTGGTCGGCGATCTCGGCAGGGATAATCTCGAAGATGTCGGCTGGTGGACGGTAGCGGAAAACATCCCAATCGAAGCCGTTGTGAATGGCGTGCATGCGATCCCGCACTGCCGGCGCGAAGGGCGATACGGCCGCTTCGTAGGAGGCGCGCGTATGCTCGGAGGGCAGAATCCATTCGTCGCCTTGAAACAGAAGAGCGGCTTGCATCGTCTCCGGATAGATGATGCTTCGCAGCGAGATCACCGTTGGCTTGGACTGATAGACGAGCGGGAAAATCAGCCCGCCATCGTGGCTGTAATGAATATCGGCATTGGCAATGGCCTCGCCCATGTAGCGCATGGCATTGGCGATATGATAAATCGGTGTGAAATAGGGTTCGGGATAAGGCTGCTTAAAGCGCAGGACTGGCCGGATTGCCACATTCTCGTGCCAATGGAAGGGCGTCATTGAGCCTTCACGCTGCGTTGAGAGGATGGTCAAGCGATGGCCCAATTCGCCGAGATGCAGCGCCACCTTTTTCAGCTGAACCTGCCCGCCACCCATGGCAAAATCGGGGAACAACGGTGTCATGGAAAAGACGGCGATCCGTTTGTGCTTGCCCATATTTGAGGAGAGCGTTTTCATCTATTGGGCAAGAATTACAAGGGCAATGCGGGTTGGAGCCCGGGGCTGTCGCTGATGACGGTGCCGATAGAGTCATCGCCCTGGAGCGCTTTGACCAGGTCGTGTGGGTTCCAGAAATTCAGCACGATGATGGGCATTGCATTTTCCTGGCAGAGCGTGAATGCGGTGGTGTCCATCACGCGCAGTTGTTGATTGAGCACATCCTGGTAGCTGAGCCGACGATAACGCGCCGCGTCGGGATTTGCCACCGGATCGGCTGAGTAAACGCCATCGACCTTGGTCGCTTTGACGATCACATCGGCGTGGATCTCGCTGGCGCGCAAAGCGGCGGCCGAATCGGTGGTGAAGTAGGGGCTGCCGATGCCGCCGGACAAGATGACCACGCGTCCCTTTTCCATGTGGCGAATGGCGCGCAAGCGAATATAAGGCTCCGCGATTGAATTCATTTCGACGGCGGTCTGCACGCGGGTGCCGATGCCGAAGCGTTCAATCGCGTCTTGCAGCGCCAGCCCGTTCATCACCGTGGCGATCATGCCCATGTGGTCGGCAGTGCTGCGGTCCATGCCGAGCTTCGCCGCTGGTTCGCCGCGCCACAAGTTGCCTCCACCGATGACGATGGCCACCTGAATGCCGAGATCATAGACCTCGCGCACGCGCTGGGCAATGTAAGCAGTCTTTTCCGGATCGATGCCGGTCCCGCTGTCGCCCGCAAGCGCTTCGCCACTCAGTTTCAACAAAACGCGATTGTAGGGCAATGGGTCACTTGCAGTCATGTCAGCTCCCTGGATGCGTGAATTGCCATCAAGCATATTCGCTGAAAAAGCCCCAACAGTCAAATCAATTCGGCGTTGCCGTCCAGAAGTCGTCGGTCAAGCCAAGGGCGCGGAAAATGTCGATGGCTTCGTCAACTCTACGGCCGCGAAAGCTCGGCGACATCCGGTCGTTATACCAGCGCTTGGAGAGTTCCCAAACCTGGTCGAGGGTCAAGGCGGCGCCGCGCCTCCGACCTTTGTTGCGACACCATGCGTAGATTTCAGCTTCCGACCGGAAGAGCAGAATCGTCGCTCAAGTGTCGACAATGTCATCATACCACTGGCGAAAGGGCATGGCGAAATGCACCAAGTATTCGCTGCAGCCGGACAAGCCGCCCCCGACTACCGCAAGCTCGAGTCTGGCGCCGGTCAGAGAATGGCGCGCCTCAATGCGAGCGTCCGCACCCAGCATGGCGGGGATCCCGAGCGCATCCCAAGCGCAGTTGGCGTAAAGCGCGGTATCGCCCAAAAGAACGCGGTAATCCGTGGGCAGCGCCGATAGCGGGTTCGCCATCAAGATGTCGCTGCTTCCCGGGCGCAATACCAAGGCATGGGCGTCGTGCAATCGCTGCAATGCGTTCCGCGCGGCGGACGTTGAAATCCCAAACTGCAAAGCCAGCGTTTCGGCGTCAGGCGCGCGTCCGCCGTCCGCAAGCGTCTCGTAAATGAAGAGGCGAATGTCCCAGTCGTTGTCAGTCAGTGTCATACCGTGGATTCAAATAAAAGAGGATTAGCCTCTGACTAATCCCCGGTGATTCAATGCACATGTCCCTCGTCACAGGATACGCCGCATACGCGCTGCGGCCGTTCAATTCCCGTCGCCGATGGCGAAGCGTTGAAAGCGGCCGATGTTGATCGTCTCGCCGACCTCAGCCACCGTCTCCTGCAGGTATTGCCCCACCGTCTTGTCATCGTCTTTGATGAAGGACTGCTCCATCAGCACAATTTCTTCGTACCATTTGTTCATGCGGCCGGCGACGATCTTCTCGGCGATATGCTCCGGCTTGCCTTCGTCCAGCGCGCGATCCAACTGCAAGCGCGTTTCGGAAGCCACGATGTCTTCGGGCACATCATCCCGCTGGACAAATTTCGGGCTCATGTTGGCGATGTGCATGGCGATGTCTTTAGCGAAGGCTTTGAACTGGTCAGTCGCGGCGACGAAGTCAGTCTCGCAGTTCACTTCGACGATGACCGCCAGGCGATTGTCAAAGTGCAGGTAATTGCCGATGACGCCTTCGTTGGCGCTGCGCCCTTTGCCTTGCAGCTTGATGCCGTCCTTGAGCGCTTTTTCGCGCAAGAAATCGGCGGCGGCGTCCATATCGCCATTGTGCTGCTCCAGCGCTTTTTTGCAATCCAAGGGACCCGCGCCGGTCTTGTCTCGCAGTGCCTTTACTTCTTTTGCTGTTACTGCCATCTCTCGCGCTATCTCCGTTTTGAGTGTTTGGCTTAGTTTTCGTTTTCGCTGGCGGGGGCGCCGTTCTCGCTGGTCCCATCCTCGCCCCGGGTCTCTTCACTTTCTTCCTCGCCGAAGAGTTTGGTGTCGCGCAATTTGGCCAAGGTCGACTCGCCCAGCAGATCTTCGTCAGCGAGTTCTTCGTCAAAGGCATCGGTGAAAGTCTGTTCCTCTTCTTCTTCGTCGCCGGCTGATTGACGCAGGTTGTGCCCCTCGTTTACGGCATCGGCAAGCGCGCCAATCAGCAGGCGAATGGAGCGCATGGCATCGTCGTTGGCGGGCAGGATATGATCGACCATGTCGGGGTCGGCATTGGTATCGACCAGCGCCATCACCGGAATCTTCAAAATATTGGCTTCTTTGACGGCGGTGTACTCGCGCTCGGCATCGACGACGATGAGCAGGTCGGGCACGCGCGTCATCTCGCGGATGCCGCCCAGGCGCAATTGCAGCTTGGCGATTTTGCGCTCGAGCACGAGCCCTTCTTTCTTGGTGAGCCGGTCGAATTCGCCGGCGTCGCGGCGCTGTTCCAACTGCTTGAGGGTGTCGATGCGGCTGCGGATGGTCTTCCAGTTGGTCAGCGTCCCGCCCAGCCAACGGTAGTTGACGTAGGGCATGCCACAGCGTTCGGCTTCCCGCTGGACGATTTCCTGCGCCTGGCGCTTGGTGCCGACGAAGAGGACAGATCCGCCGCCAGCGACCAGATCGGCGAGCTTGTCGTGAAAGTCGTTCAAGTTTGATAGCGTGATTTGCAGATCGATGATGTGAATCCCGTTGCGCTGGGTGAAGATGAATTCATCCATCTTCGGGTTCCACTTATTGGTGCGATGCCCGAAATGGACACCGGTTTCGAGCAGGGTTCGCATTCTTACCGCTGAAGGCATGGGAAGGCTCCTTGGATAGTCGGTGTTTGATTCTCGCACATCACTCATCCTCCGGTGACAATCCGACCAAGCGGACAACACCCACCGCGAGTCCTGATGTGTGGGATTTGGGATCCCGCCGAAACGCGGGATGCCGCGGCGCATTCTATCATAGGCGCGCGGCCAGGGCAATGTTCGATTGGCTCGGGCTTATAAGGCTTGTCCGGTACCGGGTCGTGCCACTGCGCTTTTTTACCCCATCCCCCGGCCCCTTCCCCAGCGAGCTAGGGAAGGGGAGCCAAATCTAGCGAAATCAATAGTAATCTGTGGCCTGTCGCAAAGATTGACACTCATTTCTGTAATGTTGCGGTATCGCTCCAATTATCTTTGCCTTAGATTTGCAGTAGCGGACAAGCCTTATAGCTGCGAGTCAAGTCGCAGACGCGCTCAGAATCTCTTCCAATGCGCGAATGAAGGCTTGATTGTCCTCCCGCGTGCTGGCGCTGACGCGGAGGCCGTAAGGCATATTGTTTCGCGTCTGCGTTCGCAAGAGGAAGCCGCGCTCCAGCAGTTGTTGGTTGAGGTCTTCGGCGGGAATGCGCGTCTCGAACAAGATGAAGTTTGTCTGAGGCTCCCAATATCTGACATCAAGCCGGTCAAATTGGCGGCAGAGCCAAGCCACTTCGCCGCGCAGGAAGTCGACGCAGCGCCGCACATGCGCTTGATCCTGGCAGGCCGCGATGCCGGCCGCCAGCGCCAGCTTGTTTTGGTGAAAGCCGCGATGCAAACCGGCGATGTAATTGGCGATCTCCCTTTTGGCGATGCCATAGCCAAGGCGCATGCCGGCCAATCCATAGGCTTTGGAGAAGCTGTGCACGATGATGATGTTCTTGTCTTCAAGCGCATATTGAATGGAATCGGGAAAATCCGGCGCGTCGACAAAATGATGGTAGACCTCATCGGCGACCACGATCACATGATCCGGCAGACCGCGCATGAGCTCAGCCATCGCGTCAGCCGGGGTGATCGTGCCCGTGGGATTGTTGGGATTGCAGAGCATGATCAGCCTGGTCGATTCGTTGACTGCGCTCAAAACGGCGTCAGGACGATAGCGAAAACTCTCCGGCGCGAGGGGCACATCAATGGCGCGCGCGCCTAGTGGTTCGATGACCTTGCGGTAGGCGCCGCTGAACGTGGGAGACGACAGAATCACTTCATCGCCGTGGCTGAGAAAGGCGCGCGCGATCAACTCGAGCGACTCGAATCCGCTGCAGCCGGTGAAGATATGTTCGGGCTCCAGCCCTCGCCCCAGCACGCCACAAATCGCTTGACGCAGGGCGATATCCGAAAACTGCGGATAATACGACAGCGTCGGCGCGGCGGCGCGAATCGCTTCAATGACGCGCGGCGAAGGTCCCAGCGGATTCTCGTTATTCGCCATCTGGTAGATCTTGTCCACACCGGGAAACTGGCGAATATCATCGGGCGCGACGCGGCTGTCTACCCGCGTGAACGGTTCTATATGGGGATTCAGGCGCAGTTTGCTCATTTTCTGGCGACACATTCGTTTGGGCCGGGCGTGAGACCTGATGAGAATGATAGCCCAAAGATCGTGTAGTTGTAGGGGCGACTGACGGTTTATGTCGGCGGTCAGTGTCGAGGGGCGATGTCGGCGGTCTGTGTCTACGCGACCTACGTGCCCTACAGGACCTACGCTACCCTGTGAGTCGCCTTCAAGCTCTCAACTCGGATTCTTTAACAACAGCGAGCTGCTTTCCTTGGTCTGAAAGCCAAAGCGGCCGTAGAAACCTTCCAGATCGGGCGCGCAATCGAGCATGATTTCCTCGATATGCTGCATGCGTTTCAGCATCTTGTCGAGCATTTCTGAAGCGATGCCTTGGCCGCGGTAGGCGCTGTCGACGACAACATCGTCGATGAGGGCGCGATATCGATCATCGGTGATCACACGGGCAAAGCCGATAAGATGATCCTCGTCCCAGACGCCCAGGGTGAAGTGGCAGCGATCCAGCATTTGCTGCACGTCCAGCGGATTGCGCGTGTTTGCCCAGCCGGTCTGCTCAAACAGCTTCATCAGTTGCTCGGGACGGATCGGTTCCGTAAATGAATAGATATACCTGGTAGACATTGTTTGCCCCTCGATCTGCTTTCGATAGCGATGTCGAGCATAAGGTCTGTTCATTCGATTTGCGGCGTGTCGCGGCAATTCCACATCATCTTACACCAAAGGCGCTTTGCATGTGACTATTCTGTGTGAATTTCCGGAGGGCGACAGGACAAGCGGCAAGTTCCATCGGATGTTCATTGACCGCCAACACAGCCGACGCCGATACGGTTTTTGCATCAGCGGCGCAAGTGCTAAAATGTGACTGTCGCTGCCGAAGCGGCGAGGAGGGCGGGGCTTGGCGACTTCGAGATGGAATTCCTTCATCCAGTTTCTTTGCGAGATTTACCAGACGCCGGCGGATGATCGGCAGAATCTCGTTGATGAATTGCTGTTGACGCACGACGAATGGCCCTGGGTGGAGCGCAACAAAGCGACATTTGTTTACGATTCCTGGACCGCGCAGAATGTGGCGCTGAACGTGGACATTATCAAGCGTGATCCGCCCTTCGAGCGCATGACCCGGCTGGATGACACCTCGCTTTGGTACTATCAGAGATTTTTCGAGCGCGATGCCCTGGTTGACTATATGTTTGCGGTTGACGACCCGGGCACGCCTCTGGCGCAGGAAGTGGATTTGCTGGATCGGGTGGGCCGCTTTTGGCAGGCGGATGCGCGCAACGCGCTCTCGATCCAGGGCAATCGCGTCAATACATCGGTTTTGCAGATGCCGCGCGCCCGCCCGTTTCCCAGCTGGAAGGCGATGAGCGCGGTCGCTCGCGGTCGCGTCTATCGGCATCGCTTCAGTTCGGCGCAGCTTGGCTTCGATGGGCGAAGTCTGTGGGTTTATACGCCGCCGGACTACGACGCCAATGACGCCCGCCATTACCGCCTGCTGGTTCTGATGGACGGGCAGTGGGCGATAAACGCGCTGGAAGTGCCCTACATTGCAGACGCGCTGATCAAGCACGGGCGGATGGAGCCAATCATCATAGCCATGCTGGCCAGCGGCAGCCAAACGGAGCGCGCCGCGGAATATGTCGGCAACGAAAAGCATTACGCCATGATCGCCGCCGAGTTGCTGCCCTTTTTGCAGGCGGAGCATCGGATCGAACCCTTGGATCTGGGGCTGGGGGGCCTTGGCGAGGGCGCGATTGCGGCGGTTCATGCTGCTTTGAAGAACCCGGCCATCTTTGGGCACTTGATCCTGGTATCGCCGCCACTGGGCCGGGAGCCGGCGGTTCATCTATTGAAGGAGTTTGCCCAACGATTCCGCGACTCGCCGATTTTGCCCAATCGCATCTTCCAATCGGTCGGACGCTATGAACAAGACCTGCGCTATTATCAGCCGGCTTTGGCGCTGCGCGGCATCCTCGAGCGCCGTATGAGTCACGACCCCGAATTGGCTTACCGCTTTGTCGAGCTGGGCAGCGGTCATAGCCTGGCCGCCTTCAAGAGCGTCATGCCGGAAGCCTTGGCGCACGTCTTTCCGCCTAGACAGGCCTAGGCATGCGCGGAATTGATCGCTGATGGGCGCTCTATACGTTGTCCCGACGCCGATAGGCAATCTCGAGGATATGACGCTGCGCGCGTTGCGTATTTTGCGCGAGGCCTCGCTGATCGCCGCGGAAGACACCCGCACCTCGCGCGTATTGACGCGGCACTACGACATTGACACGCCGATGACCAGTTATCATGAACACAACAAGCTCGCCAAGCTGGAGAAGATTTTCGCTGCCTTGCAGACTGGCGATGTCGCGCTGATCTCCGATGCCGGCACGCCGGGCATTTCTGATCCAGGGTTCGAGTTGATCGCGGCCGCCATCGAACGCGGTCACGAGGTGATTCCGCTGCCCGGCGCATGCGCGTTGACGACGGCGCTGGTGGGCTCGGGAATGGCGACCGACCGCTTCGTCTATCTTGGCTTCCTGCCGCGCAAGAGGTCGGCGCTCAAGGCATTGCTTGCAGAATTCGCCGATCGCAGCGAAACTCTGGTCGCTTACGAAAGTCCTTACCGATTGGGCGAGTCGCTCGCGGCGATTGCGGCGGCGCTGGGCGACGACAGGCGCGTTTGCGTGGCGCGCGAAATGAGCAAAAGGTTCGAGCAGTTTTATCGCGGCACGGCGCGTCAATTGCGCGACGCCTTTGCCGAAGACAATCCCCGTGGCGAAGTCACGCTCGTCATCGCCGGCGCCGATCCGGACGGTGCCGTCTGGTCCGAGGCGCAAGTGAAGCGAGCATTGATCGAGCGTCAGGACGCGGGCGAGTCGCTATCGCGGGCGGCTAGTGAAGTCGCCAAACGCGCCCGCTGGAAGAAGAATGCCGTGTATCGTTTGGGGGTCAGGCGCGACTGAGAGCGCCCGTCGGTCAGTCGTCTTCGCTGAGAAGTGGCGAAATGTCGACATTGATGGCGTTCTCCGCGAGGCTGTCTCGAAGCGCTTCCCACTGATCTTCGCGCACGGCGCAGGCGGTTGGTCCGAGCCGCGCGCCCAAGTAGCGGCGAAAGGCAGGAATCGCCAAAATCTTGTCCAGCGTTTCTTCGGCGGTCGTGCGCAGGACGATCATGGACTCGAGCGTTACTGAGGTCTTGGCGCCGGCTTGCCAATTGCGAAGCAGCTTGACAATCGGCAGCGGCACTGGCTTGCCATTGAGCTGGCGCGTGATAAAGGAATGGATATGCTTGGCGCTGATGTCTTGCGCCGCGGCGCGTTGGATGCTGGCCGCGTCGATGCGATAGTGATAGGGGTCGCCCGCGCGCAGGCAATTGGCGAAACGCGCCAACTGAAAGCGCTCAAAGCGATTGACCCGCCGTGACGCCAACAGGGCGCCGTCGCTGCGGGCATCTATGCGCGCGCTGGGCTCATCCGGCTGGGGCCAATCGCTGAGTTCCAGGAAGCCGCGGCCGTAGGCCGTCAATCGCATGACATCCTCGCCAATATCCACCAGACCAAGCCAGTGCATGGGACCCAGCAGACAAAACTCGATGAGAGACCCTTCGACCGCGTCCCAACTTTCAAAACCGGACAGAAACTCGCCGGATTCATTGCGGATATACCAACTGTCGTAATCGCCATCAGGGCGTTGGAAATCCGGTTCGAATTCTTTGATGATCTCGATCAGATCGTTGACAGATACCCAACCCTGCTCGGGCAGCAGATCCGCCAGCAGTTGCATCACCGCCTTGCGGGCGGCGGCCGCATCGTAGGACCAACCGGAGTCCTCCGGATACAGGCCGGGGACATGCCACATTTCGCGATAAGTCCGGCTGGCCAGCCAGGCTTTTGCCAGCCGCTCGATTTGACGGGCGCGCGGCGCCTCCAGCCAGATTCTAGCCTCCTTGCGCTTGGGATGCGCCTTGCCATCGTCGCGGTTGATCAGGTCCGCGCTTTCGGCGATGCCCAGCAAGAAGGAAAGCCGGCTCTCATCCGGCTGCAAGAGGATGGATTTGATGGCCGCGGTATCGTCCGGCGCCAAACGCTGCCCATCCACGGCTGCCGGGCGCGCTTGCAACGACGCCAGCAGCGACGTCAAGTCATCGACAATCGATGTATCGGCACGGCTGACATCGTCGACTTCGTTGACCAGCCCCAAGGCGGGCATGTCTTCGCTTGCGGACCTCGTGTCGTCGCCTAGCTTCTCATAGCTCGTCTTGTGCAAGGGCAGGGCGGCGATGAGATCGGTCGGCACGAAGATGAAGCCGATCAGATTGTCTTCCAAATTGTCGAAGCCTTCGCCGATGAAGCCGCGGTAATACAGGGTTTCGGCGATGCTTTGGCCAAGAATATGCGGCTTTTCACGCTCTATTTGGGCGCGCCCCAACTTCCGGATTTTGCCGTAGAATCGCTCGAACTGGGCTATCTTCATGCGGCTCTGCGCGCTGCTGACCAGCAGCTGCAAGGCGGTTCGCGCTGGTTCATCCAGCCGATCCCAGGCGGCTTCGGTGATCGCCGCGTCCAGCATGGCGCTCTGAAGCTGACGAATCAATTCTTCATCGTTCAGGCTTTTGCCATCAACACGCCAGAATTCGGCCAAGGCGGGGAGCATGCCCGGGTCGTAGTCATGCAGGGTGGCGAAAACATTTTTCATTTGGGCGGCTTCCCGGCACCCACCAGCGCGGCGTAGATGTCAAAGTGATAGGCGATTTTCGAGTAGTCTTCGGCGCTGAAAATAATGCGCGTTGGCGCAGAGCAGGTCGGGCAAAAGAAATCAAGAATTCCCTGCTCTTTCGTGGAGAGCGGCGGCGTCATGTCGTCGAAGACACGCCGAAGTTTGCGCTTGAAGCAGGAGCGCCCATCAGCCTGATAAAAACTGCGCCAGCGAAAACGAATCCGATGGCGGCAGCGCGGGCAGCAATAGATGCAACTGCCGGCGACGCGGTTGCGGTAGTCTTCCCCGGCAAGCAAGCCGTAGAATACCGCAGAGGCTTCATAATGGTCTATCGGCGCGCTAAGAGTCTTCATAAGCACCAACGGGTATTATCAGCTTCATTCTAGCATAATTCAGGCGGGCGCTCGGTTAAGCGATAACCAGCGTGCCATTGCCGACATAAGCGCAACGACCGCCGATGGCGACGTGGCTGAAATCATCGCCGTTCCGCCTCACCCTAATTTGAATGAAACTCGGACGGCCAATCTCGAAGCCTTGCTCGCTGACCATGTCACCGCTTGGCGCCAAGCCGTTCTTCAGCAGATAGGCGCCAAGCGGTCCGCTGGCAGAGCCGGTGGCCGGGTCTTCGCTGATGCCGAGCGCTGGCGCAAACATGCGACTGTGAACGGTAGAATCTTCGCAGACAGTTTCGGTTGTGGTCGCGAAAATGTTTGCTGCCGGCGTGCCCGCCAAGCGCTCAGCCCAAAGGTCGAGGCGCAGGCGAATCTTCTGAACTGCCCCCAGCGAATTGAGCACGATGAACAGGAAGGGCAATCCGCCGCTGAGAACCTGAATGGGCGCGCCATCTTGGAGGTCGCTGACGGTCAGTGACAGCATCGCGGCGATGCTTGCGCGATCCTGGTATATGCCAAGGAATTGCGGTATCGGCTGTTCCATCCATACATCCCTTGGTTCGCCTCTTTCGTCAGCGCGGACAGTCACTGCTATTGGTCCGATGCCTTCCTGGAAAACGATCGTCGTTGCCTCCGCGATGCGTCCCAATGCGCCCAGGCGAGCGAGCAGGTAGGCTGTGCCGACGGTGGGGTGGCCCGCCATCGGCAGTTCGGCGGCCGGCGTGAATATCCTCAGCCGGAAGTCGGCGGCGGGATCCGCAGGCGGGAAGACGAATGTGGTCTCGCTGAGATTGAGTTCCTTGGCGATCTGCTGCATCGTCTTCGCCGGCAAGTCCCGCGGCGGATCGGGGAAGACCGCCAGTTGGTTGCCGCCAAATTGACGATCGCTAAAGACATCGAGCAAATGGTAATGCAAGCGCATGCGTCTTCGCCTCCTCCGCGAGTGGTTCCTGATTTTGGATTCGCCAGTACGATAAACGCCGCAGCCGAAACTGTCAGTCCCTGAATTGCAGAATGAGCGCGTTGTGCCGAAGCGCCGGCTGGGCGCGCCTGCCTGTGGACGAAAGACGGGGCTGTGGACTACAATCGAGGAAGCTAACTTGGATGGACAGGGGGCTGCTGTGACAATCAACTATGCCGCGCGCTTGGATGCCTTGCTGGAGCAGAGCGAAGCTGATCTGGTCGCCTTTGTTCCGGGCGAAAACATGATTTACTTCACGGGCTTGCATTTTCACTTGTCGGAACGCCCCATTCTCGGCTTGTATGGCCGGCAAGGGATATCGTTCATCATTCCGGAGTTGGAAGTGGCCAAGCTGGAAGCGCGGCCGGATTTGGAGGCGCGCCGCTTTATGTGGACGGACCAGGGCGGCTATGAAGGCGCGTTTCGCGAGGCGGTGGCGGCCTTGGCGCCTGCGGAGACGACCTGCGCAATGGATGGCCAGACGCTGCGCTTCTTCGAATGGCGGGCGCTGGAGACAGCGGGCTTGGCTTCGGAGAATGCGCTGGATGTGGGCGACCTGTTCCTCGACCTGCGCGCGCGCAAGGCGCCGGAAGAGATTGCCAATATGCAAAAAGCGATTGATATCAGCGAAGCCGCCCTCGCGGCGACGATGGAATGGGCGCGCCCGGGAATGACCGAGCGCCAAATCGCCGACAGACTCTCGGCCGAAATGGTCGAGCGGGGCGCGCAGGGAACTGCTTTTCTCTTGGTCCTGACCGGCGAAAAGAGTGGACTGCCGCATGGGGATACGGGCGACCGCGTCTGGGGCGCCGACGAATTCCTGCTGATCGACTTCGGCGCGCGCCATAACGATTATCCGGCCGATATCACGCGTACATTCTGTTATGGCGAGCCGACCGCGCAGATGCGGGCGATGTATGATGCCGTGTATGGCGCGAACAAGGCGGCGCGCGAATTCGCCTGCGCCGGCGCGAGCTGCGAAGCGGTTGACCGGGTCGCGCGAGACGTGATCGAGTCGGCCGGCTTCGGTCCCTATTTCATACACCGGCTGGGGCATGGGCTCGGTTTGAGCGTACACGAGTTGCCCAACATCGTGGAAGGCAACACGCAACTGTTGGAGCCGGGTATGGTCTTCACCATCGAGCCCGGCATCTACATTCCCGGAGTGGGTGGCGTTCGCATTGAGGACAACGTCGTTGTCACCGAGGATGGCATTGACTCGCTAACGTCCTACCCGCGCGAGTTGTAAGGGCGGATCAATCCAAGCGCTCGCCTCACGCGGCTGCTCCGCCTGGATAGACTTCTTGTATGGTTCTGCGGAAGCGGCTCAGATGGTTCTTGATCATCTTCGTCTGGCTGATCGTCGTTTTGGCGCTCCTGGAGCTTGCTCTGCGCCTGTTCACCGCGGCGCTGCCTCCCCGATTGCAGGAAGCGGCGCATATCGCGATGCATGGCGTTCCCTATCCCGAGCCCTGGGACCGGGCTTGGACGCGCAATCCCGATCATCATTTCGTCTTGAAGCCGGGGCTGGTGGATGCTCTGCAGTTCGGCAGCCCGAGCGTACGATTCCACCTGAGCACCATCGAGCTTTGGGAGGGCGGGGGTATCGGCTTCCGGACGCGGCCCGTGAATTACTTTGTCGACGCCGTCATCGTTGGCGACTCCTTCGCCTTCTGTTTCACCGAGCGCGCGGACTGTTGGGTGACGCATTTGGAGCGGGAAACGGGCTTGGGAATCGTCAATCTCGGTCAACCGGGCACGGGCAGCCACAGCCATCTGCTGATTCTGCAAGACTTCGGATCGCCATTGAAACCGCCTCTGGTGATCTGGCAATTCTTCGGCAATGACTTCAATGACGATTACGGTCTGTTCAGCGCGAGCGGAAAGCTCGAGCCGCTGGACGACGACAGTAATGCGGACGGCGCTGATGTTGGCGAGCCGAACGAATTGCGGTCTTGGTTGCGGATGCGGTCCGCCCTTTACGCCGTGTTAGAGAGTGTCCTGCCCGCTTGGCGCCGCTTCCGCGATCCCAATGCGGCTGAATTCGACGAACGCTATGCCGTGACTTTACCAACTGGTGAGCAACTGCGCTTTGGACAGCCTTACGAGTCAGAAGCCTTGGATATGTCGCGGGCGGTCAATCAAGCCGGCTACGAGATTTCGCGCGCCGCCTTCGATAGCGCGCAGGAACTTGTTTCGGTTTGGGGCGGCCAGCTTGTGGTTGCGCTCGTGCCGACGCGTGAGGAAGTCTACGCGTCGTTTACGGCAGCCGCGCTCGGCAGTGACATTGGCGCCATCAGCAGCGCACGGCTGGCAATGCTCGACCTTTGCGCCGAGCTGGAGCTGCTCTGCTATGATGCCCTCGCGGATATGCAGGAGCGGGCGGCGACAAGCGAGCTGCTCTATTATGCCGATGACCTGCATTGGAACTCATTGGGCAATCGCGTCTTTGCCGAGCTCTTGCGCGAGTGGCTCAATGAGAATGGGTTGTTGGACCAGTGAAGCGCTAGACGCGCATGACGCCGCAGACTGGCGGATCCCAGGCGAGACCGCGGTGCCTCGCCAGCAGTGCATCTAGATTGGCTTTCGCCACCGTCGGGAATGGCCTCCCCCGCCGTAGCTTTACGTCGACATTCATCATGACGACTTCAACGGTAGCTGCCAGCTCCTCACGAGTTTCATTCAGGAGGAAGGCGAGGAAATAGGCGCGCTTCGGCGAGAGATCGACGAGACGGATGTAGACTCTGACTCGGTCGCCTTGAAGCAATTCGGCGAGATAGCGAATGTGCTGCTCCAGGGCAAAGTTGCCAATCTCATCAGCCGCCGCGTAACGCTCGCCCAAGCCAACGCGCTGAAAGATCTCGCCCAAACCGCGCTCCACCAAATGCACATAGTACTGCACGTTGACGTGCTGGTTTTCGTCCAGGAAGGCGCGCGGAATCGTCGTTTCGTACGCGTGTTCCAGTTGACGAATCTCGGCGAGCGATGTCCTGATATGAGCCATGGCGAATCTCGTTTGAATGGACCGGCAGCCATTATAATCATATTCGGCGCCTGTGCAACGAGTGGACATCTTGCCGCTGCGGCGGATGAATGCGGGCAGCGTATCAGAGGCATCGCCTTGAGCTTACAAATGATCAATCGAGACAATGTTACGTCACTGCGCTGCCTGGGAACTGTGCGAGTCGGCTGGATATCGGCTCTGTGCTGGTCGCCCGGTGGCGACAAGCTGGCGATCGGCGGGGGTGATGGCATCGCGATATACGTCGACGGCTTCGGCGGCGCGCCCAGTATTCGACTGCGCTCGCAGGTGGCGCCGGTCAAAGATATTGCCTTTAGTCCTGACGGAAAGCTGCTGGCAGCGGGCCGTGCAGACACGACAATTGCACTTTACGTCCTCGCCGGCAATCAAGCGTCCCTTTCGCAAACACTGAGTGGTCACGACGGCTCGGTCGAAGCGCTCGCTTTCAGCCCGGATGGGCGCCTGCTGGCTTCGGGAGGCACGGATAAAGCAATTCGGATTTGGTCTGTCGAGGCTGGCGAGCAAGTGCAAGCGCTCGCCGGTCATCCGGCTGGAGTAACGACGCTTTGTTTCGCCAGCGATAGCCGGCGTCTTTATTCGGCGGGGCGGGATGGCAAGATTCGCGGCTGGGATATCGAGACGTGGAATGTTTCGGAAGTCATTGGCCGTCACGCTGATCGGATCCGGCGCATTGCCTTGCGGCCCGGGAATGCGGCGCTGGCTTCCGCGAGCCGCGACATGATGATCGGCCTCTGGTCCTTGGGTGAAGGCGCTGGATCGCTGTCTTGGCGAGGGCACGCGGGCGGCGTCGACGCCTTGGCATTCTCTCCTAATGGGGCGCTGCTGGCGAGCGGCGGCCGGGACAATGCGGTTCGAATCTGGGATGCCGACTCCGCGCGGGAATTGACAGCGTTGTTGGCGCACCGACGGCCGGTGCTGGCGCTCGGCTTTCATCCCGCAGGCACGATGCTGGCCTCTGGCGCCGGCGACAATCAGGTGAAGCTGTGGGCGATCGCCTAAGTGTATTCTGTGATATGGCGCAGCGCCGCCATAGGGACTAGAATGCGTCTCAAGCACGAGGTCAAGCCAAGGAATGGGACTATGAGCGAATTGGGAACGACCTGGCGCCAGGCGCGCGAGCGTCAGATCAACTCCATGCGGCTGAGCTGCGAGATTCTGGGCCACATCTTGCGAAAGGTCTCCGCTGAGGACGCGCGGGGCTTGCGCGACGGTCCTGAAGGTTGGTCGATCATTGAGATCGTCTGCCACCTGCGCGATTTCGATGAGATTTTCTACAACCGCGCGATGATGATGCTGGAGGGTGACCATCCGCAACTGCCGGCTTTCGATCATGAGGCGATGGCGATTGAGCGCGAATATCAAGCGGAATCGCTCGCCGATGCCTACGGCGCGCTGCAGGCTTCTCGCGCTCGCTTTGCCGCTTTCTTCGAAGCTTTGACGCCGGCGCAATGGGCGCGGGGCGGCGTCCATCCGGAGCGCGACAGTTTTAGCATGACCGATGCCCTGATGCAGGTCAGCGCGCATGATCTGGATCACATCGAGCAGATCACGCGCGTCTTGGCGCAAGCCTGAGCAGATCTAGGCCCGTGACCGGGTACTTGGAGCGGACATATGAAAGCGCTGATTGAGCGGATTCGGGCGGAAGGCGTCAACCTCGGCGGGGGCATTCTCAAAGTTGACAGCATTATCAATCACCAGCTGGATCCGGCCTTGATGGCCGATATGGGCGCCGCCATCGCCGCGCGCTTCAGCGGCACACCAGTCGATCGCATCTTGACCGCGGAGATTTCGGGCATTGCGCCGGCGCTGATGACTGGCATTGAGATGAAGGTGCCGGTGGTTTACGCGCGAAAGCGGAAACCAATCACGATGTCCGGTCCGGTCTTCCTCGAGACGGCGCCGAGCCATACCAAAGGCGGCGAAACCTTGCTGTTGGTTTCGGCGGAATTCCTCCATGCGGGAGAAAATGTGCTGATCATTGATGACTTTTTGGCGACTGGCAAGACCTTGCTGGCGCTGGCGCGGATTGTCTTGAGCGCGAAAGCCAACTTGGTCGGCGTCGGGGTGGTGGTGGAAAAGACTTTTGAAGGCGGCCGCGCGGCGATGCAGGCGCACTACGATGTGCCGATCCACTCATTGGCGACGATTAGCGCCATGGAGGGCGACACTATCACCGTTCGGGACGAATGAGCCCTGTCGTCAGAGCTGGACCGCCGCCCCAATCCGCGCGGATTCTTGCGCGGCCAGGGCGAATTGAAGCACATCGCGTCCCTCTTCGCCGGTTAAGCTTGGCGGCTCGCCGGCGAAATAGGCGTCAATGAAGTGCTTCGTCGAGTTGATGAAGCTGTGCTCCCAGCCGACTGGCATATCGGAAAAGCCTCGCGTCTGTTGGTCTTTGTACATCAGCACCGGCGGCAGGTCCATCATTTTGCCGTGCCCGCGGGTCACCCAGATGACGCCTTTGCTGCCGGTGATTTCAATGCGATCGTCCTGCGCGTAATGCTGGGTGTCGAGCTGCAATTCCGGAGAGTAGACCGCTTCCAACGAGCCGTAGCGATTGTTTGAGAATTTCCACGAGACGATTGCTGGGGCATCTAGGTATTCGCCGGGCGCGACTTCGGTGCTGCCGATCCAGGCGTGCACTTCTTGCGCCATGCCCATGAAATGCCAGCCGAGAGCAAACTTGTGGTGACCATCATCGAATACCAGCGGTCCGCCGCCGCACTCTTCCGGATTCAGGCGCCAAGCCCGCGCCGATGCCGGCACTTGCCATTCGGTGGGGCTGACGCCGGAGTTGCTTTTGATGCGGATCGTGAGGAGGTCACCGATTTCGCCATTGTCGATCAAGGCTTTGGCGCGCTGCACGGGCGGATAGAAGATGAAGTTTTCGTATACTTTCAGAATGACATCGGCTTCATGGGCCGCCGCCACCATCTCGTCGGCTTGCGCGAGATTCAGCGCCATTGGCTTTTGCACCGAGATGTGCTTTCCCGCCGCGGCCGTATCAAGTGTCGCCCGGAAGTGCAAATGATGCGGCAGCAAAATCTCCACCAGGTCGATGTCTTCCAAGGCCAGCAGGTCATGATAATGGGAGAACACTCTCGCCATCGGGACGCGCCACTTCCGCGCGCGCTGACGAGCCACTTCTATGTTGCTGTCGCAAAGGGCGACGAGTTCAGCGCGTTCGTCGTCCAGATAGGCCAGGGCATGCAAGTCGGAGATTCGTCCGGTTCCGATGAAAGCGACGCGCAGCTTGTCCATGTTTGACTTCTCTATCGCTGAATTCAGTTTCGCTCAATGGTATTACTGATTGTCGCTTCTGTTAATGGCTGGCTGTGGGCGGCGGATTCATCGCTCACATGTCTACATTTTTTTGGGCGAGAAAACATTCCGTCACGAGTTTTGCTCGCGCTAAACTTCGCCAGCGTTGTCATGCTTAGCCGGTAAATGATACAATATGGGTGCGCGGACCGATAGCGGTTGCGAGGTGAGCATGCATAGTCAGACAGACGCGCATACGATGAAACTGCTTGATCTGCCGCTGATGCTGCGTTTGAAGCAGAACGCCATCGTCTTACACAGCGAGTTCGGTTTGACCGAAGACGCGCGCGGGCAGAGCGGCGCCACATTGTCCAGCATTGTCTTTCCGCGCGGGCTGCATACGCTGGTTGCGAACCACGATGACAAAGATGTTGTGGGGCAATTCCGTTATCGTCCCGGCGAGACGAATGCGCATATTGTCTGCCTGGCGCCGACGCTCGAAGCGCATGAAGACGATACGATTTGGCTGCATATGCTCGACGCAATGGCTGATGGTGCGGGCAGAAATGGCGCGCATACCTTGGTGGGAGAAGTGGAGTTGAGCCACCGGCTATTTGAAACCATGCGCCGCGCGGGCTACGCCGTTTATTCACGGCAGGTCATTTGGCGGCATGGACCGGTCGCAACTGGTTTTGAGCGGGCTCGTTTGACGGTCACTGAAGAGACCGAGGACGACCAGATTGGCATCGCCGCTTTGCTCGGCTGTACGATTCCGCGGATCTTGCAGACCGTCCTGGGACCGTCGACGGAAATGGCTGGTTTGGTTTACCGCAAGGAAGGGCAGATCGAAGCCTATGTCGCCTATTCAGAAGGCAAACATGGCGTTTATCTGATGCCCTACCTGCATCCGGAAGTGCTCAGCGACGCGCCCGAGATTGTCTTCTCTGCCATGCGGCAAATCGACCGCTGTCGAAAACTGCCGATTTACGTTTGTGTGCGCGGCTATCAAGGCTGGCTGGAAAACGCGATGCTTGATCTGGATTTCGATCCCTGGCTGGAACAAGCGGTGATGGTCAAGCATTTGACCGCCGGCGTCCGGCAGACGTCGTTTGAGAGTGTCAAGCTGGCGACAAGCGGGGGACAGAAGCCGGCCGCCACACTGAGAATGGTCGGTGACGAAGACGCTCGGCGATCGAGAGACTCCGGCTCGAGGAGAGTATCGCCGCGCCTGTGATCGCTTAGACAGGCAGCGACAACTGAATCTTGAAATCTGAATGGGAGGACAGCCACCCGATACATGGACAAACGCATAACTGACGATTTTGACATACTCAAAAATATATTGCCGGCGCGGATTCAAAGCGCGATTGATGAGTATGGAGAAACCAGCAGACTCCTGGAAATCGTCCTTGATCTTGGACGGACGCCCGCCGCCCGATACACCGATAAGGAATTTGAACTCTCGGACACTGAGGTGACCGAGGCTGATCTACGTCTGCTAATCGACGAGCTCGGTGAGTTTGACGATGACAATCGGGCCGGCATCGAGCGTTCGCTGCACCGGATTTCCGCCATTCGCAATCGCCGCGGGAAGATCGTCGGCTTGACCTTGCGCGTCGGGCGGGCGGTCTACGGCACCATCGACATCATCGACGATCTGATTGAAGCGGGGCAGAGCGTGCTGCTGGTGGGTCCCCCCGGCGTGGGCAAGACGACGCTGTTGCGCGAGGCGGCGCGCGTTCGGGCTCGGGATAAACGCGTGGTGATTGTCGACACCTCCAACGAAATTGGCGGCGACGGCGATATTCCGCACCAGGCGGTAGGCAAGGCGCGGCGCATGCAAGTTTCGCAGCCCGATCGCCAGCATGAGGTCATGATCGAGGCGGTGGAGAATCACAATCCGGAAGTCATCATCATTGACGAGATTGGGCGCGAACTGGAAGCCAAGGCGGCGCGCACGATTGCTGAACGCGGCGTGCAATTGATCGGCACGGCGCATGGCAACACGCTGGAAAACCTGCTGCTCAATCCGACCTTGTCCGACTTGATCGGCGGCATCGAATCGGTGACCCTGTCGGATGATGAGGCGCGCCGGCGAGGCACACAAAAGGTCGTATTGGAGCGGCGGACGGCGCCGACCTTCGATATTATGATTGAGATTCAAGCGCGCGATCGCCTGGTGGTGCACGCGGATGTGGCG
The DNA here is from genome assembly GCA_026707665.1 of Chloroflexota bacterium. Lineage (GTDB taxonomy): Bacteria > Chloroflexota > Anaerolineae > Aggregatilineales > Phototrophicaceae > UBA6055. The sequence continues at coordinate 25,666 of JAPOWK010000117.1, forward strand.
ACAGCTGTTGATGCGATGCTCCGCAACCGTCCCTTGCCGGCGGAATTGCGCGAAAGAGATAAAACGGGCGCCATTCACGTCAGCGAATATTTGCCGGAAACGGATTCACGGTCCGCCCCTGCCCGGCATGGCGGCCTGCAGCGCAGCGGCAGCAGCCAGTCGACGAGTGCGCATGTGGTGCGGGGCAACCGTGACAATGGGGTGACGCGCAACGAGATGAAGGAAGGCGTCGGCGGCCTTGACGGGCGTCATCTGCGTCCGATTGCCGTGTATGCCTACGGCGTGGCGCGCAACCGTTTGGAGCAGGCGGCGCGCCGGCTATCGGCGCCCTTACTGCTGACCGATGATTTTGGCGAGGCTGAGGCGATCGTCACCCTGAAGACGCATTATCGCCGCCGGCCGCGCTTAATCAGCGATGGCGAGAAGCGGGGATTATCCATTTATGTCTTGCGCGCCAACACGGTGACGCAGATGGAGAATTTCCTGGTGGATCTATTTCGATTGAATGGGCGGCGCGATGCCGATGTCTTCGGCGAGGCGCTGCTCGAGGCGGAACGAGCCATCAGCCGCATACGCGCTGGCGAAGACTATATCGACCTACGGCCGCAAGCGTCGCAAGTGCGCAAACGCCAACATCAATTGGCGCGGCAAGCGCGGATGCAATCCGCCAGCGTCGGCGATGAACCGCGGCGCTATGTCACCATCTATCGCGGCGCCTGATTCATTACCGCATTTGACAGGCAGATCATGAACGATAGCAGCGGGCGTCCGGCGCCGATTCGCACGGACATGAGCAACGCCTTTGCCAATAATACAATGCGCGTTCGCTTGCCCGCGATCATCGACGAGACAATTGCCCTGAATTCCGATTATCCTCCCGACATCACGAGACGACTGTGCATGTTGCGAAACGATATCGCGTCCGGAGCGCGCATCGACGACATGGAGCTGACGCATACCGGCGATGAGGCGGCGTGGTCCAGCGCTTTGCAAAAGCAGCGCGATATCGTCGGGGGCGAGCCGACCTGGCATAATGCCGAGTGGTTCTTCGCCGAGACTTACGCTTACCGCTGCTTGATCGAAGCGGCGCGCTGGCACGAGAGTGGGCGCGACCCCTTCTTGCCCAAGAAGCTTGACGAATTGCACGGCGATGCGCTCTGGCAGTTGATCGAACGCGCGTACCAACCGCTTGACTCGCCCGATAGCGAAGTGCGTCGCGCGGTCGAGTTTGCTTTGTGGGGCAATCGCATCGACCTCAGCTATGCGGCGTCGATGGAGCGGGGCACCAGCATCAGCGCGGATGATTTGCTGGTGGATGACCGTGAAGCGTTGATGACTTATCTCAGCGAATCGCGGATGTCAGGGGAAGGCGTTCGGGGTCACGCGCCCGCGCACATCGTGGCCGACAACGCCGGCAGTGAATTGGCGATGGATCTGGCGCTAAGCGATGCTCTGCTGCGCCACGTGACGCCCAGGGTGGTGATATGGCTCAAGGCGCATCCGACTTTTGTCAGCGATGCCGCGCCGGCCGATGTGTGGATGATGCTGGCTGAGATGGAAGGCCGGGGACCAAAACCGGCCGCGCTTGCCAGGCGACTGCGCGCCGCTTGGGACGAGGGGCGCTTGCGCTTCCTGCCGCATCCCTACTGGAATAGCAGTCGCTTATTGTGGGACTTGCCGGCGCCGCTTTGGAAGCAGCTAAACGAGGCGCGGCTGGTCATCATCAAGGGTGATGCCAATTATCGGCGGGCGGTAGGTGATTGCCTCTGGACACCGTACACACCCTTCGGCGATGTGGTGAACTATCTTGACGCGCCGGTGCTCTGTCTGCGGACGCTGAAGAGCGACCCGGTGGTCGGATTGCAGTCAGCGGGGACAGCGGAACAGTTAGACTGCTGTGATCCGGATTGGCGCGTCAATGGCAAGCGGGGTTTGATTCAGTTCAAAGGTCAGACGTCGAAGAGCCAGTAAGTTGCGGTGGCTGGGTAATCGCGCTCGAGCCAAGCCATGACTTTCCGCGGCAGCAGGCGCAACAGCAGGTCGCCTGAATCTTCTAATTCGGGATCGAGAACATATTTCTCGACATAGCGCGCTGTGATTCTTTTGAGCAAGGTCTCTGGGACTTCTGCTTCCACCACATGGCCTTCAAAAATCACCGTCTCGTCGCCGCTGTTAAGATGAACGACAACGCGGTTGTCCCGCGCGATATTGCGCGCCTTGACCGAGCTTCGGTCTGTGCCGAAGTACAAGTTTCCTTCGACCCAGGCGCCCCAGACGGGAACGCTGTGAGGGCGGCCATCGCCACAAACGCTGCAGATCCAGTAATTGTGAGCGCTGTGCATCTGCTGATCGACCCAATCCCAAGTCAGCATAGCGTCTACGTCGCCCGGCATGACGCCGTAGTTCGGCATGTTGGGGCGTACGCGTCGCGCATTCGACGGCTGGATCATGATGTAGTAGCCAGAGCGAGGCAGATCGCTACTTGCTCATCGGCATGATGACGTGGACAAAGTCTTCGCGATTCTCCGGCTTGAGCACGCCGGGATTCTCCGGTCCGTTGCTCTGGAAGACGACGCGCTCTTCGTTGATGACACGCAGCACATCAATCAGGTAGCGGATGTTGAAGGAGATATCGAGCGGCTCGCCTTCGGCGGTGGCGTCCAGCATGCCCTCGCTGTCGCCGCGCTCGGCGCTCTTGCCGCCGATCAGGACTTCCGCCGGTTCGCCCGGATTCTGGGCTGGCTTGACTTGCAGATTGGCGCTGTTGGCGTTGTCGCGGGCGAAGATTTCCGCGCGCTGGCAGACTTGCAGCAAGTCGTCAGTGTACATCACCGTGGAAGTGACAAAGGAGCGCGGGATGATGGAGGCGAAGTCTGGGAAGCGCCCCTCCAACAGCTGTGACGAGACCAATACATTCGGCGCGAAGAAGGTGATGCTGTTGCGCTGAGTTGGCAACGAAACGCCGACCTCATGTTCGTCTTCGACGATGCGCGCCACTTCGCTCATCGTGCGCGCCGGCACGACCATGTCTTGCCTCTCGTCGAAGCTTTCGCCGATCTCGGCCGTGCGCACCGCCAGGCGGTAACCGTCGGCGGCGGCCATCGTCATCGTTTGCCCTTCAAGCTGGAGGTAAACGCCGGTGAGAATCGGTCGGTTCTGCTCGCGCGCGGCGGCGAAGGCGGTCTGGTTAATCATCTCGCGCAAGGTTTCGCCCGGGACCTGCAGATCGGCGCTTTCATTGTGATTGACGGGCGGGAACTCATCGGCGTCGATGCCGCGGATGTTGGAGGTTTGTACGCCGCAACGCAGGTGCACGGTATGGGTAGCGGCATCCAGGCGCAGGTCTATACGTTCTGGCGATAAGCTGCCGACCAATTCGCTGAAGGTCCTGGCTGGCAGCGTGATGCTGCCGGCTTGCTCCACCCTGGCGCCAATCCAAACGCTGATGCTCACTTCGAGGTTGGTGCCGGATATTTTCAAGCGCGAGTCTTCCGTCTCCAACAGGACGTTGGCGAGGACGGGCAAGGGCGGGTTACTGTCAACCGCCTTGGTGACGATATTCAGGCTCCTCGCCAAGTTTTCTTGAAGCACGCTAACAATCATGGTTGACCTCTGTATTCGGCTCGCGGCGCTGGCGTTCGCAACGCGTAAATCAGCCCGACGTTTTGTGTTTCGGATTCCCGCTTAGTATAGCCCAAGTTGGGGGCATTTCCTACTGCACGCTGAACTGAGGCGATATGTATATTCGCCAATTCTGAAGCGGCAATCGTTTTATCGCCGAGAACTTCGAGAAAGTCGAGCGCGCTGTGAGGGCGAGCCTATGTGTTGCCTCGCTTCCTCTGCGATAAGGTCATGATCGTCGGTTTGCATTTGGTAGAGACAGAATCGAACCATCAAGTAGAGGACAGGCCGTAGAGCAATGCGGCGCAGCCTGAGGCTTGACAACCAGGCAGTGGTCAATCGTCCGCGGGCGTCACATCGGTGACATCGTCGCCCGATATCAGGATGGTTTCGGCGTCTTCGTCGATGTCTTCGGCGCGAACGATATCGAGTTTGAGTTTGGCGAAGAGCGCCGCCAACGCGCCCAGCGCCGCCAGCACCGGGCTGATCAGGGTGGCGACGCCGCCAACGACGACGGCCGAGGTCAAGGGCACTTCGATCAGCACCTCGTTGTTGGCGTTGCGGATGATTAAGCGGCGGACGTTGCCTTCGGCCACCAAGGTTTTGACCCGGTCGACCAGCTCGTTGCCGGCTACTTCCATCTCCTCGACCCAGTCGCGCTGATTCTTCGGTTTCTGCGGCTCGTGATCCATCTCTGTATCTCCATCACAAGGTCTCACTGCGAATACGCAGCGAGTTGCGGCAAGGTTGCGTCGCTTGCGCTGTTAGCGGAGAAGCTGATAGAGAAGGGCTTTCCAACGGGAGGCGTCCAACTCCCAGCAGATGGACGGCTGGTTCGCGGTCGACAGCAGTTGGCGCCAGACGGGCTGATTGCGCTCGTCGTCGGCTAGATTGAGCTTGTCCACCACGGTCATGCCACGGGTCAACTCGCTGTCGCATTCGACATCGACATAGTGATGGCTGCTGGCGGTGCAGATCGTGGGATCAATCGCGACCGCCATCGCTACGCCATCAGGCAGGGAGATGCCTATCTCGCCGGTCTGAATCTCGTAGCCGCGCATGCCATTGATATTGCAGTCGATGGTGAAGTCGGCGTAAGGAGTTTTGATGCTTCGGACGAATTCGATGTCGTCAAGCGAGAGGACAAATTCGCCGATGCTGAATTCCCAGCCGACCATCTCGATCGGCAATCCGGAGCGAAATACGATCCGCGCCGCTTCCGGGTCGCACCAGATATTGTATTCGGCGGCGGGCGTGACATTGCCGTTGGTGCAGGCGGCGCCACCCATCACGACGCAGCGCGATACCAGCGGGACGATATCCGGCGCTTTGGAGAGCGCCAGCGCCAGATTGGTTAGCGGACCCAGCGTCACGATGACGAGGTCTTCAGTGGAGCGGGCGGTTTCGATGATCGCGTCAATGGCGTGCATGTCACTGGCAGTGGCGCGCTGCGGTTGGTAACGGTCGCCCCAATCGCCCAAGCCATCGGCGCCGTGGAACCAGTCGGCGGAGACATATTCGCGCAGCATAGGACCGGCGGCGCCGGCGTGGACCGGAACATCGGTGTCGCAGAGTTCGGTGAAATAGAGCGAATTGACCAAGCCTTGCGGCAGCGGCACGTTACCGGCGACGACAGTGATCGCGCGGACATCGACATCGGCGCAGCGCAGCGCCATCAGAATCGCCACCGCGTCATCGGAGCCGGCGTCAGTGTCAATCAAGAAGGGGCGGGGCACGAGTCGTTCTCCTCGGTCAGGCGGTTTGCACAAGCTGCTCGACGGCAGCCCGCAGCCGCTCCAAGCCCGCCTCAAGGGTGGAGCGCGGGCAGCCGAAATTTAAGCGCACGAAGCCTTCGCCGGCGTCGCCGAAAAAGGTGCCGGGGCTGGGGGCGATGCCGGCGCTATCCTGGCAGAACTCAATCAGATCGCCTTCAATCGGCAAATCGCGCATATCCATCCACAGCAGATAGGTCGAAGTCGGGACGGTGGTTTTGATCAGTGGCATGTGCTCGCGGATATAGCGAATGGCGAAATCGCGATTGGCTTTAAGATAGACCAGCAGCTGCCGCAGCCATTCGTCGCCGCCGCTGTAGGCGCCGAAAGCCGCTTCGTAACCCATGATGTTGACGTGCGCGCTGATGCTCTGCAGCGCCGCCGCCATCGTTTCGCGGATTTCCTTGTTCTGGGCGATCAAAACTGAACAAGCCAAGCCGGCGAGATTGTAGGTCTTGCTCGGCGCGATCATGGTCAGCGTATTTTGGGCGATTTCGTCGGACAAAGTGGCGATGGGGATGTGGTCGCCCTCGAGGATCAGATCGGAGTGAATCTCGTCGGCGACGATCAATAGATTGTGATTCAGGCAGATTTCGCCGATGCGTTCCAGTTCTTCGCGCGAATACATGAAGCCGGCCGGGTTCTGCGGGTTGCATTGCAAGTGGATCGACGTTTGTGGATCGCGCGCGACCATCTCAAACTCGTCGTAGTCGTTTTCATAATGGAAGTGATGCGCGTCGTCAGCGACATACCCCATGTCAATGTTGCCAACGAACTTGCGATTGGCGCGGACTGCCTTGAAGAAGGAGCCGTAAACGGGCGTCTGAATCAGCACGGTATCGCCGGGCGCGCCAAAGCCGCTGCAGGTTGCGCAAAGCGCCAGTACCATGCCGGGCGAAAACAAGATATCGTCTGGGGTGAGGCGCCAATCGTAAAGCTGGCTCATCCGCTCGACGACGACCTCTTTGAGCTTCAGCGGGTCCAGGGTATAGCCGAAGACGCCGTGGCGTGCGCGCTCGATCATGGCGTCGATGGCCGACGGCGGCGAACGAAAGTCCATATCGGCGACCCACATCGGCAGGCAGCCGTCGGCGACCGCGCCCCATTTGGCGCTATGGTGCCTGGTGCGGTCGATGATGTCGTCGAAATCGAAGGCGGTCATATTCCAGCTTTCATCAGCGCTTGCGGAAATGCGCCTAGAAATATAACCGATTAGCAATGAGCTTGCACGGGCGCTTTTGCGCGCCGGCGACTCAATGTCTTTCGTCTTGTTGGTGGATCGCCTATTGGCTTCGCTGGCAAAGGCGGCGCCGCGAGAACTTACTAGACAGTTTGCCGATTTCGCTCGAGCCGGGCGCTGAGAGCCTTGGCGTCGATTTCGCCGCCGCCAGCGACGGTGCCGCGCAGCGCGAAGACAGCGCGCGGATCGTCGTAGAAGAGCGAGACGGTGACAGCTTGGCCGTAGATTCCGCTGAGTAGCTCAGTCATGATGGCGCGGGTATCAGCGAAAACTTCCGGAGTATTCCGATAGTGCATGCGATCGAGGAAGCTGATCTTGGCCGAGCCAAAATCGAATACGATATCGCCGGGCGCTTCCGCTTCCAGCGCGAGCGCGGCCGCCAGCGCGCCCCGGAAGACGAGACGCAGCGCGTCACTCAGCTCGTCCGGCAAGTCTCGTTTGCGAATGTAGTATAAGCCGATCTCGCCATCCGTGAGGTCGTAGGCGAGATCCGCTTCATCAGCGATCAGCACGATGCCGGGTCCCTCGGGCACGTGTTTGTAATCGATGACGTCAATCAGCATGCCTTCTAGCGTGTGATCCTGAATCCAACGCTGGAAGATTGGCAGGATGTCGTCGGGCGCCAAGGTCGGCTGCTGTTTCAGGTTGAATTTGAGGCCGAGGCGGCGTGGTACTGTTGTCATGGCGTCCTCGCGTTTTGATTAGGGAGACCCACTGGGTCGCCCCTACGGTCTACATCTTTGGCGGGCGACCTGATAGGTCGCCCCTACAAGTCTTCTTTGCTGGCGGGCGCGTTATGGTGTCGCTGCCAAACGCCTTGTCTATTGATGCCGATTTCACTCAGAATAGTCAGGAACAATACCTATCATTAGATCATACGGACGCAATCATTGTGAAAGTCGCCAGATTATCACAGATTACGTCAATTGTCGCACCCCTTCCCTGATGCTTCGGGGAAGGGGCCGGGGGATGGGGTAGACTTTCCTAGCCTACAATCACGCCATTGATGCGCTGTTCGGCTGTATGGACATTCTCGATGAAAAGCTGGGTTTCATCAATGATCTGATGAGCGTAGTCTTCGTTGATGCGCGTTGGCGTGCCTTCGTGCCGTTTGAACAGATAGCGGGCGAATTTGCCCTTGGCGAAGCGATCGTAAATCAATTCCGTGTCATAGAAGCGCGATCGGAATTCATCAACGATGGTGTCGTAGTCGTCGCCGACATCGAGATGTTTGGTGCGCACCAGCGCGCGCGCCGCCATGACCATCGCCTTATAGGCTTGCTCGTCCGCCAGCCGATAGTCGCCATCGTCCAGCGCCAGCAGCGCTTCGAATTGGGTCGATTCGGCTTTCGAGATTTCCATCGAAAAAAGCGAAACGACCTCGCCGGCGCATTCGCCGACGCCGATGTCATCAATGGTATAGACGCGCGAATCGCCCCAATCGCTGAAGTAGTCGGGACGTTCCTCAAAGCTGGGCAGCTTCATAAAGGGCTGCAGCATGGCTTTGATCTCTTTGCGGCCCAGAGCTTTGACCCAGGTTTGGAAGTTCTCGTCTTCGCCGCGTTCGGCGACATAGCGCTCGGTCAGCGCTTCAATGACATCGGGCACGCGCTTGGCCGGCACGGCGCCGACCGCCAAACCGTAGCTGCCGGCGTTCTGCTGCCATTGACCGCCGAGCACGACCTGGAAGTGCGGCAATTTGTGATTGCCGGAGCGGCGGCTGTTGCCGAAGAATCCGATATCGGCCACGTGATGCTGCCCGCAGGAGTTGAAGCAGCCGCTGACCTTGATCTTGAGCTCGCGCACGGGATCGGGCAGCAGGTTGATCTTTTCGATCAGACGCGTCCGCAGCTCGGCGGTCAAGCCGCGCGACGAGGCGATGCCGAGCTTGCAGGTGTCGGTGCCAGGGCAAGTCGTGATATCGACGATGGTCCCGGCGTTGGCATCGCCCAAGCCGATTTCGCAAAGATCGCGATAGATCGCCGGCAGATCGGAATCAGCCACCCAGCGCAGGACGACATTCTGCTCAACCGAGAGACGTATGTTGTCGCCGACATAGCGGCGGGCGATATCGGCGAGTTGGAAACCTTGCAAGGCGGTGAAATCGCCGAGCGGCGTGTTCAGCGTGATGGTGCTGTAGCCGCTCTGCACCTGGCGGTAGACGTTGCTGCGATACCAGTCGTCGAAGCCCTCCGGCAGCGTCGCCCCGTTCAGCGCCATGCCCGCTTTGGCTGGCTCGTAGGTGAAATCGCTCAATGTCTCGATGTATGCCGTATGCCGGTCATCGTGCGGCACCGTTTTGAGTTCTTCTTCAACCTCGCGCCGAAACTCCTCAATGCCGAGCTTGGCGACCAGGAATTTGATGCGAGCACGGTTGCGATTCTTCTTCTCGCCAAGACGGGCGAAGACGCGCGCGACCGCTTGCGTCAGCGGCAGCAGCTCTTCTTCGGTGGCGAATTCCGCCAGCACCTTCGCCTGATGCGGCACTGTGCCCAGCCCACCACCGACATACACGGTGAAGCCGCGGACGGTCTCGCCGTCGACTTCGCGCGATTGCGCCAGCAAGCCGAGGTCGTGCATCTTGACCAAGCCGCAGGCGTGACCGGCGCAGCCCGAAAAGGCGACTTTGAATTTGCGGCCGAAGTCTTGCACATCATCGTGGTTGAGCAGGAAATGCGTCATGGCATCGGCGTAGGGGCTGACATCAAAGACTTCATCATGGCAAACGCCGGCCAGCGTGCAAGCAGTGATGTTTCGTACCGAGTTGCCGCAGGCTTCCTGCGTGGTAATGCCGACAGCCGCCAGCCGCCGCATCAGGTCGGGCGTGTCGTCGATATGCACATAATGAAGCTGAATATCCTGGCGCGTGGTGATGTGCAGGATGCCGTCCGAATATTCGTCTGCCGTTTCCGAGAGCACTTCCAGCTGCTCGGCGGTCAATCCGCCATAAGGAATCTTGATGCGCTGCATGCCGGGCGCGTCCCAAAGGGTATCGGGACCCTTGACAACCTCGCCGGAGGGGTAAGCCAGATCACGGGTGCGCACGCCGTCATGTCTCTGTCCATTGTCGTAGCGCTGCCCATAGACGCCCTTACGAAGGCGCGCCTCGGCGAAGACTTTTTCGTCGAGCTTGCCTTGCTTGCGCAATTCCATTTGCGCTTCGTAAGTGTCGATAAGTTTGCCCCATTCCGCCGGGATCTCATCCTTTAGAATCTCTTTCCAGGTCGTCATGTCTGTTCCTTTCTCTGTTACACCCCATCCCCAGGCCCCTTCCCCAGCCAGCTAGGGAAGGGGAGCGAAATGCAGCGGACACAAGGTAAATTGCGTGGGCGGCGGTTTCTCCGCTCGCGTCTACAAAGCCATCAATACTTCTTTCTGCAACACGTCGAACCAGGCGACGCCCGCTTGACGCAGCCGCACGACATCGCCAACAACCGTGATTGCCGGCGGTTGAATGTGCTCTGCCCGCGCGATGCCCGCGATCGTGTCGAGCGTACCGATTCGTGTGCGCTGGCGCCGGGTTGCGCCCCATTCGATGACGGCGGCTGGCGTCTCGCCATCCAGGCCATGATTCTGCAATTGGCGCGTGATCTCGCAAAGCCGCATGACGCCCATCATGATGACGATGGTGCCGCCAATCTGCGCGAGTGCGGCGTAGTTGATGCTGCTCTCGGGTTTCGTCGGATCTTCATGTCCGGTAATCACCGTGAATGAACTGCTGACGTGGCGGTGCGTCAAGGGAATGCCGGCGTATGCGGGAACCGCATTGACGCTCGATACGCCAGGTACAATCTCGAAGGGGATGCCATGTTGGCGGCAAGCCAGCGCTTCCTCTCCGCCTCGGCCGAAGACGAGCGGGTCGCCCCCTTTGAGCCGGACGACATCGTAGCCTTGGAGCGCGCGGTCCAGCAAGATTGCGTTGATCTCTTCCTGCGCCAGGCGATGACGCTTTGGCTGTTTGCCCGCGTCAATCAGTTCGGCATCGGGGCGCGTCTCTTCCAGCAGTTCGAATGGTATCAGCCGATCGTAGACGACGACATCCGCGCGCCGCAAAAGTCGCAGACCCTTGACGGTAATCAAGTCACTATCGCCGGGACCAGCGCCGACCAGGTAGACCACCCCACTGCTCATGACGCGCGGCTCTCCAACTGTCTGGCGGTCGAAAGCCAAAGATTGCAGGCAGACCGACACGGCAAGGTCGCGCCTGCGTCGCCGGGGGACCACCAGGCCGGCTCCCGCACACAATTTCCGCAGATCTTGTCCAATGTCATTTCAATCACGTTCTGTGGCAGGCGGTGAATGTCTTTGAACATGCCGTTTTGCCGCAGCCCGATATCCTCCAATGATTCACTCTTTAGCGCGCCGCGCTTATTCGCCGCCCAGTCGGCGACCAGACCAGGATAAATGGTTTCGATCACGGCATGCGCGTCTTGGGCAGCATCCAGGTCTACACGCCAGCCGGCAGGCAAATCCGCGCTTGTCACCAAGGGACGGAAGGGATTCTCGCGTATGAATGCCCGCAATTCCGCCGGCGCCGAGAGCGCGATGCCGTCTGTTTCATTGTCTCGATGCCAGGCGCGCTCTTCATTTACCATCACTTGGCCGAATTGTAGAATTTTCTCTGATTCCAGTGCTTGTAGCAAGACACGTCTTCCGGCGCGGGGGAAATGGCGCCAGTTGCCTGTGCTGTCCTTCCGCTGAAGCGGCAGGCCGGTTTCGCGCGCCAGATCGAGAATGAGCTGGCAAATTGACTCGTCGGCGCCGACCGGTTCGCTGTAGTAGACCGAGCGATCTCTGACCCGATTGACCGAATCCAATTCCGCGATGCCGAGCGCGCGTGGAATATCTTGGCGAACGTGCGAGCCGTCAGCCACGAAGTAGGGCAGCGCTATGATATGAGGAGCGCTTGTGCGTTCGTAGAGGCTGGGAATGTCTGGCTCATCATCGAGATAGACATCGACCGCCTCGCCGAGCCAATTCAATTCGCGAATGCGCTCAGCCTGATGCCGCGCGGTGTCCCGGCTTTGACGGTTGCGGCTGGTGCCATGACCGATGATGGCGGCGGCGGTTTGTTCGGGCGCCAATTCGTATCGATCTACGATGGCGCGCAGTTGCCGTTCAACGATTGACTTCAGCTGAGGATGTTCCCCGAGCGGTCGCGTCAACTGAATCCGCTTGCCAGCGCGTAGCGTAGAATCGCCCGCCAGGCCAAACTCGGTCGGGATCACTTCGCTGGTGAAGTAGCCGCGCGCCGTGAAGACCGGTACGATGACGACATCGTCCGCTTCGACCGTGTCCAGAACTTGTGAGAAGGGCGGCGCTTCCTTCCAGAAGCAAGCGGTGATCTCGTCGGCGACGCCCCAGCGGCGCAAGCGGTCGACGGCGCTCCAGACGATGCCGGCTGTATTGGCGCTGACATGGGAGCCGTGCCCGGCCAGGATCAGAGCGACTCCGCTCACTCGGCTATTCCCTTCTGCACGATCTGCTGAAAGACAGAGCGCGCTTGCTCGGGCTTGCCGTCGCGAAGGAGGGCGAGCACATCCGAATTCAAGACATCTTGGTAAAGCGCTTGGCGAGCAGGCTGCGAGCCATTTACTTCCTGCGCGCACTCACGATAGGCGCCCAGCCAATCGGCGAGTATGGCGTATTCTTCACCGATGTCCTCAGCCAGCTTGGCTTTGAGCGCTCGCAGCAGAGCCGGCGATTTGCCGCCCGTGCTCAACGCGACAGTGAGCGGCGGCTTGTTAATCTGCGCCATGTTGCTAAAGTCGCTGTCCATGCTGCTGCCGTTCGCTACATTGCAGAGGGCGCGGATGCGATGCGCGTCTTGGGCAACTGTCTGATTGACGCGCTCGTCATCGGTCGCGGCGATGACCAGGACGGGCATGTAGTCGTTGAACATGTCGCGCTGATATTTGGATTGGATCCAGACGAACGCGCCCTGGTCCAAGATTTCGCGCATAGCTGGCGCAATCTCCGGGCTGATCAGAAAAACGCGCGCGCCCGCTTGCAGCAGTCGCTCGACCTTGCGCGCCGCGACCCGCCCGCCGCCCACAACGGCGACCGGCTTGTCTTGCAAGTGCAGCATGATTGGATAGCCGCTCATTGATTTATGCCTCGACGCTGCGTGCCGCGAGTGAAGGCAGCGGCAAGTGAATGCCACACTCGATCTTGCCCTGGTTCGCCCAGCGGCCGCTGCGGAGATGGTCGTCTTCGCCCGCGGCTTTGGTGCAGGTCCAGCAACCGATGCTGGGATAGCCAATATCGTGCAGGCGGTTGTAGGGCAGGTCGTGCTCATGAATGTATTGCCAGACAGCTTCCTCGGTCCAGTTGGCGAAGGGCGCGATTTTGATGGATCGGTTGCGCGCGTCGCGGCTGATGATTGGCGTGGCAGCGCGCTGCGAAGACTGATCGCGGCGCACGCCAGTGACCCAGGCGTCAAAACCGACGAGGGCGTCGCGCAAGGGAATGGTCTTGCGGATATGGCAGCAGCGATCGGGGTTGCGCTCCCATAGGCGATCGCCATAGTCGCGGGCTTGCTGCGCCGGCGTCTGACGCGGTTTGATGCGCCGCAGATCAAGATTGAAGCGCGCTTCCAGATTGTCCATCAGGTCCTGCGTCTCGGGGAAGAGCAAGCCCGTATCCAGCGTCAGCACGGGCGTACGCGGCGCGATGCGCTGCATCATGTGCAGGGTCGCGATGCCGGTCACCTGAAAGCTGGTAACGATGGCGAGTTTGTCGCCGAATGAATCGCTCGCCCAGGTCAGAATCTCGAATGGGCTGGCTGTTTCAAATTGCTCGGCGTGTGACTGAATCTGTGAGTTTAGCATTTCGTCTCCGGTCTGTAGGGAATTGCCGCATGAAGCAAAAAGCGCCTCGGATTATCCGAAGCGCCCCTGAGATTCCTGAACGTTCACCGGCTACATCGCTGCGCCGGCCGCGGATAACCCTGCCGAATCGGCACGGTACAACAACAGTCCGGACAACAGCACATCATTTTTGCGATCATTCTAGTTCCTCTTCAGCGCGCTACAATAAAAAAGCCCCGTGTCGTCACGGGGCATCTCGATTCTGCTTGCTGCGCGTCAATCACGATCTAGCAAAGCGCCACCGTACGACTCTCGGTCGAACCTGTCTGACAACAACACGGACAGCAGCACAAGCAAGTCACAAATGAAATCTTACTCATTTCCAACGCTGAACAAGAGCTTAGCGCAAACTTCAATATCTGTCAAGCGGTTGCTGATAAATCGCTGGAATTGACCAAATTCGTGCGCCGACCGCTTAGCTGCTGCCCATTCTAAGCGCGCCATCGAGGCGGATCGTCTCGCCGTTGAGCATTTCGTTCTCGACGATTTGCTGCGCCAGTTGAGCGTATTCGGCCGGCTGGCCCAATCGCTGGGGGAAGGGCATTTGGGCGCTTAGGGACGCGCGCAGGTCGTCCGGCAGGCTGCCGAGCAAGGGCGTATCAAAGATGCCCGGCGCGATGGTGCAGACGCGAATCCCATAGCGAGCCAGATCGCGGGCTATCGGCAGAGTCATGCCGACAATGCCGCCCTTGGAAGCGGCGTAAGCAGCTTGCCCGATTTGGCCTTCGTAAGCGGCGACGGAAGCGGTGTTGACGATGACACCACGCTCGCCGGAGGGCAGGGGCGCATTCTCCGCCATGACCGCGCTCGCCAGCCGGATAACATTAAAGGTCCCAATCAGGTTGATGCCTATGACCGTCGCAAATGCCTCCAGGGGATGCGGTCCGCGGCTGCTGGTCGTGCGCAGGGCGATGCCGACGCCGGCGCAGTTGATAAGGACGTTGAGCCCGCCAAACTCGGCGGCAGTGTAGTCAAGCGCTGCTTGTATGGCGTCCGCGCTGGTTACATCGGCCTGGATGAAGCGCGCCCGCTCGCCCAATTCGGCGCTGAGAGCTTGGCTTTTTTCCTCATCGCGGTCGAGAATCAGCACGCGCGCGCCGCAATCAATGAAGCGTTTTGCCGTGCCCGCGCCCAGGCCGGACGCGCCACCGGTGATTAGCGCGACGACATCTTGCATCTTCATTCGCGTAACCTACGTAAGACGTACCAAGTTAGCATTGCTAGACTCGTGCGATAGATCGAAAAGCAGCATTGTACAGTGTAGGGCTTGTCCGGTAATAGCGAAAGCCGGTATCCGGCACGATTTCACCCCATCCCCGGCCCTTCCCCAGTGAACTTGGGAAGGGTGACTCGACGCCGGTAGTGGTAATTCGGGTGCTACAACTGTGAGCCAGGTGGGCTAGCTTTTTCGCGGCAAATGCGTTCCCCCTTCCCTAGCTCGCTGGGGAAGGGGGTTGGGGGGATGGGGTGGATTTCCGTCGCTAACGACCGTTGCTGCCATGCAAGCTGTTGAGGAATTCCTCGTTGGTGTCGTAGAGCCGGAAGTTATGCAGCAGTTGATCGGTGGCGCCGGCGATGCCTTCCGGCTGTTCGGCCAGATGCGACCACATGCGGCGCATCGTATAAACGCGCTGCAAAACATCGGGACCCAGCAGCAATTCCTCGCGCCGAGTGGAGGACTGCTCGATATCAAAGGCGGGGAAGATTCGCCGTTCCTGTAGCTTGCGGCTGAGGTGCAACTCCATATTGCCCGTGCCTTTGAATTCTTCATAAATCACATCGTCCATTTTGCTGCCGGTATTTACCAGGCAGGTGGCGACGATGGTGAGGCTGCCGCCTTCTTCGACATTGCGGGCGGCGCCGAAAAGCCGCTTCGGCGGATGAATGGCTGATGGATCGAGACCGCCGGAAAGCGTGCGACCGCTGGTGGGCACGACGAGGTTGTAAGCGCGCGCCAGCCGGGTGACGCTATCCAGCATCATCACGACATGACGCTTGACTTCGACCAGGCGCTTGGCTCGCTCCAGCGCCATTTCAGCGACGCGTACGTGATGATGGACCGGGTCGTCGAATGTCGAGGCGATGACCTCGGCGTCGACCGAGCGATCCATGTCGGTGACCTCTTCCGGGCGCTCGCCGATCAGCGCCATCATGAGATGCACATCGGGATAGTTGGTGCTGATGGCGTTGGCGACGTCTTTGAGCACGGTTGTCTTGCCCGCTTTCGGTGGCGAGACGATCAAGCCGCGCTGGCCGAAGCCGATCGGCGCGATGAGATTGAGCATGCGCGTGGACATGATGCGCGGGAGCGTCTCGAGATCAAAGCGGACTTCAGGGAAGATCGGCGTGAGCCGCTCGAAATTGGGACGTTGCTTGACTTCATGCGGATTCAGCCCGTTGACCGAGTCCACGCGGAGCAGACCGTAATAGCGTTCCGTGTCCTTTGGCGGGCGCACTTGCCCGATGACCATGTCGCCGGTGCGCAAGCCAAACTTCTTGATTTGCGTCTGGCTGACGTAGATGTCATTTTTGCCCGGGAGATAACCTTCGGCGCGCAGGAATCCGATGCCGTCGTCGACGACTTCCAAGATGCCGCCGCGCAGCTGGTGCCCGCGCCGCTCGGCGTCTTGACGGAGCAGGCCAATGATCAGGTCCTGCTTTTTTAGCCGGCTGAAGCGGGGCACGTGATGGTTGCGCGCCATTGAGCGCAATTCGGGCAGCGTTTTTGATTCAAGGTTCGCGATATTCATTCCGTTCTTCCTGGAACACTTGGCCGCGGCGAGGCAGGTAAATGGGATGCCGCTAGTCTTACTGGTTTCCTGGTTCACAATCGGAGGGAAACGCTCCGCTCGTAGCTTACGTGGCAGGTCATGCGACATGTCAAGCGAGGTCACTGACATTGTACGCAAATAAAAGTTTCAGGCAAGCTAGTGGAAATCTTGGACGTCAAGGTACTATAACATATAAATTAAGGGGCGTCAAATGCAAGTATGACAAATGTTTGCGCAGATCTGTTGATGAGCGCTGTAGGGGTTCAGCATAGACAATCTTAATTGAAGTTTAACGACAAATGCTAGCTGTAAACGCGGTCGCCGAGTGGAAACCCCGCCGGATGACGGGGCTTCCATTGCATAGCTTTGCTTTGATGGTGGCTAGGCGTCGAGTTCCTCGTGCAATTCAGCCGCTTCCACGTTGAGCTCGGCCAAGGCGTCGGCCGGGGCGGCATCGCCATTGACCACTTCGGCGATAACGTTGGGCACCAAGCCGCGTACGGCGCTATAGCTCGGCAAGCCCGGCGACGAATATACGCTGACCGTGTCATCGCTGAGTATGCCTTTGACTTCGATGAAGCGGGCATAGGGCATGCGCGGTTCGGTGAAATCCGCTTCGGATACTTCGATGTCATTGCGGATGCTGAAATAACCGGTGGCGCCGGACCAAGCAAGCTGCGCGTCTACCCCCGCCAGGTACTTCACGAAGAGCCAGGTAGCCAGCTCCGCTTCGGGTGACCCGGTAAGGATAACTTGGCTGGGCACGTAGAGCTGGATTGTGGCGCCGACGCTATCCGCTCCGGGGAAGGCGGTCACCACCCATTCATCGGTCATTTCGGCGGTGGCCGCGTCCCAGGTGATGAAGGGGATGCCGGCTGAGCTGCCGGCGGCGAAGGGCGTGATGCCGATCGAGAAGTCGCCCGTGTTTTGATAACGCTCGGCGAAGAGATAGGCACAGTTGTTTTCCAGCATGCGAGTGAATAGTTCCAGCGCCGCAACAACTTCATCGGATTCGAAAATGTAGCTGTCCACGTCGCCATCGTAAATGGCGCCACCATGGGCGGCGACAAAGCTCTCGAAGTGAGAGGTTCCCGTATCCAATGGATAGCCCTGATACATGTCGCTAGCGCCGGCGGCACAGGCGATCTCTTCAAACTCGTCCAAGTTTGCGGGCGGGCGCCGTTCGAATCCCAGCGCTTCGACAATGTCCAGATTCGTGTAGAAGACATTGAGCGAGTTCTGGTTGGCCCAGGCGACCCGCATGCCATAGAAAGGCGGAAAATCCAGTTGATTGACATTGAGTAGATTGAAATTGAGGTTCGCCTGTTCTTCTGGCGGGATGCCCCATTCCGGGCTGTTGAGCAGCAGATTGATATCAACGACAACTCCCTCGTTCGCCCAGCCGGCCGCAGCGTTGGCGTATCCGGCGACAAGATTAGGCAGTTCGCCGGACAGAATCGCTGTATTCATCAGGTCTTGAATGGTGCCATAGTGCCCTTGATGTTGGCTCGTGACTGTGATGCCGTATTCATTGCTGCTGTTGAAGTCTTCAATGAGTGCCGCCATGGTCTCAGCTTGCGAGCTGTCGTCGGAGTATTGATGCCAATAGACGACGGTCTGTCCGCTGGGATCAACACCTTCATAGCTCATGTCGCTTTGCGCCTGAACGAGGCCAAGCCCCGGCGCAAGCGCCAAAAGAAAGACAAGCAGAATGCGTTTCATGAGAATGTCTCCTTCACTGATCATTGTTTGCCAATGGCAGATTGGCTGCCTTCGGCATTTGGACTTATTTCGACTTCTAACATCATATCACGGCTCGTGCGCGCTGAAGAGTGCCTGGCTATCCTCTGATTCCCGTTTGGGCGATTCCTTCGGTGAATTGCTTTTGCGCTACAAAATACAGAAGCAAGATCGGGATGACGGTAATCACGGAGGCCGCCATTTGCAAATTGAGGTCGCCAGGCGTGTCCGCGGTGACGAAGTTGGATAATCCGACGGCTATCGGGCGCCACTCATCGTTAATGGTCACCAGCAGGGGCCACATAAGCGCGTTCCAGGAACCGATGAAACCCAGCGTGACGATGGTCATGATCGGCGCTTTAGATAGCGGCAGCACTACGCTGATGAGGAAGCGCGGATGGCCGGCGCCATCAATGCGCGCCGCCTCCCACAAGTCTAGCGGAATTTGTATGAAGAATTGCCGCAGCAGGAAGATGTTGAAGACCGACGCGAAGAAGGGAATGGTCAGCGCAGGCCAATTGTTGAACCAGGCGCCGAGCGGCCCAAACAGGCTCTCGCTGAGCCGGCCGAGCCAGATCACGGTCAAGAGATGCGGTATCAGCATAACGATGCCGGGGATCATCATCGTGGAAAGGAAGAGCGCGAAAAGGAAATTGCGCCCAACAAACTTCATGCGGGCGAAGGCGTAGGCGGCCGGAATGCAGACAGCCAGCGAGCCAAGCACGGTGATCAAGGTGATGCGTACGCTGTTCCAGATGTAGCCGGAGATGCTCAGCGATTGCAGCAGGCCGGTCTGCGGATCCGCACCGATCTCGATATTCAGGAAGTTGGCGCGGCGCAGGGCGGTCGCGTAATTCTCCCACAACAGATTCTCGGGCAGCAAGCGCGTCAGGTTGACTTCGCTCAAGGTCATGAAGGACGCGCTGATCATCCAGAGGAAGGGACCGATCGCGATGATGACACCGGCGAAGAGCACGGCATAGATGCCAATTCTGCTCCAGGAAATATCTTTGCGCGCGCTACCGACCGGCGGACGGCGATTGGGCGCGGCGCGCAAGTTCTCAACCTCGCTAGCCATAGAAGACGCGCCTCCCCATGACTCGATTCTGGAAAAGCGTCATCAGCAAGATTAAGGCGAAGAGGACAAATGCCATCGACGAAGCGTAACCGTAGCGATTGCTGTTCTGCAGCTCGTCAAAGATATAGACGCTGGCTGTGTTAACCTTGTTGCCGACAGCGCC
Source organism: Chloroflexota bacterium (assembly GCA_026707665.1). Taxonomy (GTDB): domain Bacteria; phylum Chloroflexota; class Anaerolineae; order Aggregatilineales; family Phototrophicaceae; genus UBA6055. Next base: position 44,920 of record JAPOWK010000117.1, read on the forward strand.
GGTGCGCAGGATCCAAATCTGGGTGAAGGCTTGGAAGGTGCCGATGATCGCGACCAGCGACAGAAAGAAAACCGTCGGCGAGAGCAGGGGCAAGGTAATATGGCGGAAGATGCGCCAGCCGCTGGCGCCGTCAATGCGCGCCGCCTCATACAGCTCGCCCGGTATGTTGCCCAAGCCCGCCAAGAAGATCACGGCGTCATAGCCGATGTAGGTCCAGGTCGAGTAGATCATGATCACAATCAGCGCCAGGCTCGGACCGGCGAGGAAATCGGGCAAGCCCAGCAGATCGCCAATCGTCGAGCGTTCGAGGATCCAGCGTTGAGGTTCGATACCGGCGATGCTTAGGATTCGGTTTGCCGGCGCATATTGACCAGCATCAAAGATGATGCGAAAGACGATCGAAGTGGCGACGAAGGGAGTGATATAGGGGATAAAGTAGACCATGCGAAAGAAGGCGCGGAAGCGAATGGGCTGAAATAGAAGATAAGCCAGCAGCAAGCCTATGGACAGTTGAACGGGCACGGTGCCCGTGGCATACATGATCGTGACCCAAAAGCCTTGCAAGAGGTCGTCATCCGCTGCCGCCAATGCCGCTGGCGCCTCCGCCATCAAGAGGTAGCCGCCGACCGCCAACATGAGCCCGCTGACCAGCTGCAAGACAAAACGACGATTATCGTATGCCCCTATGCCGTGTCGGAAAATCAGCCAGGCGCCGGCGATCAAGGCGATGCCGGCGCTGATAAAGACGAGTTGGGACCAGATTGGCAGCGCCTCGCCTGAATCGCGCGCGGCCGCGATCGCCGCCTGCGTTTCCGCGACGGTCAGTTGAAGCAGGAATATCCCGGCGCCGGCGATGCCGGCCGTTGCGGCGCTGAGCGCTATGAGCTGTCCGCTATCGGCGCAGCGAAAGCGCCAGACAGCCAGCGTGATCGCCAAGATCCCGATCAGCAGCCCGACAAGCATGAGGTTTCCGGCGGCGTAAACGTCGGGGGTGGTGAAACTTTCGCCGAGTTTTTCCATGAAGAGTGACAGCGTCGTGTTTTGGCGGCGCACCTGGCGGGGAATCAGCATGATCACGGGAACCAGCTTGAAAAACCAGTCGATGACGAGGAGGGCGGCGTAACCAGCCACTAAGCCGGCCGCGACATTTGCGAATCCGCGCTGGTCGCTGGACACCCGCAGCAGCTTCTGCAGACGCCTCCCCATTTTGACGGCGCTGGCGAGCGCTATGATGGCCAGCCAGAAGAAAAGGATGTAGCCGAGGTTGCCCAATGCTTTTTCGTAGTTGGCCAAGCCCACGTATTCGTCCGGGAAGCGGCGCCAACGATGGAGACTGACGAAGAAGGCGAAAGCCACTGGAAAGATGCCAAAGAGCAAAATGAGCAGACCGGCTGGCGCCAGAAACAGATATGCCGTTACGTTTTCGATTAGCAGTCTTCCACGCCGGGTTCCAAGGGCGCGGGCAATAGGGGGGAAAGTGACCATCGGCAGTCGTGGAGCTTGGTTGAATAGCATCCAGTATAACCTCAACCGAAGGGAATACCAATGAGTTGCTGAACGCTCCTGGCAAATGCGGCGGAGGCGGCAAATGCGCCCTTCATGGTACAATCCATTGGACAACCGGTACACAGGAGCAGACAGGGCAAAATGCCGCGCATCTTCGTCATTGGGGCGCTCGTATATGATATTGTCTTTGACGTCCCGGACTGGGTCGCCCCCAATCAGGCGGTACATGCCCGCCAGGTGACCAGGTCGCCGGGCGGCAAGGCGCTGAATCAGGCGACAGCGGCTCGTCGCTTGGGCGCTGACGATGTTCGCCTTATCGGCTGCGTGGGCGATGATATCTTTGGCGCGGAAATGCTGGAGGCATTGCGACGGGAGGGCGTCAATGTCGAACAGGTGCGGCAGCTAAGCGCGAGCAGAACAAGCATCGCCGGCATCGTCGTCAAAGATGGTTTGCCGGGATTCATCGGCGCTCCCTGCGCCAGCCGGATGGTCAGCGACGAACATATCCGTGGGGCGCTTGCCGACCTCGCCGCTGGCGATATTCTCCTGCTTGACTTTGAAATCCCACAGCCTCAAGTGATGTTTGCGCTGCACTTGGCCCGGGCGGCCGGCGCCATTACCGTGCTCAATCCGGCGCCATTCTTCACGCGTGACGCCTTTGTCGTCGATTATTTGCATCTGGTTGATGTGATTATTCCCAACCAAATGGAAGCGCAGTTGATTCTCGACAGTGAATCCGACGACCTTGATGAATTGGCGAGCGGGCTGCTGGGCCACGGAATTGGGACGGTTGTCTTGACGATCGGCGAGGCGGGCAGCATCCTGTATCAGGTTGATTGCCGAGCCGTGCAACCGGCATTCAAGCTCGCCGCGGTGGATACGACCGGGGCAAGCGATGCCTTCGTTGGCGCCTACTGTCTTGGGCTCTCGCTGGGTTGGCAAATTCGGAAGACTCTAATTTTCGCGTCGGCGGCGGCCGGCTTGGCTTGTACGCGGCGCGGCACCATGTCCGCCTTGCCGTCGCTGGAAGAAGTCAGGCTTTTGATGGCGTCGCGTCAAAGCTGCTGCTGATCCGAGGGACCGGCGTAACCCGCGCGTGCGATACGGGTTAAGATGATTACAGAATGAAGAATCCATTCTCACGTCGAATCGATTACACGGCACTCGATGAGGGGCAACTTGTCGCGCTGGCGAAGGAGGACAAAGCGGCTTTTGGCGAACTCTACGAGCGCTATCTGCCAAAGATATACAGTTATGTATACTATCGAACGGGCAATGTGCATGACGCGGAAGACCTAACGGCGAAAGTCTTCTTTCGCGCGCTCTCGCATATTAGCAACTATGTTGAGAAGGGAGTGCCGTTTCAGGCCTGGCTGTACCGGATCGCTCACAACCTGGTGGCGAACTGGCACCGCGATCAAGGGCGGCGGAAGATCATCGCCCTGGACGAATATGTGGCGTATCCGCTGAAGACAGAGGCGCCCGATCGGCTAGCCGAGGAGCAGGAAGAGCGCACTCAGCTTCTGGAAGCGGTTCGCGGCCTGCCGGAAGACCGTCAACAGTTGTTATTGCTAAAATTTGTGGACCAAATGTCGAACGCGGAAATCGGCGCGATCATGGGAAGGACGGAAGGCGCCATCAAGTCACTTTATCATCGTACGCTGCTGGCGCTGCGCGAGGAGATGGTCGCGATTCAGGATGGCGACCGGAAACAGTGGACGGATGGAAAAGAGGGATAACCGTACCATGCCTACAGCTTCGGAAGCGCAATTGCGCAATCTTCTAGATTCCATCACGACGCGGCTGCAACGCGGCGATGCCGTCGACCCGCTCATTAGGCAAGCCGACGAAGAGCAAAGTGATGTGGAGGACATCTTTGAGCTCATCCAGTCGCTTCATGCATCTTTGACGCCAATGAATCCCGATCAGGAGTACGCGGAGAACCTGCGAGCCAATCTGCTTGAGGGGCGCCCCGGCGTCGCTGGACGCGTTCGGCAGATGCCGGCGCGGCTTTCTGTCGCGGCGATCCTGGCCCTTGTCGCTGGTTGCCTTCTGTTGATGTTGCGGCGAATATTTGGCTCTGAGACGGCGCCCGATGTCCCGGAAGAAGCGGTGGCCACGCCGCTTTAGACGCTCCGAACTCGTTGAATCTGCATCAAATTTTGAATCAGGAGGCTTGCGCCGGTCCCCTGCAAGTCGCGAAACTTGCCTTATGATGCAGGGGATTTGGGTGGGAATATTGTCTCCTGGTCGTGAAACAGCGGGGAATCGAAGATGCCGCCGCAAACCCTGTCGCTGCGTCAACTCAATCGCACGCTGCTTGCGCGGCAGCTCTTGCTGGAGCGGCAGAATCTCAATTGCTGCCAGGCGATTGAGGCTTTAGGCGGCATGCAATCGCAGATTCCCAACCCGCCCTACATCGGTCTGTGGACGCGTTTGAAGGGCTTCAGCAAGCCGCAGCTTACAGCGGCGCTGGAAACGAGGTCGGTGGCGCGGGCGCCATGGATTCGCTCGACCTTGCACCTGGTGACCGCCGACGATCATCAGCGCTTCCAGCCGGTCATTCAGCCGGCGCTGGCACGGGGCTTGCGCTCATTCTTCGGCGCGCGCGCCAAGGGACTGGATATTGAGCGGCTCATCGCCATCGCCAAACCCTACCTGGAGGCGGCGGAACCCGCGATCGGCGAGTTGCGCGACAAGCTGCAAGAATACGAGCCGGATAAAGACAAGCAGGCGATGGCTTACGCCGTGCGCAGCTACTTGCCCTTGGTGCAGGTCCCGCCCAGCGGCGCCTGGGGCGTGGGCACGCGCGCGAATTATACGACAGCCGAGAGCTGGCTTGGCAGGGCGGCGCCCGCCGATCTACCGGCGCTGTTCCGGCGATATCTGGCTGCTTTCGGTCCGGCCGATGTGATGGACTTCCAAACCTGGACCGGTATGACCAGCCTGAAATCGCGACTGAATGAGACGCTGTCGACGCTCGCCGTCTATCGAGATGAATCGGGTCGAGCGCTCTACGATTTGCCCGATCAGCCGATCGTGGACGAAGACAGCCCAGCGCCGATCCGCTTCTTGCCCGAATACGACAACATTCTGATTGGTCACAGAGATCGCCGCCGAATACTGCCGGAATTGCATCGCAAGAATGTCTTTGTTTCGGCGGGCCGCGTGCTCGGCACGGTCATCATCGACGGATTTGTCACCGCCATCTGGAAAATCGAGCGAGAAAAAGAATGGGTGACCCTGCGGGTGACGCTATTCGGGGAGCAGACGGAGGACATCCTGGAGAAGATTGAAGCGGAAGGGTTGGCTTTGGCGCGCTTCATCTATGAGGACGCGCTTTCGCATCGTGTTAAATTCATGGGAGCCGACTGAGGCGGAACGGCGCGCTCTATACCGTCGGTCATTTCGGTGGTAGCCTTTCCCCGAAGAAATTGTTGGGCAGCATCGAAGGGCAAGGGCACGAGCGCCATGGCACCGGCAGTCAAAATCAGCGCCTTGCGCGGCATGCGGGATGTGTATCGCGCGCGACCGGCAGCAATCCCGCGCGAGATGGGCCGCCAACTGGAATAGTTGGTGGTTTTTGGCGCCTTGCCGCGGCGAGTCGAGGAGATATTGAATACACATGACTGACTCAATGTCGCCGGATAGCCTTGTAGTTGCCTTGCCGAGCAAGGGGCGTATGGGGGATGCAGCCGACCGGTTTCTCGGTCGAGCCGGTCTGCAGATTTACAAGGCAAACCAACGGCAATATACAGCGACCATTCCCAATTTACCTGCTGCGGATGTCGTCTATCAGCGCCCGCGCGATATCGTTAGCAGAGTAGCGGAAGGGTTGGCTGATATTGGCATCACAGGGCTGGATAATGTATCGGAGTACGGCACGGACTCGGCCGATATCATGGTGATTGACCGGCTCGGTTTTGGCAAATGCGAATTGCTGCTGGCGGTGCCGGATTCATGGATTGACGTGGCCTCGATGGCCGATCTGGCTGATTTGAGCCTGCGCCATCAAGAACGCGGGGCGCAGCTGCGCATCGCCACGAAATACAGCAAGCTGGTCAAGAGTTTCATGTATCGGCAAGGGATTTCGCATTTTCTGCTGGTGCATGCGGAGGGGGCGATGGAAGCGGCGCCGCGCATGGGCTACGCGGATTTGATCGCCGATCTATCGGAGACGGGCACGACCCTGCGCGAAAATCATCTGCGTCCGATCGATGGCGGCACGATCGTGGCCTCGGAAGCGGTCTTGATTGGCAATCGCCGGACGATGCGGCAGTCGCCGCCCAAGCTGGAAACGCTGCGCGAAATGCTCGAACTCATTGAAGCTCATCGGCGGGCGCGCCAATTTGTATCGCTGCGCGCGAATATCAGCGGCGAATCGGTGGCGGATGTGCAGGGGCGCATCCTGGGCAATCCCGCGCTAAGCGGCACAAAGGGGCCGGGGGTTGTGGCTGTTGCCAGCCCGCCGGGCTCTGAGCAGCGCTGGTTCGAGACTACGCTCTTGGTGCAGTCCGATCTGATACACAAGACGATGCAGCACTTACGCAATCTTGGCGGGACCGACATCATTGTGACGCGCCCCAATTATGTCTTTGATGAGAAGTCACAGACCTATGATCGTTTCGAGCGACTGCTGCATTCCAGGGAAAGACTGAGATACTAGCGAGCGCTTATGAGCACAATTGGCATCATCAATCCGGGCGCGATGGGCATTTCGATCGCGGCATCGGCGCGGTCGCGCGGTCACGATGTCTTTTGGGCGTCGGCCGGGCGCAGCGCCGATACGCGTCGGCGCGCCGAGGCACATAATCTTCTCGAAGTTCAAACCTTGGCCGAGCTCTGCGCGGTCTGCGAGGTGATGCTTTGCGTCTGTCCGCCGCACGCGGCCGCGTCCGTCGCGGACGCTGTGATCGATGCCGGCTTCAGCGGGCTCTATTGCGACGGGAACGCCATCGCGCCGCGGCAATCGCAGCTTGTCGGTGAGCGCCTTAGGGCCGCGGGCATCGATTTCGTCGACGGCAGCATCATTGGTCCGCCGGCTTGGGAAGCAGGCAGTACCCGCTTTTACTTGTCCGGTCCGTCGGCTGGGCAGGTCGCCGGCTTATTCGAAGGCGCTCTGGCGGAGGCGGTCGTGATCGGCGATGAGATCGGCAAGGCGTCGGCGCTGAAGATGGTGTTCGCGGCGCAGACCAAGGGCTTCACCGCCTTGCTCTCGGCGATTCAGGGGGCGGCTGAACAACTGGGCGTGCGCGCCGATCTGGACCGGGAGTGGGCGCGGCGGGATAAGGCGGTGGCGGCGCAGCGCGTCAATCAGGTGCGAGGCGTCACCGGGAAAGCCTGGCGCTTTGCTGGCGAGATGCAGGAGATCGCGGCGACCTTTGAAGCGGCCGGGATGCCGCCGGGTTTCTTCGAGGCGGCGCATGATATCTATCAGCGTATGGCGCCCTTCAAGGACGCGGAAGAATTGCCTGCGCTTGAGGATGTGCTGGCGGCGCTTACTGCGGCCCGCGACTAGACATCAGAGCGCCTCAATCAACTCCGGCAAGCCGGCGAAGACCAAATCCGGCCGTACTTCACTCTGCTGCAAACTTATCTCCGTCTCCACGCCCGTCATCACGAGCGCGGTCTGGATGCCCAGAGCTTGCGCGCCGGCGATATCGGTGCCAATGCGGTCGCCGATCATCAGCGTCTCTTCGGGGCAGGCCTCAAGCTGACGAAGCGCGGCGTCGAACATGCCGCGTGCCGGCTTGCCGATGATGGTGGGCGATTGACCGGAGGCCGCTTCGATCAAGGCGATGATGCTGCCGGCGCCCGGCACCAGACCCTCCGGCGCCGGGAACGACGGATCGGGATTGGTGCCGATGAAGCGCGCTCCTGCTCGAATCAAGAGGGTCGCCGTCCGCGCTTTTTCGTAAGTGAGGTCGACGTCAATGCCGCAGACGACGGCATCGGCGCTAGCATCGACCAGTTTGAAGCCAGCGTCTGACAACATGCGCTTTAAGCCAGAGCCGCCGAGGACGTGCAAGGGCGTGCCAGCTGGGTAGCGCGTCTGCAAATAGCGGACTGTGGCGGTTCCGCTGGTGACAATGTGTCGCGGCTGCACGCCGGAGACGCCCATGCTCGCGAGCTTGTCCACATAATCATCTTGCGTTCGGCTGCTGTTGTTGGTGGCGAGCACGAAATCCAGCTCGCGCTCGAATAAGAGGTCGAAGAAATTCGTCATGCCGGGCAGAGCTTGCGACCCGCGCCATAAGACGCCGTCCATGTCTGAGATGACGGCTTTGATCTGGAGTGACAATGCGTGCGTCCTTTCGCCAGCTACATCGCGGAGTATTTTAGCGCATCTCGGCGCTGGCGAAAGGCTGCTGACTCCGGGGTTATTTCAGTCGATCCAGCGTACCCTGTTCCAGGGCGTAGAGGTGCTGCCCTTCCTGAGCTTGCAGCAGGCTCGCCAGCCGCGGATATCCCTGCTCGTATTCGCGCGACCATTCGATGGCGAAATCGCCTTGGCGGATTTCGTCCAGCGTCGCTTCCATCAAGCCTTCCAGTTTGAATTCCTTGAATCGGTGCAAGCGGCTGAAGATGCCGTACTGCCCGGTTAAGGATGACAGCCGCAGCGCGCGCAGCAAGCCTATCTGTGAAACGCGAGAGAGATAATCGGTGAACTCGCCGCTAATAATCAGATCCAGCATGACCGCTTCCGGCGGGTACCCCAGTTCCAGCAGCACAGCGGCCGCGGTGGTCATGACGTGGTGAAAGGCGGGCAAGATCGCTTGCTGCACGAATAGATCCAACTGGGATTCTTGTTCCATTGAGATTTCGATCGCGCCCGCCTGCAGGCTGCCCATGGCTTTGGCGAGCGCCAGCAGCGACTCTAGAGTGCTGCCCGTCGCATCCTGCCCAACGCCGACAAAACTGAAGAAGCCGCTGCCATCCAAATATCGTGAGCGCACTGCCGCCCCGATTGTGCGCGGCGCGATCATGCCGACATCGACGAAAGGCGGCGGCTCGACGAATCCGAAGGCGATGTTGTAGCCGCTGGCGAATACCAAAAGATGACCGCGCTGGAGATATGGTGAAATCCGCTCGAGATAGACTTCCGGCACCACTTCATCCGGCAGGAAGAGCATCAGAATGTGGCAGCGCGGGATCACCTTTTCGATATCTTGCGGCTCGAAGCCGTCTTCGCGCGCGTGATCGCGGGTCTCGTCATCGCGCAGGCCGACAAGGACGCGGATACTTGAATCGCGCAAGTTATTGGCGACGGGTCTTCCCAAGTTGCCAAAGCCAATGATGCCCACCGTTTTGCCGCTCAAAACATTGAGATTCGCGTCTGTTTCACGATAGATCGTCGCCATAGCGTCATCCCGAGATTCTGAGTTGCGCGCTTCACTCGACTCGCTTGCGCCACAACTCCATATCGTTGCCGTTGCGAAAAAAACCGTAGCGTTCGTATAGTCGCTGCGAGGGCAGATTTCTCAATTGCGTGTTGACGGAAAGTTCCGCCAAATTCCAGTTGCGGAATGCAAGCATTAGCTGATGCATGAGGGCGGAGGCGATTCCCATGCGTTGATGCGCCGGGTGCACCGCCAGGCGCGCGAGATGCCCCACACCCTCCTGGCGCGTGCTCAGCTGATAGGCGACTAATTCGTCATCCCGCGTCGCCACAGTTGCGCTTGCCGCGCTGCGAATGGCCTGCCAAATATCGTATTCCGCCAGCTGCCATGGCGCGCCAAATGCCAGGCGGTCAATCTCCATGATGCCATCGACGTCTCTCAGGTCCGCCGCCCGAATGCTCGCGGATATCTTGGGCGCCGCTCCGATGCGATTGCCGATATGGCTCATGGTAATGATATCGTCTTCGCAGCTGAAACCACGCTCGCGCAGGTAGGTGGGCAGCCAGTTGGTGATCATGAGAATCGCGATATCGCTTATCCCCAAGGCGGGGCAGCGGGCTTCGGCGGCTTCGCAGAGCTCGCGCACAATCAAGCCAGGCATCCTGCCGCCGCGAATGCCGAGTAGCCGGATCCAGCTCCAGCCGTCAATAGGCAGCGAAAGTCCCAAATAGCCGACCAATTGTTCTCCATGCCAGGCGAGCAAGACGGCGCCCATTTCGCCGTCCAGCCATTGGTCGGTTTCGTACCAATCGAGGTGCTTGTGCGTCCACTGGCTGTGCCAGGCGAGGTCAAGCAGCGCGCTGCGGTGTCGGCGCTCGTAGCCGCTGATCTTCAAGCGCGTGCCCAGCATCAGGACTGCGACTTCATCCGTTTGACGTAGCTGCCGACCGGGTCCAGATCTAACCAGTCGCAGAGCCGCCGATCAAACAGACGGGTGGCAAGGCGGGGCGAATCTTCCTCTATCATTTGCCTGGTTTCGGATGTGGTGAAGACAGTTGGACGCTTTGACAGATATCGGAAATCAATGATTTGAAACAGCTTTTCCTTAGACCAGGAAGTCGCGTTTGTCAGGCTCAGGTCATCCAGAATCAATATCGGAATGCCGAGAATATCCTGGAAGCGCTTGTCGAAACGCGAACGAGACTGCGGATCGAAGGCTTGTCTCAGATAATCCAGCAAATCCGGAGCGGTGGTAAACATGACATCCTTGCCGCGTTCATTGAGATCATTGGAGATGGACGCGGCCAAATGCGTTTTGCCCGATCCATAGTCGCCCAGGAAGCACAGCCAGCCGCGCGGATCCTGCGCCCATGTTCTCGCCATACGCAGCGCAGTTTTCAAACTGGCTTTCTCATCATTGTCCAAGCTGTCAATTGAAAAAGTATCGAAGCGCATTTCCTGGTAAAGCCGCAGATCATTGAAACGCATGTCGAGCGACTGCGTGCGTGCCACTCGGCGATAATCTGGCGCGTTGATCCTGATGTGCTTGACGATTTCGCCCTGCATCATGCGGCTGCTGATGCGCGGATCAAGGTCGTCAAAAGGCGTGTTGGTGGTTACCACGGTCGGCAGACGATTGACATGGCGGAAGTTCAGCAGCTGGAACAGCTTTTCCTTCGCCCAGCCGCTGGGATTCTCAACGCCCAGGTCATCGAGCACTAGTAAAGGTACGTTACGTATGCGCTCGAAATAGGCGTCAAAGGAGGCTTCGGATTCGGGACCAAAGGTGGCGCGCAACAAGTCTAGCAGATCGGGCGCGGTGATGAATATGACCTGCTCGCCATAGAGTTCCAAGCGTGTGTTGGCGATGGCAACAGCAAGGTGCGTCTTGCCAGACCCGTAGGGTCCTTCGTATACAAGCCAGCCGATCGGGTCTTCCGCATAGCCTTCCGCGACCGATTTCGCGTTGTAGAGCGAGGTCACGTTGTTTGGCGTATAGCTTCCGCCGAGGTGGCTGACTCGAAAGTTTTCGAAGGTCTTGTCGCGGTAGCCGTCAAGATTGCCGAAACGGCGCAGGCGTTCGTGCATGGCCCGGTCGTCTTCGACCGGATGATTGGGGCAGCGCTGAAAGCGGCCGAAGCGCGGGTCGGCAACAGGAACGTCGAGCGTGTAGACGCCTTTGCCGTCGCAGAGCGGGCAGGGCAGGTCGCGATTTTCCGGATCGTAACATACGAAGTCAATTGGATATTCAGGTTCTTCGTTAGCCCGGTGGCTAGATGTTGGCGTTCCGTTATCTTGACCGGCTAGGTTTGCGTCGTCCAAGGCGTCGCCCAGGTTTCTCACGGCCCCGTCCTTCCTGCTGCCATCTGTCGAGTATCGCGCGAATATAACGCCAATTCCGCTTGTTGCCTTCGACCGCCAGCCGCATCGCCTCTTCGATCCAGCCCGGCGGATAATCCTTCTCCGCCTCTTTCAGCGCATCGATGATCATCGGTGTCAAGACGCCGATATTGTCCTCGTACAGACCGAAAATCGAGGGCCGCGCCGGCAGCAGCTCGATCTCCCGATCCGCCGACGGGCGCCACTCGCCCGCCAGTATCCGCTGCTGCAGCGCTCGGCCAGCGGAGTCAGCGCTGGTGTAGTAGCGTGTCATCTCGCCTCTAACATTAACTTCCGACGCGAGCAGCGTGCCGCGAGCCAGCATTTTGTCCAGCCCGCGCTGCAGCGCCTCCCGCGCCGTCAGGGATTCATCAATGATGGCGAGCCCGCGCATAAGCTGGTCGTCGGCCAGGAACTCGTCAAAGCGCAGAAAGCGGTAATCGCCCTCCTTCTGCTGGAGCGCCGCCAGGCAGAATATCGTCAGCTTGAGCTCGGCGAGATCGTCAATCGCTGGCAGAAGCTGGCTGAAGAAATGGGCGGGCAGCGCGACCGGCTCCATACCGTGAACGAGATTCTTGCCGTTCTTCGCAGCCATGCGCATCAATCCAGGTTGCTGATATCAGCGAGATTCAAATTGACTTTTCTGACGTCTTTGAAACGGGTATACGATTTTTCAAAATAAAGCTGGACGGCGCCAGTCGGTCCGTGACGGTGTTTTGACAGCAAGACGTCGGCTTGGTTGGGGAATTCGGTCGTATCCGGATTGTAGACTTCATCGCGATAGAGGAAAAGCACGGCGTCGGCGTCTTGCTCAATGGTGCCGCTCTCGCGCAGATCGGAAAGCTGCGGGCGCTTGTCTTGCCGCTGCTCAACCGCGCGCGACAACTGGGCGGTCGAAAGCACGGTGACGTTTAACTCGCGCGCCAGTTCCTTCAGAGATCGGCTGATGTAGCTGATCTCTTGCACGCGATTGTTCTCGTAGGCGCGGCCGGCCGACATCAACTGCATGTAATCGACCATGACGATATCAAGTCCATATTCATGCTGGAGCCGGCGACATTTTGTGCGCATTTCGACTGGCGAAATTGAGGGCGTATCGTCTATGAAAAGCGGCAAATTGGAGATGCGCCCGATGGCTTCGGTCAAGCGCGTGTGCTCGCGCGCTGAGATTCTGGCTGTGCGCAATTGCTGAATGCCGATGCCGGTCTCCATGGAGATCAGGCGCTGAACCATTTGCTCGACGCCCATTTCCATAGTGAAGATGGCAACGCGGCGGTCTAGGCGCGCCACATTTAGAGCGACCGACAGCATCCAACTCGTTTTGCCCATGCCCGGGCGCCCAGCGAAGACGATAAGGTCCGATTTCTGAAAGCCGCCGAGCAAGCCGTCCAGGTCGTTGAAGCCTGTCGGCATGCCGATTGAGCCGACGCCGATCTCCAGCAGCCTTTCGAGCTCATCATAATACTCGCTGGCGGCCGCTTCAATCGGCACGAATTCGCGCTTCATCTGATTATTGCTGACGGCGAAGAGCGCCTGTTCCGCTTCATCAATCACTTTGTCGATGGGCAATTCTTCGTCGAGCGCGAACTGGCGGATGCTGTCCGCGGCGCCCAGCATCTTGCGGCGCGTCGATGTGCGCGCCACCATCTCGCCGTAGACTTCAACGTGAATGGCGGTTGGGGTATTGTTTACCAAACTGGTCAAATAAGCTTGCCCACCGACCTCGTCCAGCAAGCCCATGTCTTGCAGCTCGCGCGGGAGCGTCACGTAATCGATGGCGTCATTGCGTTCTTGCAGGCGGCTTAAGGCGTTCCAGATATACTCGTGGCGCTTGATAAAGAAGTCTTCCGCCTTAAGAAAGGAGGCGACGCTGAGGAAGGCTTTTGGCTCCAACAGGATGGCGCCAAGTAAGGCCTGCTCGGCCTCCTGGCTCATCGGGGCTTGTAACGGTGTCCGCTGCGCTTGAAGGTCCATGAATGGCCTTCCACTGAGGATGACCGACAGTGGTCCCACTCCGGAGGACGGATCGCGACCGAGAATCGGAATATTGCTACTATTTTAGACCAAAGAGTGGCTCAAAGACTACTCTTCGTCTTCGAGATCTTCCAGGTTAAGGGTATCCACGAAGTCGGCAAAGGCGCTCAGCTTGCTCTCGTCGACGCGCTCGCCGCCTTCGCTTCTTTCGTGCAAGTCGTCAGCCAGCCCCAGAATCTCCGGCTCGACATTTCGGTCGGGGCGGATGCCGGCGCGGTCCATCACGCTCTTGTCGACATAAATCGGAGCACTCAAGCGCACAGCCAGGGCGATGGCATCGCTGGGTCGGGCGTCAATCTCGATGGTATCGCCAGCCGCGTCAATATTGATCACGGCGAAGAACACATCTTTGCTCAAATTATTGATGTAGATGTGCCGTACCGAACCGCCCATTTCCTGGATGGTGGACTTGAGCAGATCGTGGGTCAGCGGTCGTTCGCGCGCCATGCCCTGCAACTCCAGGGTTATCGCTTCCGACTCGAATTGACCAATCCAAATGGGCAAGTAACGCTCTTCATCAACATCGCGCAGCACGACCAACCGATGTTGCGACATCAGGCTTACCTGTACTCGATCCACGATCATTTCAATCATAGTCCGGTCGCCTTACTCGAAATCAGTCCAATGCACATTATACACGGAAGTCGCGTCACTTCAAACTTTGGCTGACGTTCCGATGTCCCAATTTGCTCTCACTGGTACCCGTTCGGGCGAGGCGCTGCTTGTAAATACGAGCAGGGATTGGCTACACTCAACATCGGATTACGCGTGGGGAAACGTTGTGCATATTCTGTTGCTGATGCTCGTTGTGGCGCTGCTGGCGGCTTGCGCGAGCGTCCAAGAACTGGTTGTGCCTAGGCAGTCGCCGGAGCTGGGATTCCGCTTTGGCGAATTGATTTTTGAAGACGGTTTCGAAACCGGCTCTGAGTGGCGCGCATACGAAACGGGCGCCGATCTGTTCCTTGGCGTCCGCGCCGGCGCCTTCCGGGTTGAATTCAGCGGGCGACAATACGTCTGGTCGCAGCGTAACGGCCAGCACAGAAATGTCGTGGTTGAAGCGGATGTGCGGCAGATGTCGGATTACGATCACAACGGCTACGGATTGGCTTGCCGCCTGGATCCCGGCAACAGCGGGCGCGGCTATTTTTTCTTTATCAGCGGCGATGGTCATGCCAGCATTCGCTGGAGCAACGGGCGTTCGCTCGAGCCGATTGTTGCGGCGGCGCCGTCGGCCCATATTCGCCAGGGGCAGTCCAGCAATCGCTTGCGAGTCGTTTGCATTGACGATTACCTGGCGCTCTGGGTCAATGGTCGATTCGTGGCCGACGCCCGCGACAGCCGCACCGGGCAGGGCGAGGTCGGTTTGGCTGCTGTCATGAATTATGCGGGGGTGCGCCTCGCTGTTGACTTTGATGATATCAAGGTGTGGCGCGCCGCCCTTGACATGCGCGAATCGTAAGCGCGTCATTCGCGCAGGTGGTCGCAACATCTGCGGCGCCGCTGCGTATACTGCATGAGAGAGCGGCGGCAGCCAGTTGGACAAATCATGGGACTTGAAGACACGATAGCGGAAGCGATCGTCATGGCGATGGACGAGCTCGCCGGCAATCCGCAGCGCGCGGTGAAATCGGCGCTGGACTGTGATTCGCCCGCCCAATGGATCAAGCAGGAGACGACCAAACTGGCGGTCATCGGTGGCGTCGAGATGGTCGTGCCCGGTTTGCACGCGTTCACGATTCCGACCGGTGTCAGCTATCTCTTGCATAAGATGGGCTATATCAGCTGGGGGATTGGCGCGCTCAAGGGCGCTTACATTGTCGAGACGGAAGCCTATTCTGACCTGCGGAATATCCTGGCGCTGTGGGCGAACGAGTCTGACTTCGATGCCAATATCATTGAGCATTTGGCGATTTCGCTTGAGGCTTTGCGCTGGGCGCTTTCTGCGGAGGGCCAAGCGGCGATGCCGGACCTGCTCGAGGCATCGGTCGATGCAACGACACTGCGCACTTACCATATTCTTCAGAAGCTGGCGGAGAACTTTGTCGCTGGCGATGAGCGGGGCTATGCAATCGCCAGCGCGATGTTGGGCGCGGAAGCGGCGACTCTTCTGCTTGATGCTGGCAAAGAGCATGTGAATCACCTGAATTGCGAAGTGATGCTGACACGACCGCTGGGGCGGAAAATCAGCCGCCGGCTGGCATACAAGCTGGCATCGCGGATTAGCGCCCGAGTCCCGGCGAAAATGATCGTCGGCTTCATCCCGGTCGCCGGGGCGATTGTCAATGCCTTGCTCAATGTGCAGACGATCCAGAGCATGGCGGAGGCGGCCGAAAAGTATTACGACCGCCGTTTGCAGCGCGTGCATCTGGAAGCGGCGATTCCTTGAGCTGAATCAGCGTGTTTCTTCGGCCGCGCGCAACTCGCCGATCATCTCCAGCAGGATCGCCTTGAAGGCTTCCAGCTTGTCGGCGCTGTGCAGGTGATTCAAGGCGATCGCCGGTCTGCCATTTGCTTTGTCCGCTTTGAAGCGCTGCTTTTTTGGCAGCAGGTGGTTCAGTTGCCCCAGCGTGGCGGCGCGGACGCGCTTGCGGTCGAAGGGTTTGCGCGCGGCCAAGCGGTCGAGCGGGATCTGGGCGGATGGCTTTCGGCGATATGCCCGCACTGAGAATATTGTCACCAACTTTCCATTCAGATCGACGCGCGCGTGAAAGCCCGGATTGGTCGCCCCGCCAAAAGCCACTTCATCGGCGACGCCTCGCGCCCAATGGAAAAGATCGCGCGCAACCAGCGACGCGATGTCGCCGGCAGGAAGCTGCTGAAGGAAGGGAAAGAAATTCGCTTCGGCCGGTTCTCGCGAGATAGAGGAGATGGCTCGCGGTCTTGCCTCGCGTTCGGCGCGCAAAGCCTTATGTATGGAATCGACAAGCTTCGCCATGCCGGCGGTGGGCTCGTGGCGCAGATCGCAATACTGGATGTTGATCAGGTGCAGTGGAATCAATATATCGGCGACCAGCGCGGTGAACACCGGCTTGCGCAGCTGCCAGGCATAGAGGCATTCGCGCTCCACCCAGACCGATTGCGCGCTTGACTTCGAGAGCACAACGACTACGGCATCGCAGCGCTGGATCCCCGCTTGTATCTCGCAGAGCCAGTCGGCGCCGCCGCGGATATTCTCGTAGTCGACCCAGGCGCCGATTCCCGCGCGCCTCAGCGAGTCGGCGATGAAGAGGGTTTCATCGCTGTCTTGATTGCTATGGCTGATGAAGACTTTAGGCATGGGGTTTCGATTATGGGCAGTCAATCCTGCGCAAACTGATTCCTTCGTTAGGGCGAAAGCGGGCGAGCCACCGGCTCGCCCCTACAGGTTCCGCAATCTTTTGGAGATTTCATTTTGGCGACTGTCATTCACGTTGCTCGCTTGGCAATACTTCTAATACGGCGTTCAGCGTTGGCTGAGGACGCCGTAGCGCTTGATTACATCGCGGGCGACGACCATGCGGTGCACCTCGGAGGCGCCGTCATAAATGCGGAATGAGCGTGCCTTCTCGTACCAGCCAGAGAGGGGCAGATCGCGCGAGATGCCGCGTCCGCCGCAGATTTGCACACAGCGATCCAGCACGCGCCCTACAATCTCCGAGACTTGCAGCTTGGCGATCGATGTCTCGACGCGCGCCTGCTCGCCCTGCGCCAGCCGCCAAGCCGCTTCCTGGATCAGCAGCCGGCCCATCTTCAGCTCCATTTCCGAATCAGCCAGCATCCATTGGATTGACTGATGCCCGGTCAGCGCGCTTCCAAACGCGTCGCGTCCAGCGGCGTAGTCGGTGGCGATTTCGAGGGCGCGTTGGGCGATGCCGGTCCAGCGCATGCAGTGGGTCAAACGAGCCGGACCTAATCGCGATTGCGCCAGCATAAATCCTTGTCCCGCCTTGCCCAGGATGGCGCTATCGGGCAGGCGCAGATCTTCGTAACGAATCTCGACGTGCCCGCCGAAGTCCTTCGTGCCCATCACCGGCACATCGCGCAGGATTTTGATGCCGGGCGTGTCACGCGGCGCCAGAAACTGTGTGCAGCCTTGATAGGGATGCACGGCCGGATCCGTCACGGCCATGATGATGAAGAAGTCGGCGATTTCGCCATTGGTTGTGAGCCATTTATGCCCGTTGATGACCCAGTCGCCGCCATCGCGGACGGCGCGGGTCTGGATCATGCGCGGGTCGCTGCCGGCGCCGGGCGGCGGTTCGGTCATCGAAAAGGCGGAGAAGGTAGCGCCCTTCGCCAAGGGCACGAGGTAGCGCTCGGTTTGTTCTTCATTCGCCCAATGATGCAGCAGGTGCATATTTCCTTCATCGGGCGCAGCGCAGTGAATGCCCAGGGGACCCAGCATGCTGCGCCCGGCCGCTTCAAATACGGGTACGATCTCCTGGATACTCAAGCCCATTCCGCCCCAGGCTTTGGGCATGGTCGGCGCCCAGAGCTTGGCCGCTTTCGCCTTGGCACGCAGTTCCTGCAGGATGTCCGCGTTCAGGTCCGTGTTCGTCCGCAGCAGCTCCGTCTCCACCGGAATGACTTCTCCGTCGACGAATTGACGGACGCGGTGGGCGATCGCCTCGACATGGCGCGGGATGGTGAAATCCATTGGTTTCGACCTTTTAGGATTCGGGAGCATTGAACGGCGCGAGTATACCATAGGGCAGTCGGCCACAGTCGACTCCATTAGGCTTAGCAGACCGTTCGGCGCATGGTTCATGTATTCAAGATCAGTCGTATTCTCATTCCCGCTCTATTGAGAGCCGGTTGACAAATACGTGGTCGGATGTCGGCGGCAATTGCCATGTGCAATGTTTTTCCGGCGAATTGACGGTTTGACGCTCGGAAGTCCATTTTATGTCCGATACCGAAACTTTTTCGGACACACAGCGCTTTTTTGTGTCCGCACTTCCGGGTTCTGCCGTTGTCGAGTCGCGCTCTCTGTTGACGGTAACTTGGGCAGCTGAGCGATTGGCGAATAAATGGTCGCGCATGCAATTTCTCGAACGAAGAGATGACCATATCGAACAGAGCGTTCAAGCGCGGTTGGTATGGTAGCGCGGCGGATTTGCGCTGCAATCGGGCATCGCCTATACTCGGCGCGACTCTAGGAGGGGCCCATGCGAAACTTCATCATCGATACCGATACCGCCTCTGACGATGCGGTGGCGCTGGTGATGGCGCTGCGGCAGCCGGATATCGACGTCAAGGCGATAACGGTTGTCGCTGGCAATGTGCCGCTGGACATGGGCGTTCAGAACGCGCTGTACACGGTGGAGTTGTGCGGCGCCGATACGCCGGTTTACGCTGGCTGCGCCAAGCCTCTGCTACGCGAGCTGGAGACAGCGCAGGATGTGCATGGCCGCGACGGCATGGGCGATATCGGCTTGGCCTTGCATGGTCGAGAGCCGGCAGTCGGACACGCCGCAGACAAGCTGCGGGAGATAATCGATGCAAATGTCGGCGATATCTCCCTGGTGACGCTCGGACCTTTGACCAATGTCGCGCTCGCTTTGCTGCGGGAGCCTGAATTAGCGCGGCGTGTCTCGCATTGCTATATCATGGGCGGCATTGGCTCGGGACATGGCAACGTGACGCCGACAGCGGAATTCAATATCTGGGTCGATCCGGAAGCGGCGAAGATCGTTTACGATTCCGGCATGGCAATGACGATGGTGGGTTGGGATATCTCCTGGAAGTATGCCACTTTTGACGCCGATCAAGCCGACGAAATCAGACGCATCGGAACGCCACTGTCAGAATTCGTTGTCGATATCCAGACGACTTTGACCGAATTTTCGATGACGGAAAACGCGCTGGCCGGATTTGACCTGCCCGATCCGATCACGATGGCGGCGGCGATAGACCCGAGTGTGGCTGAATACCATGACTACCGGGTGGATGTGACGACCGGGGACGGTTTGGCGCGCGGGATTACGGTGGTGGATGTGCTCGGCGTCAGCAGAAAAGCGCCGCAGATGAGAGTCGCGACCAGCGCCGATCGGTCCGCGTTTGTCGACATGCTGAAGCGCAGTGTTTCCTGATCTGTAGAGAATCGCGCACTCTGGATCTTTCTGAGTGGGCGATCGCCTCGACGCGGCGCGGGATAGCGAAGTCCATTGTCTTGAACCTCTTGAGATTCAGGGTCAGTGCTCGGCGCGAGTGTACCATAGGGCGGATCGCGCCAGGCGAAACTCTGGTCGCGCATTGTGCTGGCGCGTCGTCAGTTTGCTCCGGCATCAGGCAACCGCTATACTCGTCGAGATTCAAGGAGAAGCCCATGCGAAAATTTATCATCGACACCGACAGCGCCTGCGATGACGCTGTCGCCTTGGTCATGGCGTTGCGGCAGCCGGATATCGACGTCAAGGCGATCACGGTGGTTGCTGGCAACGTGCCTGTGCCGCTGGGCGTTCAGATTGCGCTTTACACAGTTGAGCTTTGCGGCGCTGACGCACCGGTGTATGCTGGCTGCGCCAAGCCGCTGCTGCGCGATCTGGAGACGGCGCAGGATTTGCAGGGGCACTCCGGATTGGGCGATATCGGCTTGCCCTTGCAGGGGCGGATACCGGCGAATGGTCATGCCGCAGATGTGCTGCGTGATATCATCAATGCGAACGCCGGCGATATCACCTTGGTGACGCTCGGACCTTTGACCAATGTCGCGCTCGCTTTGCTGCGCGAGCCGGAACTGGCGCAGCGGGTATCCCACTGTTGGATTATGGGCGGCATCGGCGCGGGCCACGGCAATGTGACGCCGACGGCGGAATACAACATCTGGGTGGATCCGGAGGCGGCGAAAATCGTTTACGAGTCGGGCATGAAGATGACTATGGTTGGCTGGGATATCTCTTGGAGATACGCCACCTTTGATGCCGAGCAAGCCGACGAGATCCGCCGCATCGGCACGGCCCTGGCGGAATTTGTCGTCGATATCCAACCCCCCCTGACCGAATTCTCAATGACGGAGAACGCGCTGGCCGGATTTGACTTGCCGGATCCGATCACGATGGCGGCGGCTATCGACCCGGGTATCGCCCAATACAAGGACTACCGGGTGGACGTCACGACCGGGGATGGCTTGGCGCGCGGGATTACGGTGGTGGATGTGCTTGGCGTCAGCAAGAGAGCACCGCAGATGAGAGTGGCGACCAGCGCCGATCGATCCGCGTTTGTCGACATGCTGAAGCGCAGTGTTTCCTGATCTGTAGAGAATCACGCACTGGGGAACTTTTTGAGTGTGCGCGCCACCGCTGCGCGTAGACACTGCAGGTCGCACGCCCCTACAACAGACATGCTTGCGTGTGGAGAGTTCCTTACGCGCCGCTAGTCCTCGCGGGTGGCGTCAAGCGGAACCGAGCCGTGCCCGGCGAAGCCACTGCCTCGGTTGGGGATGACCAGCTTCGTGCCGCTATAGAGCTTGATCGGCTCGTCGCCCAGGTTTTCCAGGATAATTTCGGCGACGCTCGTTTCGTATCGCCGGGCGATACTGTACAAGGTTTCGCCGCGTTCCACAATGTGCACGAGCGCCGGCGGATGCCTGAAGGTCTTCTGCGCGGGCCAGCCGTTGACAGCGGCGAGGCTGTTGAGCGCCTCTTGCGCGCGCTGACCTCGGGCCAGTTCCGCTTTGGAGGCGGGCAAGGCGCCACTCCAATCGAGCACTTGCAGGTCTCGGTCAGACCGCCGACCGAGGATGCCGATGACGCTTTCGCCCTGTTGCACCGTCCCGCCGAATATGGTGGTCACTTTGCCGCGGTGCACGGTCAGGCTTAGCGCGTTGCGATGCACTTGCTGAAACGTGACCAGGGAGCCGACGTGAATATCAACGCCGTTGATGGTGAGGTTGACGGGCCTATCTTCCGGCGTTTGAATCGCGACCATCGGTTCGGCTTGGTCGCAAGCGGGAAATTGCGTACTGGTCGTTAACGATAGCGCTTGAAAAGGGAATGCGGCGCCGATGCCGATCGTGGGCAGCGCCTCCATCGCGTGCAGGCGCGCCAGGTCTTTGCGCTGCGCCCAGGCGACCGCTCCGTTATTCACGACGCGCAGCCAATCCCCGGACTCGTCAAAGGCATCGACCAGAAGAAGTTCATCGACCGCGGCCGACCCTATTGGCTCGGGAATGATGCCGGGATTCTTGAACAAGGTCGTTTCGACCAAGGCGGCGCTGCTTAATGGGTCGACAATGCGCGCGACAGTTGCCAGGTCGGTATCATTGATGACCTCGGCGGCGCCGGACAATAGAATCAGGATGCCCGGTCCCTTATAAGTTCGCGGATACTTGGCGCCCAGATGAAGTATGACGAGGCCCCAGTGCCGCTGCTCGATATCCAAGCCGCCGGATCGGACACTTGACAAACCCATGACGGAGGCGCGCTGAGAAGGACGGCTGAAATCCCCCGGTTGCGAATCGTCTGCGAAGCTGGCTTCCACAAGCGGGTGACTATAGCAAAGGCTGCCCCGTTCCAGCTCGGCGCAGTTTTGACCGATACTTGCGAACGCATTTTCGACCGTCGCGCGGCAGAGTTCGTCTTGTGCCCGTAGAGGGGCAAAACTCACCGCGGCGAGCAGAAACAGTGGAACGAGTAGACGAATGATTGGCACTCTTGCGACAGTATTCAAAAGATTAATTCGGCGCCTATCTATGCTACCACAGCCGTGCATCGTCGGCGAAAAGGTCTGCCGCGCTCGCTCACTGTTGCTTGCATCAGTCTTGCGCAAGCGAGGCGCCAGTCAGGCAAGAAGCGACGCGTCTACGCCAAGCGCGCTCTGAACTTTCAGCGCGGAGAACGGGTCTTCCGCCGCTTTTTTCTGGACGCCTTTCGCGCCCTCTTCTGCGCCTGGCGCCACTGATCGCGTAAAGGTACCGTGCGATTGAATACCAGCTTCTCCGCCGTCGAGTCTTCATCGACTGCGAAGTAGGCCAATCGCTCGAATTGATAGCGATCGCCCGCTTGCGCGCCGCGGAGATTCGGCTCGGCGTAAATCGGATCGACAACCGTCAGCGAGTTTGGATTGATGAAATCGGTGAAGTCCGAATTGCGATCGCTGTCGGGATGTTCCACGGTAAAGAGCGTGTCATAGAGTCGAGCTTGCGCTTCAATTGCGTGCGGCGCGGACACCCAATGCAGGGTGGCTTTGACGCGCCGGCCATCGGGGGCGGAGCCGCCGCGCGTCGCCGGGTCGTAGGTGCAGCGCAGCTCGATGATTTCGCCGGACC
The DNA here is from genome assembly GCA_026707665.1 of Chloroflexota bacterium. Lineage (GTDB taxonomy): Bacteria > Chloroflexota > Anaerolineae > Aggregatilineales > Phototrophicaceae > UBA6055. Next base: position 67,426 of record JAPOWK010000117.1, read on the forward strand.
CGTCTTTAATCACATCCCTGCAGGTGATGAAATAGGCGTAGCGCAGGCGCACTTCGCGCCCCGGCGCCAGACGGAAGAACTTACGCGGCGGGTCTTCCATGAAGTCGTCGCGCTCAATGTAGAGGACTTTGGAAAAGGGGACCAGCCTCGTGCCGGCGGCCGCGTCTTCCGGATTATTGATGGCTTCCATCTCTTCGACCAAGTCGTCGGGATAATTCTCGATCACGACTTTGAGCGGATTGATCACCGCCATGACGCGATTCGCCGTCTTGTTGAGATGCTGCCGCAAGTGATACTCCAGCTTGTGCAGGGCGACGACGCCCTTCACCTTGCCCACACCAATGTCTTCACAGAATTCGCGGATCGCTTCCGGGGTATAGCCGCGGCGGCGCAAGCCCGAGATCGTCGGCATGCGCGGATCGTCCCAGCCGTGGACGTAGCCCTCTTGCACCAGCCGAATCAATTTGCGCTTGCTGAGCACGGTGTGGCTCAGGTTCAGGCGGGCGAATTCAATCTGCTGGGGATGGAATATCTCGATATTGTCCAGGTACCAATCGTAAAGCGGGCGATGGTCTTCGTATTCGAGCGTGCAGATCGAATGCGTGATGCCTTCAATGGAATCCGACTGACCGTGGGCGAAATCGTACATCGGGTAGATTTTCCATTTGTCGCCGGTGCGCGGATGGGCGGCATCGAGAATGCGATACATGACGGGATCGCGCAAATTGACATTGCCGTTCGACATGTCGATCTTCGCGCGCAGAACCGCTTCGCCCTCTTTGAAGCCGCCGTCGCGCATCTTTTCAAATAGCGCCAGATTCTCTTCGGGGGACCGATTTCGATAGGGACTTTCTTTGCCGGGCTCGGTCAGAGTGCCGCGATAAGCTCGAATCTCATCTGGGCTCAGCTCGTCGACGTAGGCGCGGCCGATGCGGATAAGGTCAACCGCCATTTCGTAGAGTTCGTCAAAATAGTCCGAGGCGAAGTAGAGGCGGTCATCCCAATCGTAACCGAGCCAACGGACATCTTCGGTGATGGCGTCGATATACTCTTGCTCTTCTTTCGCCGGATTGGTGTCGTCGAAGCGCAGGTTGCAGAGGCCACCGTATTGCGCGGCAATGCCGAAGTTCAGGCAGATCGATTTGGCATGACCGATATGCAGGTAGCCGTTGGGCTCCGGCGGAAAGCGCGTATGGACGACGCCGTCAAAGCGGCCGTTCTCGTTGTGTTCGTCGATGATATCAGTGATGAAATTCCTGCTGGACTCGCCGTCCGCCATCGATTTACTCTCGCATTGGGATCATCGTATCGGTAGAACAAGGCAGTATCTTAAACAAGGAGGGACGCTCCATCAATAGCCATTCGCACTGGCGTCAACCGCGTTTGCACTCGTCGCGCCTGAAGCCATTCAGGTACAATGGCAGGATGATAGCTGCAACACTTGCGCGAATTTGCGAGCGCCGACTATGAAGCTACGATGGGTCGTGTTGCTGATCTTGGCTTATATCCTGGCGCCGGTAACTGTATGGGCGCATGGATATGTCGTTCGGGCGATACCCGCTGATCGCAGCACGCTAGGGCGCCCGCCTACGCGACTGCAATACTGGTTCAGCGAAGATCTGGAGCCGCGCTTCAGCGAAATCAAGCTGCGGGATCAATCCGGCGAAGTCATCGCCAGCGGTGCAGTCGACGCGCAGAATCATGCGCTGCTGTCCTTGCGCGTACCGGCTGGCCTGGGCGATGGCGCCTACATCGTTGAACTGCGCCCCGCTTTCGCCAGCGATGGGCATGTCATCGCTGAGAGCCGCGTGTTCTTCGTCGGCGAGGAAGTCGGCGGGGTGTCTGGCAGCGCCGCCGTCGACCGCGCCCTCCCGCTGGAGGTGATGTGGCGCGCCGGGATGAACTTGGCCAACTTCCTCTTTTTTGGCGCTTCGCTGCTATACGCCATCGTGCTGCTGCCGGCTTGGGGCAATCCCCGAAATCCGCACGGCGTCTTGCCAAGCCGCGTCATGCGCCGGCTGCGCAACTGCTTGGCCGCGGCGGTTGCGCTAGCGCTGCTCGCCAATCTTGTCGCGCTGCTGCAGCAATCGATGGTCTTCTTCAATGCCGACGCGCTTCAAGTGATTCAGCAAAATCTTTGGGGGGTCGTTCTGATTGGATCGCGTTTCGGCGATGTGTGGATTTTCCGCATGGTGCTTCTGATATTCTGCGCGGTCTTGATATTTGTGGCGGAATTTTATCGCGCGTTGATGCCGCAACTGTCGGCCGGCATCTGGCGCGGCTTGCCCTGGCTGGGCGCGCTCTTCATCGGGCTGACGATGGTGACCAGCCATGCAGCTGGGTCGACGCTGATGCCCTGGCTGGCGATCACGGTCGACTGGCTTCACGCGCTGGCAGCCGCCTTCTGGACTGGTGGCGCGCTGGCGCTGACGCTGCTGCTGCCGGCGGCGCTGGTTCCCTTGGATGGGGAGCGTAGACGGCAGGCGATTCGGGCGGTCATGCTGCGTTTCTCGCGCATGGTCACGCCCTTGGTTGCGCTGATGATCGTCAGTGGCGTGTATAACGCCGCCAACTTCTTCGTTACGCCGGCCGATCTGGATTCAACGTACGGACGGACGCTGGCGGTGAAGCTGCTGATTGTCGCGCCACTCCTGCTCATCGGCGCCTGGCAGCATGTGCTCTTGCGTCCGCAACTTGTGGCGCGTCTGCAACGAGCAGGCGGCATTTTGCCTCGGTCTTTTCGCAGGTGGATGGCGCAAACGGTCGCAACGGGAAAGGCGCTTCGACTCGAAGTCTTGTTGATGCTAGCGCTGCTTGGCGCGGTCGCCTTTTTGAGCGCGACGCCGGTCCCTGAGCCCGCATCGCTACGAAGCGAAGTCGAAACGCCGCAGATCACGCAGACGGTTGGCGAGTACACCGTCACCTCGGCGATCATTCCTGGTGGACCGGGCGTCAACACCTATGACAGCCTTGTTTGGCGCGGCGCGGCGCGGGCCAGCGATGTTGAATTGCGCATGCAACTGGTCAATCCGCGGCGCGGGATTCGAAGTCCCTGGCATCAAACGGAACAGGTGGAGGTGGGACTTTTTGTGGCGGCGGGCGATGACATCGCCGAAGTTGGCGAATGGTGGTCGCTGATCGACATCGTCACCCAAGAGGGCGCAATGATGCGGGCGGCGGCCGCTTGGGAAATCAGCGAAGCGGCGGCGGTGATTCAGTCGCGCCCGCCGAATGTCGCGCATTTTGCCCTGCTGCTGGGGATTGTTTTCATACTCGCATCACTGGTTCAGCGCCGCGCGAGACGACTGCTAAGCGCTTTGAATCTGGGACCCGCGAGCGCGTTGTTGGCGCTTGGCGCGCTGGTAGTTTCGGTCGGTGTTATGGTTGCTGGCGCGCTGCTGATCAACGAGCGGCAGCGGCAGTACGAAGAGACTTTGCATCCGCCGCCCGAGCAGGTCAATACCGTGCTGCCGGATGCCGAATCGTTACGACGCGGCGCGGCGCTATACCGGGAGCGCTGTCTGGTCTGGCAGGGGCAGTCGGCGGATTTCCGCGCGCTGCGGAATCGGCTGGGCAGGGCGCGCGATGATTTTCTCTATGGCGTGGTGGCCGCTGGCTGGCGGGAGCTGCCGGCTTGCGAAGGGGAGCTAAGCGAGCGGGATCGCTGGGATATCGTGAATTATTTTCGGACCTTTGAGGCGCGGGAGTAACTTTCGCCGCAGAGGCGCAGAAACAGAACCAAGTAACTAATGCAAATATGGAATGCCGCTTGCTTACCCCATCCCCCCAACCCCCTTCCCCAGCGAGCTAGGGAAGGGGGAGCACTCTCGCCGCGAACATGGTCGCTCAGTTTTCTCGCTGATGCAGCACTCGAATCTCCCAAATTTGCCGTCGAGTCACCCTTCCTCAGTTCACTGGGGAAGGGCCGGGGATGGGGTTAACCGTGGTGGATACAGGCTTTATACAGTGGCAGACAAGCCTCACAATGACATGTTTCTAGCGCAAAAAGCCCTCGCTCAGCCCGCCGTCGACATGGATGACCTGCCCGGTCGTCTTGCTGAAGGCATCGGTAATCAGCAGGTAGGCGACTTCGGCCTGATCTTCGGGTCCAATGGCGGATTGAGTCAGCGTGCGCCGGGCGTAAAAATCGGCCAGGCGCCCCCGCAGCGTGTCGCTATCTTCGTCCTCGTCAAATGCGAGATCGTATTTGTTCAGCGAGCTGATGACGCGGTCGCGGGGGAACATGCTGCTGCCCTTGACCACGGTGGCCGGCGCCAAGCCATTCACGCGCACCAGCGGCGCCAACTCAATCGCCAACTCGCGCAAGAGGTGATTGGCGGCCGCTTTGCTGGTGTCGTAGGCGATGGTCCCTTTCTTCGCGACAACGGCGTTGACGCTGGTGGTCAGCACCAGGGAGGCTGGCAAACCTTGCGCTGCCCAGAGCGAACGGGCGCAGTCGGCGATGACATAACCGCCGCGGACGTTCACATCGAAGCTGGCACGCCATTGCTCGGCCGAATTCCGGCCCGCGGCATCGGGCGTGAAGAAGACGCCGGCGGTGACGATGATGTCGTCGACCCCGCCATAAGCCAGGATCGCCTGCTCCAGCATGGCTTGTACGCTATCGGCATCAGTAATGTCAACAGAGAGACCGATTGCCGGACCGCAGCGGGAAATGCCGGAGCCGGCGACGCCGATTCCTTGACCGTATTTTGCCGTCAGCGCTTCAGCGGTTGCGCTGGCCCCGTCCAAATTGCGATCGGCGCAGACGACATGGGCGCCTTCCGCAGCGACGCGCTTGGCCGTTTCCACGCCGATGCCGCTGCCCGCGCCGACAACGAGCACGACTTTGCGCGCCAGCTCGTTCTCCGGCGGCATGCGGCGGAGTTTGGCTTCTTCCAGTGCCCAGTATTCGATATCAAAGGCTTCTTGCGGCGGCAGGGCAACATATTCGCCGACGGCTTCGGCGCCGCGCAGAACCGCAACCGCGCAACTGTAGAATTCCGCTGTGACGCGCGATTCGCTCTTGTTCTTTCCAAAGGCAATCATGCCCAAGCCGGGGATCAGAATCACCGTCGGGTTGGGATCGCGGATTGGCGGATTGTCCGCGTCTTTGCAGGCTTCGTAGTAGGCCCTGTAATCGGCGCGATACTGTTCGATGCCGAGCGCAAGCTTGTCTAGCAAGGCGGTAGTGTCTTCCGTTTGCGGATTCCAATCGACGTAGAGCGGCTTGATCTTGGTGCGCAGGAAGTGATCGGGGCAGGAGGTGCCGAGCGCGGCCAGTCGTTCGCCGTCGGCGCTATTGACGAATGTCAGGATGTCGTCGTCATACTGAACGGTGCCGATGAAGCGATTCTCATTTGAGATTAAGCCGCGCAACGTCGGTAGCAACTCAACGAGCAGCGCTTGGCGCTCTGCGTCAGACGGATTGGCGTATTTCGCGCCGCCGAATGCCCCCGCGCCCTTGTCGCTCTGGGCGAGATAGCGCGCCGCCATTTCAATGAGCGTGAGCGAAAACTCGTAACAGGCCTTGTCATCATCCGCCCAATTAATGAGACCGTGACCGCCGAGGATGATGCCGACAATGCCCGGATTAGCGGCGATGGTTTCACCCAGGACCAAGCCCAGATCGAAGCCCGGACGCTGCCAATCGAGCCAGAGGACGGCGTCGCCGTAGATTTCGCGCGTCAGTTGCTCACCATTGCTGGAAGCGGCGATGGCGATAACGGCGTTGGGGTGGGTGTGATCGACGTGGCGATAAGGGATGAAGGCGTGCAGCGGCGTATCGATTGAACTGGCGCGCGGATTCAAGTTGAAGACGCAGTGTGGGTACATCGAGACCATCTCGTCTTCGATCGGCGTTTTGACGCCCTTGGTCTCAGCAGCATTGTATAGATCCTGGAGCCGCATCACTTTGTCCATGTAGAGCGAGGCGAAGTTTTCGCGCTTGGCGGTGCGGAGATCGCCGCCGGAGCCTTTCACGAACATGACATCGACATCGGCGCCGCTGAGGGGATCCGTTTGCCAGATTTTGCTTGAGGTGTTGCCGCCGCCGGTGTTGGTGATGCGCTGGTCGCCGCCTAGCAGGTTCGAGCGGTAGACTAGCCGATCAACCGCATCAAGCGTCTCGGCATGATCATCGTCCCAGAGGTAGTTGACGTGGCGGTATTCAGACGGACTGAATAGTTGCATGTGTTCGTCCTCTCAAATGGAACTGTAGGGGCGAGCCACCTGATCGCCCGTACAAGTCTTCGCTGTTTGCGCGCTCGCCCGTACAAACTTGCGCGATAAGGGCGACCCAAGGGTAGCCCCTACAGTGTCAAATTCTAAGGAGTTTTTGATGTCTATGTGCTAGCTGCGCTTGGACTGAACGCGCCGCTCGTAGTCGCGGATTTCGTCCATGAAAGCCATGCCGACGGGCACTTCCTGCGCCCGGCAGTAGTAGTCCCAGACGGCGCCGAAGGGCAAGCCTTTCAGCTCTTCAAGCAGGGCAAGGCGTCCGGTGAAGTCGCCGTCGTTCTCGTATCCCCGCAACAAATCGCGCGGCTCCAGCAGCGCCATGAGCAGGGCGCGGCAGGCGTTGCGCGTGCCAATCGCCCAGGCGCCGATGCGATTGATGCTGGCGTCGAAAAAGTCGAGTCCGATATGCACCCGTTCCAGCGCGTCGCAGCGAACGATCTCTTGCATGATCGACTGCAGGTCATCGGTCAGCGTCACCACGTGGTCGCTGTCCCAGCGGACGCCGCGACTGACGTGCAGCAGGATCTCGGGCACGTAGAAAAGGATGGATGATAGTTTGTCGGCGATGGTTTCGGTCGGGTGGAAGTGGCCCGCGTCCAGGCAGAGCAACTTCTGACGGGAAGCGGCATAACCCAGATAAAACTCGTGCGAGCCGACCACGTAGCTTTCCGAGCCCAAGCCGAAGAGCTTGCATTCGACCGCGTCAAGATTGTGCGCCGGATTGATCTTCACGGCGAAGATTTCATCGAGCGCGTCGATCAGGCGCTGACGGGGCGCGAGGCGATCGGCCGGCATGTCTTTGTAGCCATCGGGAATCCAGATATTGTTGATGGAAGGGCTGCCCAACGCGGCGCCGAAGGATGCGCTGATTTCTCGGGTGGCGATGCCGTGATCAATCCAGAATTGGCGGATGCCGGCGTCGGCATGCGAGAGCGTGAAGCCATCATCGGCCAGGTCATGCGAGAAGAATGTCGGATTGAAATCGAGGCCATGATTATTAACTTTCGCCCAATCGACCCAGGAGGCGAAGTGCTCCGGCTTGAGTTCGTCGCGCGGCACTTTGGTCGGGCTATCGAGATAGGAGCCGTGCAGCGCCAGTCGGTGATCGCCGGGGATCAAGCTGTAGGCTAGGTCGAGATCGCTGCGCAGCTCGTCAATATTGGTGGCTTTGCCCGGGTAGTTGCCGGTGGCCATGATGCCGCCGCTGAGACCGCGCTCCGGGTCTTCGAAGCCGCCGACATCATCGCCCTGCCAGCAATGCAGGCTGATGGGCACGGTCTTGAGGATATCCGTGGCCGCGTCCACGTCAACGCCAAAAGCGGCGTAGCGCTCGCGGGCAATGTCGTAAGCGGTCTGAATCTGTTTATCGGAGGGTTGGAAGTTCATTGGTTTGCTGTTTCCTTTTTGTGGATGAGCCACCGGCTCGCCCGTACAGCGGAATTTGGCTGCGGGCGACCCAATGGCTCGCTCCTACAAACAGTTATCCCATTCGGAACTAGCGGGCGCCGGCCGCTTGCAAGCAGGCTTGCATGTGCCCGCGGGATTCGGCGCCGATGGTAATGCATTGCTCGAGGGTGTGGCCAAGCCGCTTGGTGCCGATAACTTCGAGATTCAGTGGACCGGTATAGCCGTGCTCGTGCAGCAAGCGGATGTAGCCGACCAGGTCGATATCGCCGCGGCCGTTGGCTTGGTCTTCGGGCGCGCCCGGCCCCTGCTGGCTTCCTTTACAGTCGCGGATATGTACGTGTTTAATGCGGTGGATGACCGCTTCAATCGCCTCGACCGGGTTCTCGCCGGCGCGGTGAATATGCGAGGGGTCCATATCCAGGCCGAAGTTTGGCGAGGTGATGTCATTCAAGATCTTGAGGCTGGTGGGCGTATTGTAGACATAATTGTTGACATGCGCCTTGACGCAGAGCATGATGCCGTAGTGTTCGGCACGTTGCACCAGCGCGCCCAATTCATCAAGCACCTGCGGATAGGTCGATTCATCGTCCGACTTGCCGCCCGGCCCCACATTGATGATGGGAATGCCGGTCTCGACGGCCGCTTGCATGGCGCGCTCCATCAAGTCGGGATCGCGCGAGGATTGCTCCATCGCCAGCAATTCCAGGTCGTATTCCTTGGATAAGCGCACAATCTCCGGCGCGCATTCCTGCCAGCGTGATAGGACGAGGTGCTGGCTCATCTCGTCAATGGCCGACATTTCGATGCCGTCATAGCCGGCCATCTTCAAGTATTTGAAAGCGGTCTCCATGTCCCAGTTGCCGAATAGAAGTGAGTTTGCTCCGAGTTTCATGTTGGGAATTCCTCCTCATTTGTGGCGAGTCGCCGCCGCAGGTCCGTGTCTACGCGACCTCGCCTCTACACTTTCGTAAATACGGGCGACTCACTGGGTAGCGTAGACACTAACCGGCAGTCGCCCCTACGGTTTTCGCGTGAATCGAATCAACATACACCACCGATTCCGTCTCCAGCGACTCGATGGCGGCCGCCAGCACTTTCTGCGCCGCCAAGCCATCAGCGCCGCTGCCATCGATCGCATCCGGCGCGACGCCGTCCGACACTTGCCGCAAGAAGCAATGGATGCGCTCGCGGAAGGTGTTTTCGAAATTGTGGAAGCCGCCGAATAGCGGATCGGTGTAGACTGTCTTTTCCATATCGCCAGCGGGATAGAGCGTCAATTCGCGCCACATGTCGTCGAGGACGAAACGTCCGCCAGCGCCGGCGACTTCGCAGCGCTCCATCGGGTGGCCGCGCTCGATGTCGTAGCTGCCGGTGAGCGCGCCGACGACGCCGTTGCGGAAGCGGAAGTTGAATTGCGCTGTCGACCAGATTTGGCGGCCCGGCGCTTTGGTCGCGAAGCAATGCACCGCTTCGATATCGCCGCAGAAATAGCGCATCACATCGACCGTATGCGGGTGCAGGGACTTGATGTGATAGTGGGCCGAGGTCTCGGCCGGGTTCATGATCCACATCGCCATATTGATGAAGAGCAAGTGGCCCAGGCGGCCCTGATCGACCCAGGACTTTGCCAGGCGGGCGGCCGGTGTGAAGCGATGATTGAGATTGATGCCGTAACACAAGCCCAAGTCACGCGCTTTCGCCACCATTTCTTCGGCCGGGGCGATTTCGTTTGCAATCGGCTTCTCGCCCAGAACGTGGCAGCCGGCCTCCAGGGCTTGCATCGTCGGCAGGTAATGATCGCTGCTGTTTTCGTAGCCGCCGGTGGCGACGCTGACGACATCGGGCGCCAGGTCGCGCAGCATGGCGTCAAGATCGTAGAAGGCGGGTACGCCGTGAAGCGCCGCCGCTTTATCGGCTCGTTCTTGAATGATGTCGCAGACGCCAACGAGCTCCGCCAGATCGTCCTGCGAGTAAAGTTTCGCGTGTAGATTGCCGATCGGTCCCAGACCGATGACGGCTGCGCGCAAGGTCATAACTGAACCCCTATTGGCGGGCGTCTCGCCGAGACGCCCCTACAGTGGTCGCTGGCAGACGGAATCTCGTAATTGTATTTACGCATGGCCGGCTCGAAGAAATCGAAGTAATTGACGCCCGTGTCGCTTTGCCAACGGTTGATCGTATCTCGGCGCATGACGACGCGCGCCAGCGGAATGCCGAGGAAATCTTCGAGCCGTTCCAGAGTCTCGTCCTGATTGGTTACGAAGTCTTCAAAGCGCACTTCAATCCAGCGTTTGGGCTTGGGCGTCGATTTGACCAAGTCATATTGGTATTTCCAGGAGATGGCGCGGCGCAGGCGCTCGTCATCGGTTTCCGGGTACTGAATGCCGAAGTCGCGCATGTCGTCCGTTTTGTGCGATCCAATGATGCAATCGCGCGGATTGCGGATCCAGAAGATATAGTGCGTGTCTGGGTATAAGCGCAGAATCCAGGGGAAGATCAGCGTGGTCTCGGGCACCTTCCAACCCTTCAGCGGCCGCGAGTGATTCAGCACCGATTCCAGGTAACGATTGAGGTTCCGCATGAAGGCTGGCGGAATCTCGCTCTCGTGGGCGCGGCTGAAATCCCAGCTCAAGTCGCCGTTCCACTTTACGTAGCGGGCGAATACCCGGCAGGCGTCATACATGGCATGGGCCGGAACCAGATCGCCCGAGGGGTTGAGCGTTTGCCCCATGTAGACGCCGGACGCGTAGAGCGTATGCGAGATCGTTCGCGTGCCGCTGTGACCGCGGCCGATAATGGTGATCACAGAGTGACCACCTGTCTCGTATCCCAAGACTCGATCGCCGCTTCAATGATGCGCTGAACATGAAGGGCGTCGGCGCCAGACGCGTCGATCTTGTCGGGCGCGACGCCGGCTAGATTTTGGTCGACCCAATGGTTGATACGGGTTTGGAATGTCTCGCCGAAGTGGCTCATGCCGCCGTAGTTTTCATGCCGTTCCGTTGTGCCTTCAAAGCGCGGGTAATAGATCAGTTCTTCGCAGGCATCGCGCAGGTAGAAGCGACCGTCCGAGCCGAAGACATCAAGCGTCTCAAGCCCATAGCTGCCGCCGCCCATACTCGTATGGCCCCAGTTGCCGTCGTAGCTGCCGCGCAGGTGGCCGATGATGCCGTTCTCGTAGAGCAGATTGACCTGCACGTTGGACCAGATCTTGCGACCTTTGCCCTTTTTGAAAATCGCGTGCACCTGCGTCACGTCGGCTTGAGCGAAATAGCGCATGACATCAAGCGAGTGCGGGTGCAGCGCGCGCATGTGAAAATGGGGCGATGTCTCGTTGGGGTTGTTGATCCACATGGTCATGTCGATCATGTTGACCTCGCCCAACCGGCCGCGCAGCATCCACTCTTTCGCCAACATGGCGGCGGGCGTGAAGCGATGGTTCAGGTTGACGCCGTAGCGTAGGTTGTTCTCGCGCGCGAGCGCTACCATTTCTTCGGCTTCCGGAACGCGATTGGAGATCGGCTTTTCACCGAGTACGGGATATCCAGCCGCTAGCAGTTGCATCGTCGGCGCATAATGATCGCCGCCGTTTTCGGCGCCGGCGGTGGTGACGCTGGCGGCATCAAACTCGACGCCGCTTTCGACCAGCGTCTGAACCGAATAGAAGCCCTGACAGCCGAAGGACTCGGCCGCTTTGTCCGAGCGTTCCTGGATAATGTCGCAGACGGCGACGACTTCCGCATCCGGATGATTGGTATAACAGCGGCCGTGATTGTTGCCTATCCCGCCCATGCCGACGATGGCTACGCGTAAAGTCATTCGTGGATCTCCTTCTATTTTGACGGGCGACCTGATAGGTCGCCCCTACAGATTCGCGTTTCGCGGGCGACCCGATGGGTAGCCCCTACAGATCATAATTGCGTCTATTCTTCCTTGCGCGATTCCGCTTGCAGTCTGATGGCTTGTTCGAGATCGGGGAGGGAAAGCGTGTCATATGCTTGCTGCGAAGTCTTGAAGGGCCCGACGCCTTTATGGCCATGCCAGTCGCCTTGAGTGAGCATCGGATTCGTCAAGCCGGTTTCCTCCTCGCGCTTGGCGATCCAGGCATCGATGCGCGCGCGCAGGGCCTCGACGACATCGGGTCGCTCTTCGGCCAGATTGTGGTCTTCATTCGGGTCTTCCACCAGGTTGAAGAGTTCGACTTCCGGCTTGAAGTGGAAGTCGGGTTCCAGCGCGACCATCAGCTTCCAGCCGGGCGTGCGCCAGCCGTGCTTGCGCATCCAGGTGCACTCGGAAATGTAGAACTCGCTGTCGAAGGACGTCGCCTCGCCGTTCACCATCGACATCAAGCTTTGACCATCAAATTGGTAGCCGTCAGACGCTGCTTGGTCCTCGAGTCCAGCGAGATCGAGCAGGGTGGGCAGCAGGTCTTTGTGCTGATTAAAACCGCTGAGGCGCATGCCCGCCGGCACTCGCTCCGGGTAGCGGATTATTAGCGGGACGTGCAAGACGTTATCAAAGATGCCGTGATGATCGAACCAGAGCTCATGATCGTAAAGCGTCTCGCCATGATCGCCATTGAGGACGACGATTGTGTTGTCGGCGATGCCCATGCTATCAAGCGCTTCAAAGATCGATTGGATGCAGGCGTCCATATAAGCGATGGCGCCATCGTATTGGGCGATGACGTAATCTTTGTCCGTAAGGCCAGGCGGCATCCAAGACTTATAGAATACGGCGAATGGTTTGAAACTGAACACCGGGTCCATTGAGCGGTTGTTCGGGTCGCATTCATCGCCGTGATAAAACATGCGTTCGTAGGGTTCCGGCGGCAAATAGGGCGCGTGCGGGTCCATGTGGCGCAGCGTCACAAACCAGGGCGCCCCCTCGTCAGTGAGTCGTTCCAGTTCCGGTATCGTCACATCATTTAGGTTCTGCGCTTTGGGACTGCGGCCGTGCGCGTAGCTGCCCCAACCGGCGAATTCGACGTAGTTGTCATAACCGCGCGAGCTGGGATTGCCCTTGAAGCCGACAGAAGTCGTGTTGTAGCCATAGCGCCGGAAGATCTCGGCGGCGGTCGGCGCTTCCGGCCGCAGCGGACCCTTATGGCGCAGCGCCACCACTTGGGTGCCGAAGCAGTCCAGTCCGGTGAGCATGGAGGCGTAAGCGGGCGTGGTTGGAATATGGGGGCTGAAGGTGTTTTCAAAGAGGGCGCCCGATTGGGCGAAGCGGTCGATGTGGGGAGTGGTGAGTCGGTCGTAACCGTAACAGGACATGTGGTCAGCGCGGATGGAATCAATGGCAATCAGCAGAATATTTGGCTTATCGGGCACGGGCTGTACTCCTTTTATCGCGGGGAAGTCTACCATAGGCGCACACGCAGCGCTACAGATTCGACTGCAAGGCAATAACTTAGCTATTCTCGCGCGATTTCGCAAGCATGGGAAACGGATTTATCGCAAAGTCGCGATTCTGCGTTACATTATGGTTGCGATCGCCCGTTCCGGGCTAACTGGGGCGCGAAGGGAGCGCTCCCAAAAAAAGTCGCATTTAGCAAAAAGGAGTTTTTGCAATGGCAAGGAAACTTATGTTATTGCTCTTGTTGGTAGTGTTTTCTATACCAAGTTTTGTCGGGGTAGCTCAGCTGCCAGTCGATGTGCCGCGTGAAGAGGTATTTGTTGTTGATGCGCTGCTCAGGGCGCCCGTGCCTAATAATCACAATTACTGGATCACAGGACCCTGGCCAGGAATTACACATGCGTTGATGATGGAAACGCTGTGGATTCGTGATCAGGAAACCGGTGAACGCGTCAAGGATGTCGCCATCT
>JAPOWK010000023.1 GCA_026707665.1 Chloroflexota bacterium
TGATGAGCGAACGCAGCGAAGCCAAGCCGGTCTCCTTCATCGAAGACGGCGCCGTTCCCGTCGAAAGCCTGGCTGACTACATCAGTGATGTCGAGCGCATCATCTACGACAACGACACCACCTACGCCATCTACGCCCATGCCAGCGCCGGCTGCCTGCACATCCGCCCGCTGATCAATCTGAAGACGCTGAAAGGGCGCGATCAATACCGAACGATCGCCGACGCCGTGGCGGATACGGTGAAGAAGCATCAGGGCACGATCACCGGCGAGCACGGCCAAGGTTTGGTGCGCGGCGAGTTCAGCGAATTTCTCTTCGGTCCCGAGTTGATGGACGCGTTTCGGGCGGTGAAGCGCGCTTTCGATCCCGACAATAGGATGAATCCGGGCAAGATCATCGATTCGCCGCCGATGGACAGCGCCGAGCTGCTGCGATATTCGCCGGACTACCAGGTGATTCCGGTGGCGACGCGCTACGACTGGTCTTCCGATAACGGTTTCGCCGGCGCGGTTGAGATGTGCAATGGCGCCGGGGTCTGCCGTAAGGAGGGCGTCGGCACGATGTGCCCATCGTATCAGGCGACGCTGGACGAGGCGCATTCGACGCGGGGACGCGCCAATGCCCTGCGCGCCGCCATCAGTGGCGTTCTGCCGGACGACCTGGGCGATCCCGCGGTCAAGTCAGTGCTGGATCTCTGCCTGGGCTGCAAAGCTTGCGCGGCCGAATGCCCCTCATCCGTCGATGTCGCCAAGCTCAAATCGGAATTCCTGGCGACCTGGCACGACCGGCATGGCATCGACCTGGCCACGCGCGTCTTCGGCAATATTCACCGCGTCAACAAGCTGGCGGGCGCGCTGCCCAAGCTCAGCAACCGGGTTATGAATAGTCCTTTGGGGTTGGCCGGCGCCGGTTTGCTGGGGCTGCCAACAGAGCGGCCGCTGCCGCAATTCGCCGATCGACGCTTCTCTGCCGATCGCTACCCAGAGCACGAATCGCCTGACGCCGTACTGATCGTCGATACTTTCACGGAATGGAATCACCCGGAAGTGGGGCGGGCGGCAATGCAACTGGCGGAGACGCTGGGCTTGCGCCTGAATGTCGAAGGGCTGCCGAGGGGCGGCTGCTGTGGACGCCCCGCCATCAGCAAGGGCCTGCTCGATAGCGCCAAGGCGCTGGCGCATGACAACGTGCTCGGCTTATACCGCGCGAATCCAGATCTGCCTTATATCTTCCTCGAGCCGAGCTGCCTCAGCGCTTTCACCGACGACTACTTGACCCTGGTGGATAGCGGCGTTCAAGAGGCGGCGCGGTCGCTGGCTGCGCGCTGCCTCAGCGCCGAAGCCTTCTTCGCCGCGAAGCTGGCGGAGCGGGCGCATTCCCTCGCTTGGGGCGCGGACTCGCCGCGGATACTGTTGCACGGGCACTGCCATCAGAAGGCGCTCTGGGGCACGGCTGATACGCTCAAGCTGCTGCGGGCGATACCGGGCGCGGAGGTCGCCGAGATGAATACCGGCTGCTGCGGCGTCGCCGGCAGCTTCGGCTACGAGCATTACGAATTGAGCATGAAGATCGCCGAGGATCGCCTGCTGCCGACCATCCGCGAAAATCCCGACGCGGCGATTGCAGCGCCGGGGACGTCATGCCGCGCCCAGATTGGCGACGCCGGTTTCGAGGCGCGGCATCCGATTGAGGTCGTCTTGGCGGCGCTGGATTAGCGCATTTGCAGTTTAGGCGCCGGCCGCTGGCAACGCGGCATCCAATGGCAGGCAAACTTGATCTTGGGAAGTATGCATCAAAGTATCCAACCGCCGCCAATTGACATACCACTACTGTATGACATATAATCTTGCAAGATACAGTAGATGCAAGAGAGGGTCGCAATGGATACAATTACTGTCTGTATCACCAAAGAAGGAGATGGTTACGTTTCCCATTGTCTTGACTATGATATTGTAAGTCAAGGTGGTACGCGTGATGAGGCAATTGAAAACATCAAAGAAGCGGTTGCCGAGTTTCTCGAATTCGCATCTCAAAGTGAAATCCAAGAATGCCTAAATCAGTCCGTTGAATTCGAGCAAGTGAAAATGGTTCATGCCTAAACAGAAGGTACTGTCAGGGCGTGAAGTGTGCGATATCCTTATACTGAACGGGTTTGAGAAGAAGCGCCAAAAAGGCAGCCACATCACCATGCAGAGAAGAATACTCCTATCAACAGGAACGTTCACTACTGTAACGGTGCCAGTGCCCAATCACAAAGAATTGAAGCCTGGCACTTTGGCGTGGATAATTCGCAAGTCTGGGCTACCCAAGAGTACCTTCAACTAAATGGCGTAAACGCACAACTCGAATTGCCGTAGACAAGCCCAATCTCAACCAGATGCGCGGCATCCGATCGAGATTGTGCTTTACGCGTTGGTTTAGCGCATAGCGAATCTAAGCGCCCGCCGCTGGTACGCCCGCTTGGGTTGGCAAGCCGGCGTAATTGGCTTGGCTGGTAAACTCGAACAAGTCTGGCAAGGATAGCTCGGCCAAGGCGGCCACCCCGTCTTCATTGAGATCAAGCAGGTTGGCGACGCCGGCCGCGTAAGCCGGGTCGGCGCGGTAGAAATGGGCGAGCTGGCGCGCCCTGATGCGCTCCGGCACGCCAGCCATCGCCTCGGCGATGTTGCCGAATAGCTGCGCTTTCTGCCCCTCGCTCATCAGGCGGAACAGATTGCCGGGCTGGGTATAGTCGTCGTTGCCTTCGCGATGATTGTAGCGGTCGGCGTCGCCCGAGACTTTGAGCGGCGGCTCATTGAAGCGATGGTCTTCGGCCGGGCCGCCCATGCTGTTGGGCTCGTAATTGACCGCGCCGCCATAGTTGCCGTCAAAGCGCAGGTTGCCGTCTCGGTGGTAGGTGTGCACCGGGCATTGGGCTTTGTTGGCGGGCAGCGCGGCGTAATTGACGCCAATTCGATAACGATGCGCATCGGCGTAGGACATGATGCGCGCCTGCAGCATCTTGTCCGGCGAGAAGCTGATGCCGGGCACGATATTCGACGGCTCGAAGGCGGCCTGCTCAATATCGGCGAAGTAATTCTCCGGATTGCGATTGAGCTCCATGATGCCAATTTCGATCAAGGGATAATCGCCATGGGGCCAGACTTTCGTAAGGTCGAAGGGATTGATGTGGTATGTTTCGGCTTCTGCTTCGGGCATGATTTGAACGCAGACGCGCCATTTGGGAAAGTCGCCCTTCTCAATGGCTTCAAACAAATCGCGCTGCGAACTTTCGCGGTCGCTACCGACGATTTCAGCCGCTTGGGCATTGGTCCAAGTCTTGATGCCCTGCATGGTCTTGAAGTGGAACTTGATCCAGAAGCGCTCATCGGCGGCATTGATGAAGCTGTAGGTGTGGCTGCTGTAGCCGTTGACGTACCGGTAACTTTGGGGCAAGCCGCGGTCGCTCATGAGTATGGTGACCTGGTGCAGGCTTTCAGGCGAGAGGGACCAGAAATCCCACATGGTGGTGTTGGAGCGCATATTGGTCTTGGGGTCGCGCTTTTGGGTATGGATAAAGTCGCCGAATTTATAGGGATCGCGCACGAAGAAAACCGGCGTATTGTTGCCGACCATGTCCCAATTGCCTTCTTCGGTATAGAACTTGACGGCGAAACCGCGGACGTCGCGCTCGGCATCGGCGGCGCCGCGCTCGCCCGCCACAGTTGAGAAACGGAGCAGGCAGTCCGTTTGCTTGCCAATCTCAGAGAATATGTTCGCTTTGGTATATTGGGTGACATCATTGGTCACGGTGAAAGTGCCATAGGCGCCGGAGCCCTTCGCATGGACGACGCGTTCCGGCACGCGCTCGCGGTTGAAGGTCGCCATTTTCTCCAGCAGTTGGTAATCCTGCATGAGGAGCGGTCCCCGTGGACCGGCTGTCAATGAGTTCTGATTGTCGCCGATGGGGGCGCCATGGGCGGTCGTCAGTTGCTTGCGTTCCGTCATTTTCATCTCCCTTGCTTCATTGCATTCACATAAGAAAGCGTCTGGATTTAGCGCAACGCCTCTAACTATCATGTTACGGACAATTGCCTGCTTTGTCCAGCAATTTCAACCCCATCCCCCCGGCCCCTTCCCGAAGGTCTATGTCTACGTGACCCAGCCAGCTAGGGAAGGGGAGACTTCTCGGCGAACTTGTTTTCGCATGACATGCTTGGAATTATTGAGGTCTTCCTCGCAATCGGAAAAATCATTGGACTATCTTTCTGTTTGTGGCACACTCTTGCTATTCTGATCGCGCGAAACGGACTCTAGCTGGCAATGAAGGATCTCGAACTCACTGAAATCAGCGGACTGCGCGACTTTCTGGCGCTGAACGTGGTACGCGTCAAACCGAGGCAGCGGCGATTCACCAAGAATGTCGTGCTCAGTTGGATGCAGTCGCGGCATCCGGCCGTCAGTTTCTACCGCATCGATTGGCAGGGGCAGCTTGTCGGCTATGTCATGCTTATCCATGCCTCACAGCCGACTCAGTGGATCATCGAGCGGCTGACCATTCATCAGGATTTTCAGCGGCAGGGCTTGGGTTACGCCGTCGCCGATCAGTTGATCGACATGATTCACGGCTTCGAGAACAGCGAAATGGTGATCGCGCGCTATGAGCCGGAAAACCTGGCCGCGCGCAAACTATTTGACAAGCTGCAATTTGTGCAGCAAGAGGAGCTCTTCCGCGATCGACATGTGGCTGTGCTCAAGTTTGAATTTGAGGACGTTGAAGACGAAGACGACGATAGCGACGAAGCGGGCGCCGTTGAGAATGACCGGGATGAAATCAGCGGCGATGAGGAAGACCGCATTGATTCGCCCGCTGATGACGATGATGACAAGGAAGACGACTAACTGTGGCGCAAGAACGAGCCCCCGTTCCCGCGCTCCTGCCGGAAGCCATCCGCCGCCGGCTGGAGCCGCTGATGTTGGTCGCGCGCAAGGTGCGGGCGGGCGCGATCAAAGGCGATCGCCGCTCAATCAAGCGCGGGTCCAGCATTGAATTCGCCGATTACCGCAATTATGTCGCCGGCGACGATCTGCGCCAGCTCGACTGGAACATCTATGCCCGCCTCGAACGTCCATATATCAAGCTGCTGGAAGACGAAGAAGACCTGGCCGTCCATCTGATCCTGGATGCGTCCGCCAGCATGGACTTCCCGCCCGAAGGCGAGGCGGAGCAGCGCAAATTGCTTTATGCCAAGCGCATCCTCGCCGGTTTAGCCTACGTCTCGCTGACCAGCAACGACCGGCTCGTCTTGACGGCAGTGCGTGGTGGAGGCGCCGCCACTTTCGGACCGACGCGCGGTCGGGCGCAGGGCATCGCCGCGCTGCGCTTCATCGGGGAAATCGCCGCGGCTGGCATCACCGACCTGGACGCCGCGCTGGCTGATTACGCGCTGCGGGCGCGCCGCCCCGGTTTGACGCTGGTCATCAGCGACATGTTTTCCTACGAAGGGCGCTATCTGGACGGGCTGAATGCCTTGCTGAGCCGCGGGCATGAAGTAGCTTTCATCCATGTGCTGGCGCCGGAAGAAGTAAGGCCGCCGGTGACCGGCGACCTCAGCCTGATTGATGTGGAGACGGAAACCAAACAAGAGGTGACGCTGGACAGGGTGATGCTCGGCGTATATCAGCGGCGGGTGAATGCCTGGCGCGACGAGATCCGCGACGAGTGCATGCGGCGCGGCGCGCACTACTTCCCACTGGTGACGGACAGTCCCTGGGAGCGCTTGATTCTGGCGGATATGCGGCGGGTCGGGCTGGTTAAGTAGCGGTGGAGGCTTTCGCCTTGCGCTCGGCGATTAACTCTCTTAAATGCGCTTTGTATTCTATACGTGTCTCAAGATAGAGGCCTGATAGCATTGCCGTCAAATCGATGCCGTCGTCAAAGTCTTCCCAATAGACGTCACAACTACCTAGCCGGTAGTTCAGGCGCTCCTCGTCGCTCGCGGCCTCAAGCAAGGGGAAAAAATGCAAGGGAACGCCAATGATCCTGCCGTCCGCCAATTCAATCATCACGTGCGTGTCGGTGAAGCTAAGGCTCTGAGGTTCATTGCGTGTATCGTGAATGACCGGCTTCAGATATATGTTGCTATGTTCCGACATCTTTAGTCTTTGCGGTTTCGTCTACGATATGCGGCGCGCTGGTTCCTCTAGTCGTGACGGCGCTGGCTTGGTCAAGAGCCTCTTTCGGGCGAGGTTTGTCCTTGATGTATAAGCCAGTAAGCATGGCGACCATGTCAATGCCTTCGTCTAAATCTTCCCAGTCGACAGTGAAGTAGTTGAGCTGGTGGTTCTGCCGCTGGGCCTCCGTGGCATTTTGCAGCCAAGGGAAATAGTAGAGCGGCAAACCCAAGATTCGCCCGTCCGCCATTTCGATCATGACGTGTGATGTGGTGAATTGCACTGCTTGAGGCGCGCAGCAGTCATCGTGCACGAAGGGTATTTTTTTCGATACGCCCATTTTCTACTCACCGAGGCTTGGCCCGATTCATTCAACAGACGGACTGAGGCCGAACCTCGATAACTATAACTCACAGCGCCACCAAGCCGCCATCCAGCGCCAGCGCGTGCCCGGTGACGAAGGACGACGCGTCCGAGCAAAGCCACACGACAGCCTCGGCGATTTCTGTCGGCTGACCCAATCGCCCCATCGGGATCGCCCGCTCCATGATATGCGCCATCAGCGGATTGCCTGCGATCGCGCTCTGCACCATGGCCGTGTCGGTGTATGCCGGGCAGATGGCGTTGACGCGCACCCCCAGCTTGGCGTAATCGACCGCCGCCGACTTGGTTAAACCCACGACAGCGTGTTTGCTGGCGGTGTAGGCGGCTGCCTTGGGCGCGCCGATCAATCCGGCAACCGAAGCGATATTGACGATAGAGCCGTCACCAGCCGATAACATCTGCGCCAGTTCCGCCTTCGTACAGAGCCAGACGCCGCGCAGGTTGACCGCGAGCACCTGCTCGAACATCAGGTCATCCGCTTCGTGCAGGCGATCGGTAAAGGAGCCAGCGATGCCCGCATTGTTGACCGCCGCGTCAAGCTGCCCGAAAGCGTCGACGGTCGCCGCGACCATCGTTTTGACGTCTTCCGCTTTGGTCACGTCGCAAGAAACGGCGATGGCTTTGCCGCCCATGTCGATGATTCTGTGGGCTGTCTCTTCCGCGCCCGCGCCGTTGATATCGGAGACGCAGACCGCGGCGCCCGCCTCCGCCAGCGCCAGCGCGCTTGAACGCCCGATGCCAGAGGCCGCGCCGGTCACTAATGCGACTTTGCCTTCCATTGGAGCCATGTCGTTCTCCTCCCCTATATTGGCTGGGTCATGGTACATAAGCCGCCAGGCGAACTGTAGGGGCGGATGTATTTCTTCCCCTCACCCCCCGGCCCCCTCTCCCACAAGGGGCGCACGTAGACATTGCGCTTCGAGAGGGGGAGCGTCGCCAGATGCGAATATGCTTTGTTTGAGCGGGATCTGCCAAGATGGTGCTGCGTTTGCCAGGTCGTCGTCCGAATAATCGGGCATAAGGCTCGGTATCGGGCGAGCCCTGCAACCGTCGCGCGAAAAAAAGTTTGTAAGGCGGCGCAGATTCTCGACCCGTAAGGCAACATGTTATAATTCTTCGCATAGCGAGCCGCGGGGGAAAGCGCCATGATAGACGATCCGATTCTGCTCAATGACTGGCATGCGGTGCTGCCGCTGGCGCAGTTGGAAGCGGGGAACAACGTGGTCGGCGCGCGGTTGCTGGGCGAGGACATCGTCATTTGGAAGGCGGGCGAGCGCCTGCGCGCCTGGAAAGACCTCTGCGTTCACCGGGGAACGCGCCTCTCGCTGGGCGAGGTGCTGGAAGGTGACAGGCTCCAATGCCCATATCATGGCTGGACATACGATGCTGGTGGCCAGTGCGTGCGCATCCCGGCGCATCCCGAGCAGAAGCCGCCGACCAAGGCGCGCGCCATCACCTATCATGCGGCCGTCGCTTATGACTTCGTCTGGGTCTGCCTGGGTGAGCCGGCGCATGAAATCCCGCCATTCGAAGAGTGGGACGATCCCAGTTATCGCAAGATCCTCTGCGGCGCTTATGAATTCCAAGCTGCTGGCCCGCGCATGGTGGAGAATTTCCTCGATGTCGCCCATTTTCCCTTCGTGCATGAGAACATCCTGGGAACGCAGGAACGGCCCGAGATCCCCGATTACGAAGTCATCACCGACGAAAAGGGCGTCACCGCCTCCGATATCCGCGTCTTTCAACCGAATCCTGATGGCAGCCACATCGCCAATTGGGTGAGCTACACTTACAAGGCGCATCGGCCGCTGGTCGCTTATTTTCGCAAAGAAGCGGAAGAGAAATTCGCCATCCTGCTGATGGTCACGCCGATTGAGGAAGTCAAGTCGCTGATGTGGATGTGGATGGTGATGACGCAGGATGACAGCACAGAAGAATCGCTGCGCGCCTTCCAGGACGAAATCGCCTATCAAGATTTGCCCATCGTGCAATCGCAGCGGCCCGAGCTGCTGCCGCTGGACCTGCAAGCGGAGTTGCACCTGCGCAGCGACAAGACGGCGATCGCCTACCGCCGCTGGCTCAATGAGCTCGGCTTGAGCTTCGGCACGAGTTAATCTGGGCGTTACAACCGTAGACAGGCGCTCTGCGTAGAATCAGGCAAGTGCCGCGCCGCCGTCGCGGAGCCTTAACGGAGATTCGCATCATGAGTGAACCGCCGGGGTCGATTGAACGGGAGCTGATTCGTCATCGTATTGAAAAACGGATGGCGGGCCGCCGTGATATTCTGCTTCATCTGGTGATCTATGTCGCGCTCGCCCTTATCTATTTGTTCAATACGCCGCCGCAGTTGCCACAGCATTACATCTTGCTCGGCGGGCTTTGGACGATACCACTTTTTCTGCATGGCTTGCGCTATTACTACCGTTGTGGTCCGGGGGCGGCCGCGCGCGCCGACGAGATTGAAAACGCGATAGAAGACCAAGCGGGCCGGACCGCGCTGGATGAAGAGGAAGAAATGCTGATCGAAGAGCGCGCCGAGAAGCGGATCAGCGCGCGCCGCGTCGTCGCCGCGCATATCGTTTCCGCGGCGCTTTTGCTCGGATTGCTCTGGCTGCTGCCCGTGATCTGGACCAGACCGATGTTTAATCTGCCGGACCTGGGCATGATCAGCCAATGGTGGGGTATCGCGCTGGCCTTGCATGTCAGCCGTTTCTTCTTTGTGCACGGCCGCACAGCCGAAGGGCGTGCGCTGAAGATCGACAGCGAGGTTGACAGGCTCTGGAGTTTGTCTCGTGAAGCGATCAGCGCGCGGCGAGATGACGTGGCGGGCGATGTCGTCGATCTCGGAGACGCGGAGGGGCGCCGCCTGCGCTTGAACGCCGAGGGCGAATTCACCGAGGACTTCGCCGCCGAGGAATTGCCCGAGCGGCAATCACGGGACCGCTAGCGTTATGGGAGCGAAGGCATGAAAGCGAAATTCAAGCCGGTTGGGAAAGCCGAAATCCGCGAGCGGGTGGAGAAGCGCTTCCGCGCGCGCGGCGCCCTCGCCTTTCACGGTTTCTTTGTCCTCCTCGCCAGCGCACACGTCCTTTCGCTTGCGCAAGGTCCTTGGCTATTGCGGGGTTCTTATCCCTATTACCCGCCTGACCTCGCTTGGATTTATTGCCTTTTCGTCGCGATTCCCTTTGCCTTGCACGCCATCCGCTACAGCTATCGGCATGGACCTGGCCGGCATAGCATTGAAGCGGAAACTGAAGATCGTGTAGACGCTGCCCTACGAGCTTCAGCGCCGGAATACGCGGAGGAGACGGAAGCGCTGATCCGCCTGCAGCAGGACAACAAGCTCAAGAGCCGGCGCTTTCTACAGCAGCATTTGTCCTTCTTCCTGGGATTTTGCGGCGTCTATATTCTGCGCCAGCATTTTGCCATCCAGTC
>JAPOWK010000089.1 GCA_026707665.1 Chloroflexota bacterium
AAGTTCCTGCAAGAGAACGCCGAACCGGGCGAGATCATCATCAGCGCCGAGACTTACGAATTGGTGAAGGATCAGGTCCAGGCGGCGCCGATGGCCATACGAAAGCCCAAGGCGGGTTTCGAGCAATTCAACACGGTTTATCGCGTCCAGCTTCCCAACGCTTCCGACAACGGCGCGAGTAGCTCGCAGTGAAACTGAAGCACCCCGGCCCTCTCTGTTTTGTCCTCGGCCTCATCATGGGCGCGATCATGAACCGGGCGAGAAATGCTCCTGAGTAGCATGCGCGCCAACCACTCCCCTGACCGGATCAAACTCATCGGCTTGGCGCTTCTGGCCGGGCTTTTGCTGGCCGCGATCGCCTTGCAGGCGCAAAGCGCCGGTCGTGATTTCGCGCTGGTATTGAGCGTCTTCGCCACGCGTTTCCTGGGCATCTTCGTCGAGGCGGTGCCCTTCTTGCTTCTGGGATCGATCACGTCCGGCTTGATCGAGACTTTCATCAAATCGGACGACATCATGCGTTTCCTGCCGCGGAATCGGTTGGGCGCGGCGATCGGTGGCGCCTTCCTGGGCCTCGTCTTCCCCGTCTGCGAATGCGGCGTCGTGCCGGTGGCGCGCCGGCTCTTCACCAAGGGCACACCGGTTTCGCTCGGCGTGGCTTTCCTGCTGGCGGCGCCCTTCATGAATCCCATCGTTTTCGCCAGCACTTACATCGCCTTCGGTTTTGGCACCGTCTTCATCGGGCGCATCGTCATCACCCTGCTGGTCGCCGTCATCGTTGGCGTCGTGATCGGGAGCTTCGCCAAGCGCTCGGCGACGCTCAAGCCGATTGCGCTGGCCGGCGCTCACGACGCTCATGCGCATTGCGAGCACGAAGAGCCTTCGACGCGCGCCAAGCTGATCGGGGCGTTGGAGATCGCCGGCGACGAATTCTTCGAGATGGGGCGCTTCCTGATCTTCGGCTCGATTCTGGCGGCGCTAATGCAGACGCTCGTGCCGCAGGAGAGCTTGCTGGCGCTGGGCACGGGTCCCATTCTCTCGGTCGTCTTCATGCAGATTCTCGCCTACGTGCTCAGCGTCTGCTCAACTGTGGACAGCTTCCTGGCGCTGGCTTTCGTCAACACCTTCACCACCGGCGCCATCGTCAGCTTCCTCAGTTTTGGACCGATGGTCGATATCAAGAGCACACTGATGTTCACGGGCGTCTTCCGCCGGCGCATTGTGCTGTATTTGGTCCTGCTGCCCTTTGTGATGAACCTGCTGGCGGGCACGCTGGTCAATCTGATCTTGGGTTATGCGTGATTGAGAGTACGACCCTATGAATGGATGCGCGAGAACAAAATGACGACAGCGGCGCCGCACAAGCGGGAAGAACAGGTGGACCGAATCGCCTGGGCGAAGTCGCTCATCCTCTTCGGCATGGGCATCTATCTGACCCTGCTCATCCTGACCGGCAATCTCGACAACTACATTAATCAGCGCTTCGCCTGGCTCGCCGGCGTCGGCGCGCTGCTCTTCTTCGCACTCGGCTTGACCACGCTGTACCGCAGCTTGAATCCAAAGCGCCACGAGCACGAACATCATCACTATCATATTTCTTGGGATATCATCCTGGTGGTCGCCTTTCCACTGCTGCTGGCCATCTTGATTCCCTCACGCTCGCTGGGCATTGAAGCGGTCAACGGCGGCGTGAGCTTGAATCCGGTCGGGGTCGCCAACCTGGCTCGCAGCCCGCTAGATCGCAATATCCTGGATTGGCTGCGCGAATTCGACCGCGCTTCCACCCCCGCTCAATTTAATGGCACGTCCGTGGATGTGGTCGGTTTTGTCTATCGCGAGCCGATTCATCCGCAAGACGGCTTCATGCTGGCGCGCTTCACGATGAGCTGCTGCGTCGCCGATGCCTTCCCCATCGGCATGCCGATCATCGCGGCGGGGGCGGAGGAATATGCCGCGGGCGATTGGCTGCGGGTGAAAGGGCAATTGAAAGCGTCGGCTTTCGGCGGCGACTTCTTGCCGGTGGTCTTCGCCGATGCCATCAAAGTCGTTGATGAACCGCGTCAACCCTATCTGTATCCTTGAGTGACAGTAAGGCAATGAAAAGGGACAAGCTCGACCTCGCTGCATTTGTCATCGTCTGCGTCTGTCTGCTTGGCGTGGCCGCAGCCGCCTGGGTGATGGATCCGGCGCGCCAGCCCACTCGCGTCGCCTTCCTGCACCCGGCCACCGGCGGGACGCAAAATGTGTGGATGGCGGATATTGACGACCCGGCCGCGCAGCAGCAGTTGACATTTAGCGAGCATGGCGTCTTTGACTTCGACTTCAGCGCCGATGGCCGCTGGCTGGCTTTTGCCGAGCGGAGCGGGGCAGGCGCTGTTACTTTGCAGTTGCTCGATCTGGCTAATGGGCGCCTGACCAACCTGGTCGATTGCGTCGCGCTCAAAGCAAATTGCACGACGCCTGTCTTTAGTCCCGATGGCAAATGGCTGGTCTATCAACGGGCTGAGTCGATAGGCGGGCGCTACGGGCTGCCGCGCCTCTGGCTGGTCAATATGAAAAGCGCCGCCTATGACAGTGCCGCCTTGATCGCGGACAAGCAGGTGGTTGGGCACAGCCCAATCTGGTCGGCCGACAGCATGACCGTGGCCTTCTACAGCGCCGATGTGACGCAGCCGGGCATCCTGATTTATGACTTCATCCCGCGGGGCGATGACGATGTTCAGCTGCGTTTCATTCCCTCATCACACGGCACGATGGGCACGCTCGCGCCCAATGGCTTGCAGCTGATCTTTCCCGAACTCAGTCGCCGTGGCGATCAATTCTTCACCCATCTGCGCATCGCTGATTTAGGCGCCAAGACCTTCGCCGCCTTCACTGACCCGCAGGGACCGACTGATGATGTCGCCGCTCAATGGAGCCCGGACGGCGAGACGGTCGCCTTCGCGCGGCGCTACACCGATGAGCGCTGGACGCCGGGACATCAGCTCTATCTGAAGCGAGTATCGGCTAGCGATGATGAGTTGAAGCCGATCATCCATGAACCGCGCTTGACGACATCTTATTTCCGCTGGAATGGCGCCGGTGATCAGTTGGTGATGCAGCGCTTCCCGCTCTTGCGCGATGAAGCGAGCGGCACGGGACCGGCGCTGCCCGAAATCTGGGTATACGACCTGGCCAGCGACGAAAGCCGCAAGATCACCGAAGACGCCTTCTTGCCGCAATGGGTCGGCGCATGACGAGCGTGATGCTAGCCGGCTTCACCGCGGAGGTATGGTAGCAGCACAGAAGTGATTCCATGAATGCAATGTAAAAGGAACGTGTAGGGGCTTCTCGCTGAGAAGCCCGCTATTCTGATTGCAGTTTTTGGGCGTTTCGGCGAAACACCCTACAACGTGCCAATTGGATCGGATTCGATTGGAAAAACAGCGAGCCATGAAAATCGAACACCTCTCGTTGACGAACTTTCGCAATTTCGCGCGCCTGGAATTCAGCCCGCCGGCGGGCCGCCCAATCGTGCTCGTTGGCGAAAACGCCCAGGGCAAAACCAGCGCCCTGGAGGCGATCTACTATTTGGCGACATCAACTTCGCCTTATACCACCAGCGACCGCCAGCTGATTCACTGGCGCACCGAAAACGAACCGATTCCCTTTGCACGGCTGTCCGCCGAAATCAGCGGGGCGGACGGCGCCAGCCACAAGCTGGATATCACGCTCATGCTGGATATGACCGCCGGCGCGGCCCGCTTTAAGAAGGCGATCAAGCTTAACAATGTCGACAAGCGGGTGATGGATGTCGCCGGACTGCTGAATGTCGTGCTATTTCTGCCCCGCGATCTGTCCCTGGTGGAAGGCGCGCCCAGCGACCGCCGCCGCTTCATGGATGGGACGCTTCGGCAAGTGGACAGCGAGTATTTTCTGGCGCAGCAGGAATATGACAAGATCCTGCCCCAGCGCAACGCCCTGTTGAAACGCATCGCCGAAAAGCGCGCTGACGCGGTCGAGCTGGAATTCTGGGATGAGCAGTTGGCGGCAAACGGCGCCATTATCATCGCCGGGAGGCAGCGCTTCCTGCGCGAGCTGGAAACGAAGGCGCGCGCGACCCATCACCTCTTGAGCGGCGGGCGTGAATACCTGAGCTTGAAGTATCTGCCCAGCATCCTTCCCGCCTCTCCGGGCGAAAGGCGGCAGCTTGCCTTCGATGTCAGCGGACTGGATCTGCATCGGCAGCTCGCGCCGTCGGACATTAAGAGGCAGTTTCTGGAGCGCTTGCAGCAGCAGCGGCGAGAATCGATTGCTCGGGGCCTTACCGTTGCCGGACCACATCGCGACGAGCTCCGCCTGTTTATCAATGAGCGTGATTGCGGCTTGTTTGGCAGCCGCGGGCAGGCGCGCACGGCCGTGATGGCGCTGAAATTCGCCGAGCTCGATTGGATGCGCGATCAATCGGGGATGTATCCGCTCTTTCTGCTCGACGAAGTCGTCGCCGAATTGGACAGCCGCCGGCGCGCCCACTTGCTGGAGCGGCTGGACGGCGCGGCGCAGACACTCGTTACAACCACTGAACTCGAGATCTTCAGCCCGGCTTTTCTGGAGCGGGCGACCGTCTATCAGGTGCAGAATGGACAAATTCGGGCGGGCGCGGGCTAAGTTCGCGCATGCCTCGGGCGAATGTAGACAACCGCGCTGCCTGGAAGCCGCCCACGCAACATGCCTTGCGTCCCTCCTTGTCAAGCTCCGCCTCTCTGATGCTCCGGGGAGGGGGCCCGGGTCACGTAGACATTGACCTTCGTGGGTGGGGTTGGTTGCCCGCAACGCAAACTGGAGAATGGGAACGATAGGCGATGACATCCAAGACGGACTTTAGCAAGCCTTCAGCAAGGGAAATCAGATTTGTCAGGCGATTCGCCGCCGACCGCGACACCCTCTGGGCGATGTGGACACAGGCGGAGCACTTGCGAAACTGGTGGGGTCCTGCGGGATTTACCACGCCGGTCTGCGATGTGAATTTTCGGCCGGGCGGCGCCTGGTTCTACTGCATGCAAGATCCGGCGGGCCAGCGCTACTGCGGCAAAATGATCTATGACGAGATTGACGCGCCCTATCGATTCTCGGTGACTGACGTATTCACCGATGAAGCGGGCAACCATATTGAAGACATGCCCGAATCCCATTCCGAATTCCATTTTGAAGAGATCAACGGCGAAACTATCTTGACCAATATCTCCCGCTATCATACGCAGGAAGAGCGGGATACGGTCTTTGAGATGGGTGTGGAAGCGGGCTTGAGCCAAACCTTGGACTGTCTGGACGAATACCTCGCGTCAATCGCTGAATAAGACTTCCTTCTAGCTGAGAACCCGGCTGCGCTTCAAGCAAGACACTTTGACCCGTAGGCGCGCCTCCCCGCTGGCTCTCTCCTCGCAGCGATTGCTTTACTTCGCCTGCTGTTGAGCCGCGCGCGACTATTTGGTCGCCCATTGCTAGAATATCCGTTCTACAGTTCAGGGCATATTCATCTTAGCGAAAGGATATGCCATGGCTTGGACGACGCCCAAGACCTGGTCGAGCGAGCCGCTGACCTCAATCGACCTGAATACCTACGTGCGGGACAATCAGAATCACC
Source organism: Chloroflexota bacterium (assembly GCA_026707665.1). GTDB lineage: Bacteria > Chloroflexota > Anaerolineae > Aggregatilineales > Phototrophicaceae > UBA6055. Next base: position 5,621 of record JAPOWK010000089.1, read on the forward strand.
TGAAGGACCGGCTGGATGCCAGCGCCAGCCGCGTCATCAGCGGCGCAACGCTCTTGACCACGACGGCAAACGACTTCGTCGATGTTGACACGACGAAACTGTCGCTGACCTTGACGACCCACGGCGGCGATGTGCTGCTGGGCTTTACCGGGACGGTGCGCAATAGCGCCCGCACTGGCACGACCTACCTCAATGTGGCAGTGGATGGGGCGGATTACATCGCCGATGACGGCCCCATCTCCGTCAGGCTCGCTACGGATGTAGACAGCGCACGGAACAAACCCATTTCCTTTGTCCTGTTGATCACTGGGCTCAGCGCCGGCAGTCACAGCTTCACGCTGCGTTGGAAGACTTCCAGCAATAGTACCGCGAGCATGGATATCGTCGACCTGCATCCGCAATTCTGGGCGAAGGAGATTTAGCCAATGGATATCGTCAATCCCAAGCTTCTCGACGCGCGCCTGCTTGATGAGGTGGCGCGGGCGGCGCTAGGCAACGCGACCTGCGGCGTCTCAACCGGTTCCGATTCACGGATTCATCTGCTCGCGCATAACTTGCCCGAGCAGCAGCGCGCCAGCGACGTGCTCAACAATTTCGGCACGCTGGCGTTGACAGCGTCGGCGCGCAGTCTGACCGCGGGCGGGGCCGATCCGGTCATCAGCTGTCGCGATGATCAGATCGCCGCCGACGAACAGATCGGCTACCTGGTGTTGCGCGCTGATGAAGAGATAAGGCGCGGTGCGCTTGATGTGGCGCGTGGCGCCTGTTCACTGACGATCTCGCAGCCGGCCGCCGCCCAATACACCGTCTTCTTTTATCGACTTCGCGGCAATTTCGCCAGCGGGTCGCTCGATTTTCGCGTCGACCCGGCATAGCCAAACAATAGACTGAGCCCCCAAGGAGCGAAGGAGAACTCATGGATTTCGAGCAAGTGTTTCAGATGCTGGTGCTGGCGGTGGTCGTACTGGTTTACTGGTGGTCTTATCGCAGCTTCCCACCCGGGGAAACCGCCAAGCTCATCCAGCGCCTTGGCGAAATCAGCCAGCGGACCGAAAGCCGCCTGGATGACCTGCTGGTGGATATCGCCCGTCTACTGAATGAACTGAGAACGCCAACGGAAGAAGAACAGGCCGATGTCTGAACGCGGCGGCAGCAGTCGTGAAATTGTAGGGGCTTGTCCGACAGTGGGCCATGTTTTTGCGCCGGTTACACCCCATCCCCCCATCCCCCCATCCCCCTTCCCGAAGGTCGATGTCGGCGGTTAGTGTCTACGCGACCTACGTGACCCAGCCAGCTAGGGAAGGGGGAGTACTCTTGGCGCGCACTCGGTAGTACAGGTTTCTCACAATTACGGCACGCGAACTCCCCAATTCTGCCGTCGAGTCACCCTTCCCTAGTTCACTGGGGAAGGGCCGGGGATGGGGTAAAATCATACTGGCTACACGCGATCCGGTATGCGCTCAGGACTTGCCTTCATCTTGATAGGGGTTGCGCCCTAGCTTTGTATCTTTGCGAATCGCCTGCTGCCAGGGCTTACGAGCGCCGCCCTGGTAGCCCATCTCGCGCAGCCTTTCCAATTCCAGCCGCTCCAGTTCAGCGGCCACGGCGGTGTAATCCGCGGGCGGGATCGGCGAATCGCGCCCGCCTCCATCGCGATAGACGTAGCCGGCGCCCGCGCACCAGTCGCAGTCTTCGCTTCCGCCGCTGGATTCATCCTCAAACCAGCCGAATCCTTCGCAGGAGACGCAGCGGGCGATCTTCTTGTCTGGCGAACTCATCGCCGCTCTGCCGCCCCGTCCATTCCGTCCTCAGTCTCTTGGTCTAAGGCCAGTTCAAATAGCTGACGATAGCCCTCGACGTACTTGCGCGGCGAGAAGAAGTCTTCGGCGAATACTCGCGCTTTTTCACCCATCGCCGCAACGTCATTCTCTTCGTCATAGACACGCCGCAGCGCCGCCGTAAGCGCGGTTTCGTTTCCCGCTTCGACCAGGTAACCGTTTTCGCCGTCGGTGATCATATCGGGGATACCGCCGACCCGGCTGCCGATAACCGGTGTGCCCAGCAGCATCGCCTCCACCACCACGCGCCCCAAGCCTTCCGACAGCGATGGCAGGACCATGACGCGGGCGGCGGCGAAATAGGTCGCGAGTTCATGCTGCGAGACGGCGCCGGCGAAGTGAACGCGGCTCTCGATGCCGAGGTCAAATGCCTGCTGCTTCAGCGATCCGGCGTAAGCGGCGTTCTCCGCGCCGCCAACCAAATGCAGCTGCGCGCGCGGATGATCCAGCGCGGCGAAGGCTTTCAGCAGCAGATGCAAACCCTTGCGCGGGATCAGCACGCCGGCGTAGACGATATCCTCGGCCGCTTCAACCGGAAAGCGCCGCTCCATTTGCAGAAACACGTCCGTATCGCTGAAGGTCATGAAGCGCGCCTGTGGCAGAGCGGGCGCGTAATGGCGGGCGCGCTCCGCCGTTGACGAAGAGATCACGCGGACGGCATCGGCGCGGCGAAAGGCGAAGCGCGCGGCCGCCAGCATCAAGGCGCGGTACAGCCCCTTCAGCGGAATCGATCGCTGCAAGAAAATATCTTCCTCGAAGTTGTTGTGATTCTCGATGATCAGCTTCGGACGCAAGCCAGCGAGACGCGCAATGGGCTTGACCAAAGCGCCGACGGCGCCTTCAAAGGGGCTCTGCGCCACGATGATCGCGCCGCGATGACGAAGGACGAGCGCGGTCAGAAGAAGCGGCGCCATGCTGAAGATCGCCAGATAGCGCAGCAGCGAAATCGGCGGTTGCGGCAGCAGGTAAAAGCGCGCGTACTCCCTGAATCGCCGCGGGCGCAGCGATGTGGCGAAGCCGATGACGCGAATATCGTAATCTGACAAGCCCGCCAACAATTGCCATTTGCGGCGTGCGGCGGCGTCCAGCGGCTGGCTGTAGCGCGCGCTGCTGATCCAGCACACGGTTATGTGGCTCTCAGGCACTGGGGGATCCTGGATTGGGCGCCGACCTGTGCGTAGGCTTCATCCAGCCTTCCATCACTCCAGCCGGACCTTGCTCGCTGATGGCAGCCAAATGGAGCCTCGCGCTAATCCTTGCGCCTGTCGCTATAGACAATAAAATCCGCCTCGGCGCGCTTGGGGGCGTCGTCAAGCTTCAGGGCAGATTCCAGCACAATGGATACAGCGGCCATGACCATGCCGCCGAGGATGGCGGTGAAGATGCCACCGTCGATCGTCAGCCGGTCGCCCGCCAGCGAATCGGTGATCATGAGCATAAAGCCATTGATGACGAAGATGAAGAGCCCGAGCGACAGCAGCACGGCCGGGCACGTCAACAGTATCAGCAGCGGCTTGAGCAATGAATTCACCAGACCGAAGATCAAGCCGACGATCAGCAGCGTGCTGATGTCATTGTTCGCGATGTGAATATTGGGGATCAACAGGGCGGTGACCGCGATAGCCACTGCGTTGATCAACACTCGGATCAGAAACTCTCTCATATCACCGCCCTCATAAGTCAAATTCGCAACGCCAACTTAACATGGATACGTCTACGGATGCCTGCCGGTTGCGGCTTATCGGCGGCGGCGAGACAACAGGAAGAGGACAAGCAGCAGCCCCAATCCCACGACAACGGCCGCAATCGCCAGGGCGGTATCGCGCGTCTCCGGCTCATCGGCGCTCGGCGCATCAATCTCGGTAATCGTCACCGGCGTCAGGCTCGGCTGCGCGGTGGGCTCGGTAACAGAAGTCGCAGTCGGCGCATCGGTAGCGGTGGCCGCGACTTCGGTCGGTTCTTCAGTGGGCGTATCCGTCGCTGTCGCTTCAACAGTGGCCGTTTCTGTCTCGGCTTCAGATGTGGCTTCGGCATTCAGGACGCTCTGCGCGACCGCCGTCAGGCTTGACCGCGCCTCCTCGGTTTCAGTGACATCGGGCGTCGGCGTATCAGTGGGCGTGGCTGTCGGCGTGTCCGTTGGCGTATCGGTCGGCGTGGCTGTCGGCGTGTCCGTCGGGACATCTGTGTCGGTTGCGGTCGGCGTCGAGGTGCTGGTTGGCGTGTAAGTCGGCGTGTCCGTTGGGGCAGGCGTATCGGTTGGCGTGTCAGTTGGAACCGGCGTATCGGTTGGCGTGTCCGTCGGAACCGGCGTATCGGTAGGCGTGTCCGTCGGAACCGGCGTGTCGGTTGGCGTGTCCGTTGGGGCAGGCGTATCGGTCGGCGTGTCCGTTGGGGCAGGCGTGTCGGTTGGCGTGTCCGTTGGGGCAGGCGTGTCGGTCGGCGTGTCCGTTGGGGCAGGCGTGTCGGTTGGCGTGTCCGTTGGGGCAGGCGTGT
>JAPOWK010000102.1 GCA_026707665.1 Chloroflexota bacterium
TAAGCCCGCGAGCGCAGATGGTACTGCATTGGAGACGATGTGGGAGAGTATGCCGCCGCCAACACTTCACTCCCCTGCTGCCGCCCTTTTTTGTTTCACGTTACAAAAATCCCCCAAGCGTTAACTTCGCTCTATCGTTGCGATTTCAAGTTCACGCTCAAAGCGTTGCCCGATTTCGATTTCGTCCACGTGTCCGGGTGGTTGCCAGTGGGCAGCCAAAACACTTCCGTGTTGAAAACGTATACGATAGTGGGGAAGGTCATTACGACGATCAGTAGCGCAATCACTGCGATGAAATGACAATGATCACGAATCGAGTCGATAATCCTTCTCATCAATTGCATCTCCGCGATGGGCGGCCGAGTATCACGTTCATTATCTAGCGCAACATTGTACACTATCCTTATGAGGCGAGTTGCGGTCGAGTTGCATAAGTTTGGTTGGTTAGGCACAGGAAATTCTTAGCAAGGACAGTCCATCATGACGTTACGTAAGCGAGAAGGTGGCGCGCAGGGACCGGACTGGGTCGCCGTCTACATCACGCACAACCTTCCCGAGGCGCACATCATTCTTGGCAAGCTGCGGGTCCATGACATTCCTGCCATGATCCACCAAGAAGCGGGGGCGACCGCCATCGGCATTACGCTGGGCAATCTCGGTGAAATCAAGATACTCGTTTCTCCCGCGGATTACGATCGCGCCGCCGCGCTGCTATTCCCCGAAGACGCCGAGCAGATCGAAGCGATAAACGATAGAATTCAGCTTGTCTGGCCCGATGACGCCGAGCCGGAAACAGACGATGACGAATGACACCTTGACCGCCGTGCCGGGCATAAAGGTAGGGCATTACACTGACTTGAAGGCCGCCACCGGTTGCACCGTCGTTCGCTGCCCACCGCAGACCGTGGGCGCGGTTGACGTGCGCGGCGGCGCCCCTGGTACTCGGGAAACCGATCTGCTGCAAGCGCATAATCTGGTTACGGAAGTGACGGCGGTCGCGCTATCCGGCGGCAGCGCGTTTGGCTTGGCGACCGCTGACGGCGTGATGCGCTGGCATGTTGAGCGCGGGCTGGGCTACCAGTCAAGGAGCGGCGTGGTGGTGCCCATCGTACCGGCAGCCATACTGTTCGACCTGACTATTGGGGATCCGCATGTCCGCCCAGACAGTGACGCCGGTTATCAAGCCTGCGAAGCGTCTACGGCGGAACCGGTGAGCATGGGCACCGTCGGTGCTGGCACAGGCGCCAGGATTGGCGCAATCCTAGGCAACGAGCGCGCGAGTAAAGGTGGTATCGGGTCCTCCGCCATTGATTTAGCCAACGGATTGATTGTAGCCGCCCTGATGGCTGTGAATGCCGTAGGAAATGTGATAGGCGCGGACGGACGGATCATCGCCGGGTTGCGAGCGGCGGACGGGCTGCGCTTTGTATCGGTTCTGGAGACGATGGCTGACTTGATGAGCAACGCGCCGGCTCCGCCCACCAACGAAAGTACGGTCATTGGCGTAGTGGCCACCAATGCAAGGCTCGATAAGGCAGAAGCGACGAAGGTCGCGCAGATGGCGCATGATGGCGTCGCGCGAGCGGTGAATCCAGCGCATACCATGTATGACGGCGACACTATCTTTGCCCTGGCAACGGGTGAAGTCGCCGCCGATCCCACAGTCGTTGGCGCTTATGCCGCTGAAGCTGTAGCGGACGCGATCCGACGCGCGGTCCTTGCGGCGACCTCGCTGGGTGGCGTCCGCGCCGTTGCCGAATCCTAGTCCCTCGCCGGGCCGGGGCAGCGAGCTGCGGCGTCGCGCTTGACCACTTTGACGGATGCGTGGCCAACTTTAATATCGCCGCCGGATTGCTTAACATAGATTTAGTGGAATACGTATATGCTGAATCTGCTGTCAGCACCATAATGGATGACGATGGTGTCGAAGAAGATCCTGCTTGTTGAAGACGACGTAAAGGTGTTATCGGAGCTTGCCGATACACTCGGCGCCGTTGGTTACGATGTGACTACGGCACTAGACGGCGAAACCGGACGCGACCTGGCGCGCAACAACAGTTATGACTTGATCATCCTGGACGTCTTGCTGCCCAAGCTGGATGGCAAAGTACTTTGTCAGATGATCCGCAATGAGAGCAAAGCATCTCTCGTTCCGGTCATCATGCTTACCGCACTCGGTACGGAAAACGACAGGATTTCGGGGCTGGATAGCGGAGCAGATGACTATATCGTCAAGCCCTTTGCCCTTGGGGAATTTCTGGCTCGCGTCCGGGCACAATTGCGCCGTCCGTCCTTGGAGCGTGATCTACAGCCGGAAGAACTGACATCAGGTGATCTGCGCCTGGATTTGACGGGCCGCCGTATGTTCCGGGCTGATGACGAGATCAAACTAAGCAATAAGGAATTTGACCTCTTGACCCTGTTTATGCGAAACAAGAATGCCGTTCTATCGCGCGACTTCATCTTGACCAATGTCTGGGGACATGACTATTTCCCCATGGACAAGCGAACGGTCGATGTGCATATTCGCTGGCTGCGCGAAAAAATCGAGGATAACCCGTCCAGCCCTGAGCGAATTAGCACCGTTCGTGGCGTAGGATATCGGTTTGAAGGCTGAGCATGGAATTGCTTCTACTCATTTCGGTCATCTTTTCTGGAGCGTTGGCGTACCGCGCATACCGACAGCGACGAGACCTGACAGCACTTGGCAAGACGATCGAAGATCGCGATGCGGCGATCGACCAGCTTCAAACAAAGCTATATGGGGTCGAGCGGGAATGGCAGGAAAGCAATTCGCAGTTCGCCTCCGTTTCCGATCTGTCCTTTGATACCGTTCTGCTGCTTGACGAAGACTTTGGAGTCATCATGGCGAACGGCAGAGCTCAGCAGCTGTTTGGCGAGAGCGATCCGATCGGGCAGAGCCTTACAAAGCTCGCTCAGTTTTCGGAATTGCTCAGCCTGGCGCAGATTGCATTGAGCGAGAATGAAAGCGTCGAGGAACAGTTTGTCATCCGGGGAACCAATTACCGCGCTCGCGCCCAGTTGATTGAGCATTGCCAAACACGGCGCACAATCGGTATCGGCATGCAAGACATCACCGAACTGGTGAGCCTGAACCGCGCGCGACGGGATTTGGTCGCCAATATTTCGCATGAGCTGCGTACACCCATCACGCGCATACGCCTGATCATCGAGGGTTTATTCCTCGAAGCTGACAAACCAAAGCGCAAGGCGAGCATACAATCCCTCAAGGAAATCGCCATGGAGACCGATGCGCTGCTCTGGCTGGCGCAGGATTTGCTCGACTTGTCGATGATCGAATCCGGCGAGGCGATTCTGCGGCTGGTGAAAACGCCGCTGAAGCAGGTGGTTGATGATGCGATTGAACGGATGAAGTCACAAGCGGCGATGAAAGATCTCAAGATTGTAAGCCATGTGCCGCAAACGGTTGACATTCTTTGCGATGCGGATCAATTGAAACGGGTGCTGGGCAACCTGCTGCACAATGCGATTAAGTGGTCGCCCCTAGGCGAGGCGATCACGATTGCCGCATCCGAGCAGTTGGATGAAGTCATCGTGTCGATCTTTGATAATGGTCCCGGTGTGCCGGACGAGTTGCGAAATCGTGTATTCGAGCGCTTCTACCAAGCTGACGCATCGCGCTCCGGCGACGAAGGCACGGGCTTGGGCTTGGCAATCTGCAAGCATATCGTGGATGCGCACGGCGGGCGCATCTGGGCGGAAGGCAACAGCCAGGGAATCGGCGGCCACTTTCTCTTTACTGTTTTGAAGGCTGACGCCAGTCTTCAGGAAGATACTCCGTCTGCTGGGGGCGATCAATCGCCGCTCGTGATCCCGGAATCCGCCTCGCTGCTATAGATAGCATTCTCTCCGAACGGCGCGTAGACGCAGCCTCCTTAAGCTGATATACTCCAGGCTTAGATAATCTCGACCAACCTTCGGGGCAGGGTGGAAGTCCCTACCGGCGGTGATGCATGTTCATTCATGCCGAGCCCGTGACCCTGGTCATCGTCACGCGAGTGGCGATGCGTCGCAGCGAATTGCTGCGCAGGTGGATTCCGGTGAGAATCCGGAGCCGACGGTGATAGTCCGGATGGGAGAAGGCTGCGCGGGCTGTCTTTGGCAGCGCGCCTGGTTTGATATACACGAGTAAGGCGATCCGCCAAGGCGGTCCCGTCTTTCCATTTCTGTATGTCGCTCTTCCACTAGTTGAATCCCCACGGAAGGGCGAAGTGGGCAAGTTTCGTTTGGGCAAGTCTCGCCATCGTGAGAAGGCAATGGGCGCTGGCTCCACGCTGCGCCGTATTTCCCCATTCCTCACCATAGCTTGCCTGCTCCTGCTCTGGCAGTGGATCAGCGCCAGGGGGATCATCTCGCACATTCTCGTTCCACCTCCCACAGACGTTTATCAGGCTTTTACCGACTCCCTTGCAGACGGCGCCCTGCTAAAACATACACTCGTCACCCTGGAAGAGATGTTCTTCGGACTCTTGCTTGGGGTCGGGATCGGGCTCGCCATTGGATACGCCATCGCCAAAGCGCCCATCCTGGAAAACATACTATCGCCGGTCATCGTCGCCTTCCAGTCTACGCCGATCGTCGCTTACGCGCCGCTGCTCGTCATTTGGTTTGGGTCGGGCATCGCCAGCAAAATCGTCACCACCGCCGTGATTGTATTCTTTCCCACGCTGGTGAATACGATCGTCGGCCTGCGCAGCGTGTCGCCAAATCTCCGTGACCTGATGCGCTCCCTGAAAGCCGGGCGCTGGCAGATATTCCGCCATTTGGAGGCGCCTTCCGCGCTGCCTGTGATTCTCGCCGGCTTGAAGACGAGCACAACACTGGCGGTGATCGGCGCGGTTGTTGGTGAGTTCGTGAGTCAAGGCAGCGGCTTAGGATATCTGGTGACCTCGGCGCGGAATCTGTACGATACGCCGCTTGTGGTGGTGGCAGTGTTCACCATGACGGCCATTTCGCTGTCGCTGTATGGAATTGTCGCCTACGTGGAGTGGCGGTTTTTGGTCTGGCAGCGCCGTTCGAGCGCCTAGCGCACATCTTACAGGAGAGATGCATCCATGTTGATTCTCGTACGATTGATCATTGTCGCTGCTATGTGGCTGGGCCTGGCCGCCACGGCGCAGGATGAGCCGGTTGACGAACGCATACTGCTGACTTTCATACCGAATGTCCAATTCGCGCCCTTTTATGTCGGCATAGAAGATGGCTACTTCGCCGACGCGGGATTCAATGTCTCGCTGGCATATTTGCAGGAACCGGAAGTCCTGGACCTGATCGCCGTCGGTCAAGCGAATTTCGGCATCGTCAGCGGCGAGCAGGTGATCCTGGCGCGTTCTCGCGGCCGTGACGTGGTGTATGTATTTGAGTGGTTTCAAAAGTATCCCGTTGGACTGGTTTTCAGCAGCGCCCTGGATTTGAGCGACTTGGCAAACTTGAAAGGAATGACAATCGGGATCCCCGGTCGCTTCGGCGCGAGCTACAGCGGGCTGACGACGATTCTGGGCAGCGCCGGACTAACCGAAGCTGATATTGACCTGCGAGAAATCGGCTTCAACGCGCCGGAAGTGTTCTGCCTGGGCGTCATTGATGCCGCTGTCGTTTATGTCAACAACGAACCACTGCAGATAAAGAACCTGGCGGCGGACGGCGATTGCGGCGCTGTGAGCGATGTCGATGTGATTACAGTCGCATCGCAAGTTGACCTAGTTTCGAATGGACTTATCGTCAGCAGGGCTTTGCTGGAAGAAGATCCTGATACGGTCGCGCGCATGGTCGCCGGGCTTGCCAGCGCTTTGCGGTCCGTCATCGACAATCCGGCCAGCGCCTACCTCGCCAGCCTTGCGCACGTCGACAGTTTGCCCGCCGACGAAGCGCTGCTGAATGCCTTGGAATCGGCCGCGGAAGAGCAGCTCGAATTTCTCGCATCCGCTCCCGACCGAGGCGACATCGCGCGGTCCCGCCGGCAGTTGGCGGCTGACCTATCTGAGCGCTTCGAGCGCGGCGCGCTGACGCAACTAAATGTATTGTTGAACACGATTGAGCTTTGGGATGCGGAAAACATTGGGTACAGCGATTTGTCGTCTTGGGAAGCGATGCGTGACACACTCGACTCGATGGGATTCCTCGAGGACGACGCCGGCAGCCTGCAAGATATGTTCACCAACAGATTCGTCACAGGCGCTGACCGGTGACCCTGAGCCTGCGCGAGCTGTCGGTTTCATTTCGTGATCCGTCCGGTTGCGCGTTGCCGGCCCTTGGTCCAATCTCATTTGACGTGAAGGAGCAAGAGTTCGTCTGCGTAGTCGGTCCCACCGGCTGCGGCAAGAGCACCTTGATTCGCGTGTTGGCCGGCTTGCTGCCCGCGTCTTCGGGCGCGGCGCTCTGCGAAGGTGCGCTGATCGACCGTCCCATGAATCAGTTCGCGATCATGTTTCAAGATGCCAATCTCATGCCATGGCGGACGGTCCTGGACAATATCGCCTTGCCCTTGGAAATCGCTGGTGTATCGCGCTCGTCTCGATATGAAACTGTACGGGCGCTGCTGCCCCAGCTTCACCTGGAAGGCTTTGAATCGGCGTATCCGGCGGCGCTCTCCGGCGGGATGGAGCAGCGAGTGGCTTTGGGGCGCGTCCTTGTTCAGCAGCCGAGAGTTGTGCTGCTGGATGAACCCTTTGGCGCCCTCGACGCCTTGACGCGGGAAAACCTCGGTCGGCTCTTGCTGCGCTTGCGTCAACGATACACCCAGACCATCGTCATGGTGACCCACGATATCAATGAGGCGGTGCTCTTGGCGGATCGCGTTATCGTCATGTCACGCGGGCCCGGCCGCTTGGTTGCTGATGTCTCTGTCGACCTGCCGCGTCCTCGAACCCATGATATGATCTATCATCAGGCGTTTCTTACACTAACGAAACGCATACGCGCCAGCATCGACGACCTCAGCGCTTAACCGCGGCGAAACTTGAAATACTATTTCCAGTCGACTTGATTTATAGTTCAGCCCCATGTTTCCCGCGTCTGCCGGCCTAATTTGAGGACACGCCGATGACTTTTCATGCGGAAGCGATACGTCCGCAATTCCCGTCTTTGCATTTGCCCGCGGATGACGGATCGCTACCAGTATTCCTGGACAATCCCGCCGGAACGCAGGTCCCGCTCGGCGTGATGCAGGCGGTCACCGAGTATTACATGACAATGAACTCGAATTCTGGCGGCGTTTTCGCCACCAGCCGCCGCAATGATGAAATGATCCAGCGGACGCGCGAAGGCATGGCCGACTTTCTCAACGCGGCCAGCGCGTCGGAAATTGTGATCGGTCCAAATATGACGACGCTCTGTTTCAATTTGAGTCGGTCAATCGCGCAGACCCTCGCGCCCGGTGACGAAATCATCCTCACGCGCATGGACCACGATGCCAATATTGCGCCTTGGACGCTCATTGCAAGAGATTGCGGCTTGACATTGAAATGGGTGGATATCCGTTCGGAGGATTGCACGCTCGATATGGACTCCCTCGAGGCGGCGCTAAGTGAACGCACGAAAGTCGTCGCGACGGTTCACGCTTCCAACGCAGTGGGCACCGTCAATCCGATTAAGCAAATCGCTGGCATGGCGCGGGCCGTCGGCGCCTGGCATGTCGTTGACGCTGTGCAGAGCGCACCCCACGTGCCGATTGATGTGGCGGATATTGGCTGCGATTTTCTGCTTTGCTCATCGTACAAGTTCTACGGACCGCACCTGGGCATCATGTGGGGGCGCTCTGACCTGCTGGAATCGCTGCCCGTTTACAAGGTTCGCCCGGCGAAAGACGCCGCGCCCAATCGCTGGGAAAACGGTACGCCAAGCTACGAGACCTGGCACGGATTGCTGGCTTGCCTCGACCACTGGGAGCGCATCGGCGAAGAATATGGCGATGCCGAGTTGCCGCAGTTTGCCGGACGCCGGAGACAAATGAAGCGCGGCATGACCGCCGTGCAAGCCTTCGAACGTGAGCTGGTCACTTCGCTCATTGATGGCCTCCACGCCATTCCCGGCGTCTCAATCGCCGGCATCACCGACAGCGCCCGCTTCGATCAACGCGTCCCCACGGTCGCGATAGTCAAAGAGGGGCATCAACCCCACGAAATCGCCAGTTACCTGGCCGCCAATCACATCTATGTCTGGAGCGGAAACTACTACGCGGTAGAGATCATGGAGAGGATCAATCGACTGGAAGGCATGGTTCGCATTGGCATCGGTCAATACAACACTATTGACGAGATCAACAGACTGCTGAACCTGCTGGACATGCTCTAATCGCGGGAAGGGCGGTATATTGCGTGAGCGAATCCTTCTAATCGGAACAGCGCGCTGGGCCGCTAACCTGCGGCGCCATTCTGAAGTGGCGCAGGCACAGAGTGGAAAAGGCGCCCGAGCCTTCGACGGACAGCAATTCAATCTGATTGTGATTGACGCCGCCTCAATGTATATCTCGGGCGAGCGGATCTGCCGCGAAATGAAGGCGCGCTTCCCCGTCGCGGCGCAGATTCTCATTTCTGGCTTGCACCGGGCGGATAGCGTTTCGGAAGCCGACGTCATCCTGGACGCAGATGTGACGGCGCGGCAATTGAGAGGCGCGGTTTCGAGATTGTTGAGCGCCGATCCGCACGATTTCTTGTGCTGCGGACCGTTTCGCTTGAATCGAACGACGCGTATCTTGCATTCGCACGGCCGGCCGATTCCGCTTAATCCCAAGCTGGCGGGATTGATTGAGCTCCTGATGTGCTGCCCCAATCAGACGCTGCCGCGAGCCCATATCATGCAAGCAGTGTGGAAGACCGCTTATCTGGGCGACACGCGAACGCTCTATGTTCATATTCGGCGCGCGCGTGAAGTCCTGGAGCACGACCCGGAGAACCCGGTCTACCTGAAGACGGTGCGCCGGCAGGGCTATAGGTTTGAAATTGCGGAGAACGAAAAGCCGGCGATCGGCGCCGGACGCTGACCGGTTGAATGCGTTCGTATCGAGGCGCTACTTCTCCAGTTGCGCGAGCTGCTTCATTAGCCGGCTTTTGCGCCGCGCGGCATTACGTTTGTGTACGACACCGCGGCTCGCCAGCTTGTCCAGGTCGCGCACGGCGATTTGAGTCGCTCCACGCGCCTCTTCGAGATTGCCGCTCTCGATTGCCACGCGGGCTTTCTTGACCAAGGTGCGCGCGCGATTGCGGTAGGTGCGGTTATGAAGGCGCCGCTTTTCGTTTTGTCGTATGCGTTTAATCGCTGATTTATGAGTTGCCATTGTGCTGGTAGCCGGGAAGCTTAGCTTCCTGCTCCTTTCTTAGCGTACGTTGAACATTCCGCGCTCAACTCGAATCCAATTCAGCGCGTGATATTATCATGTTGATTCAAGACTGTCTATAGCGCATTGCCGCATCTTGCCGCGCGGCGCTTCGCCGGCATCACCCGATTCCTGCGCCTCAGTCTGCGATTTTTGGATCGAAGGCGTCGCGCAGTCCATCGCCCAGCAGGAAGAAGCAGAACACGGTCATGGTGATCAAGAAGCCCGGTATGAAAACGAGGTGCTGAGCGCGCCGGGCATAGTCCAGCCCGCCATTCAGCATATTGCCCCAGGTTGCCGTCGGCGCGCGAACGCCAAATCCGAGAAAGCTGAGCGCGGATTCTGCCAAAATCAGGGCGCCCAATGTCAGTGAAAGATCGACGATAATCAACGACAAAATATTCGGCACGATATGCAGAAACATGATGCGCAGATTTGACGCGCCCACAGCTCTCGCGGCAATGACATATTCTCGTTCCTTGATCGAATAGGTCTGCCCGCGCACAAGCCGGGTGGTGCCGGTCCAGCCGGTGATCCCCAATATCAGCACCAAGGTTAGCGGCGAGGGTGAGAGCAACGAGGTGATCAAGATCAACAGGAATAAGCTCGGAATAGAGTTCCAGGTGGTGACGAACCACATGATAAAATCGTCTAGTAGTCCACCATAAAAGCCGGCAAAGGCGCCGACTGCTATGCCAATACCAATAGCTAGAAAGGCAGCGGCGAAAGCGATGCTGAGCGACACTTGCCCGCCATAGAGCAGCCGGCTCAAATGGTCGCGCCCCAGCTCGTCGGTTCCAAACGGGTGTCCCTTCGAAAACATCGGGGCGTAATTGTTGCGCAAATCTTGCGTGATCGGATCCACTTGGAATACCTCGTCAATCAGCGGCGCCGCCATGCAAATGGCCGCTAAGACCACGATGACGAGTATGGCGCCTACGGTAGCGCGGTCCTGTCGGATATGGCGCAGCGCCCGCTGCCACATATTCAGCGATGGCTTGAAATCGACCAAGTCCGGATGATCCAGCCCGGCGACTTTAGTCTTGAATCGCTTCGCTTTCATATCTCGACAATTGCCATTCAATAACGAACGCGCGGGTCCAAAAATGCATACAGCATATCGGACAGCAAGTATCCGACGATAGTCAGTACAGAGGCGATGACCCCCGACGCCATAATCACGGGATGGTCGCGACTGAGCAGCGCGTCAAAGAGCAGCAGTCCGATGCCCGGCCAGGTGAAAATCCGCTCAATGATGACTGAACCGCCGATAAGGCTCACAAATGCCGGACCCAGGAATACGGTCAGCGGGAGGATCGCATTCCGAAAGCCGTGTCGAAACCAGATGCTGCGGCTGCTTAAGCCTTTTGAGCGCGCCGTGCGCATGTAATCGCTGTTGATCGTATCCAGCATTGATGCGCGCATGAAGCGAGACCAGCCAGCGATTACACCCAAGGCGCTGACGAGTACAGGCAATATCAGATAGTGGAGGCGTTCATAGATTGGCGGGCAGCCGCCCCGCACCGGCGGGCAGCGTCCTCCCATTGGCAAGATCGGCCGGCCGTTGCCGATTCCGAATCCTTCCAGGAATCGTGGGAGCTCGATTCCAAAGTAGATGATTGCCAGCAATCCCAGAAAGAAGACCGGTATCGAAACGCCCAATACCGCAAAGATCCTGGTGAATCGATCGAAGATTCGCCCTCGATAGACAGCAGCCAAAACGCCAATCACCAGACCGCTCGTCAAGCCGAACATCAGCACGAATAAGTTGAGCTCGATAGTCGCGCCCAAACGCTCCGCGATCAGATTGAGTGGATTCGAGCCGCGAAACTTGAATGAGGTGCCGAAGTCGCCACGCAGAATGCCGTAATTGTCGCCCCAGGAATCGACCTCTCCATCGAGGTTCGTATCGACCATCATCCAATCGTCGCCGATCAGCCAGCGCAAGTATTGGACATAGAAGGGATCGTTGACGCCCAACTGCGCGGCCAGACGATCCCGTTCATCCTGCCGGAACTTTGGGTCGAATGCCAGCAGCGCCACCGGATCTCCAGGCGTCAACAGCATTAAGAAATAGACGATAACGGTAATGCCAAACAGAGTTGGAATAGCTTGCAGACTGCGCCGTATTATGTATTGATGCATCACGCGAACCCGCTGTATCGCTACCTAAACCTGCTACCAGAGAGCCGAAACTCCCCGGTAGCATGACGGAGTTTGTTGTTATGGCATGGCTACAGCAGGCGACACCCAGGCGTCCTGAGAGTAGGTGCGGGAGAAGGGTGTGGGGTTCCAGTTCATGGTGCCAGGAAGCACGGCAGTCATCGACTCGGATACGTACATGTAGAAGTAGGGCATGTCGTTGAAGAGGATTTCCTGCACTTGCTCGTAGAGCGCCGTCCGCGTTTCGGTATCGCAGCCGGGGACGACCCTCGCCTGGTCATTCAACTCAATCAACTCGGCGTTGTAATAGGAGCCGAAGTTGAAGCCCGAGCCCGGCACATCGACTTCGGGATAGTAGAAGGGCGAGATATCCGGATCGACCGGCAAGCCGAGGCTCCAGCCCAACATATTCATGTCGAAGGTCTGGCCGACAAGCTCGGGCAAGAAGGCGCTGCCCCAATCGATGGCTTCGAAGTTGGCATTGAAGCCGACCTTGTTCATCTCCGCCTGGAAGAACAAACCCATCTGCTCGCCGACTTCCGAACCGGCCGGCACGTGCAAGTCGAGCGCCAATTCGCTGCCGCCGTATTCCGCATCCACCTCGCGCGCGAACAAGCAGTCTTCACAGATTCGCGGCGTATCCGGATCTTCGTCGTGGTCGATCCAGCCGGCTTGCGTCAGCTTCTCCATCGCCAAATCGGGATCGTATACGTATTGCAGGTCGGCGTTGTACACCCAGGATGTCGGAATGGTGTGCGTGGCGACCTTGAAGCCGTTGCCGTCGCGGATGCCCTCAATGAGCGCGTCCATATCCACCGCGTGGGAAATCGCCTGGCGGACCAGTACATCGCCCAGAACCGGGTGCGGCTCTTGCGGCAAGTGATTGCCGTCTTCATCAACACCGGGCTGCGGATTCTCCGGATTCGCATGATTCATGCCGAAAAAGGTGAATCCGTTGCCGGTGAATTCGAATCGCGGATATTCCAGCAAGTCCGGATCCGTGCGGAACTCTTCCTGCCGCGTCGCCGGCACCGCCAGGATGCTGAATTCGCCACCGATGAAACGCTCGGTCTCCACATTTTCATCGGCCACCTGCAAGGTCACAGACTCTGACGGACTGATGAATCCCAATATTGAATCGGGATAAGATTGGTCGGCGAGCAAGCTGATTCGCTCGCCTGCGGAGAATTCGACATCTTTGAAGGGACCAAAGGAAACGGTAGGAATGCGCCGCGGCTCGTCCATCATGGCCGCATAATCCTCGCCGTAAAGTTCGGAGAAAACGTGAGCAGGCACCGGCGTCACATCGTTAACATCGCTGAAGGAGATGCAGTCCGCTTCGTTAAAGGTCACCACGACCGTGTAATCGTCGGGCGCTTCCACGCTGACGATTTTGCCGCCGGCGGGCGTGCCATCGGCCATCGTCTCAAAAATGCCGGCGCGCGGGCTGTCAATCTGTCCGCTGCGCACCGCGTTGACAGACCACAAGTAGTCGGCCGAGGTGATGGGCGTGCCATCATTCCAGGCGATATCTTCTCGAAGCTGGATCGTAAGAACCGTACCCGACTCGTCGTATTCCCAGCCGGAGGCCATGGCGCCCGCCAAATTAGGCTCTTCCAAACCAGTGAACGGGCTGACGCCGATGATGGCTGGGTACATAAGCGAATACACAGCGCTGGAGGCTGTGTCGCCACCGATAAGCGGATTGAACGTCGCCGGATCTCCCGCTGTGCTACCGTCTATGATTTGGCCGCCCAAGCCGGGACCGGGTGATGCGTCCGCGTCTTGCGCGCCAATCGGAATGACAATACAGAACGACACCAACAGAATCAACGCTACAAGTTTCTTCATTTGACGCACCGTCCTCTCAGCTATGAATTATGGATCGTATGTCCATGAGATTCGATCCATTTCAGTCTATCACATAACCAATCTTTAACCTAACGAGCATTAGGAAAGCATCGCTGAAGGTATTCCGCATGCCTGCGCAAGCCTCGGCGGCTCCCGCCCATCATTGTCGCGTCCTCTTGTCAAGCGCTGGCCGCGCGAAATCCAAGTGTGCTTGCCCTACAATATCGGATTCCAGTTTGCGATAATGTGACCGCTTTACCACTTGTGACGATTTTCCCAAATCAGGACAGGACGGTCAGCATGAGCTTAAGGCGATGGAAAAAGGCGGGTAGTCGTCAGTCGCTGCGCTGCGCGGTTTTCGTCTGCGCTGTCTCTATATTGGTGGCCTGCGGCACGTTGGCGCCTCCGGTAATGCAGCACGCGGCTGAGGCCGAAGCTGCGCCGGCAGATGCGATTGTCGAAGCGACGGCGACAGCGCCGCCGACGGCGACATCCTTGCCGCCTACCGATACACCCATGCCCGAACCGACGGCGACGCCAACTATGGAACCGACTGTCACGCCGGAACCGACAAGCGCGCCCGCGCTGTCGCCCATTGATCGCTTGGTGGCGGTGCGCGACGCCGAAAATGGCGCTGCGCTTTTCACTACATTCCAGGAGGCGGCCAACTACGCCTGTTCAAATTGCCACCTCGCGGACAGCGAAAAGACCAACCTCGGACCTGGACTCCTAAACATCAAGGATCGCGCCGCGACTCGGGTCGAAGGCATGTCCGCGGCCGAATATATTTTCCAGTCCATCGTCGATTCCAAATCTTATACGGTCGAGGGCTTTGACCCGGAACTCATGCCGCAGAACTGGGCGGAGATTTACAGCGATTTGCAGATCTTCGATATCGTCGCCTATTTGATGACGCTTGAAGGCCGTTCTGATATTGACGATCCCGACCCGGTAACTGAAGACGAGAGTTCTGGCTGAGCGATTCGCGTAACTTTCGACACTTGTTATCCAGTCATTTAGGACCGTTTATAGCGCTTGCAGTTGGCGAATCTCGTCCTGCAGCGCCTGTTCGGCCGCTTTCAATGCCGCGCGTGCCGTATTCAGCCAGTCTCGATCTTTGTCAAGGTGACGTCGCTGTTCCTTCAATACTTCCGCGGTTGCGCTCGGCGCCGCGCCACCGGGCAGTATGCGACCGTCGACAAATGCCTGCGGATCCAGCGCGCGCTTGAACGCCTCTTCGCTCAACTCCAGCTCATGCCCTAGCCGCTCGCGAGCGACCCGGTTTAGAATTTCCACCGAAAGGTCATTGGGCGCCAGCTTCTCTTCATTCGCGTAAGTGACCAGATCCGCGACGACGCTGTGCGCTTGCCGGAAGGGCAGGCTGCATTCGCGCACGAGCGTATCAGCCAATTCGGTCACACTGGTGAATCCGGCGCCAGCGCGATCGCGCAAGTGATCGACATTCACTTCGAGCGTGTCGACGACCGCCGCATAGAGCTGCAGGATTTCCTTCGCCGTTTCCAGCGAGCCGAATAACAGCGGAAAGATTTCGTCTTCGATATCCTGGGTATCGCCAAAAGGAATGTTGTGGCATTGCAAGACGATTCCGTGCGCCAGCGCCAGCATGCGGCTGATCCGCGCGCGCAGATGCTCCAGGACGACCGGATTGCGCTTCTGCGGCATGATCGAACTGATCTGGATGAAACTGTCATGGATGTGGATCGCGCCGCTCTCCTGCGTCGCCCAGAACAGCATGTCCCGCGTGACGCGAGACAGGTTGACGCCCAAGCTCGATAGCGCGCCGGCCACATCCGTAAGATTGTCAGAGGCGCCAATGCTGTCGTAGGTGCTGAGTTGAATGTCATCAAAGCCGAGCAGTCGCGCGCTCAGATGCCGATCGATGGGAAAAGCGGTGCCGGTCAAGGCGGCCGCCCCCAACGGGCTCTGATTGTTAGTCGCATAAGCGAAACGAAGACGCGCTGAATCGCGCTCCAAGCCGGCTAGCGCGCCGGCGATGTAATGCGCCATCGTCGTCGGTTGCGCCGGCTGCGTATGCGTATAACCTGGCATCAGCGTCCGCAGGTGCTCAGCGGCGAAATCCAGCAGGCTTTGGCGCAGGCCAAGCAGGTCATCCATCGCCGCCAGCAAAAGCGGACGCAGCGCGAGCCGCGTCAAAGCATAGCCGAGGTCATTGCGGCTGCGCGCCAACTGCAAGTTGCCGCCATAAGCCGCGCCCGCTGTTTCGATGAGATGGTTCTCAATGGCGAAGAACAAGTCTTCCACGCCGCCGCCGCGCCTTAGGTTATCGACGCCGAGCAATTCAACTTGCTGCAGAGCGTCAATCAGCGCCGTGGCGTTTTCCTTGGAGATGATGCCGCCATGCCGCAGCATGACGACATGCGCGCGATTGGCAGCCAGCATCGGACGGTAGAAGTAGGTTTTGGCATCCTCAAAAAAGGGCTGCAAGACATACTTATCATAGAGCGGATGGGGGAACGAGGATGCTTCTCGAGACACGGACTAGCCTTTCAGACCGGTCAAGGCGATCCCTTCAATGATGTAACGCTGAAAGATGATGACCACGATCAAAAGCGGCACGACCGATAGCGAGGCGCCGGTCATAATGAGATTCCAAGGCGTATCGGCCTCCGACGAGAATTGCTGTATGCCCACCGGCAGCGTGAACATTTCGCTCCGCGTCGTTGCGATCAGCGGCCAAATGAATGCGTTCCAGTTGCCGAGAAAGTTGAAGATGCACAGGGCGCCGATGGCCGGCAAGCTCAAGGGCACGGCGACGCGCCAATACAAGCCGAATTCGCTGACGCCGTCAATGCGCCCGGCATCCAGCAACTCGTCGGGCACGCCCTGCATAAATTGCCGCATGAGGAAAATGCCGGAGGCGGTGATGACGCCGGGAAAGGCGATGCCCCAATAGGTATCCACCCAGGTGGCGCCGATCGGCGGATTGGAGGACATGATGAACCAGGGGATAAGCAGCATCTCGGTCGGCACCATCAATGAAGTCAGAAAGATGATGAATATCGGTCGCTTTCCAGGAAAATCATATTTGGCGAAGACGAAGCCCGCCAGCGAATCGAAGAAGGCCACGCTCACGGTGCTGATCACGGCGACGATGAAGGAATTCTTGTACCAAAGGGGGAGGTCGGTCTTGGTGATGACTTCGCTGTAATTGTCCAAGGTCGGCTCGACGGGGAAGACGTTTCGGCGCAGTATCTCTTTTTCTGGCTTGAGCGATGTGGACAGCATCCACATAAAAGGCACGATCATCGTGAAGGCGATCATCGTCAGCAGCAGGTAGGAGAAAAACTTGTACTTCCAGTCGTCTCCCGCTTTGCCGACAGCAGCGCCGCGCCCCTGGTCTTTGAAGATGTTGGATGGTGCGATGGATTCCGCCATGTCCGCCTCAGTTAATTCGCCGTGATGTGACGGAAAGCTGGATGATCGTGACGCCAAGAATCAAGGCGAATAGCACCACGGTCAGCGACGAGGCGTAGCCCATGTTGAAACTTTGAAAAGCCTCGCGATAAGTTTGCAGCACGACTGTCACCGTCGAATCTAATGGTCCGCCGCGCCCCTGCTCAGTCATCGCGATCACCGGCGCAAACATGCGCAAGAAGGAAATCGTCTGCAAGACCAGCAGGTAGACAAGGCTAGGGTTCAGCAGGGGAAAGGTGATGTAGCGAAATGTATGCCAGCGGCTGGCGCCATCGACCTCTGCCGCTTCGTAATAGGTGCGCGGAATCTGCTTCAAGCCCGCCAGGAATATGATGATCGCGAAGCCCATGCCTTGCCAGATAACCAGCGCCAACACTGAAGGCAGCGCCTGCTGCGTGCTTCGCAGAAAGGGCTGCTGTGGCAGGGAGATGAGCTGCAAGATGACATTGAAGAGCCCGAATCGTGGCTGATAGAGCATGCGGAAGACCCAGGCGATGGCGATGGTCGAGGTTACAAAGGGCAGGAAAAACATGATGCGATACAGCGTGCTCATGAAGCGAATTTCGTTGAGCATCAAAGAGATCGCCAGTGCCAGGCAGAGCTGAATCGGCACGCCGAGCAAGACGTAATTGACCGTATTCTGAAAGGCGGACTTGGTCTGCGACTTGCGCTTGCCCAATTCGCTGAACAGTTTCTCGTAATTCTCAAAACCGACGAAGGGCTGCTCGGCCGCCAGTGGATTGTAATCATGCAGGCTCATCTGGAAGGCGAAGAGCGCCGGATAAACGCGGATATAAGCGAAGAAGACGATGGGAATCGCCAGGAAGATATAGGCCCAGACGACCTTCTTGCGCGCGAGAGTCCATCGAAGTCCGGCAGTTTCTCGCGAGCGCTTTTCCTTTATCTCATTCAAAGGCATGTCCTGCTTTATCGTCTCTTGCGCTATAGGTTGCTGGCCCCGCTCTTGGCTTGAGCATAGACAATGAGCAGCCAAATTGGCAGAACCAGAAGTGTTCCAAGCCCGGCGCTCACAAATGCGTAAGCCGCCAGCATTAGAGCGAGGAAGGGTCCAAATATGAACATCCACAGACAGCCGGCGCCGACTTTGTCATTCAATACGTACGACATGCCGCAGATGCCGAAAAGACCGGCGATGATGACGCCGATTACAAATGCCGCTTTGTTGCGAGGCTCAATTTGCCCCAGCTTTTCCGCCGCCGCTCGGTAGCCATCTTCAAATCCGGCTTCATAGATTTCTTCATTCTTGACTTTCATCAAGCCTCCGGAAAAGACGCCAAGTCCAGGTTGCCAACAAGGAACTACGCCAGACGCATAAACGCCTGACGTAGTCGCGTAAAAGCCAGAAGAACTGGCTTTACATTTCCCGATCAGCCCAGAAGTTGTCGATCAGCTCTTGCTCGGCCGCCGCCGCTTCATCGAGCGCATCGCAGGGATCCATGCCGCCCATGCGAATATTGTCGAAGGCGTCGATCAATACCTGACGCTGCGCGCTTTCATCCACGAAGAAGGTCGCGTGCGAATAAGCCAGCCCGGCCGAGAAGGCGCCCAAAATCGGATCCGCCAGGATCATTTCATCGCTCGCGGCGGACAGCTGCGCCGGCAACTCACCCACATTGTTGACCCAGAGCGTGCCCGCTTCCGGCGTCGTGATGAACTGCAGGAACTTGACAGCCGCTTCCAAGCGCGCCGGATCGTCATTGGCGCGCCGTGTGATGCCATGCGTCCAGTAGGAGCCGAATGTATGACGCTCCCCATTTGGACCGACCGGCAGCTCGGTCACGCCGTAATTCAAGTCCGGATTGTTCCGCGAGATCGTGCCAACACGGAACGAGCCATCCACATGAATCGCCGATTCGCCGTTGACGAAGGCGTTGGTGGCGCCATCGAGAATGTCGTTGCTGCCCGTTACGTGCTCGGTCTCAAAGGCGGCCAGCCAGGAGAAGGCCGCGCAGCCCTCTTCGCTGTTGTAGGTCACCGTGCGCCCGTCATCGCTGTAGGGCGTGCCACCGTACTGACGGATCAGCACTTCGCGGAACCAATGGTGATCTTGCGCAGCAAGCGCCGGCGCATGTCCCATTCTCGTGATGCTGAGTATGTCGCTCATGTCGCCATCGTACTGCGTCGTGGCGATTGCCATTTCGACCAAATCATCGAGCGTCGCCGGTGGCGTATCGGGATCGAGACCGGCGTCGGCGAAGATGTCCTTATTCCAGAACAGCGCCAGCGAACGCACAGCCGTCGGAATCGCCCAATAGCTGCCTTCGAATTTGGAGTTGGCCACCATCGGCGAGAAGGTCTCCAGGATGAATTCCTCGCTGAAGGCGTCTTCCGGCAAGGGCACCAGATAACCGGCATCTACAAAAGCCGGGATCCAGCCATAAAACAGCGTCACCACGTCAGGACCGACGCCGGCCGGCGCTGATGCCGCCAGCTCAGTACGGAAATCCGCATAAGGGATATCGCTGTTGTGGACGACCTTGATGCCCGGGTTTTCCGCTTCGAATTGCTCAATCAGCATATTCATCGCGTCAACGCGGGCGCCGAAGTTGTACTGCCAGTATTCGATTTCGACCATATCATCTTGTGCCCCGGCGACCGCGCCGAGCGCGAACAAGACAATCAGAACTGCAAGAATCGCTATCAATCGTGACCGTAGCATTTTCTACTCCTTTTGCATCTTCAATATTGTACGGACAATTTCAGGTTAACCTATTTTGCAGCGCTCCGCAAACACAGCCTCAGCATTTGAAGCAGCGTGTCTGCACCGTCTACAAGTCAATCTTCAGCAGCCGAGCCGCGTTTCCAGCGAAGATGAGCTGGATATCGTCTTCGCGGTAATTCAACTCGCGGACGTCGCGGATCTGCTGGACCAGATAAGGCTCGGCGAAGCCGCGCGGGAAGTAACTGGAGTCGGTGCCGAATATGATGCGTTCGGGCCCGATCGTCTCCATGTATTTGCGGAAGAGCTTCTTGGTATCCCAGTCGCCATCCACCCATTTCACCCATTGATTGGAGCCGCTCGTGTCTATCGAAACATTGCCGCAAGCCCAGCAAAGCTGCAGCGTTTCGCGAATCCATGCGCAGCCGAAATGCGGAACGACGAAGGTAACTTCAGGGAAGTCCTTGGCGACATTGTGCAGCTTCAACGGATTGATATTTTGATGCCAGGCGACGCCGCCCCCGCTGCCTTGAATGCCGAAATGGATCAGGACCGGGATGTCCAGCTCGGCGCAAGCTTCCCAGACTGGATAAGCGGCTTCGTCTTCGACGGGTCTGTCCAGCGATGGCGCCAGCAGTTTGTAGGCTCTCAAGCCGTCTTCTTTAACGGCGCGGCGGAGCTCGTCATCCGCGCCTTGGCTGAAGAGGTAATGATGGGCGAAACCGATAAACTTGTCCGGGTGCCGCTGGACAATGTTTGCCAGATTTTTGTTGCCGCCGCCGGTGACGAAACCCACCGTGCGCAAGCCGTAGTTCTCGATCTCGGCCGCCCAGCGATCGGCTTGTTCCTCGTCAGTGAGCGTGTTCCGCTCCGGCGGATCGAATCCCCAGGTCGCCCGCCACTGGCGGTTGTAATTCATCGCGTGTTCACGAGCAATCTTCGCGCGTCGCTCGCCCAGGCGTTCGACATATCTCTGCCGTTCGTTGGGACCGCGCTCGATGATCCAGCGCGCCTGCGTCGGAAAATGAACGTGAAAGTCAATGATCTCCAAGCCGTTGTACATGTGAGTCGTCCTTTCTGTATCAAACCTGGGCGTCTCTGCAATCAGAAGTATCCGTCGAGTTTCGCCCCGATGATAGCCCAAGCAGTCACGAAATCCCAAGCCCAAGACGGCAGGCATCGCGTCTCGCGCGATTCAGCGATAGCCAGCCTGAAGTATTGGTTCATGGCGATTTGCTCGCTATACTGGTAGCCAATGGCTTAGCTGCGTTTTCAACAGAAGGGAAAGGAATTGTCTTATGGCTAGACCAGTCACCTTATTCACCGGTCAATGGGCGGATTTGCCCTTTGAGACCATCGCCGAGAAAGCCAGGAGCTTCGGCTACGATGGCTTGGAGTTGGCATGCTGGGGCGATCATTTTGAGGTGGACCGAGCGCTCTCGGAGGACGGCTACATTCAATCGCGGCACTATGTGCTGGAAAAGCATGGCTTGCAGTATTTCTCCATCAGCAATCATCTGGTCGGACAATGCGTCGCCGAAGCCTCCATAGACGCGCGGCATCGAGATATCTTGCCCGATCGCCTATGGGGCGATGGCGATGCCGACGGCGTGCGTGAGCGCTGCGCTGAGGAGATGAAAGACACGGCGCGCGCCGCCAAGGCTTTTGGCGTGGACGTGGTCAATGGCTTCACCGGCAGTCCGGTATGGCATATGATTTATCGCTTTCCGCCGACATCCGACGAAATGATCGACGCCGGCTATCAAGAATTCGCCGATCGCTGGACGCCTGTCCTCGAT
Source organism: Chloroflexota bacterium (assembly GCA_026707665.1). GTDB lineage: Bacteria > Chloroflexota > Anaerolineae > Aggregatilineales > Phototrophicaceae > UBA6055. The sequence continues at coordinate 21,305 of JAPOWK010000102.1, forward strand.
GTCTTCGCTGCCGAGGGCGTCAAGTTCGCGCTGGAAGCGCATCCGAGCGAGATCGCCTATGATATCTACACGGCGGAAAAGACGCTGGAAGCGCTGAATCAGCACCCGTCTTTCGGTTTCAATTTTGATCCCAGCCACTTCATCCATCAGCTTTTTGACCCGGTCAAGTTCATTGATCGCTTCGCCGACCGCATCTTCCACGTCCACGTTAAGGATTCCAAGGTCACGCTCGATAACGTCACCAGCATACTGTGCTCCCACCTCAACTTTGGCGATGCGCGCCGTGGCTGGGACTTCGTCTCGCCCGGGCATGGCGATCTCGATATAGACGCGATGATTCGCGCGCTCAATCGGGCGGATTATCAGGGTCCGCTGTCGGTGGAATGGGAAGACAGCGGCATGGACCGCGAATTCGGCGCGACCGAGTCGGCCGCCTGGGTGAAGCAGAACGACTTTGCTGCTTCCGGCCGGGCATTCGACGCCGCTTTTGCCGAAGAATAATCTACGTATTTGACGCGAATCAGGAGATGACCGATGGCTGACGAAAAGCAAGTGAGCAGCACCTTTACCAGCATGGCGACCGAGGGCACCTATGCCGAGGCGCCGGAGCTCGGCATAGGTATGTTGGGCTATGCCTTCATGGGCAAGGCGCATACCAACGCCTTCAAGAAAATCCCCTACATGATGTATCCGCCGGTCGCGATTCCTCGCCTGGTAGGGATCGCGGGGCGCAACGAAGCGGCGGTGAACGCGGCGGCGCAGCGATACGGCTACGAGAATGCCTACACAGATTGGCGCGACATGATCGCCAATGATGACATTCAAGTCTTCGATAATGGCGGTCCCAACGACGCCCATGCCGAACCCTGCAACGCGGCCGCCGCGGCCGGCATGCATGTCTTCTGCGAGAAGCCGTTGGCGCGCACGGCCGAAGAGGCGAAATCGATGCTCGATGCCGTTGAAGCCGCCGGCGTCAAGCACATGGTAGCCTTTAACTACCGCTTCGTCCCCGCCGTGCAGCAAGCCAAGAAAATTGTCGAAAGCGGGGCGCTGGGTCAGATTTATCATTGGCGCGCGGTCTACCTGCAGGAATGGGGCATGGACCGCGAGATGGAATCGACCTGGCGCTTCCAGAAAGACATCTGCGGCAGCGGCGCTCTGGGCGATCTCGGCGCGCATATCATTGATCTGGCGCGCTTCCTGGTCGGCGAGCCAAAGGCGGTTTCCGGTTTGGCGCAAACCTGGATCACCGAAAGGCCCGATGGGTCTGGCGGCCTGATCAAGTCCGATGTCGATGACGGCTTTGTCGCGCTGCTTGATTTCGAGAATGGGGCGCTTGGCACGGTGGAGGCGACGCGCTTCGGGCGTGGGCGCAAGAACTTCAACTCATTCGAGATCAACGCCGAGAATGGATCGATCCATTTCAATCTGGAAAGGATGAACGAGCTCAACGTCTTCTGGAAGCACGACAGCCCCGACACGACGCAAGGCTTTCACAACGTCCTGGTGACCGAAGCCCACCACCCGTATTGGGAGAATTGGTGGCCCCACGGTCACATCATCGGCTGGGAGCACAGCTTCGTTCACGAATTCCATCACTTCTTTGACGCAATCGTGAACGACAACGATGTCGCTCCCTACGGCGCCGACTTCGTCGATGGCTATCGCAACGCTGTCATCTGCGACGCCATTATGGAATCGGCCGGCGCTGGCAAGCACGTCGATATCCGCTATTAGGCACATAACCTTCGGGGAATGCTGTAGGGGCGACCCTGGGGCCGCAGAACTATGTGGATATGGCAAAGCTAGGGCGAGACAAGTCTCGCCCCTACAGGTCCTGCTTGGCCGAGCGCTTGCTTGGAATCACCACGATACTCTCCCCGTCCGTTCGCAGATGAATGGCGCCGTGTTCATCCGTCCGAAATAGGTCGGTCTCGCTGAGCTTGGCTAGCGTGTCGGGGTCCGGGTCGCCGCGCCTGTTGGCCAAGTCGCTTTGCAGCAAGACAATCTGCGGTTGAATGGCTTTCAAATACTCGTCGTCAATAGCGCGAGCCGTGCCGTGCTGCGGAATCTGCAAAATGGTCGTTGGCTTTGCGAAGCCGCTTGCCATCATCGCCTGCTGAGCAGTATCGCTCAAGTCCGAAGTCAGTAGAAACGACGCGTCCTTGTATGACACACGCAGCGCCAGCACATGATCGTTTAGTCGGTCGCTAATCTTCGGCCGCGATTGAGGATGCAGCACCTCAATGGCAGAGCCGTCCGAGAATTCCAGCTTGTACCCTGCTTTCACTTCCACAATCGGCGTGTCGGTTCTTCGCAAACGTTCGAATATGCTTGCTACATTGTGATCACGGTTGACCTGTCCATGATACAGGACAGCGCCTACAGAGTATCGTTCCAGCACGCTGTTGAGCGCGGCAATGTCCCAGGCATCGGGATGCGTGATGACGAGGATTTCAATCTCTCGATCATAAAAGGGCAAGCGGTCGCCGATGGCCGTCAGCAAGCGAGAGGGAAAGCGGCCGCCGTCGACGAGAATCTGCGCCCCGCCCGGCGTTTGCATTAGCACGGCATTGCTATGCCCAAGGTCCAGCAGCCAGACATGCAGATGACCGTCGGCGCGGCTCAACATCATGGCGCTCTTCAGAATCAAGATAACGATGGCGGTGGCGCAGAGGGACACAATCACACCGTTTCGTTTCGCGATATCCTGAAGTTTTTGCCAGATTGGTGGGCGCGCGGCATGCATTATAGCAACTCCAAACAGCAGCATATAAAACGCTTGGATCAAGCGTCGGTCCAAATCAACGATCAGCTCGGCGAAGGGCAGTTCAGCGAAAAACCGCACGACGGCAATGGTCCAGGATACAAAGACCAGATCCGCCCAGAAGAGTAACATGCCAAGCGCGGGAATGAAGGCATGGGCGACAGCAGCGGCCATACCCAAGAGCAGGACCGCCGATTGCACCGGAACAATGAGGATGTTGACCGGAAGCGCCACGATGGACAGGCGGCCAAAATACAAAATGATGAGCGGCATGGTCGTAATCTGCGCCGCGATCGATACTATCAACGGTTCATTCAATAAACGGTGGACGGTATTGGCGGCGCCGACCGGCAGAAATCTGTCGAGCAGCCTGCGAAATCTCGTGGAAAGCGGATCGGCGAACAAACCCAAACCAAGCACGGCCAAGAAACTTAGCTGGAAACCAATATCGACGGTCACGTTCGGATCGTGCAGGGAAAGCAACAAGACTGCAAACGCCAAAGACGTCGGTACGAATGTCTTTCGCTTCAGCTGACTGCCGACTATCAGTAGTCCGCTCATCAGCGCGGCACGGAGGATGCCCGGGCTGGCGCCGACGAAGAGGGCGTATATGGCAATCACCGACAGCGCGTTTAGGGTGACGACCACCTTGTTTCGCTGAAAGACGCCGGCCAAGACGCGGACGACGATGCCGCTGATGACGACCATGTTGAATCCGCTGATCGCGACCACGTGCGCCGCGCCAACGCGTGCAAACGCATCATCCAATTCGGGCGATATGCCGTCTTCATCCCCGAGCAAGATGCCGGTTAAAAGCCCGGACTGTGGCTCGGGAATGGCGGAAGCGATGCTGCGCTTGACCGTTTCGCTCAGTTTGATCAGCCCCGCATGCAGCGCATTGCCATAACCGGAACCGACGATTTCGACGCCGGCATTTTGCACGATAGTGAACACACCCTGACGACCGAGATAATCAGCGTAAGAGAAACTGTCCCAGGTGGCGGGTACGGCCAGCCGGCCGGTCGCTCGTACCCGGTCGCCATATTGGGCTTCCACGCCGCGGTCCGCCTCAACTAGAACGAGACCGCTCGTTTCAACATGTTCGCCTTTGACGAATATCGATTCGCTTGTAAGTCGAAGTTGGACTCTGTCCTCTCGCAGTTTCGGGCGCTCGACGACCAAGCCCGTGATGGTGCCGCTGTAACGGTTGTACTGCGCGATGTCGCTGCTTTGTGGCAGCAGTGACAAGCGAAAACCGCCAGCGGCAAATGCTATGAGGCTGGCGAGAATCCACCAAGGTAGGCGCCGTCTGAATAGTAGCCAGATGATTCCGGCAGCCATCGTGGAAGCGAACCAAATTGAAGGCTGAATCGCCGGGAGAACGCGGGAAACGCTGATGCCCAATACCCAAGCCGATGCGAAGATGATGAGGCGCATAGTACGCCAAGATTCTTTAGCCGATCAGAAACCGAATTATATCTGCGCTCAGCGGCTGGGCAACCAAAACAGACATCACTGACGTGATGCCCGTTAATGGTTAAATTGTAAAGAATGAGGTTTAGATGCGGCCGCCAATCGGCGCTTGCGCAGGTCTGTCGAAGTTGATTGGATTCGGCCCGACATCCTCATGCTGGACTTCGACAGTGGAATGCTCCGGTTCCACCTCAACCGCGACGGGTTCCTCGTACTGCATAATCTGGATTCCATTGCGGATTTCGTCAAGCGTATGCGCAAATTGCTGTTCCAACTGGTTGAGCTGAACCAGCACATATTCGTCAGCTTCACGCGTGATTTTTGCCGCCTCAATCTTGGCTTGTTCTATCACGTATTCGGCGCGCACCTTGGCTTGCTTGACCATTTCTTGCTCGTCGATCAGGTCTTCGCTGTGCTGCCGCGCCTGCTGAACTATACGGGCCGCCTCCTCGTTGGCTTCCGCCAGGACGCGATCTCGATTCTGAATGGTGCGGGCCGCCTGTTCGATCTCTTCCGGCACAGATATCCGCATCTGATCGATGATCTCTAGGGCGCGCTCCTCGTCCACCATGGTGAACTTTGTGCCGAAGAGATGCCGCCCTTCGTCGATCAGATCCTCCAAGCGATCAACTAAATGCTGAATGTCCATTGAATCCCTCCCCCGTGAAAGACCCTGCAACTGCTTGCGAACTCAAGTGCCGAACTTTTTGCGTAACGCGTTCGAAATAATGGGCGGAACCATCGAACTTATGTCTCCACCCAACTCCGCGATTTCGCGAATTGTGCTCGAACTGATATGCATATACTGTTCATCGGATAGAATCGCGATCGTCTCCAACTCCGGCGCCAGCTTCTTATTTGCCATACCCATTCGAAACTCAAACTCGAAATCTCCAAACACTCTTAACCCTCTAATTAAGGCGATTGCACCCACGGACTTCGCATAGTTTACTGTGAGAATATTATATTTCGCAACTGATATTGCGGGATAATTCTGAAATATGTCTCTCGCCAACTCGACGCGTTCCTCAATATCGAACAACACGCGCTTCTTGTCAGGGTTAGCATAAATAGCGACAATGAGTTCGTCAAAAAACCGCGATGCCCGAATGGCAACGTCTATATGGCCGTAGTGGATGGGGTCAAGCGATGCTGGATAAAGCGCGATTCCCCTGCCTGACATTTTGTCGCTCCCATGTTACGAGGGCATTGTAATAGCAGGCTTACAATAGCGCCAATCGAAACGCCGGCAGATTCGCTATGCCGGGCGGAGTCCTGCCGCGATGTCCAGGCTTGTTGCCGATACGGATTAACGCGCCGGTGGATCAGCCAGTAGCAAGCGCAAATGGGCGCCACTTGAGACCGGCGTTTCGGGTGGGAGAGGGAGAATAAAAAGCGCGGAGGGACGGTTCAGCTGATGTCACCGGGATTCGCGTATACGCGACGAACATGATCGGCCAAGATGCGATGCTCAGGTTGAACCAGCGTGGAATCTTCCTCAAACAGCGTACGCGCTTCTCGCTGGGACAATTCGGCTAAATCAGCGTAATTCTGCCGCATCAAATGCAAATTGCTGTGGCCGCTTTGGCGCCGGCCCAGTAGTTCGCCAATGCCACGCAGGCGGAGATCAGTCTCCGCCAAATGAAAGCCATCATTCGATTCTTCCACCGCGGCCAGTCGTTGTTCCGCAATGCTCAATTCATCAGCCTCAATCCGGCCGGCATGCAGTTCATGAATGCGATCAAAGTCAATATTCGCCGCCCGATCAGGTATCAGAAAGCAAAATGACTGAGAGGCTCCACGGCCGACACGACCCCGAAACTGGTGCAATTGCGCGAGGCCAAATCGATTGGCGCCTTCAATGACGATGACGTTTGCATTCGGTATGTCGACCCCCACTTCAGCCACCGAGGTCGTAACCATGACATCGTACCGGCCTTCGGCGAAGTCGTTCATCAGTTCGTCTTTTTCCGCCGCGCTCAGACGACCGTGTAGCAAGCAAACGCGATGGCGATGGAATACCTGGCCCAAGCGGTCATAAGCGCCGGTTGCATCGGCGGTTTCCAACGACTCGGATTCTTCCACGAGCGGATGAATGAAGATAGCCTGCCCGCCTTGTTCCAGCTTTGCGGTGATGTATCCATATAATCGTTCGCGCGCGACCGGATCAATCAGTTTCGTAATGATTTCCAGGCGGCCCGGCGGTTTCTCATTGATTATGGTGATGTCCAAATCGGCGAACAGCGTCAAAGCCATGGTGCGTGGATATGGCGTCGCGCTCATAAACAGCAGATGCGGGTTCTCGCCCTTGCCGCGGAGCGCCGCTCGCTGATCGACGCCGAATCGCTGCTGCTCATCAATGACAGCGATCGCCAAATTATGGAAGTCTACACCAGCTTGAATGACCGCGTGCGTACCGACGACAATGTCAATTGAGCCGTCGGCGATGCCCCGATAGATCGACTCTCGCTCCGACGCGCTCAAGGCGCCCGTCAGCAGTGCGATCACCGGCTGACCGTCCCGGCTAGTTCGGCCGAAAGCGTCACTAACTGCGCGGTAGTGCTGCTGAGCCAGAATGCCGGTTGGCGCCATGATCGCGGCTTGCTTGCCGACGCGCAATGCCATGGCCATCGCCATAATCGCCACCGCAGTCTTGCCGCAGCCGACATCGCCTTGCAACAGGCGATTCATTGGCAGCGTGCTCGCCACATCGCGCTGAATCGCGCCGACGGCGTCCCGCTGCGCGCCCGTCAACTCATAGGGAAACACCTGGCCGATGAAGCTCTCGATGAATTCATCGCTGATGTCAAGCCGCGGGCTTGGTAGGGACTGCCATTCGCGCCGATTCGTGAGCAGCGCCAACTGCAAGGTGAACAATTCATCAAAAGCGAGCCTCCTCTGCGCGTGATCTCGATGATCCCAGCCATCGGGGAAATGAGCCTGACACAAAGCCCAGCCCAGGTCAGCCAATTCCGACCGGTCAAGCACCGACGGCGGCAAGGGATCCGGAATCTTTTCCGCCCATTCTTCTACCAGTGACTTGATCATGCGCCGGAAATGCCTTGGTCGCAGCCCCTTAGTCATACGGTAGACCGGCACAATACCAGTGGTATGCAGATTTTCGCTGGCAAGCTCTTCCCATTCGGGATTAGCCATTTGCTTCATATCGCGGAAATAGCGCACTTTGCCTTTTAGTACGATTTGCATGCCGCGCTGGAGTTTCGCCGCAAGGAAGTCCTGGCGAAAGAAGCGAACAGACAGGGCGCCCGTGCCGTCGGACACGACGACAACCAAATCCTTGCCTGCCCGGCTATGAACGACTCTTGCGCTGGTGATCGTAGCGATAACTGTCGCTTCCGCGTTGTCGGGCAGGTCCCTGATGGTGAGCAGCGCGGTGTAATCGCGATATTGGCTTGGAAGATTGAACAGCAGATCACGAACTGTGAAGATATCCATTTGGGCGAGCAATTCCGCGAATTTCTTTCCGATGCCCTTTACTTCGGTTGTGGGCGCATTCAAATCGTGTTGCGCGTTCGCAATGTCTTCCGCTGTTGGCTGCGGACGCCGCCGCCGCGGTGGACGCTCAATACGGGGCATGGCGGGCAAATCAAGCCCGCTCGTGCTTGGGCTTCCGGTGAAATCTTCGTCATAGGTCGCGCTGTCATAAGCGTAGGCGCGCTTGTTTCCGCGCGAGCGCGACGGGTTCGCCCTTTGGCGGTCGGATGATTCACGCCGCTTACGCCACTCGGCAGCGGGAGCCTGCTTTTCACGCCGCGGCAGCTTCGCTCGCCACTCAGGAATTCGGTCCCGGTATTCTTTTGGCGCCGGCGCGCGGTTGGTCGCCCGGTCCAGAATGTAATTGATCTTGCTGATGCGCTCGTCTTGGTCCGTCAAGGTCTCATAAGCGCTGAGGATGTCAACGATTTCATCAATCAGGATGTGTTGCTCCGCGCGACGTGCCTGCTTCCTCGCTTGCGCTTGCCAAGTTGAGACAAACGCGACCATCCCGCCAACGACCGCGGCATTCACGCCGCCTTGCTCGCGTTCGAGTTTCAGGATATTCACCATCGTTTCCAGCGCAGATGGCATCGATTATCGTCTCCAATTCGCGTTCAATGTTGCGACTCCGATCGAGCCCGGTCCGATGTGTGTGCCAAGAGTCGGCGTCGTTTCGATAACTAGTGTATCAGATGGCGCCAAATCACGAATCTTTTCAAGATAATTCTCGGCGCCTCTTCTGTTTGCGATGTGTAAGACAGCAAGGCGCTCTAGCGGCTTCTGATCATCAGTGAGCGAAGCCAGTCTTCTTTCCGCGCGTGACCAGGTTCGCAGCCGAGCGATAGACGAAACGTCGCCATCGCCAACGCTTACAATCGGTTTGATCTTCAGCAGGCCCCCGATGCTTGCGATCAGCGCATTGACACGTCCGCTGCGGCGTAGATAGTCCATCGTATCAATTATCGCATAGACTCTCGTGTGCCGCCGAACGCGCTCGATAGCGTCAAGAATGGCTTCCAGCGGGGCGCCTGCGGCGGCAAGTTCTGCCGCTGCCCAGACCTGAAATCCGATGCCAAATGTGAGCTGCAAGCTATCCACCAGCGTGACTTTATCTTCGCCGACTGCTTCCGCGCCTAGCCGCATCGCATTGAGGGTGCCGCTCAAATTTGCTGGCACGTGGATGGAAACGATGTGCGTCGCGCCGTCGTCAAGAAGCGCGCGATAAAAGGATTCCGCGTCCCCAGGCGAGGGCGCCGCCGTTGTCGGCAGGGTTCCCATGGAAGGCAATTCGCGGAAGAAACGCTCTCGATTCAGCGAAATGCCGTCATCCGGGATGCTAAGGCCGTCAATGTTCACATAGGTCGGGATGATGTGTACGTGTAGCGCAGTGGCTAAATCGGCTGGCAAATCGCAGACGCTGTCGGCGGCGATGCGAATGCGATTAGAAGTCATAATCGAATACGTCCACCGCTCGCTCCAGGACAGCGACGCCGGTCGCCTGCGTACCGAGATAACTTGCCATGGTGGCGCTGTACATGGTGAACGGAAAGTGCTGGCCCGGGAATTCGACCGCCAGACGGTCTTGCATCAGGCGCGTTTCTTCTGTGATATGGGTCTGATCTTGAAGCACGACAGCGTCTTCCAACTCCGTGAATTCGACAAGGAACTCCACCAGCCGTTCAATGACTTCGCCGCGTGAGCGCACTTTCTCGATTACGATGAATTTGCCATCTTCCAGGCTGACAAAGGGTTTGATCCCCAGATGCGTGGATAACACAGCGTGCGACGGTTTCATGAAACCGTTGGCGCGCAAGAAATCAACATTGTCTACGCAGTAGACGGAATAAATGCGATTGACCGCTTGTCGAACCTTCTGAATGACGGCTTCAGCTGTGTCCTCTTCATTGGCGGCCCGCGCCGCGACGCGGATGAGCATGCCTTGCCCGGCGCAGAGACTCTGCGAATCGACTACCGCAATCTCGCAGCCGCCGCTCACCTGTTGTGCCGCAAGCCGGCCGTTCCGCCAACTGTCCGATAGCTCGCGCGATGGATGCACCGAGACAATCGCGTCGCAAAAGTGGGAAAGGCGCGTGTACAATTCGGCGTAGTCATATTCTGAAGGCGGTTCGACAAGGGGTGGGCTGCCCTGAATCGATATGAGTTGAAAAGCCTCTGCAGGCTCAATGTCAACACCCTCAAGATATCGCTTTCCCGCGATTTCGATTACGTTGGGCAGTATCGTAACCGGGAAGTGACGAACTAGGCGCGGGTTGGAAAAGCGCGCTCCGCTATCGGTTACGATATGGATTCTTGGCATTATTCAACGCTAATCAAGAATGGATACAGAGATTGCCCACCGTAGATGGCTTCAAATTCTAATCCCTCGATGGACTTTGTCAAACGCCGAATCAATTGATTCGTTTCGAACTTAGATACGCCGGCACCATAATATATCGTGGCCAACTCCAGGCTGGCGACATGCAACACAGCAAAGGCGTCGAGAGTCGCCCCGGCGACGTCTGCGGAAGCCGAGCGGATCGCGCCATCAACGATCGCGATGAAGTCGTTCTCATTGATTTCCAGATCGCGAAACCGGGTCTTGCGGGAGGCACACGTAATCTCTATGGAGTGAATCTCCCCGCGGGCCGCGCTCATTTGAGCAATTGTCGACTCGAAGTCGGCGCCGGAATCAGTCGCATCGCCAAATGCCAACATGGCATTAATGCCTTGCAGAACGGTCTCTGTCGGCACAACCCGCGCCAGCATCGGCTGGATCATATCGGCCGCCTGTCGCGCTGCCAGAATGACGTTGCGATTGTTGGGCAGGATGATCACGCGCTCGGCAGGCGCCCGTTGAATCGCGGCGATGAAGTCTTCCGCTGATGGATTGCGTCCAGCGCCTCCCCTGATGACGGCGCCGCAATTCAAATCGTGGAATACAGCGCGCAATCCGTCACCGTCAGCGACGGCGATAACCGTAACGTCTACTGAGGCAGCGGCACGCCGGTCTTGCAGTGAAATCGCGCCCGCCAGGCTCTGTCGAACCTGCAATGCCATATTTTCAACTACTACGTCATCAAGCGTTGCGCCCGACTGAATGGCGTAATCGATAGGAACCGCCGGATTGTCGACGTGTATATGCACCTTAATCGTCTCTTCGTCGCCCACAACGATGACAGACCAACCCAACTGCTCCAAATCACGGCGCGTTTGCATCAAATCGAGATCCTCGCCGATCATGAGAAACTGCACGTCATATCCAAATGACTCGGCGCCGGCCGCAGCTATTTTTCCGCCGATTGGCGCCGTGCTGGCTTGCAGTGGCGATCGGTCTCCGCGCATGCCACGCAAGAAGCAGACCAGTCCCATTCCGCCTGCGTCAACGACGCCCGCGTCCTTCAGTATCGGAAGCAGTTGCGGCGTATTGTTGAGAGACGCGTCGGCGGCGGCGATCAATGTTTCCAGTATCTCTCTGAGCGATGATGATTCGAATTCGCGCTGCTGCAAAGCCGCAGACGCTTCGCGCGCGACCGTCAGCATAGTGCCTTCGGTCGGTTCCGAGACGGATGCGTATCCTCTTTCCACCGCTGCCTGACAGGCGCGGGCGAATAGCTCGTCGGTCAAGTGCGGCGCCTTATCCAAGCCATCAGCGAATCCCTTCAGCAGCTGCGAGAGAATTGTGCCGCTGTTGCCGCGTGCGCCCATCAGAGCCCCGCGTGCGAAGCCTTCGGCAATCAGGCTGAAATCGTCACTCTCCGTGTCTTCAATTTCCCGGCAAGCGCGTTGAAGCGTATGGAATATATTGATGCCGGTGTCGCCATCCGGAACGGGAAAGACATTGAGCCGGTTGATGAGCTCGACGTTTCTTGAAAGATGGTTGAAGCCCGCGCGAAAAAGCCGCTTAAGCGCGCGTCCGCCGATACTATGACTCGTCATTGGCAATGGCCAGCTCCGCCGCGCGCCGTAAGTCCGCAATGCCGGCGGCGATTCCTTTTTCGTGCTGAAAGATGCAAGTGCCGGCGATCGCGATCGTGGCGCCTGCACTCATCGCAGACGCTATAGTCTCCGCATTGATTCCGCCGTCGACCTCGATCTCGACGTCGCGCCCAGCGACCATCGCCCGCAACGTTCGCAGCTTTCTGGTCATGCCTGTGATGAAGCTTTGACCGCCGAAGCCGGGATTCACCGTCATCACATTGATGATATCCACATCGTCAATTACTTCTTGCAGCGCCGACGCCGGCGTATGTGGATTCAGCGCCACGCCCGCGCGACAGCCGACTTCTTTGATTTGACCAAGTACACGATGCAGGTGGGTACAGGCCTCGATGTGCACCGAGATAGAATCGGCGCCGCTGTCGGCGAATCTCCTCAGGAATCGGTCCGGCTCGACGATCATTAAGTGGACATCCAATGGGATGGTAGCCGCGTTCGCCACCGCCTCAACGACCGCCGGACCCATGGTGATATTGGGCACAAAGCGCCCGTCCATCACATCAACATGAATGAGATCGGCGCCCGCTTCTTGCGCGCACGTAACCTCCGCGCCCAAGCGCCCGAAATCCGCCGCTAGAATGGAAGGAGCGATCTTGATCAATTTGCTCGTCAAGTATCGTTGCGACTTTCGCTTTGGTGAACCCCTACGATATTACTGTTTAGCCGTCGCGAAGGCAACAGGATCGCACGGGTCGCGCTGGAAGAGCGCCTGAGCGCCACGCACCGCTGCGCCGTCATCCGACCGGCATATCGCGCAGAACTTCCGTAATCAGCTGCCCGCAGCCAGCGTCGATGTCGATGCCTCGACGGACGCGGACGGTGCTGCTCACGCCGTATCCGCGCAGCGCCCGGCTGAAGTTCTCGATCCGCGCCGTGTCTGCCGGGAGCCCGGCAAAATCCCCTGTCGGATTCAAGGGGATGATGTTGACCTGGCAGAGCAGGCCCGATAGCAGTCTTCCCAAGCGATGCGCTTCTTCTTCGGTATCATTTTCGCCGGCGATGGCAGCCCATTCAAATGTGATGCGCCGATTCGTCCGCACCACATAATAGCGGCAAGCGTCCAACAGCGCGTGAATCCCCCAGCGCTTGTTGACCGGCATCAGCGCCGATCGCTGCGCGTCCACCGTCTTGTGCAAGCTGACCGCCAACCTGAGCTGCAAGCCTTCATCAGCAAATCGACGGATCTGAGGCGCCAGCCCAACCGTGCTGATCGTGATATGCCGCGCCCCGATTTTCAAGCGCGCCATCAGCTGCCGCACCGCCGTTAGCGTCGCATCGTAATTGTGGAAAGGCTCGCCCATGCCCATGAAGACGACGTTGCTCAAGCGCTCGCCGCGCCCCGCCAAATCCCGCGCGAAAATCATCGCTTGCTCAAAGATCTCGCTCGCCGCCAGGTTGCGCCCAAAGCCCATCTGCCCGGTGGCGCAGAATACACAGCCCATCGCGCAGCCGGCCTGCGACGAGATGCAAGCGGTCTTGCGATCATCGTCGTAGGGCATCAGTACGGATTCAATCAGCTGGCCATCGACGAGACGGTACAGTCGCTTTTCCGTACCGTCGCGGCTTTGCTGCCGCGCGACCAATTCCAGGCTGCCGAGCGTTGCGGTCTCTCGCAATTCTGCAATCGTCGCCTTGGGCAAGTTGCTCATCGCATCAAAGCGGTCCACACGCCGTCCATACATCCAGTCCCAAATTTGCCGCGCGCGGTATCGCTCGTCACCCAAGCCAATGACGAAGTCGTCCAGCTCGCTACGGCTCAAATCGTATAGATTCACCATCGTCATGTTTTCGTCGATATCTCTCAGATTATGCCGCCATCATACGGGCAAGGAGAAAGGGCGCGAAGTTGTATGTCGCATGACAAATCACGGCCGCCGTCGTGCTGAAGCGTCGGCGCACGAGACCAAAGCAGACCGAAATGGCGAAGAGAATTAGCAATGCCGGGCTCAAGCCATAGTGCGTATGCAACATGGTAAACAAGAGTGACGTGACTACGATTCCAAACACCGGCTGCAAAGCGCCGCGAAACAGAATTTCTTCGCCGGTACCTGCAAGCACAGCAAGGGCAAGCGCCGCCGGCAACGAGTGCTTGACGGCGTCAAAAAGCGCGCGCACGCCCAATTGATCGGCTGTCACGCCGTTGAGCAGGACGCTTGCGGCAAGAGTCGCGGCAATATAGAGCAGCAAGCCCAGAGCCACCCCAACTAGGCAATCGCCGACGGTGGGCCAGCGCAAGCCAAGCCGTTGCAGCGCTTCTGCACGGTCGCGCCGCAACCCCCAGCCCGTGCCCAGCGCCGACAGCGACAAGAATATCATCATGGAACCCGCCAGGTTCAAGAGAATGCCGCTTATATCCGGCGCGAACCAATTCTGCTCGCTTCCGCCGCGCGATAAGAGCAGCAGCCAGATTTGCCAGATCAGGTAGGCAATCGCGAGTAGGCTCGCGGCGCGGTGTACGAGACTGTTCTTGTCGTACTTAGGCTGATCCTTAGGATTTAGCGCCGTTATCAGCCTTCCGACCGAGGCCCACAGCACATCAATTTGGGTGAGCCCCACGCTTAGGAGCGCCGTCAGCCTTTTGCCGTCTCGACGGCGCAGTTCAAGATTGGCGACCAGGAGCAATAGCACGGCGTAAACAATTCCCGGGAGATACAGGTTCATTCGGCTTTCCGCAAAGATTGTGTCCGGTTAGTTTATAGGAGACTGGTATTTGCTTCAATGTCCGCGCGGTCATCGCCATATTGACAGTCTCATCCGGCTATGCTAGGATGACTATCGCCACATCGCAACGTGTCGAATTGTTGGAGAGGTGGCCGAGTGGTTTAAGGCGATGGTCTTGAAAACCATTGTACGGTTCTCCGTACCGCAGGTTCGAATCCTGTCCTCTCCGCCTTAACCACCTTAACAACTGGAATACCTGTATGGAGAGGTGCCAGAGTGGTTGATTGGGGCCGCCTGCTAAGCGGTTGTACCTGTTAAGGGTACCGCAGGTTCGAATCCTGTCCTCTCCGCTTTTCACCATCGGAGCCCGTAAGTGCGCGAGAGAATCGCGATTGAAGCCATCGTCGAACGAAAACGCAACGAAGTTTGGGCGCTGTGGAATGAGCCCGAACATATCACTCGTTGGAATTTCGCCTCAGACGATTGGTGTTGCCCCCGCGCCGTAAATGATCTAAGGGTTGGCGGCCGGCTTCTTTCCCGCATGGAAGCCAAAGATGGCAGCTTCGGTTTCGACTTCGAGGCGATCTATGACGAAGTCGACCACGAAGCGAAGCTCGCGTATACCTTGACCGACGGACGCCGCGTTGAAACCTGCTTCGCGGATATCGGCGACAGCACGCGTGTGTCAACGCTGTTTGAAGCCGAAGACGAAAACTCCGCTGAGCTGCAAAGAATGGGCTGGCAGGCGATCCTCGATAACTTCAAGCAATATGCCGAGACAAGCCCGCGCTAGGCCGCGGCATCCATCTGATAACCCAGACAATCTGACCCGACTCACCGACTGCATACGCCGCATAATTGACTTCAGTTCTCTCCAATTCGTATGAACGCCACGACAAGTTAACGCTTATGGACTCCCACACAGCCCAGCGATATGCCTGCGGCGGACCTGCATTGTGAGCGTTTTCTGCTGCCGGATGTATAATCGGGTGACTTGACGATTCATCTGCCCCGTCAAAGGGAGGCAAAGGCAATGAATGCTCAAATCCGAACGGGCCGCTTCAAGCTTGCGTGGTTCATCGCCGGGATTGCTGTCCTGCCGCTTTCGGTGGTCTTGGCGACCTTAATTGCTTATTCCATTGGCATGCTGAACTGGGGCTTTGCCAGTCCACTGGCGTCCAAGTACTGGTCGCCTGCAATGGCGGTCTATTGGCTGGTGAATGGGTTTTGCATCGGCTTTCTGCAGAAAGCGATTGTGAATCATTACTTGCGTGTCGATCTCGGTCGCTGGACGGTGTATTCATCGCTGGGCGCCTTGTTAGCCGGGACAATTGCCTACTCGTGCATGTCCGATTCGTGTTTGACTACGGCATTCTATGATTATGGCTTCAGCGCCGAACTAAATGGGACGATTCACATTTCGCTGCTTGCGCTTCTATATTTGACGGTGTTTTCAGCGGTGCAGTGGCTCGCGCTGAATCGCCTGGTCAAGGGAGCGTGGCGCTGGATCGCTGCTCATTCTGTGACTATAGCGCTGGCAGCTTCGGTATTGGTGGCGGGGCAGTTGCTGCCTGGCGCAACGGTATTCAATCGCCTGAGTGCGATCCCCCTGTTTATTCTGGTCATTACTGTGGCGACGGGCTTGATCATGCAGCGTCTGCTGACATCAAACCGCGGCGCGACCAAGGAGCCAATTGACGAATGGGCGTACCAGCCGGCGCCGATAGAACCGGAGTCCGCTGTAGAACGCTCCGTCTGGGATGACGCCATATAATTTAGGCGAGCTCAGCGCGTCATGATTGTTATCGGCTTGATGTCCGGCACATCCGCTGACGGCGTGGATGTCGCCATCTGCGATATCCGCGGGCGTCCCGGCGATATGCGCGTCGAGCTCCTCAGCGGCGCCACTTTCGCCTACGAGCGGGAGATGCGGGAGAGGATCCTCGCCAACTGCGACCCCAAGAGCAGCCGCGTCCATCAGATCGCTGACTTGCACGTCGACCTGGCCACAGTTTTCGCCGACTGTACCGTCGCGGCGCTTGACCAAGCAGGCATAAGCGCGGGGCAGGTTGATTTAATCGGCTCGCACGGTCAGACGCTGTGGCACAATGTCTTGCCCAGCGGCCAGGTGAACGTTTCGCTGCAAATCGTCGAGGCGGCTGTCCTCGCCGAGCGTACTGGCATCACGACCATCAGCAACTTTCGCGCGCGCGATATTGCCGCCGGCGGGCAGGGCGCGCCGCTGACGAGCTATGTCGACTGGCTGCTGCTTCGACATCCGCAGCATTGGCGAGCGGTGCAGAATATCGGCGGCATGGGCAATGTCACCTTTCTGCCGCCCCTGAACGACGATTCATCGGATCCAGTCGCCTTTGATACCGGACCCGGCAACGCGCTGCTTGATATCGCGGTGACGCAGGTTTCCCGCGGCGCGCTGACTTACGATCGCGGCGGCCATTACGCCAGGCAGGGACGGGTCAATGAGGAGTGGCTGGATGAGCTGCTGCGGCATCCCTATTATGAGCGCGATTATCCCAAAACGACCGGCCGAGAGACATTTGGTAGCGCGGCGGCGCTTTCCTTGATCGATGAGGCGCGAAGCCGCGGGCTGGAAGACGCCGAGATCATCGCTACGCTGACGGCGCTGACCGCCACCAATATCGCCGATGCCTACCGCCGTTTCGCTCCCGCGCCGATAAAGGAGGTCATTCTTGGTGGCGGCGGGCGGCACAACCCGGTCATGGTCGGCATGCTGGGCGAGCTGTTGGCGCCGGCGGCTGTCCTGACGCATGAAGACATTGGCCTCGATAGCGACTTTAAAGAAGCGCTGGTCTTCGCCGTGCTGGCTTATGAGACCTGGCATGCGCGGCCCGCAACGCTTCCGGCTTTGACTGGCGCCAGGCGCCCTTCCGTGCTTGGGTCGATCACGCCGGGCGCGAACTACGCCGATCTCTTGCGCGCGACCTGGCTTTAGCGGTTCGATTTTTTCGCGCGACTCAATCTTCGCCTTTCCAACTCGGACAACTGTAAGCCTGTGTATACATAGGGCGGGATCCCGCATCGGCAATCGGCATGACGCTCTTGCCGAGTCTTTGATATTGTCCCATTTCGATTCGCGATTTCTGTGGATAATTGCTCGTGTATCGGCTAGACTATCGAAGACTCCGTTCAGAGAAGGTGTTTGTCTGTGCTTTTGGAATCCTATGCCATCGAGTTGGATAACTGCGATCCAGATGAAGATTTCTTCGAGTCGGAAACGATGATCACCATTACGCCGCCCTTGCCCGCCACCGATCGCACGATTGCGCGGCGCGCCAGTTTGCAGATTCTGTACGAATTGGATACGACCGATCATGACATGAAGGACGTGCTCGAAGCGCACTTCGCGGAGCGCCCGGAAGCTTACGTCGTGCGTCAAGTCATTCGCCGGCTTGTCGGCGGCGTCATCGACAACCGAAAAGCGATTGATGTGATCTTGCAGGAATACGCGCCGGAATGGCCCGTTGACCAGGTCGCTGTCGTCGACCGGAATATCTTGCGCATCGCGATTTATGAACATTTGCTGCAAAAGCGCGAGACGCCGATTCCCGTCATCATCAACGAAGCGGTTCATTTGGCCCAGCTCTTTGGCGCCGATCAATCACACAGCTTCGTTCACGGAGTCATGGGCGCGATCACATCGGAAGCCAAACAGAACTTCGATCTCGTAGTCGACGAGGTGGACAGCGCATGAATGTCTTTGGAGTCGGCGCCTGGGAATTGGTGGCGATCTTGCTGATTATGCTGGTGTTCGCCGGTCCCAAACGAATGATTCACTGGTCCTATGTCTTGGGCCAGCATGTGGCGAAGTTTCGTAAGATTTGGTCTGAGACGGTCGATCTGGTGCAAAAGGAATTCGATGAGGCGGGCGTGGACATCAAGCTGCCCAAGGAGCCGCCGACGCGGAAGAATCTCAATAAGTCGCTGACGGAAGCTGTCAAACCGATGACGAAGCCAGTTCAAGAATCGCTTGACGAAGTCAAAAAAGATATGGATACATTCAAGGAAGTCAGTGATTCGCTGAACGACAAGAAGCCCGAGCCATCGTCATCTGCGAC
Source organism: Chloroflexota bacterium (assembly GCA_026707665.1). Taxonomy (GTDB): domain Bacteria; phylum Chloroflexota; class Anaerolineae; order Aggregatilineales; family Phototrophicaceae; genus UBA6055. Next base: position 39,797 of record JAPOWK010000102.1, read on the forward strand.
CCAATCCAAGAAGTCGTCGCCTGCGCCGACGGTAAAGCTCCCCGAGAAACCAGACAAGCCGAGCGTAAAGGATACCGATAAGCCGCAGCAACCGGCGCCGTCAACAATGGGCGCCTGGGGCGGAGAAGAGCCAACGACCTCGCCGGCTTCATCCAATGCCAACGGCAGCCGGGTAAAGCTTGGTACCTGGTCCAAGGCGAGCGACAGCGACTAAAGTGACCGATGGCCGAACTTGCCGAGCAGGAGGAATTCGAAGATGGTCATGAACTCCGCATGGGGTTCTTTGAGCATCTGGACGAGCTGCGGCAACGGCTGACCAAAGCGGTCTTCTCTTTAGTCGTCGGCACCGCGGTCGGCGTCTTCGTTGCCACGCAAGTTCTTGTTTTGCTGCTGGAACCCTACTGCGCAATCGTATCCGACTGTGAACTGGTCATCCTCGACCCCACCGGCAACATCTTGATCTATTTCAAGGTTGCCTTGATGGTCGGCGGTATCCTGTCTATCCCCCTGGTCACTTACCAAATGCTGATGTTCATCTTGCCGGGCCTCACGAGCAAGGAAAAGCGCTACGTTTTGCTTTCGATCCCGGCAACGACCGCGCTATTCATTGTCGGTGTATTGTTCGCCTGGAAAATCCTGATGCCGCCGGCGCTCGGTTTTCTTCATGGATTCCAGGCCGAAATCTTCGAGCCAGAGTGGACGGCGGACGGCTATATCAGCTTTGTCACCTCGCTGCTGTTTTGGATGGGCGTCGCCTTTCAGACGCCGCTGATATTCTTCCTCATCTCGCTGATGGGCTTGGTCAGCGCGCGCACTTTGGTACGGCAATGGCGCGTCGCCGTGGTGGGCGCTTCGATCGCCGCGGCGCTGATTACGCCAACCATTGACCCGGTGAATATGTTTCTTGTCATGGCGCCCTTATTAGCGCTTTACTCATTGAGCATCGTGCTCGTCTACTTCGGGCGCAAGATGTCCGGGATTGACCGCAAAGACTAAGAATCCGCTGACAGCTTCCCGCTGGCTATGATAAAATGGCGTCGTTTTGTCAGCGCCTGACCATCTGACTGGATCGTGCTTGAATACTGCGGAGTGATGAATGATTGTTGAAAAGGCGAGATTGATTGAGCCATACGGGGGCGAACTGGTCGACTTGCTCGTACCCAGAAAATTGCTCGTCGAGCAGACTGCCTATGCCAGAACTTTGCCCTTTGTACAGGTAAGCCCCCGCATCGAATGCGATCTCGAGTTGCTGGCGGTTGGCGCCTTCTCGCCTTTAGATGGATTCATGAATCAGGCAGATTTCCAGAGCGTGCTGGATACGATGCGGCTCGTTGACGGCACGCTCTTTCCGATCCCCATCACCTTGCCGGTCGACGCGAGCGCCGATATTGAGCTCGGCTCCGACTTGGCGCTGCGCGACCGCAAGAATAATATTCTCGCCATTTTGACAGTCGAAGATCGATACGAATGGGACCTGGAAGAAGTGGCGACCAAGGTCTTTGGCAAATATGATTCGCGCCACCCTATCGTCGCCGAGATGCATCGCTGGGGCAAAGTCAATATCGCCGGGAAGCTGCGGGTGCTTCGGCTTCCGCCGCATCTGGATTTCGCCGAGCTTCGCCGGACGCCGGCCGAGACGCGCACCGTCCTGGAGAGTTATGGCCACAACAATGTCGTCGCCTTCCAGACACGGAATCCCTTGCACCGCGTGCATGAAGCCCTGACCAAACGCGCCGCCTCCAACATTGATGGCGTGCTGCTGCTGCATCCGGTGGTCGGCATGACGCAGCCCGGCGATGTCGATCACTATACACGCGTGCGCGTTTACAAGACCTTGATCGACAATTACTACGAAGAGCACCGCAGTCTCTTGTCGTTGCTGCCGCTGGCGATGCGCATGGCGGGTCCGCGTGAAGCCGTCTGGCACGCCATCATCCGCCGCAATTACGGCGCCAATCACCTCATCGTTGGACGTGATCATGCGGGACCCGGTCCGGATTCAAGAGGCGAACCCTTCTACGGTCCCTATGACGCCCAGGATATGGTGATGAAATACGCTGGAGAAATCGGCGTCAAACCGGTGCCATTCACCGAAATGGTCTATCTGGAAGATGAAGATCGCTACGAGGAAAACTCCAAACTGCCGAACGGCGCCAAGGTGCGCAAAATATCGGGCACACAGGTTCGCGAAGATTATCTCGGCAAGGGCGTGCAGTTGCCGCCCTGGTTCTCTCGACCCGCCGTGGCGCGAATCCTGGCGGACAGCTATCCGCCGCGCTACCGTCGAGGCATTTGCCTGTGGTTCACCGGCTTGAGCGGCTCGGGCAAATCCACCACCGCCGAGCATATTGTCAATCTGCTCTTGGAGAAGGGACGCAACGTCACCGTACTCGATGGCGACGTTGTGCGCACGCATCTATCCAAGGGGCTTGGTTTCAGCAAGGATGACCGCGATACCAACATTCGGCGCATTGGCTATGTGGCCAGCGAAATCGTGCGCCACGGCGGCATGGTAATCTGCGCCGCTATCAGCCCTTATCGAGCGACGCGCGAAGATGTGCGCAATATGGTCGGCGATGGCTTTCTGGAAATCCACATGGCGACGCCGCTGGAATATGTCGAGGCGCATGATATCAAAGGCTTGTACGCCAAGGCGCGGCGCGGTGAAATCAAAGGCTTCACCGGCATTGACGACCCCTATGAGCCGCCGCTGAACCCTGACTTTACCTTGACTGCCGAAAATACCCGCGCCGAAGACAATGCCCGTCGCGTCATTGATCAACTGATCGAACTCGGTTATGTCCGTCCCGATTGATCCGCATCCCTACTAGCAAATTGCGGTCGGCGCTCAAATATGCGCTTAGGCGACTGCTGGCGTCGGCAGGTTCGCATCCAGCTGCAGAACACGTCGGAAAACAAACTTCTCGACTTCCACAAAAAGTAAAACCGCAATGCCCGCGACGATACTTACGACTACGTGAGTCACGTTCAGCGCGGCCGTGTCGAAGAGTGTCTGAAAGAAGGGAATGAAGACGACGATCAGTTGCAGCAAGAAGGTGGAAAGAACCGCCCAAAACAAGAGTTTGTTGCCTTTGAAGCCGGCCTGCCAGAATGTCGTTCGGTCGCCCGCATGGATCGCCATCACTTGAAACATCTGGGTGAAGGCAAGCACGGTGAAAGCGATCGTGCGCGGGATGCGCTCCACCTGGTCCAGCAGGTGTCTTCCGGGATCTTTGCCTTCGCCGTGATCTTCCAGGAATCCCGCGCCCGCTTCCTTTTCGGCCACGCCGAGGAAGGCAACCTTCTCGTTCGCGTTCCATTCATCCCATGCTAGCGGAGTCGCTTCTTCACCAGCGAGCGCCACAACCGCGCTGCGCTTCAAATGCTCCAGCCCAAGCGATGGCAGGGAGGCATCGAGGCCGATCGTGCCATAACCCCATACGTAGCTGATTAAGGTCAGAATGGCGATTAGAATCCCCACCAGAACGATGTGGATGCCGGCGCCGCCCGCAAAAATGCTTTCATTTGTAGGCCGCGGTCGCCGCCTCATCACGCCTTTTTCCGCCGGCTCAAAGCCAAGCGCGATGGCGGGCAAGCCGTCCGTCACCAGATTGATCCAAAGGATCTGAATGGCGAGCAGCGGAATCGGCAGATTGATTAACAAGGCGACAAACATCACCAGAATCTCGCCGACATTCGAGCTCAGCATGTATTTGATGAACTTCTTGATGTTGTCGTAAATGGCGCGGCCTTCTTCAATCGCGGCCACAATCGAACGGAAATTGTCGTCGGTCAGGATCATTTCCGAGGCGCCCTTGCTGACGTCGGCGCCAGTAATGCCCATGGCCACGCCGATATCGGCTTGCTTAAGCGCGGGTGCGTCGTTGACGCCATCACCCGTCATCGCCACGATATTATTCTGGTTCTGCAGGACTTGCACCAACCGCAGTTTATGCGCTGGCGAAACGCGCGCGAAGCACGATGTCCTGCGGACGGCAGCCTCCAATGCTTCATCGCCGAGCGTTTCCAGCTCGCTTCCAGTGATCGCCTTCTCCTCGCCGTCGATGATGCCGAGGTCACGCGCGATCGCTTCCGCGGTCAGGACATGATCGCCCGTGATCATGATCGTGCGAATGCCGGCTTCGCGCGCGCGTTGCACGGCGATCTTCGCCTCTGGGCGGGCCGGGTCGAGTATGCCAATCAGCCCGATCAGTTCCAGGTGTCGTTCGATCTCGGGACTGATTTCATCAGGCAACTGCTTCAACGGGCGCCAGGCAATGCCTAACACGCGCAAGCCATCATTGGCCATCGAATCGACGCGCCGCTGCCAATCCCGGCGCCGGCCCTCGCTCATGTCGACGACATCATCCGGCGTCTGTTCGCTCGCCGACCATTCAATCAGGCGATCGGGCGCGCCCTTTGTGATCGCCACAAATTCGGCATCCGGAAATAGCCGCTTCGCCGCCTCGCCAACCACTTGATGCACGGTCGTCATGGCTTTGCGTTCGCTGCTAAAGGGGAGCTCGGCCACGCGCGGCATCTCTTGCTCGAGGACTTCCCGCGTGAAGCCGATCTTCTGGGCGGCGACCAGCAGCGCCGCTTCCGTGCTGTCGCCGACCACTTTGACTTGATCGGCGCTGGCCATCGTCTCGAGGTATACGTTGGTGGATAGCGCCATCGCTTTTAACATGCGTTGCGCCGCTTTATCATTTTCCGCGTCTACCGGCTTACCCAAATTGCTTGGATCATGCGTGCCCAGCGAGACGAGATTGCCTTCGGGCACGTAGCCAGTGCCTTCGACCTTGATGTCATCGTGTCGCGGCAAGACGAGGTAGGTGGCGGTCATCTCGTTCTTGGTCAGGGTGCCGGTTTTGTCAGAGCAAATGACATTCACCGAGCCGAGCGTCTCGACCGCGGGAAGACGGCGAATCAGCGCGTTGCGTTTGACCATGCGGTTGGCGCCGAGGGAGAGTCCAATGGTGACGAGCGCCGGCAGACCTTCTGGTACAGCTGCGACCGCCAAGCTGATGGCGATAAGGAACATCTGCTCCGCCGGAATGCCTTGTACCCAGAAGCCAACGATGAATACGATGGCGACTACGATCAAAGCGGCGGTTGCGAGGATGCGCCCAAGGTGATTGAGGCGGCGCTGCAAGGGCGTCGTGCCTTCCTCCACTTGCATCAACATGGTGGCGATGTTGCCGATTTCAGTGCGCAGCCCGGTACTTGTCACCGCCATCTCGCCGCGGCCGTAATTGACCAGGGTCCCCATGTAGGCCATATTCACCCGATCGCCTAGCGGGATCGCCTCGTTCGCCTCTATGGCCTCAACCTCTTTCTCCACCGGAATCGATTCGCCGGTCAAAGCCGCTTCTTCCACCTGCAAGTTGATGGACTCAATCAGGCGTCCATCAGCCGGGATGCGATCGCCTTCGCCGATCAACACGATATCGCCGGGCACCAGTTCCTCGGCGCTGATTTCATGGATCTGACCGCCACGCCGCACCCGCACCTGCGGCACCTGCAACCGACTCAAAGCCGCAAGCGCCTGTTCCGCCTGATACTCCTGATAAATGCCGAGCATCGCGTTGAGAACGACGATCGCCAGAATGACGATGACATCAGTCGCTTCCCCCAATATGGCGGAGATGACTGCCGCGACAATGAGGATGATGACCATGACATCGGTAAATTGCCCCAGTATGAGCCGAGCCCAATTAACGCCCTGGTCAGTCGGCAGCGCGTTTCGCCCAAACTTTTCCAGGCGCGACTGAGCCTCGGCATCGTCCAAGCCCAATGTCTGGTCAACGCCCAGCTCGGACAGGGTTGATTGAACATCTTGGCGATACGCGTCGGCCATGACGTCTCCTAAAGACGCGCAAAGCGTTTCTTCTGGCGCGACATAATATTAGCCGGATCGGAAGGCGCAATGACCTCAAGCGATAGCTTTGTTCAGTGACGGCTCCATCCAAAATTCATTGTACCGCATATCGGTCGCTATCAGCACTCAGGCGCCGTCGCCGCTCTCGCGATGCGGCGCCGTTTCTGCTCTCTAAGGCTGGTCCGATATTGACCAATAGCAATCTATGGCGCGGAAACCGCGAACATCGGTTCACCGCTCTCGAGCCAAGCGGCGCTACTATGCCCTCAGAATGCGACTCTATAACGTGCCATGCCTGCTGCCCGGACGTAAAAACACGCAATATGCTCGAAAAAACTTTGCCGCCGGACAAATAAACGGACAATCTCTCGCGCCAAATGGCCAACCTGCGCAACAAGTTTCTTCCCTTGCGCTGCCGTATTGCCTGGGAGAGGCGACGGGCTGCCGGTGTCGGCGTTCATTGTCGGCGGTCAGTGTCGGCGGTCAGTGTCTACGCGACCTACGCGACCTACGCGACCTGCGCGATCCCTGTGCCGCCCAAGCGCAAACTGCCGCAACTTGAACCTGACGCCGCATATCACCTATCTGACGCGCAATCAGCAACGCGCCTACAGATTTTCCCGTTGCCGGTTAGACCTCCCACCCGCTCCTTTGGGGACTCTGAGGGGCACGGCAGGCTAGTATTGGGCAAACCCAGGGGCACGCGGCGTTGATATGGGGTAAACCTAGCGGGTGGGTCGTTTGACAAAGGAGAATCCGAGGGGATTGGAAGCGTTGACACCGGGAGAACAACGGGGTGTTCTAGTGTTGACAACGGGTGGATTGAGGAGGAAGACAACAGGTGGAATCGAAGCTGGGGAGTGCAGTAAGTGCTTTCAAACGGCGACTGAGGCGCGGCATTCGGCATTGCTTATCGCCTCGTTCCTGTCTAGTATCGATGCCGGAAAACGACCAAGGAAGAACTGAGCCAGGCGAATGGAATACATCGACTTGAGAAGCGACACCGTCTCGCATCCGACGCCAGCGATGCGAGAGGCAATGGCGAAGGCGGCGGTCGGCGATGATGTGTATCATGATGATCCAACTGTGAATCAATTGGAAGCGGAGGCAGCGGCGAAATTGGGCAAAGAGGCGGCCGTCTTTGTCACCAGCGGCACGCAGGGCAATCTTTGCGCCCTGCTCGCGCACTGCCAGCGCGGCGAATCCATTATCATCGGCGACACATCGCATATCTTTCGCAATGAGCAGGGCGGGATGGCGCAATTCGGCGGTCTTGTACCACATACAGTTCCGGTACAAGCGGACGCCACCATGCGACTGAGCGACCTTGAAGATGCGATCAATCCCGATGACGAGCACAAGCCGATCACGCGCTTGGTCGCGCTGGAGAATACGCACAACATGGCCGGCGGCATGCCAATTTCTCCAGAATACACCGCGGAAGTCGGGGAATTCGCCCGGAGGAACGGACTGATCCTGCATATTGATGGAGCGCGGATATTCAACGCGGCCGCTGCTTACGCTGTCGATGTGAAGGAGTTGGTGGCGGACGCCGATTCGGTGACCTTCTGCCTGTCTAAAGGGCTGTGCGCGCCGGTGGGATCGGTGCTGGTTGGCAATGACGATTTTATCCGCCGGGCGCGCCGGGCGCGGAAAGCTTTGGGTGGCAGCCTGAGGCAGGCCGGGGTCCTGGCTGCTGCCGGTTTGATCGCGCTTCACGAAATGACCGATCGCTTGGTTGAGGATCACCGCAATGCCCAACTGCTCGCTGAGGGCTTGAGCGAAATACCCGGCCTGCGCATTCATAGCCAAAATACAAACTTCATATTCTTCGCGCTGGCGGCCGATATCGGGCTGTCGCTAGACGAATTTATTCGCCTCTTGTGGCAGAAATACAATATTCGCATGTCTCCCTACAGCGGGGAAGCGGGCGAAATTCGCTTGCGCACCCACTATTGGATTGACCAGCCGGCCGTCGCGAAAACTCTGTCGGCGGTCAGAGCCGTACTATCATGATGCCCAAGGCGCCATTTGACCCGCTCCCTGACGACAAGGATCGGGCAGACTTTACTGGCGAATCGGCTCCCGCCTCTGACTCACCTGAGGCTCCTCAAGCGCGGAACGAAGTCAGCAGCGCCCGGGCGCGCGCCCAGTATCGTGGCGCCAGCGATCCCCTATTCGGCTTCATCATCGCCGCCGCTTTGAGCGTAGGGTTAACGCCGCTGCTGCCGGAAAGTGTCGAACTTCGCTATACGCTAGCCTGGGGCGCTTTGGCCGGCGTGAGCGTCCTGTCTTGGCTGCTCGGCAACATGGAACGGATTGGGCAGGAACGACCCGACAACCTGGGTTGGGGCGTCCTCTACGGCATACTGCTGGGTATCCCGTTTCTTGTGTTTCTCAGCCAGCACGTTTTGGGCCCGGCGACGAGCCGCCTTTTCCCTGATATGTCGACGGGAAGCCTGCTCGCTTTTCTGGTTTTCGTTATGCCTTTGGCCGAGACGCTGTTTTTCCGCGGATTGCTGCAGAGCCAGCTCATGTCTTGGTTAGTAGGGCTGCTGGCGACGCTGTGGAATATCGTGCTGTTCTTTCCTGTGATGTGGCAATCTGTTTCAGATCATCAGGTGGTTGCGCTGGTCATCGTCATACTTCTATTGATGATGAATATGCTCTATGTTTACGTACGCGAACGCAATGGACTGGCGTCGTCATGGATTTGCCAGATCGTTTGCAACTTCATCATTCTTTATATTCCATCGCTGAGCTAGCAAGCGCCGGACGTGCGTCTAGCCAATTAAAAGACCGCAGCCCAAGTGCCGCGGCGTTCGGCTCCGATTTACAAAGTTGGAAGGTTATTCGGCCAGATGCTCGAGCGGGTCCGGTTTTGGCAGTGGCTTGATGCAACCAGCGAAGAAGATAAAGCCCAGCCCCGCGACGAAACCGCCAATATGCGCCCAATGCGCCACATCGGTCTCGACGCCGATCCAGCCTACTTGCTGCAAGACATCCATCAGCAGCCAATAGCCCAGGAAAAGAAACGCGGGCACATTCACGGACCAGACGAACGGGCGGAAGAAGCCGAGCAAGGTCTTGACTTTGGCTTTGGGTCGCAACATGAGGAATCCACCCATGACGCCGGCGATGGCGCCGCTCGCGCCAATCACTACGCCGGTATCGGTTACCGTGCAGGCCGTATTGCCAAATGCGACATGAGCCAAGGTCGCGACCGCGCCGAATCCCAAATACGCGAGCAAGAATTTTACGCTGCCCAGGTATCGCTCCACCAAGCCGCCGAATAAGAACAGGAACCACATATTGCCCAGCAGATGAGCGGCGCTCGCATGCAAGAACAGGCTGCGGAATCCGTCCAAGCCGGTCGCGGCAATCGATTGCTCGCCAATCTTGCATACTTCCAAACCGTAATTCTGCAGCGCCGCCTTCAGGAATCCCTCGCCCTGGGCATCTACCGAAAGCTCCCAGAGGAATACCACGAGGTTGATGACGATGATGGCAAGGGCGGCTTTCGGAATCGTCTTGTCTCGGCCGACTACCGTCAATGGAAACATATCGCATCCCTCAACCTAGCTTGCACTTAATACGTTATCACACAGCTTCGGTTTCGCGCAAGCCAGTTCCAACTTGGGTGGCATGCCGAAATCCTAATGTTGAGAGCGCGGTGGCGCGATGAAAAAGGAAAAGAGAAATATCAGCGCCAGCCCGGTGATGAAGCCGCCGACGTGCCCCCAATGCACATTGATCCGCGGCGCGACCGAGCCCACCTGATTGAAGAATTGCAGAAAGAACCAATAAATGAGATAGACCCAGGCCGGCACATTGACGTCGTAGCCAAATACTTTCAGAATGACGATCTTGGACTTGATGCGCGCCGTTGGAAATAGAAACAAGAAAGCGCCGATGATGCCGGAAATGGCGCCGCTCGAGCCGACCATATACTGGGGCTCGCTGCAAAGCCCGCCATCGAAGAAGAGATGGCCCAGATGGCCGCCGAAGCCTACCACCAGATAGAAGGCGAGAAAGCGCAAATGCCCGAGGTGTTCCTCGATCCGCGCTCCAAACACATAGAAGATGATTATGTTCGATGTCAGATGCACGAAGCTCATGTGCAGGAAGATGCTGCGAAGGCCATCAAGCAGCGTGTCGCTCAAGGGCTGGCTGTGGACCGCGCAAACGTCCAGCACGTACTGTTGGTAAACCTCTTCCAGCGAGAGCCCGCCGAGGAAGGCATAAACCAAGACAAAGGAGAATGCCAGCACGTTAGCGACGGTGACAAAGAACGCGACATAAGGTCGATAATTCGAGGTGCCGACAATCTTGTAGGGGATCATGCTGCGAGTTCCGCGTCCATCCGCAGGCTCAGATTAGCATACGTTTGTGGCGGAAGGCAAATGCTGTCTGCTGGCGCCTAAGCGTGACTGACAAAAATCTGGAGTACGCAGGTCAGGGAGTTTGTCGAATTAGCGTTGGTCGATTGGCGCCCACTTGCGATCCCGTGGACCGATATAGTTGGCTTTGGGCCGAATCAGGCGGCCGCCCATTTGGGCGATGACATGGGCTGACCAGCCGGCGATCCGCGACATGGCGAAGAGCGGCGTGAACATATCGACATCGAGATCCAAGGTGTAAAGCACAATCGCGCTGTAATAATCGACATTGGGATATAAGTTGCGCTTGATGAAGTACTCGTCAGCGCGTGCTGTCTCCGCCAAATTCACCGCGATGTCGTACCACTTGCGCTTGCCTGAGCTTTCGGCCAGCGCCTCAGCATGGCGGCGGAGTATGCCCGCGCGAGGATCATTGGATTTGTAGACGCGATGCCCGATGCCCATGATGCGCCGCTGACCGGATTTAACGTTCTTCTCAAACCAAGGTCCGACATTGTCGACTTCGCCGATTTCCAGAAACATATTCATCGCGGCTGAATTGGCGCCGCCATGAGACGGACCCTTCAAGGCGCCTATGCCAGCGACGATGGCGCTGTGCATATCCGATCCAGTTGCGGTGACGACGCGGGTGGTGAATGTGCTGGCGTTCATGCCGTGCTCCGCTAGCAGCACCAGGTAGACATTGAGCGCGGCGCAGGCGGTGGCGTCCGGTTCCTCGCCCGATATCATGTACACGAAGTTTTCCGCCACGCTGAGATCGGTTCGTGGTCGGACGGGCGCTTCACCCTTTACGATTCGCATCCAGGCGGCGCAGATGGTGGTGATCTGGCCCGTCAATCGAAAAGCCTTCTTCTTTGCCGCTTCTTTATCTTTGAGATTCTCCGCCTCGCTGTCAAAAGCGGATAGCATGGAAACGGCCGTCCGCAGCGCCGCCATCGCTGGCGTGCCCCGGGGCAGCGATTGAAGCATGGCGATGACCTCGTCCGGAATGGCGGCGTTCCGCGCGATCTTGCGGCGCAATTCGCCGTATTCCGCGCGATTGGGCAGGCGATTGTCAAATAGCAAGAACAGGACTTCCTCAAATGTGGTCTTCTCCGCCAGGTCTTCAATGGCGTATCCGCAGTAGATTAGCTCTCCGATGCTGCCATCAATGTAACTCGTGCTGATATCGGCAACGACGGCTTCTTCAAGCCCCCCTTTATCCGCCATGAAGTCTTTCTCCTTGTTGCAGATTGCGCTCGCCGTAAGTCGCCGCGCCACTTGACCACGATGGACGTAACTCTGGCGGCGCTGAGTAAAATGCCTTCTTCGATAACGGGCGCTAGTATAGCACTCGCTATGACGGGCTACAATGTTGATAAATCGTGTGGAAACTGGGAAGGGTAGCGCTTGCAACATGCGTGATATGCCACTCACGGAAAGTTGCCGTTGCGCGAAACTATTCCATGTGCTAGTCTGCTGGCCAAGTTAGAAACAGACGCGAAAATGATGACAGTAGGGGAAGGTTGTCGCTGCTTGTGTACGGTCGATTCGGTGGTATGCCGCGTCGGGAACTGCGCTGAGTGAGCTTCCCCCGCCTGAGTGGCGAAGAGGAATGAGACAGGAGCCAGCCCAAGCGGTTGGCTCTTTTGATATGGCGCGTTGATTCGGGAATTGCTTCATGAATGTGCAGCTCAGCATGGAACTTCAAGGCAAAATCTTCGAGCAGATGGAAGCCTCATATCCGAACGAAGGCGGCGGCTTCCTGCTCGGTGAAGCGCAGGGCGGCGCCATCGCAATCGTGGACATCATTGAGGTGGAAAATACATTCGCCGAAGAAGAGCAACACCATCGATACGCGATGCGGCCGCAGGACTGGATGCGCCTGGAAGATGAGGCTGACGAGCGGGGGCTTAGCCTGATCGGCTATTATCACAGTCATCCGGACTCGCCGGCGATTCCATCGGAATACGACCGCGAGCATGCGCTGCCAAACTTCGTCTATGTCATTACGGCCGTCATGATGGCGAAGGCGACCGATATGCAAGTCTGGCAATTGCGTCCGGATCGCAGCGCCTTTGATAATGGCACGCTTTCGATTACTTGAGGCGGTCGCGTGACAATGGTCGTCAGTTTCGTTGGAATGATGTTTGGGCGTAAGAATCGGGCAGTTCATCTCGTTCAAATACAGAGTCTATGATGGAACGGAAGAGGAGCAAACCATGGCGAAGATTCGCGTCCCGACGCCGCTGCGCGCTTACACCGACGGCGCCTCCGACATCGAAGTTGCGGGCAGCACCGTAGGTGAAGCGCTCGGCAATCTGGTAGAGCAGCATCCGGATCTGCGTGTTCATTTGTTCCAGGACGATGATCTGCGCAGCTTCGTCAACATCTTTATCGGCGATGAAGACATTCGTTTCATGCAGGGGCTCGACACGGAAATCGACGCCGCTGACAGCCTGCGAATCATTCCGAGCATCGCCGGCGGCCGACGCACTCAGTAGCGAAGGGACCAAGAAGGATGTCATCAGTGCATCAGCGATTCGCTGACTTAAGCAACGACGAGGTTAAGCGCTACAGCCGCCACGTGATCATGCCGGAAGTCGGCATGGAGGGCCAGCGCCGGTTGAAAGCGTCCAGCGTGCTGCTAATCGGGACGGGCGGCTTGGGCAGCCCGCTCGCGCTTTATCTGGCGGCGGCGGGGATCGGTCGAATCGGCCTGGTCGACTACGATGTGGTCGATTTCACCAACCTGCAGCGCCAGGTCATCCATGGGGTCAGCACCGTTGGCGTATCCAAGCTCGAAAGCGCGGAAACACGCATGCTCGATCTGAACCCCGATATCGAAGTGGTCAAATACAATGAGCCGCTTACATCGGAAAACGCCTTGCGCATCTTCAGCGATGGATGGGACATCGTCATTGATGGCACCGACAATTTTCCAACGCGCTACCTGGTCAACGACGCCTGTGTCAAGCTCGGGATTCCCAATGTCTACGGCAGCATCTTTCGCTTCGAAGGTCAACTCAGCGTCTTCTATGCCGACGAAGGACCATGCTACCGCTGCATGTTCCCCGAACCGCCGCCGCCGGGATTGGTGCCCAGTTGCGCGGAAGGAGGCGTGCTTGGCATCCTGCCCGGCACGATCGGCACGATGCAGGCGACTGAAGCGATCAAGTTGCTTCTCGGCATCGGCGATCCCATGATCGGGCGCATGATGCTCTATGACGCGCTTGAGATGAGCTTCCATTCGATCAAAGTGCGCAAGGACCCGAATTGTCCTGTTTGCGGTATCCCCGCGGATGAAATCGAACTGATTGACTACGAGCAATTCTGCGGCATGCCGGCGCATGACCACAGCGAGTTCACTTCGGTGGATGAGACCGTCGATATCGACATTCGGTCAGTGACCGTGCACGATGTGAAAGCGGCGCTGGAAAACGGCGATGATGTCGTCGTGATCGACGTGCGCGACCCACATGAGTGGGATATCAGCGTCATTGACGGCACCGTGAAGATCCCCAAACCCGATATCCAGCTGGCGAAAAACGGGATTCAAGGCGGCCGCCGCTTGTGGGAGGAGACAGTCCTGAAGGACATTCCCAAGGATAAGACCCTGTACTTGCATTGCCGCTCGGGCGTGCGCAGCGCCGATAGCATCGCCTTCTTGTCGGAAGTCGGCTATGACCTGGAGAAGATGTACAACGTCGAGGGCGGCATCCTGGCCTGGGCGGACGAGATTGACCCCGCGATGCCGAAGTACTAATTGGCAATCGGAAGACGCGCTCTAAATCACTCAGCGACCACAGGTTTCCAGGGAAAGGATTGGAAAGTGGAAGAAAAGAGAAAGCCCTATCTGACCATCTCCTTCAGGCAGCCGCGGCACTCGCTCGTCGTGCTCTTCATTATGCTTTCCATTGGGTTGATCGCTGGCGCATTCGGCATTCAGGAATTCCAGCGGTGGCAGACGCAGATTCTGGAGACAGAGGCTCGCTTGCATGATACGGAATCAGAGTTGACCCAGGCGGACAACCGCTTTCAAGACATGAAAGCGAGCTTGGAAGCGGTTGAGACCAAGCTGCAAGAAACTGAGGCTGAATTGCTCGATGCCAAGAGGAAGCTCGAAGCCTACTTGCCGATAAGCCTCCTAAATGAACCCATCGCGTTTATATCCTCCAAGTGGGGTATTGATGCGATAGCTTGTACGAAGATGCCAGAAGGTTATACAGGGGCGGGTGACGAACTTGGAGAGGGCCGGCTGCTCTACTATTACGCTACAGAATGGGATACTGTCGAGGCCATCAATCAGAGCGATCAATACAAGTTCGTCGGCGAAGACAAATGGGGCGCCAACTGGGATGAAGACGAAGGATTTGATAATTGGGGCTACTACATGCACGTAGCTGTGCTTGAATCGCATCCATTCACCTGGTCTAAATCGAAAGATTGGCTGAACAACAAAGACGGCTGGGAAAGCCGACTTACAGACTATTGCCGTGACACACTGCAACCATAAACGAACAAAAGCCCCGCGAAGTGCCGGGGCTTTTCTCTCCTAGAGTTCGGGTCGAACAGCGAAATCTAGACCATCAGACTCTGCATCACGCCGTCCAGCGCCTGCTTCGGCGGTCGCATGTCGGCATCATCCAGAAACGCAAGCGGCGTATTGATCAGATCTTCCGTGTCCGCCAGCGTCGGGCGCGGCTCTTCGTAGTAGAGCAGGCCGGTCGAAAAAATCTGCTCGCGCATGGAGCGCTCCAGCACCTCCATCGCCATACGTCGGTTGCGCGGGTCATGGTCGTTGTCGAGCTTCTTGAGACGGATAAACGTTCCATCGTGCATTTCCACATCGATGATGTCGCCCGCGTCGTAATCGCCGACGGTGATCTCGTCCTTGGGCTCGACATAGTCGGGCGCCAGAATCTGGATTTCGTGCAAGGGAATCTCATGATCCTTGCCATAGGGATAGCTCTTGGTCGAGGTCTCCGCGTTGTTGAAGGTGACGCAAGGGCTGATGATATCAAGCACGGAGGCGCCCGGGTGCCGCACCGCCGCTTGCAGCAGCGCCTGCACCTGTTTGGCGTCGCCGCTGAAACTGCGCGCGACAAAGGTGCAGCCGGCGATCACCGCTTCCAGCGCCAGGTCGATCGGCGGCATGTGATTGGTGCCATAGTATTTCAGGAACTGCCCCTCATCAGCCGTGGCCGAGAACTGCCCTTTGGTCAAGCCGTAGACGCCGTTATTCTCAATAATGTAGACGAGCGGCACGTTGCGGCGAATGACATGCTTGAATTGCCCCATGCCAATCGAACCGGTATCGCCATCGCCGCTGACGGCGATGCAGGAAAGGTCTTTGTTCGCCAGTAGCGCGCCGGTCGCCACAGACGGCATGCGGCCATGCAAGGCGTTGAAACCGTGTGAGCCGCCCAGAAAATAAGCCGGCGTCTTGCTCGAGCAGCCGATGCCACTCAATTTGATGATCTTGTGCTGTTCCAAGCCCAGTTCGTAAGCCATGCTAATCAGCTGATTGGAGATCGAGTCATGACCACAGCCGGGACAGAGCGTGCTCGGTCGCCCCTTGTATTCGTTGCGAGCCAGCCCAAGGTGATTTGTGCGTGGAGGCATGATTATCCTTCCTGCTCTTTCAAGCTGTCATAGATCCAGTCCGGCGTCATCGGCAAGCCATCGCCGAGCGCCAGCGATCTCACATGCGAAATATTCTCGGGATGTTCCAGTCGGATCAACTGTGTCAATTGGCCGTCGAAATTGTTTTCAACGACGAAAATGCTTTTATGCGCATCAATGAAATCGGTGACCGCTGAAGCCAATGGCAGCGCAAGCACACGCAGATAGTTGGTCTTGATGCCGTCATTTGCCAGCCAGTCGCGCGCTTCGCGGATCGCGTCCTCATTGGTGCCGAACGTGATAATGCCGATGTCGGCGTCGCTGCTGTCGTCGACGATCGGCTGTGGCAGCATTTCACGCGCTGTGTCCATTTTCAGCCGCAGACGCGTCATGTTCTCCACCCAGTCATCGCTGCGTTCGCTATAGACAGCCATCTCATCATGGCCCGTTCCGCGCGTGAAATAGGCGGCGAAACGATGGTCGGTGCCAGGCAAGGTGCGATAGGCGATGCCATCGCCATCGACATCCATATACCGTCCCCATTTGCCATGTTGATCGATGAATTCCTGAAGCGCCGCGGCGTCAAGAACTTTGCCGCGCGTGATTGGCTGGTCTGGATAGTCGAAGGGTTCTGAAAGCCAATTGTTCATGCCCAGATCCAGGTCGCTTATGACAAAGACCGGCGACTGCAACGATTCCGAGATATCGAAGGACTTCCAGCCAAATTCAAACGCCTCCTTCAGATTGCCGGGCATAAGACAGATTTGACGGCTGTCCCCATGACCGAGGAAATGCGTGAACATCAAGTCGCCCTGGCTGGTGCGCGTCGGCAGACCGGTGCTCGGTCCCATGCGGGTGATGTTCCAGAAAACGGCGGGAATCTCGGCGAAATAGGCAAGGCCGGCGAACTCCGCCATCAAGCTGATGCCGGGTCCGCTGGTGGAGGTCAGCGAGCGGCCGCCAGCCCAGCCGGCGCCAACCACAATGCCGGCTGCCGCCAGTTCATCTTCCGCTTGCACGATAGCGATAGTGTTTTCACCAGCTTCGTTTTGGCGCAGGCCGCGGAAGCCGATAAGGCCATCGACAAAGCTGGTTGAGGGCGTAATTGGATACCAGGCCACGACATTGACGCCGCCGAATACCGCGCCCAGCGCGCCAGCGTCGTTGCCCGTCATCATGATCTTGCCTTGCGTGCCGTCCATGCGCTCAAAGCGATATGGATCGGTCTTGACGAGGTTGTCCGCTGTCCAGTCATAAGCCAGCTTGACCACATCGTGATTCATCAGCGCCGGCTTCTCTCTGCCTTTGAAATTGGCGAGCAGCACCTCATAAATGAGATCAAGAGGAATCTCGAAAAGCTGGGCAACCGCGCCAACATAAGTCATGTTTTCAACGAGCTTGCGGAATGCGGAAGGGATTTCGGTCTGCCGCATTAGTTTGGCGACCGGAATCTCGTAGTAGGAGATATCGTCGCGCTGCCTGATCACTTTGGCGATCTTATCCGTTGTGATGCAGACGCCGCCGGGCGGCAGATTGACAACATCTTCGGTCGCCGTGCTGTTGTTATAAGCGACTACAATCTCGGTCAGCGCCTTGCGCGCGGTGTAGCCATCTTTGCTGGCGCGGATGGTGTACCAAGTGGGCAAGCCCTTGATATTCGACGGGAACAGGTTCTTGCCATTGACCGGGATGCCCATCTGAAACAGCGCCTTCACCAGTACATTGTTGGATGTCTGGCTGCCGGAGCCGTTCTTCGTCGCCACCGAAAAGGCGAAGTCATTAATGACCGGTTCTCGCGTGTCTAGCTTGGGTTGAGTTTGCGCATTGATTGCCATGATTCATTACGCTCTGTTTCGCGTATTGCTCCTTTCACAGTAGGTGAATCTGATTGCCTCTCAAGTGATCCCGCGCCTACCCCCGCTCCAATTCCCAGGAGGCATTGTCTGGCTCGTGTCTCAGCAGACGGGTATGCTCCACAAAGGCGCGCTGGGCTCCTTCAAATTGACCGTCGCGGATTAGATCCAATATCCGCGAATGGTAATCCCATACCCTTCGCAAATAACGGTAATCCATGTAGCGATTGACGCCGATTTCTTCGTATAGATCCCAATAAGCCTCCAGGATGCCAAGTACAAAGGTGTTTTGCAGATTCCTGAAGACCGTCAGGTGAAATAAGCGGTGTTCCGGATTCGGTATGTGGATCGGCGGCGAATCCAGCTTCTGATTGGCGCGCTCGATGCAGCCCTGCATCACCGCGAGATCTTCTTCCGTCAGCAGCGCGCAAGCTTCCTGCCAATAAGCCGATTCAACATGATTGCGCAGCGAAGCAAAGTCCTCAAAGCGCTCGCCGCAGGCCATCGCGTACATAGCGCTCAAACGTACTGCCGGCGTAAAGGCGTAGTCTTTGATCCGCGTGCCACGCTTGGAGCGCACTTCCACCCAGCCCATTTGTCGCGCCACCTCAAGCTGTTCACGCACCTTGTTGGCGCTCATGTCCAGGTGGGTATCGGCCGTCAATTCCTGGATCGACGGCAGGCGATCGCCGGGCTGAAAGCCTTGTCGGATGATGTAGTTGAGGAAGTCAGAACCGAGATTGATATCCATGATTCATCAGATGAATGCGTTAAATCAACTGATACTATCAATTCTATCATTAAAGAGATGGCTTGTCTAGCGTTTCGCTGGACGAGTTTTTGGATGGGGAAATCGCTATGGCGATCTATTGCGCAGCCGGAAACCAGCTATTGGCGGAGTCGTCTCATGCGCTCGGCCGCGCGTTCGAGGGTTTCGTCGCTCTTGCAGAAGGCGAAGCGCACATGATCCTCGGCATGATGCCGATGCTTTTCGCTGAAGAAGGCTGACGGCGGGATCGTCGCCACGCCAATCTCTTCGATCAGATGCTTGCAGAATTCCACGTCATTGCCGTCGAAAACTTGTGAAAAATCGCCCATGATGAAATAGGTGCCTTCGGGTTGCATCGCCGACATGCCGGCGGCGTCGATCACCTGCATGACCAGATCGCGCTTGTGCGAATACAGCGCCTGATATTCCTCGTAATAGCTGCTGCCCAGCGTGAAGGCGTAGGCGGTCGCTACCTGCGTCGGGTGGTTGGTGGCAAAGGTGATGAATTGATGAGAGCGCCATACGCCAGTGATCAATTCTGGCGGACCGTAAACCCAGCCGATTTTCCAGCCGGTCATGCCGAAGGTTTTGCCAGCGCTGCCGATGGTGACTGTGCGCTCAAACATGCCGTCCAGCGACGCGACCGCGACATGTTGATGACCTTCGAAGAAAAGATGCTCGTAGACTTCATCGGAGATAACGATGACATCGTGCTGGATGCAGAGATCTGCGAAGAGCTGCAGTTCCTGCCGCGTATAGACGCGCCCCGATGGATTGTTCGGCGTATTGAGTATCACCGCCCGCGTATTGTCGTTGAAGGCGGCGCGCAGCTCTTCTTCGTCGAATGTCCAGTAGGGCGGGTGCATGGGCAGGTACACCGGTCGCCCGCCCGCCATTTGCACACCGGGCACATAACTGTCGTAATAGGGTTCGATGATGATGACTTCATCGCCGGGATCGACCATGCCCATGATGGCGCTGTAAACCCCCTGGGTGGCGCCGGCGGTGACGATGACGCCCGCTTCCGGATCGACATCGAGACCATAGAAGATGCCGGCATGCCTAGCGACGCCTTCGCGCAGGGCGGGCAAACCCGGGCTAGGCGCGTACTGATTGGCGCCGTCGCTGTTGAGCGCCTCGATTGCAGCGTCGATAATCTCTTGCGGTCCATCAAAATCGGGACGCCCCTGCCCGAGATTGACAGCGTTGTACTTTGCCGCCAGTTGATTGATCTCGGTGAAGATGGTTGTGCCAAAGGGCGCGACCCGCTTTGCATAAGTGGGCATGAAGTCTGTCCTGAGCTAGGTTCCAAAGTCGTCGGACAACTATAACACAAGCGCAAGAATCAGGCGCGGCTCAGGACTTCGGCTGTCAGTTCTTTGCCGCGCTGAAAATAGGGTATTCCATCGCGCGACTTGACGAAGCGGAATTGAAGCCGTCGTCCCCGTCTTAAGTCGTTTAGCCGCTCCCAATGTTGGCGATACTTGACGCTTTCGCCGCCTCTTGTCTTCCAGCCTTTGGCGATCCAGCCGGCGAGCCACTGATTCATGCCCTTCGATAGGTATTCCTGCGCGGTAAACAGGGTGGCGCCCTGCGATTCCGGCAGATTTTCAAGGCTCTTTATCGCGCCGATGAGCGTACCCTCGAGTTCGCTGGTTTTATCTAGGCGCCCACTTAGCTCTCGTTCCGAGTCGCCCTGGATGATGACAGCCGCCCATGAAGTCGACCTGTCTTTGGCGGCATGACGCGTCGAGAGAAATATACCGACAATACCTTCCTTTAATGCGACTTGCTCTTCCGCTGGACGAGCTCTTGGTCGCGCCCGCTTGTCCTTCTCCGCCACCGCCAGCCGATCGCAGCGCTCATTGAGCTCATCGCCGGAGTGGCCCGCTACGTATCTCCATTCAATAAAGTGGCTCTCGGCAGCAAGGAAGAATTCCTTCCATAATGACTTGTTCTTGGCGACTTTTTTCGACCCGCTCGCAATGTCAATTACATAGCGCGAGTCAGACACAATCGTTAGCCCGGTAGCGCGATTGAGCAGCTTCAGTCCTTTTATTACTGCGGTCAGCTCCATCCGATTATTGGTGGTCTTCTCATCACCACCGCTGATGACAGTCTCTTTGATGACTTCGCCGTCTTCGCCTACAGCCTGTAAAATCGCTGCCCAGCCGCCTGGCTGATTGTCGGCGTGAATATCGCAGGCGCCGTCGGTGTAAATCACGATTTGCATAGCTTCCGCCGTAAAGCCTTGGGTTGGGGCATTGTAGCACAAGGGCGCGACGATTATGTCGCAGTCTGCGTAAGAATAGGCATAGTGAATTGGGTTCTCGCCCGTCCCTTGCAAGGTCGCTGAGGATGGCGTTTGCACTAGGTAAAGAGGATCGCGCCAGATGGCTGAAGAAACGAAGCTCGAAAAGAAGCGCTACGATTCGTTGATGAAGATTACGCGGACGATGGGCGGCGCGGCGCTTTCCGGCGCTGTGCCCACGCCCACGCTGGAATTGGCGAAACAATTGGGGATCTCCATAGCCGACGCCTGGATGTGCTTCGATATCTATAAGACTTATTTTGACAAGGACCTGTCCAAACAAGACTTAGCCAGAATGCTGCAAACGACGGGCGTCATCGTTCTCGGTGGCGGACTCGCTGGCTACGTCGGTATTCGCCTGGCGCAGGCCCTGCTCAGCGAGATTCTGGAGCAGATTCCGATCGCCAATTCGATCATCACCGGCATCGCCTTTGGCAGCTCCACCTTTATCATCGGGCTGGCGTGGCTGGCGATCGTGGAACAGAGCTACTTCGCGCGCGACGCAGACGAGGCTTAGGCCGGCTTCATCGCGATTTGCCTTAGTGTAAGCGTCCGTATCAGCGCCAATAAAGCCAGCGCCAATACGCCGCCGCCGGCGCTAACGAAGACGAAGCCGCCTAATCCAAAAAGCGCGCCCGAACTAAGCGTCCCCAAGCCGGCGCAAAAGGCGACCAGCATATCATTGAAGCCAGCAACGCGCGTCCTCTCAGCGCCGCTCAAGGCATCCGCCAGCATGGATGAGCCGGCCACATAGCCAAAGTTCCATCCCAACCCGAGCAGGAAAAGCCCCGCCACCAAATAGGGCATCTGCGTTGAAAGCGGCGATATGATGGTCGACGCGACCAGCACCAGCGCGGCGATGACCATCATGGTGACGCGCCCGTAGCGATCAATCAGATAGCCGGTCAGCGGCGACAAGCCAAACATGCCCAGCACGTGCGCGGCGATGACCAGGGAGACCATGGCGTTGGAGTGATCGGCCAGGTGCATGTGCCAGGGTGTAATCGTCATCAATACGCTCATGACAGTCTGGCAGATCACCATGGAGAGAATCGCCAGTTGGACGTTAGGCAAGCGCAGCAATTCGCCCAGTCGGTGACCGACCTTCGGTCTGTCTGCTTCGATGAGAGGCTCTGAGTACTGCCGCGCCACGATTGCAGGCTCCGGACGCAGCAGGAAAAATGTGATCAAAAAGGAAATGCCGGACAGGAAACAGGCCATCACCCAGGGTCCAGTCGTCAGATCTTGCGCCGAACTGGCGACCGGCTGCAAGATCTGCGCCAGCGTCGAATCAATGAGTGGTGGACCCGCCACGATATCCAAGTGCAGGTATTTCGCCAATTGGCTGCTCGGCTCAACGAGGCCGGGACCAAAAATTGCGCCGATCGTGCCGGCAAAGACAATGCGCCCGATCATCTGCGCCCGCTTGTCAATGGGGAAAATCTCGCCCACGACGAAGCGGCTCATCTGCGTGCCAGCGCGCGCCATGCCCATGCCGACAGAACTGATTAACAGCAGGGGGAAGATGCCGTTGAGCACGGCGATGAGACCAAGGACCGCTCCGGCGAAGCCTAAAGCGTAGGCGGTGCATAGACCCATACGCCGGCCATAGCGCCCCATGATGATGCCCATGAAGTAAGCCATAATGGAATGCGCAAATGTCACCATCGTGGTCGGCAAGCCCGCCGCCGCGTCGGACCCGCCGAGGATGCCGGCCGCAATCGAATGCAGCGTGATGATGGAAATCTGCGCCGCCGAAAAAAGGCTCTGGGCGACGAACATGGTGACGAGAAGACGATGGCTGACGCGCAGAGAATACAACGGAGACGCTCCAAACTGTGGAAATGAAGTTGTTGAGAATCTAATCTGTCATTCTACCGTAAAGAACAGAGCGCGCCCGCTTGGACGCGCCCGGCGTGATGCGCTAGCAATTGGCTTATTCCGCCAGGAAGTTGCGCAAGACGGTATGCAGGATGCCGCCATTGCGATAGTAGTCGACCTCTACCGGCGTATCGAGACGAACCGTGACTTCGAATGTCGTCACCTTGCCCCCCTCGTCCGTCGCGGTCACGGTCAAGCTGTCCATAGGCTGAACCCCGTCCAGGATCGGGATGTCGAAGGTTTCGCGCCCGCTCAATCCCAGAGAGCCGTATGACTCGCCGTCGGCAAATGTAAGCGGCAAGACGCCCATCATGACCAGATTGCTACGGTGGATCCGCTCGATGCTCTCGGCGATGACCGCCCTGATGCCGAGCAGCAGCGTGCCCTTCGCCGCCCAATCACGAGATGAACCCATGCCATAATCTTTGCCAGCCAAGACGATCAGCGGCGTGCCATCTTCCTGGTATCGCAGCGCGGCATCGTATATCGGCATCTCTTCCATTGTCGGTAGATAGATGGTGACGCCGCCTTCGCTTCCGGGCGCCAGCAGATTCCGCAGGCGAACATTGGCGAAGGTGCCGCGGGTCATCACCCGATCGTTGCCGCGCCGGGAGCCAAAGCTGTTGAAGTACTGCGGGCTGACATCGCGCTCCAGCAAATACTGCCCGGCCGGTCCGTTGATCGCGATCGCTCCGGCCGGCGAGATGTGATCGGTCGTGACCGAGTCGCCGCCTTTCACCATGACGCGAGCGCCTAGAATGGGCGCGATTGGCGGCGCCTGCGGTGGCAGATCCATGAAGAAGGGCGGCTCCTGAATATAGGTGCTTTCGTCGCTCCATTCGTAGACCGGTTCATCCGTGCTGGGAATCTCATTCCATTGTTGGTTTCCGTCATAGACATTGCCGTATTGTTCGAGATACATGCCGGCATCGAGGCTGTTTTGCACCGTCTCGACGATCTCCCGCTGGCTGGGCCAGATGTCGCGCAAGAATACATCCGCGCCCGAAGAATCCGTCGCGATCGGTTCATTCTCGAGGTCAATGTCGACCGTGCCCGCCAGCGCGTAAGCCACGACCAGAGGAGGCGACGCCAGGAAATTGGCGCGCACGTCTGGACCGATCCGGCCGCCAAAATTGCGATTGCCGCTCAATACCGAGGCCGCCACGATATCGGATTGGTGTATCGCCTCGCGCACCGGCTCGGGCAAGGGACCGCTGTTGCCGATGCAAGTGGTGCAGCCATATCCGACCGTGTGAAAACCGAGCGCCTCCAAATGCGGCGTCAAGCCGGCGCGGTCGAGATATTCCGTGACGACTTTGGAGCCGGGCGCCAGGCTGGTTTTGACAAAAGGCTTGCGCTTCAAGCCCCGTTCGTTGGCTTTCTTCGCCAGCAGACCCGCTGCGACCATTACCGACGGATTGCTGGTATTGGTGCAGGAGGTGATGGCGGCGATGACCACCGAGCCGTGTTTAATCTCGGCGCTGTCCCCATTCGAGCGGACGTCTCCGCTGGCGCCTAGCTGATCATCGGCGAGCGCGAAGCCCTGCGGGCCCAGCGGCGCGGTCAGGACTTGATGAAATGTCGGCTTGAGCTCACGAACCAGGATGCGGTCCTGGGGCCGCAAGGGACCGGCGACGCTCGGCTCGACCACGCTCAAGTCCAGTTCCAGCGTATCGTTGAATTCGGGATCTTCTGTGCTATCGCGGCGGAATAAACCCTGTTCCTTGCAGTACGCTTCCACCAGATTCAAGAGTTCGCTATCACGTCCGGTGCGGCGCAGATAGCTAAGCGTCTCACCATCGACGGGGAAGAAGCCCATGGTCGCGCCATACTCAGGCGCCATGTTGGCGATGGTGGCGCGATCGGGCAGGGTCATGCTGCTGAGACCTGGTCCGTAAAATTCAACGAATTTTCCGACGACCCCTTTCTCGCGCAGCATCTGCGTGACGACGAGCACGAGATCGGTGGCGGTGGCGCCCTCGGGAAGTTGACCGATGAGCTTGAAGCCGACCACCTCCGGCATCAACATATAAATTGGCTGACCCAGCATGGCTGCTTCCGCCTCAATGCCGCCAACGCCCCAGCCGACCACGCCCAGGCCGTTAATCATCGTCGTGTGGCTGTCCGTCCCTACCAACGTATCGGGAAGGGCTACCAAGCCACCGCCCCGCGGATCTTTATATAGCTGCACAACATTGGCCAGAAATTCGAGATTGACTTGGTGAACGATGCCGGTCGCTGGCGGCACGACTTTGAGGTTCTCGAAGGCTTTTTGTCCCCAGTGCAAAAACTCGTAGCGTTCACGGTTGCGCACGAATTCCATCTCGGCATTGCGCGCAATTGCATCCGTGCGGCCGAAGACATCGACCTGCACCGAATGGTCAATCACTAGATCAACTGGCACCTGCGGGTTGATCCGCTGCGGATCGCCGCCCATTCGCGCCATGGCGCTGCGCAGAGCGGCCAGATCGACCAGCGAGGGCACGCCGGTGAAATCCTGCAGGATTACACGCGCCGGGCTGAAGGGGATTTCCACGGCGCGGTGATTTCGCGCGTCCCACGATGCCAGATTCTCCACATCTTCCGGCTGAAATTGACGCCCGTCCTGATTGCGCAATGCGTTCTCAAGCAGAATCTTGATGCTGAATGGCAGCTTTTCGATGTGGCCGATGCCTTGCTCGCTGAGCTTGCCGAGGCGGTAGATGCTCGCAGTGTTGCCACCAGCGCTCAAAGTTCCACGCGTACCAAATTTGTCACCCATGCACGGTTTCCTTTTTTCATCGACGACGGTCTAAGAAGCTGCCGCCGCCGTCAATTCGTTAAAGCAATCTGTACGAGTTTTGTCTTTGAACACAACGGATTTTACCAAAGATTCATTGCTTGGGAAACGGGCGGGCATGGGATATATGAGGCGACATTCGATTGCGAGTCATGCGACATCGCCTTTTCTCGCGCGGCAAGAATCTGCCGTCAACTTGTCATTTTACAAATCGAATGCCGTCAAGTAGACTTGCCGCATTTGCCGACATTGCGAGCCGACAGGTTGGGAGAGCATGGCGAAGAAGAGCCGCACACGCGAAGCGCGTCAACGTCGTCAGAAACAGCGGCGGCAGAACCAGCGCCTGCTTCTGCTCGTCTTGATTGTGGCGGTGGCGGTGATCGGCGCTGCCGTCCTGGTCGTCTCTAATCAGCCAGTGGAAGCATTCATTCCCGATGACCTGTCCGCTCGTTACGCGGGCATCGAACGCAGCAATTCGCCCAAAGGCTACCCTCGATTGGGAGATGCAGACGCGCCGGTAACGATGGAAGAATATGCCAGCTTCGCTTGTCCTGGCTGTGAGTCCTTTCACAGCGACAGTATTGATGCTGTGCTCGAGCGGGTTAGGCAAGGGCAAGTTCTCTTCACTTACGTGCCGCTCAATACCGGGTCGATTCCCAATGCGCCCGGTGCTTCGCGCGCCGCTCTTTGCGCCGGGGAGCAGGGCATGTTCTGGGAGATGCACGATGTGCTCTTCGACTGGCAGACGCGCTATGGCAATACCGCCTTCTCCCAGAATCGTCTGTTGACCGGCGTCGAGAAGCTCGGCTTGAGCAGCAGCGCCTTCACCAATTGCTTTAACTCGGCGGCAATCTCCGGGACGCTTGAAGCCGCCATCGGCGAAGAGGTCTCCACAACGCCTACACTGCGCGTGAATGGGGTCACTGTGGAGGCCAGCCAATCCGGCGCCATTCCGTCGGCGGCGACGATTCTCCAGGCGATTGACGATGCCACCCCGGCTGACTGGGGTCAGGCAAGCGCGCCCGCGCAAGCAGCCCAGGTTACCGCCAGCCCGCAAGCTGACGACACAGCGACTGAGGTTGCCCCTACGGCAACTGCAGACGTGACGGCTACTGTAGACGCGACGGCAACAATAGATGCGACGGCAGTCGCCAGCGGTTAGTCACAGCGCGCCATGCTATCCGTCCTCGCTCGCTAATTTTCTCGCCAGCATCGGACCCAGTCTTCGCCCGCCCAACAAGTGCATGTGCAGGTGAAAAACTTCTTGGCCGCCATGTTCGTTGCAATTGACAATCAGTCGATAGCCGTTTTCGGCGATGCCCTCGTCCCGCGCGATTTTTGCCGCCACGGTGAACAGCCTTCCCAATGTCGCTTCGTCCCCGTCGGCGACATCGTTTGCGGTGGGGATTTCCTTTTTTGGAATGATCAAAATGTGAACGGGCGCTTGCGGGGCGATATCGCGGAAGGCTAGCGCGAGCTCGTCTTCATAAACAATATCGGCCGGAATTTCTTTGGCGATGATCTTCGAGAAAATCGTACTCATGTCGCACCTCCTGTTGATTTGCGGCCGTGGTCTCACATCACCATACCACCGTCGACTACCAGTGTCTGTCCGGTGATGTAGGCGGCGTCTTCCGATGCGAGGAAGGCTACCGCTTTGGCGATATCTTCCGGCGCGCCCATCCGCCCCAGCGGAATCGCTTCGATCGCTCTTTCCTTGATGTCGTCGGTCAGGTCCGCCGTCATATCCGTCTCGACGAAGCCGGGCGCTACCGCATTGACACGAATGCCGCGCACGGCGACTTCCTTCGCCAGTGATTTGGTCAATCCTATTATGCCCGCTTTGCTGGCGGCATAGTTCGTCTGGCCGCCATTGCCGGCGATGCCCACGACGCTGGTGATGTTGATAATGCTGCCCTTTCGTTTGCGCATCATCGTGCGCGCGGCCGTCTTGCAGCAGAGCCAGCAGCTGCGCAGATTCGTTTCTATCACGGTATCAAAGTCCGCCGGTTTCATCATCATAATGACGTTGTCGCGCGTCATGCCCGCGTTATTGACTAGAATATCGACGGTGCCAAATTCGGATAGTATCGCCTTGAACATCTCAGCGACTTGGTCCGCGTCGCTGACGTCTGTCTGCATGCTCTTGGCTGTGCCGCCGGTGGAATTGATCTGTGTGACAAGGTCTTCGGCGGCGGCGACGCTGCTTTTGTAATTCACGATCACGTTCGCGCCGCGGGCAGCCAACTCCAGGCATATCGCTCGCCCGATGCCACGTCCCCCGCCGGTGACCAACGCTATCTGGTCGTCAAGTTGAGTTGTCATACGTCTCTCCGAATCGTTGCCTCGCAAGCGAAGCCAATATAAGGGCTTCGCCTGATTTTCGCTACCGTTCTCCGCCGACCCAGCCGATAAGTTCCACCTGGCCGCGCAGACTACGGGTCAAGCTGGTGGCGCCGAATCCGTTGTAACTGGCGATATAGATGTCGTTTCGCCCGTCCACCGAGGGATTCACACCGGTGAATGCGATGTATTGACCATCGGGTGAGAATTTTGGATTGCACATCGTCGGCGGCGGGTTCCCACTGGCCACATTGCCAAAGCCGCTGTTCTTCACGCGGATGCCAAAGGGGCATTGCCCGGCGGTGCCGCCAATCGCGATTCTCGTACCATCGGCCGACCAGCTGGCGGTCATGCCAAAGCGCGGGAAGTCCAGCTCGCTGTCGCGCCCGAGCAGGCGCCCCGCCGCGTCAAGCAAGACAATCTCGTTTCGATTGTCAGCCAACTGGACGACAACGCGATGCCCAGCGGGCGACCATGAATCGGAGAGGTAGCTCGCGCTAGGAGAGCCGCCAGCGATGCGCAGCTCGCGCGCTTCGCCCGTTTCAATGTCCGCGCGCCAGATGCGCCGCTGCGGATTCGCCAGCTCGAAGGGACCGCCGCTGGCGAATGCCAGGCGCGTATCGTCGATCCACTTCGGCGGCTCGGAAACAACCACATCCGACAGCTGCCAGGTTCGACCGCCTGCGATCTCGTAAATATATACGTGACCACCGGTCGGTGGCGGCCTGGTCAAGGCATCGCAGAAGTCTGGCTCGCCCGGTATCCAGCTGGGGCAATCGGCGCGATCCGAGACGAAGGCGATATGCCTTCCGTCAGGCGACCAGCGCGGCCACAGATCATAGGATCCCATGGCGCTAATACTGATTGGCGCAGAGCCGTCCTTGGCCGCCAGGAAGATGTCTATGTCGTATCCGGTCGCCACCGCAATCGCCAGTTGGCGCCCATCCGGCGACCAGTCGGGCGCCATGTAGTGGCCTCGCTGCACCAGCGGATTCAAGCCCGGCAACAATCTTGCGCTGAAGCCGGTTTCCAGGTCCAATACATAGAGACCGCTTGTGCGCGGATCATCGTCCGCTTTGACGTAAGCCAGCGCGTTGCCGCGAGGCGCTACGAATACTTCCAAGCTCTTGGTTGAGAATAATTCCAAAACGGGAATGTACCGCTGAGATCCCGTTGGCGACACGAAGTACACAGTTTGCACACCGGTAAATGGCTGGGCCGTTGCGATATTGGCGATGGTCTGACGATTGTTGGAACTCGAGAAGGCGATCATAGCGCTGTCGATCCCATCCGCGATCGCCGCTGGGACGTCCACCACGTCCCAATTGTCAAAGACGAAGCCGAGGGCAGGCAGCGGCGTGATCGTCGGTGTGGCGGTTGGCGTGGGCGTCGCGGACGGCGTTTTCGTCAGGGTAGGTGTCGGGCTCAATGTCGGGCTACGAGTCGCGCTTGGGACGGGCGTAGGCCTAGGCGTCGCCGTATCTTGCGGGGTCGAGCTCGGTGATTCGGTCGGCGTTGCAGTAGACGTCGGCGTGCTGGTTGCCGTTGGGCTGGGAGTCGCGGTGGGCTGGCTGAGCGCGCTGCAACCGACGAGGAAAATCGCGATTACCAAAGGGAGAGCGCGTCGCCTATTGCTTCTGCAAAACATGGTCCCACGTGATGCTGTCTCTGTTCATCAGCGGATGCCCGACTACAAGTCCTGAAATTGCATACGGTTCGGGTTGGCGCCATGGATGCGCATCAATGAACATTGCCAGCGGTTTCAATCGTGGTCGCTGTCGCGTCGCTCATCCGCGGCCTTTCGCTTTTCGGCGTCGAGATCACGTAGCCTGACGTTGGGCGGCTCACGCAGCACCAGTTCCAAGACTTCGTTCATATCCTCGACGAAGCTGATGGCGACATCGCGCCTCGCTGCCTTGGGCAGGTCGTGCAAGTCCTTCTTGTTGTCATTGGGCAGAATGATATGCGGAATGCCCCGGCGGCGGGCTGCCAATATCTTTTCCACAACGCCGCCCACCGGCAAGACGTGACCTCGCAGCGTAATCTCCCCGGTCATCGCGTAGGCCGCGCTCGCCGGTCGCTCAGTGTATGCCGAGATTAGCGCGGTTGCCAGTGTGATGCCGGCTGATGGTCCATCTTTTGGCACCGCGCCCTCCGGCATGTGCACGTGAATATCATAGTTGTCGAAATCATCGACGGGCAAATCAAACGCGTTCGCCCGCGCTCGCAGATAACTGAGGGCGATATGCGCCGATTCCTGCAGCACGTCCCCCAGCTGACCAGTCAGCATCAGATTGCCTTTGCCCGGCACCAGCGATACTTCGACCGTCTGAATCTCGCCGCCATTGGGCGTCCATACCAAGCCGCTGACAATCCCGATCGCGTCATTGCGATTGACTTTGGAGTCAAGCATCTGCGGCGGGCCCAGGTGCTTCTCAATGATTGCTGGCGAAATGCGCCGCGGATAGCCGCGATCCGAGGCGACTTGCCGGGCGATTCTGCGGCACATCCTCGAGATCTCGCGCTCGAGATTGCGGACCCCGCTTTCATAGGTGTAGTGTCTGATGATGTGCTGCAGCGCCGCGGCCGAAAAACGGATGCCGGCATCGGCGATGCCATTCGCTTCCAGCTGCTTGGGTATGAGGAAGCGGCGCGCGATCTCGATCTTCTCTTCTTCCGAGTAGCCCTTGAAATCAATCACTTCGAGTCGATCTTCCAGCGCTTCCGGTATCGCGTATAGATCATTGGCGGTGGTGATAAATGTCACTTTGGACAAGTCATAAGGCACTTCCAAATAATGGTCGACAAAGTTGAAGTTCTGCTCTGGATCAAGCACTTCAAGCAGCGCCGACGCCGGATCACCGCGGAAATCCGCGCTCATCTTGTCGATTTCATCGAGCACAAAAACTGGATTCACGGTTTCGGAGCGCTCCATCTGCTGGAGAATCCGGCCCGGCATCGAGCCAATATAGGTGCGGCGGTGGCCGCGGATTTCCGCCTCATCGCGCACGCCGCCCAGACTGATGCGCAGGAACTTGCAGCCGAGCGCATCTGCAATGCTCTTTCCGAGCGAAGTCTTGCCGACGCCGGGCGGCCCCACAAAGCACAGAATCGGGCTCTTCATTTTATCTTTCGCCAGCTTGCGCACGGCGATATGTTCGATGATACGCGCTTTCACCTTGGATAGCCCGTAGTGGGCGCGCTCCAATATGTCCTCCGCGTTCTTCAGGTCGAGATTCTCATCGCTCAGCACATTCCAGGGCAAGGTCAGCAGTCGATCGAGATAGGTATGAATCACGCCAGACTCGGGCGACATCGGTGGAATAACGCCCAGACGCGACACTTCTTTCATCGCCTTTTCCTGCACTTCAGCCGGCAGATTCGCCGCGCGGATTCGTTCCGAAAACTCGCGCATCTCCTGTTGGAAAACGTCGCCATCGCCTAATTCCTGCTGAATGACGCGGACCTGTTCGCGCAGGTACATCTCGCGTTGATTGGCGGCGATTTCATCTTGCAGGCGCGCATGAACCTCGTCGTGAAATTCGTTGTCCTGCAATTCGGATGTGAGCAGGACGGCCAGTAGCTCAAGGCGCTTGGCGACATCCTCAAGCTCCAGCAGCTGCTGCGAATCTTCCGGCGCCAGCGGCAGTATCGAAGCCAGCGAGTCACAGAGCAGCCCCGGATCCTGGAGCGAGAGAATATGCTTCACGATGCTGTCGGGCATCGCCTCGTTGTATTGGCTGCTGTGCTTGAAGAGCTCCTTGAGCGCCGTCGCCAGAGACTCCAAGGTCTTGAGCTCGACAGCTTCTTCAACCAGGGCGCAGGCTAGCGCAGTTGGATAAGCGCCAAGTTGGCGGACCTCAAGGATTCGTACCCGCCGCCGGCCTTGTGCCAGAAGCTGCACACTGTCTGCCGCGATTCGCGTTGTTTTCCCGGGCGCGATTTCCGTGCCAATGGCATGTATCGTGTCTATAAGGGCTTGGTCCTTGTTCTCCATGCGAAGCTTGCAAGCGATCAGGGTTGTCGCTTGCTCGCGCGCGAAAGCCGCGGCCTGGACCTGTGCCTCCGTGATCAGCGGTACCAGGCTCAGCACACTGGGAAACAGAACCTGGGCGTCCAGTGGCAGCAGAGGAAGCTCAAAGACGCCGTCGGTCTTTGCCGCCGCATTTTCAATTCTGTCGAAGTCCAATGCCGCTTCTGCCGCCAACAGGTTCTCCGATTCCTCTCGATCGAAGCTGACCGGGAAAGGGCAAGTTTAGCGCAATTGCTCGTCTATGGTAAGCCCTGCTAACCATGCGCTGGAAGGTCATGAACGCCGTGTCTGGCGGCTCGACGCAGTGTCTGCATGAGCGCCGGCAGCTGCCCGCGTTGAATTGGACTTGCTCGTAAACAAGCCCATCAGTAGACTTGAATTGCTCATGTTATGTACCAGGGACGACTGTGCATGCGTTTGTCACGAAAGGTTACGCTGTTGGCGGCCGCCCTCGGGCTCGCTCTAGTATTTGTGGTTGGCAATCTTCTTTTGAAGCCGCCCATCCCTCTGATTCTTGAAGCCGGTTTCGACCGGCCGGCGATAAGCCCCAATGCCGATGGCGAAAACGACCTCGCTGTATTTGTCTATCGCCTTGCGCGCCCGGCGACGATCAGCCTGTCCCTTTTTTCTGAGGCGGGCCGGCAATTCTATTTCCGCGAGCGCCAACCGCGAGACGGTGGCGAATTCAGCGTGCTCTTCAGTGGTGTGGTGGACGGGTTTGTACACGAGGGCGAAACACTCTACGGCCGGATTGAGCGGCGGCTCATTCCGAATGGCGATTATCGCTGGGTTCTGGAAGCCCAGGCAGCCGAAGGCATAACCACGAGCGCGGAGGGTTCGCTGCTCGTTGAGGGTGGCGATACGCCCTTGCCGATCATGTCGGAGTTTTCCGTTTCCCCCAGTATATTCTCCCCCAATCAGGACGGCGTCGCCGATCGCGTCAGCATCAATGTTTATCTTGAAAAGAATGTGGAGCGGCTTGATGTCTATCTCCTGGGCGAGGGCGATCTGCGCATTCCCATCTCCGCGCGCGTGGAAGAACGCCAATACGGCGAAGCGGGACGCCATCTATTCGACTATGAGGGCGGCATCGATCTCGGAGTGGATCCGCCGCCCGATGGCACTTATCGCGTGGTCGCTCTGGCGCAAGACCATGTCGGCCAACGAGTCAGGATGGAAAGCGATCTGACGATCGTGACTGGCGGAAAACCTTTTGCGGAAATCAAGCCACAAGCGCCTGGCGTTGATGTCGCTTTTGACGTACAACCCTATGACGAGAAGTGGCTTTCAAATGCCGACAGCCTGGGCGCTACCTTGCCACGCCCGGACGACGCTTCATCGCTAGCGTATTCCCAGCGGATTACCGTGCCCCTGGGCGATATGCTTGTTTTTCGCCTTACAGTCGAGAATTACGGTCCGGTGCCAATACGCACGAGCGGTCCGGCGCCGGGTACGGTATATCAGCAAGATCAGTTGGCTGGAACTCTGGGCTTCTTTGATGAATCGGGCGCCTGGCGCGTCGGCATTCAATGTGAAACGTCGATCTCCAGCTTTCCCTATCGCTGGGCAATCGCGCGCGATGACCGCCTGCAAGAGGTCTACGACGCGGCGAGCGAGAACACCTATCGCTACCTGGCGCCTGGCGAACGGGCGCTGGTCTGGGGCGCCATCCGCATGACGGAAGTGAAAGCGCGCAATCCGCAGAATTGCTGGGCTGGCCTCATTCATGAGGATGTCGCCATTAGTCTCCGCAACAATCATGTCGGCATGCGTTCAATCATGATCGTCGATCCACAAAGTGGGGCGGCAAATTGACGTTCCCACCGAGCAGCGCGCAGCCCGATTTGGCAGTTGTCATCGTCACTTGGAATAACGCTGCCGTCATTCGAGCTGCCTTAAGCAGTCTCCTCGATGACCTGCAAGACAGCGGCTTGCGCAACGAAGTATGGGTGGTCGATTCCGCATCGCAAGACCAAACCGCGGAAATCGTACGCCACGAGTTTCCCACTGTCCATCTGGTTGTGAAAAACACCAATTTGGGCTTCGCGGCGGCCAATAATCTGGCGATGAGAGAGCTCGGTTTTGGCGGCGCCGTCGATGCGTCCCAGACGCCGGCGGCCGTCTTTCTGTTGAATCCGGACACTGTCACCCATCCAGGCGCGACCCGGCGGCTGTACGATGCACTGATGGCGCGTCCCGAGGTTGGCGTGGTGGGCGCGCGCCTCACGTTTGCCGACGGGGGGTTCCAGCACAGCGCCTTTCGCTTTCCCGGGCTTCGACAGATTTGGGCAGAGCTACTTCCGACGCCCGGTCGCCTGTTGGACGGATCCTTCAATGGTCGCTATCCACGAGCCTATTTCGCTGCCGCGGAAGCATTTGAGGTGGACTTCACCCTCGGCGCGACCATGATGCTAAGGCGCGAGGTTATCCAACGGTCGGGCATATTTGACGAAGCCTTCTTCCTCTATTGCGAGGAGGTCGACTGGGCTTGGCGCATCAGAAAGCTGGGCTGGCAAATTCTCTGTGTGCCGGCGGCGCACGTGACCCATATCGGCGGGGGCAGCACATCGCAAGCCCGGCCCGACAGCCTCATCCATTTGTGGAAAAGTAGGCTATTATTGTATGAGAAACATTATCCGAATTGGAAGCGCCAACTGGCGCGCCGGCTAGTGATACTGGGCATGTGGCGGAAAATGCGAAATCTGGACGCCCTCGATACCGAATTGCGCGCGGCTTGCCAGAAAGTCATCGAGATGGCGAAAGCATGACGCACTTGACAGCCATCGTGCTCACGCATAATGAATCCGAGCAGATCGCAGACTGCATCAAATCTTTGAGATTCGCCGATCGCATCCTCGTCTTCGATTCGTACAGCACGGATGACACTGTGGCAATTGCCCAACGAGCGGGCGCCGATATATTTCAGCACGAATTCGTCGATTACACCGAGCAGCGCAATGCCGCGCTGGACGCCGCCGACGAGATGACGGATTGGGTGCTGTTTGTTGACGCGGACGAGCGCGTGACCGACGCGCTGGCTCAAGAAATCCGGCAGAAGATCAGGTTGCCTGATTTCGCCGGCTGGCGGATACCGCGACACAATTATATTTTCGGCATACTGACCAAGGGCGCAGGCTGGTATCCGGATTATCAGACGCGCTTGCTCCGCGTTGGGCAAGCCTATTATGACACGCGTCGAAAAGTGCATGAGGTGGTGAAGTTATACGGCGAGGAAGGGACGATTCGCCATCCCTTGGTTCACTACAATTACAAAGATCTTGAACAGTTTAAGGACAAGCAGGAGAACTACGCGCGCTATGACGCTCAAAGCCTATATGCACAAGGCGTAAGACCAAAACAGCACAGCCTCGTCTTGCAGCCGCTTCGGCAGTTTTATTGGCGATTTGTCACCCTCGGCGGTTACCGTGATCGTTGGCACGGCTTCCGGCTGTCGCTCCTGATGGCTTGGTTTGAATATCGCAAATACCAGACACTCGCCGCCATGTGGCAGAAATAGGGGCGGACGCGCCGTTGGTCGTCATTTGTCGCGTCTCTACAACGGTATCAAGATGCCGTAGCCACCGCTGTCTCGCCGATACAGCACGTTGACCTGCTCGCTTTCGGCGTTCATAAACATATAGAAGTTATGGTCAAGCAGTTCCAGCTGTTCGATGGCTTCTTCTTCGTTCATCGGCATCATTTCCACCTGCTTGCGGCGGTAAATCTCGGCGGTCGCGTCGGCCTCCTCCGTTTCATCGGCGACGAAGCTCGGCAAGTCCTCGGCGAGATCCAGCTCGGCAACTGTCGCCCGATATCGGTCGCGCACTTTCTGATTCTTAGACTTGCGCTTGCTCTTGAAGCGATCGATTTGGCGATGCATTTTGTCCACCGCTTTGTTTATGGCGAAGCGAATCGTATCGCGATTCTCAATGTTCATCTTTTCTTCGGAGCGCAGGATGGCGCCGCGCGCGTGCTGGACGGTGATCTGCGCGATGGCGAGGTCGGCGCCGCGATGCGTACGAATGATCGAAAGTTCTACTCCCACATTGGAGATGTTGGGCAGGTAACGATCGAGCTTGTCGACCTTCGAACGGGTGTAGCTGTCAAGTGCCTCAGATATTTTGATCCCATCTCCATGAATGTTGATATTCATCGTCTTCCTCCTGGGGAAACCAGTCGCTGGATAGAGAGTGGCTGACAGCGATACCGTAAATGTGCCCAGCCCCTTGTTTTCTTAGCGCTTTGGCGCACTCGCGAAGCGTCGATCCCGACGTCGCGACGTCATCAACGATCAAGACCGAAAGTCCGTTTGCATCCGCCGAGGCCGCGAAAGCGTCACGTACATTCTTGCGCCGCTCCTCTTCTGAAAGCAGTGCCTGCTGGCTCGTCTCGCGGATTCGCTTGAGGACATTCGGACGCGCCGGAATACCGGTCTTCAGCACCATTTGCTGGCACAGCAATTCGGACTGATTATAACCTCGCTCCGCTAGGCGGTCAGCGAATAAAGGCACCGGCACGATAGCGTCAATGGGCAGCTTCAGTATTCGTAGCGCCTTGACAAGCCGGCCTGCCAATGGCATGGCCAGTTCCCGAGCGCCGTCATATTTGAAGGCTTGTACCGCGCTTTGCAGCAGGCCGCGATGCCCGCCAGTGGCGCAAAGCGCGTCCAATGATTCGACACGCAGTTGCGATACAGCGATAGGAACATGCTCCAATTCATACAGGCAGGCAGGGCAGAAGCGAAAATCAACACGACCGCAATGGCTACAAGAGGGCGGAAAGACCAAATCCTGGAGCCATTCCGCTGCACGAACTGCGCCGAGTTCAATGCGCCGGAAGTAGCTCTCGCTGGCCGTGACGTCCGTCAACACTTGCCTCATTCTCCCGCGGTTTGGCTGCCGTTTAATTTGTTTCGATTCTAGCACAGAAAGTACCAGCTTCTGCAAAACAAGAGTCTGTCGCTGCGCTCGACAGCAGAGACGAAATGCCCGGCAAGTTCTTGGAATGAAGCGCTTGCGAGGACAATCGCGGCAAGGCTTTGTTCATTGATTCGTGCTATATTGGGAGTGGGGGCAATAGACTACACCAATACTGACCGGGAGGAACCATTCGCGGTGGATCGCAAATCGCGCGCTGGGCTGACCTTCTACCGAAATGAATCGTGGAGCGAGCTTCGGCACGGCATCTTTACGCGCCACGGCGGCGTCAGCAAGAGCCCTTGGCACACGCTGAATTTAGGGGCTTCCATTGGCGATGACTTGGAGGCAGTCAGAGAAAATCATGCTCGCATATACCGGGCGGCTGATGTCGATGGCGGGCGTGCCGTTAGCTGTTGGCTAGTCCACAGTGTCGACACGCTGGTCATAGATGAGAACAGTGGGCGAAATGGCAAGCTGCAGAGAGCCGATGCCATCATCACTGACCAGCCGGACACACCGCTGGTGATGCGCTTTGCCGATTGCGTACCGCTCTTGTATTTCGATCGAAGCAAGCGGGTGATTGGATTGGCGCACGCTGGCTGGCGCGGCACGGTAAGGGGCATGGCGGCGAAGGTGGCGCGGATGATGCAAAAGACCTTTAATTGCCAAGCGGCGGACATCGAAGTCGTTATTGGTCCCGCCATTTCTTGGTGCAACTACCGCGTTGGCGAAGAAGTGGCTTCGCAGGCTGAAGCTTATTTCGGTGAAGGCGCCGAGGTAATTTGGCGTGATACCGCTGACGGCGCGTCTTACCTCGATCTCTGGCACGCCAATCGTCGGGACCTGGAACGTTGCGGCGTCACGAAGATCACAGTCTTGGACATCTGTACATACGACAACACCAACGACTTCTATTCGCATCGCGCGGAAAACGGGGTGACCGGACGCTTTGGCGTGGTGATGTCATTATGAGTATCCGGGACAATGTCAAGCGAGTTCAGGATTGCATTGCCGCCAGCTGCGCCCGGGTGGATCGCGATCCGTCCTCAGTTACGCTGGTCGCGGTCAGCAAGCTGAAGACGGTTGCGGAGATCATCGAAGCCGCCGACGCCGGTCTGCAACACTTTGGTGAAAACCGCGTAGAAGAGGGTGTAGAAAAGATTCCGCAAGTGAACGAATCGGCCAGAGGCAATATCACTTGGCACATGGTTGGCCACATTCAGAGCAGAAAAGCCAAGCAGGTCGTTCAGCGATTCGATATCGTCCAGTCTGTGGATAGCTTAAAGTTGGCCAAGCGGCTGTCGCGGTTCGCCGTTGAGAGCGGCCGTGTGCTAAGCGCCCACCTGGAGATTAATATTTCTGGCGAAGCATCGAAATACGGACTTGCGGGTTACAATTGGTATCAAGACCATTCGGTCAAGGCAAGATTGTGGCGAGAGGCGAGCGAGATCGCCGCGCTGCCCAATATTGAAATCAGGGGCTTGATGACGATGGCGCCCTATGGCGCTGAGGAGAAGACGGTCCGGCGGGTGTTCTCGGATCTGCGGGACTTGCGGGACGAGCTGACCCGCGAAATAGAACTGCCGCTGCCCGAGCTAAGTATGGGAATGACCGATGACTATCAGATTGCGATTGAAGAAGGCGCCACAATGATTCGCATTGGACGCGCGTTATTTGGGGAACGAGTCTGATTACGCAGTTGGAAGAAAGGCAAACACTTCGATGAATCCGCTTTTTGAGGTGCTGTTTTGGGCGCTGCAGGTTTACCAGTTGATCCTGCTCGCGCGCGTGCTGATGAGTTGGATACCCAATCTCGATCCAAACAACCCTATTGCTCGCATGCTGTATCAGGCGACCGAGCCTGTGCTGGCGCCGATTCGCAGTGCGCTTCCGCCCCTTGGTGGCATTGATCTGAGTCCGCTGGTCGTATTCCTCGGGATCAGCGTCTTAATGCAATTGGTAGTCTAGCGCCACCATAGATCGACCGGTCGGTTCTGGATCCTATGATGACTGCCAGCTAGATCCTGATCAGGATTCGACCGCAATTCTGGCAGTTGACCAGATCGTCACCGCGGTTGATGGCGGTGATGACGATGTAATTCTGTTCGATTCCGCAGATGGTGCAGGCTTTGTCTTTCAGCACGGCAACGGGCCGATTCGATTTCGCCGTTCTCATGCTGTTATAAGTTTGGAAGGCCTGCTGTGGAATCGCCTCAACCGAAGTCTTGCGCCGCGCCAGCAACAGATTCACCGATGCCGTCAAGGTCTCCTTTTCATCCAACAAGGCTTTGCGTTCCTGTTCATGTTCGTCGCGCGCCTCTTCACAGCGGGCCGCTGCTGTTTCCGCCTTGCCACGAAATTCGTCCCGCTCTGAACTGAGCTTGAGCAACTCGTCATCAAGTACAGACTTGCGCCGGGTCAAGGCTTCGACCTCCATTTGCATATCCTGCAGCTCTTTGGGGTTCGTGACTTCCCCACTGTAGAGGCGGGTCTCGGCGCCTTGTCGTTTGTCTACCGCAGCGGCGATTTCCAGTTCCATGTCACGCACTCGCGCCTCCGCCGTCTCGAGCGCCGCTTGCCTTTCCTCGTTTTCGGCTTCTGCCTCGCGCAAAGCCGCATCGTCTTCCAATTGCGCGTTGATCGCCTTGATCCGTTTCGCTCGCTCAAGAATATCCAGCTCAAGCTTTTGCAGACGATAAAGGGCGGCTACTTCTGACATGTCTCGGCACCTCGCAGCAAAGTTAGATGAACGGTCAGCATATATAATAACGCATGTTTGCCTCGACCGTTGAAAGTTATTGCTATTGCCAGCCTGTCTTCGCGTCCGCGCGTAAAGCGCAATCCGAGATTCCAACCACCTTGGTCCGCAAGATAAGCCGGAAGCGAACAAGGGAGCTTGATGTCGTTCTTGCTTGGATTGACCACGGAACGTACTGCGGCGATCATCGTCCCTTTGCTTCTCTTTGCCATGGCCTCTCGCGTCTCCGTCGATCCAGATTTGTGGTGGCACCTGCGCCTGGGCGAGCATGTCGTCGAAACCGGACAACCAATCTACACCGATGTCTTTTCTCACTCGCAGGCGGGCATGCTGCACCGGAATCATAGTTGGCTGGCGCAACTATTCATGTATGGCATGTGGCGTCTGGCGGGCCACCTTGGCTTGACGCTTTTCGTAGCAGCGCTGGCTACCGCCGGTATGGTCTTCCTGTACCGCGCCGGTCGCGGAAGCATTTACATGCAAGGCTTTGTCCTCGTAAGTGGCGCAACTTGTGCCGCCGCCTTTTGGTCGCCTCGCCCGCAAATGCTCACGTTTACATTCAGCGCCTTCCTGGTTTTCCTGCTGTTTGATCTCAAGCGAAACGGCCGGGACTGGCTCCGATGGCTGCCTTTACTGCTGTGGTTCTGGGGCAATTGCCATGGCGGCTACATCATAGGCTTTGTCCTGATTGCCGCTTTCGCATTGGGAGAAGTGATAAACAACGCATTTTCGATTGGAGATTCGCCTGTTCCCGCTCACAAGATTCGAAAGCTCATCGCGATAACGCTGCTTTCGTTGGCGCTGATGTCCCTCAATCCGCTGGCGCTGGACATCTTTGTCATTCCCTTCGACACCATCGGCATCAGCGGATTGCGTCAGTATATTCAGGAATGGCAGTCGCCTGACTTCAGGCAACCCTTTACTTGGGGCTTCGTCATTCTGCTGCTATTGCTCGTTGGCGCTGTATTGGCGAGCCGGCGCCGGCTGGATGCGAGCGAGTGCATCTTCCTCGGCGGCACATTTTGCCTGGCGCTGCTTTCCGGGCGCAATCTTCCGCTCTTTGCCATTGCCGCCGTCCCCATTGCAACCCGCCACTTGGACGAAGCGCTGACTCGCCGCGGTTGGTCACTCCCACGACGACAGCGCGAGCAGCCGCATCGCGTCGTGATCAATCTCATCCTGATCGCAGTAGTGGCAGTCGGCGTCTTGCTCCACTTGCAATTCGTCTCTGACGAGAATACCGTGGCTGCCGCCGTTTCGCAGAACTGGCCGGTGCAAGCCGTCCGCCAACTGAATGCCTCCGCGCTCAAGGGCAATTTGTTCAACAGCTACAACTGGGGCGGCTATCTGATTTTCGCGGCGCGGCAGCATCCCGTATTCATCGATGGCAGGACGGACCTGCACCGCGACACACTCGCCGATTATGTCGCCGCGATTGGTACGCAGGGCTGGAAGG
>JAPOWK010000146.1 GCA_026707665.1 Chloroflexota bacterium
CAACGGCGGGGGGGTTAGCAAAAGTTACGGCAGTAAATCCGTAACCAGTTTTCGTAACCAATTCACGCAATTCACATGACGGTTACAAAAGGAACGAAGCGGAATCGAGCGGCGTACATGCGGGAATATCGCCGCCGCAAGCGTATCGAGAACGCTGAGGCTCAGAAAATGGAGTTGCCGCGGGGAATGGACGGCGCGAGCAATGCGCAGAAAATCGCCATTTTGCGGGAATGGAGTGGCGGGCTTGTCGTACCGCCTGGACATCCGAATAGCGGCAAACCGATGGCGATTCCTGACTTCGCTTTAGACTTCCTGGCGGACTGCCTTGAGACGCCGGAAAACCTGTTGTGCATCGCTCGAAAAAACGGCAAATCCGCGATTATCGCGGTGTATCTTCTGGCGCGGCTGGCTTCACCGATCCGCGTTGACGGCTACCGCGCCGGTGTTGCGTCAGTCACAAAGGAAAAGGCTGAAGAACTGTATCTGCAATGCGTTGACATCATCGAGGCAAACGGACTGACTTCGATAAGCGCAAGGAAAGCGCCGAAGCGGCTGATCGGCGTTAGCGGTCGGGTCGATTTTCTTTCTGCGGATCGCTCCAGTGGTCACGCGAGCGGCTTCGATGACGCGATCATTGACGAAATAGGTTTGCTCAAGGAACGGGATCGCGAATTGGTGAATGGTATGCGATCCAGCGTATCCGCTAGGAATGGGCGGTTTATTGCCTTGTCGATCATGGGTGACGCGCCGTTTACCAAAGAGATCATCGAGCGCAGGGAATCGCCGTACACGAACGTACATCTTTACCGCTCGGAAGATGATTGTGCGCTCGATGATCGCGAACAATGGCTGGCGAGCAATCCGGGACTCGGTACGATCAAGTCAATCGAGTACATGGAATCCGAAGCCGCTCGCGTAGTGTATACGCCGGCTGATCAGTCGAGTTTCAGGGCGTTCGATCTCAATCAACCGGGCTCGCCAAGCCGCGAACTGATCTGCACCGTATCGGACTGGCAGGCTTGCACCAAGACGGAGCAACCGGCGCGGGCGGGCAAGGTGATTCTGGGGCTCGATATGGGCGGCTCTGACAGCATGACGGCGGTTGTGGCGATCTGGTATGAAACCGGTCGGGTCGAGTGCTGGGGCGCGTTCGGGGGCGTTCCCGATCCAAAGGCACGCGGCGGCAAGGACGGCGTTGGCGATCTGTACTTGCAGATGATCGAGGAGGGAAGCGTCAGGATTTACGATCAATTCCGCGTCACGCCTACCGGCGCGTTCCTAAAGGACGTTATGGACGATCTTGAGGGCGAGCGGATCGAGGCAATCGGCGCGGATCGGTATCGAAGCGCGGAAGTGCTTCAACTGCTGGACGAACTGCCGTACAAGCCGCCGGTGATCTTCAGGGGCACCGGTGCGCACGCTCACGCCGATGGCTCGTATGACGTGAGAGCGTTCCAACGCGCCGTGAAAGCGCGGACAATCGCGCCGCTTCCGTTGAAGATATGGGCGAGCGCGATCCTTGAGAGCGAAATACGGCAGGACGCGAACGGCAATCCGGCACTGGACAAGCGGCGGGCTAACGGTCGCATAGATGTTCTTCAGGCGGGCGTAATCGCCGCCGGGCTCGCTGATCTGGCGCGGAATCGCAAGCCTACTCAGCTGGAATTGAAGATCGCGGTATAGCAAAAAAGGTCTGGGTAAATTCGGTTGCCGTTAGCAAAATTTTCTAACCAGTTTTTGCGCATAAAGTGGATCGCAGAAGCCGGCTAGTAAAATAGCCGTCACCGGTGCAATTTCATCGAGACACAATAGAATATTTTGCTAAACGTCAAAAAAAAACGCGATCCGAGACATACGCGGCGGTGGCGGTCGGTGCGGTTGCGGGTTGTCAGGCGGGACAACTACCGGTGCGTCCAGTGCGGCGGGGCTGGACGGCTCGAAGTCGATCACATAACGCCGCTATCGGACGGCGGCGCGGCTTACGATCCTGACAATCTTCAGTCTCTTTGTCGCAAATGCCATCACGTAAAAAACTCTCAGGAATGCACTGTAACAGGTACGCTATACTCTGCAAGACGCGAATGGGAACAATACCTACAGGGACTGAAACATGACGAAAAGGCAGAAACTCGAAGTGAAGCAACTCGAATTACGCGCAGAACTCAATGACATTTTCGGGATAGACGAACCTACCGAAGAAGAAATTGCGAAGCTGCACGAAGTGCGTAAACGGCTCGCGGCAACCGAAGCGCAGTTAAAGGCTGTGATCGAGACTGAAGCGAATGACGATCAGGGCGAAAAGGTCGAAAAGCGCGAAACTCGGACGCTCGTAGAAACTTGTTCAATAGGATCATTCATTGACGGAATATTACGCGGCAAGGTCGATGGAGCGGAACGCGAGTTGCAGGAGGAATACGAACTGCGCGGCGATCAGATTCCCATCGCAATGCTGGAAACTCGCGCCGTCACGCCGATACCTAACATCGTATCGGTTAATCAGGCTGAAATACTGCCGGTCATATTCCCGCGCAGCGTATCCGCTTTTCTG
Source organism: Chloroflexota bacterium (assembly GCA_026707665.1). Lineage (GTDB taxonomy): Bacteria > Chloroflexota > Anaerolineae > Aggregatilineales > Phototrophicaceae > UBA6055. Next base: position 2,549 of record JAPOWK010000146.1, read on the forward strand.
GGCGTAGCGCAGCCAACCGTACCGGTCGGAACGCGCAGTTATCCGGTATTAACTACCGGCGCAACGGCGGGGACTCCAGCGAAGAAAGCGGCGCAGGCTGAAACCACCGGTGAGTTTACCGTCAAGCCGGTCAATCCGGGTCGTATACAGGCGTCTTTCTTCTACGGTCGAGAGGACGCGGCAACTTTTCGCGGAATGGACGCAAGCCTACGGCAGAACCTATCGGAAGCGTTGAGCGACAAGCTGGACGAACGGGTAGTTGCAGGGGTGGAAGCCGCCGCCACCGCAAGCGATCAATCATCGAAAGTTGTCGATTTTACGCTTGGCGTATCGTCCATCTATTCGCAACTGGATGGAATCTACGCGGATATGGTGGGGCAGGTCGGCGTACTGGCTGGCAAGGAAACCTACACGAAACTTGCCAGCGTCTACAGCACCGCGGGCGATCAGAGCGCACTTGACATTATCGACATGAAAACGCGGGGGGCGCGGATCAGCACGCACATAGGCGCGGTTGCCGCTAACAAGCAGAACGCTATCGCTCGGCTCGGTATGAGAATGGACGCGGTCGCGCCGGTCTGGGAAGGCATTACGATCATCAATGACGAAGTGACAAAGGCGGACACCGGCGAAATCAAGATCACCGCGATCATGCTCTACGGCTTCAGCATGATTCGCGCCGCCGCGTTCAAAAAGGTTACATACAAGGTATCCTGATCCGATGATCGAGACTAGCACAAACCTAGCCGGCGTACTCGAGATTCGCCAACTCGATGGGGGCGTAGGGGAATTGTCCGGTAGATTCCCCTACAACTCCATAACGAAAGTGAACGGCAGGTTTGAAATGTTTGCGCACGGCGCGTTCCAAGGCACGATTAGAAGCGCGGAAGCCGAAGTAAATTTGCTTGCCAACCATGACTACACGAAGCCGCTAGCCAACCGGTCGGGCGGATCGCTGGAACTGCGCGAAGTCGATGACTGCTTCGAGTTTTGCGCAAAACTCGATCTGAATGACGCGCCGGAATGGGTGCTGAACACGTACAACGCTGTGCGCAAGGGATTGATGAAAGGCGTATCGCCGGGCTTCATCGTAGCGCGGAACGGCGAAAAGCGCGAAATGCGGCGGTCGGTGCGGGCGGTGCGGGTGATCACGGAAGCGGTGCTGAAAGAGATCAGCATTGTTACCGCGCCGGCTTACGATCACACAACAGCAGAAGCGCGGAAGATCGAACTAATGCTGGACGGCAACAGGCATACTAGCTACGTCTACGGCTTCGACAAGTATTTGCACGGTCTGCTATGAGCGCGATAACTGTAACGGTGTCCGAAGTCGCTGACGCGATCAGGATCGTAGCGGACAACGAAAAGGAACTGGCGCAGGTCGAACGGCTGCTGGCGTACGCAAAGGAAGCGATCCTGACGCACGCTCCAGTTGCGCCGCCGGTGGTGGCGAACGAAGCGGCGATCCGCCTTATCGGATACCTGTACGATCAGCCGCAGGGTCAGGCTGGCACGGCGTTCGCCAACGCCATGCGAAACAGCGGCGCGGCGGCTATTCTGCAACTGTACCGGCGCACCGGCGCGGGAACGGCTGGCGGCGAGTCAACGGAACTCGAACAGCCGGGTAATATCTCTCCTTACATATTCCGCGCCGCGCCGGAACTGACTGAGTTTACTCTACCGGCTCCCGCACAATCACCGGAAAGCGGTGACGGCTACAGGGTCGTACTGCTCGACAGGTACGAAGCGAAGCCGCCGATAGTCGCCGATACGGACTTCTGGACGATCTGGGACGGCTATATAGATGTAGAGTATCAGAGCAATTGCATTCTTGTAATGGACTTGCTGACTACTCACGAGTTTGGCACCGGCTTCGAAAAGTCGTTCACGCACCGGCGGCGATACACGCAGAACGTTGTACAGTACACGCGGCTATCCATACCGTTGAACGTGTTCAACTCTCATTCGATGGTCAGTGTCGGCGAATCGCCTATTCCTGACGCGAACGGCGATCCTGTGGAGATCACCGGCACGGATCTTGCGCAACCGTCAAGAATCACGTACACGCTGGAATTTACCGCATGGACGCGCCGAACCGCGCCGCCGGTGCGTCAGCTTGTCGGGATCAACTACCTTGCCACAAGGCGAATCGGCACGATCAGCTACCAATTGCGGCAGGCTCGCTTGGCTTCTGGTCAAGGGGTTTTGCCTGAGCAACTGGACGCGCTGGAAAAGAAGATTATCGCGCTGGACGCGGCGAACGATCAATTCCAGGCTGAAATAGACGCGAACGCAAGCCGCAAGATCGGCGTAGCGGACATCAAAAGCGATCTTGCTACAGAGATCGAACACGCCGAAATGACGGGCGAAGCGGCGCAGGCACTGGCTGAACAGAACCTGAAATCGCTGACGGCGTTCGCGCAGATCGAGCATACGGTAACGGCTTGGGCGGACGCGCCTCACAACAACATCTACATCAATTCCGAGGGGTACGGGCTCGTTCCCTACCGCGGCGGATTTTCGCAACTGCGGGACGTGAGTTACTACCTTAATTCGGTGTTCCGCACCAACACGGCGCAAACCGGCTCGATCCTGTGGCTTCTGCGCGTTCCGCGCGGCACAGATATAAACCTTGTGCGCATACGCATATCGAACAACGGCACTACGCGGACAACCATACCTACCGCTCAATCGACATACTTCCGAAAGTATCCGACAGGCGAGGATGATACCTACGATCTGTATTTTCTGGCTGACGGATCAAGCGACAATCCGCATATCATTGACTACAGCAGCCAAGCGGACTTTAACGCGAGCGTCCAGCTCGCAACGTCAACAATCAGCGTCCGCGTTCCGCCGTCCAATATCAAGGCGGGCGAGGAAAGGCAGGTACTGACAACGAAGAACGGAAAATCGCAGTGGGTCACGCCTACCGCCACCGGCGGCGCGGCGTTCCCAGCCGATCCGAACCGCAATGCGCTACTCGGCTGGCTGGACGCTACCAACGTGGTCGCTTGGCTCACGCAAAAGGCGGCACTGGCGGCGGTTATGCCGGCACTGGTAGCAAACAAATGGCTTAAGGTCAACGCGGCTGGCGACAATTTGGAGATGGCAAACGCGCCGGGCGGTGGCGGTTACACGGATACGGTATTGATTACTTCGGATACAACAGCGTCATTAGGTAGTATGACGTTTGGGGCGGCTGATAGAAAGAAAATAGTGGATTTTTTAGCCAAGACAACATATAGGCAAATCATATGCTATTTTCAATATGTATATCGGATACAAAATACCGAGCAAAGATGGAAAGCAGGTTTTAGTATAAGCGGCGATATTCCTACTAGCTTAGAACCAAGCAGTGACAGCGTTACGGACGCTGAATTTAGTTTTGGCGGGCAAGTTTCGCAAGCGGGATCGCAACGATACCTTTATTGTACGATCCAAATTAGTGATGGCGGGGATGTAGCAGAAATCGGATTCGTACATAACATTAGATACAATCAACTGACAGGCGGCAAGACAAGGGTAATACTTAGAGACTATGGCTAATCCGGCGAACATAGAGCGGCAGCAGTCGGTATTGAATCTGGGGCGGTCGATACGCTACTTCTCCTACATCAGACGGGGCGTATACGTGGCTACAACCACATGGGGCAAGATCAGCGCGGAAGTGGAAGATATTGCGCTTGTCCAGCCAACGTTCGGAATCGTTAGGCAGAGTCTGACAAGAACCTACCTGATCAGATTCATAGACGTAGCGGGTGACGGATCGCGGGACTTGCTTGTTGATGACAATCAGGTTTTCGATGTTCAAGGCAGGTCTGAAATAGCGCGGGGGCGATTCATGATTGTAGAAGTCGAGTTGGCGGAAGATCAGAAAATACCGAAGCCGCGGGAACTTATCACCAAGCGGGAATACAGGTTGAATTATGCCGATTACAATTGACGTTGACATACAATCGCGTCCGCTATCGCGCAAGATAGATCGGATTTTGCAGTATCTCAAGGAAGATATGGACACATGGGTTGAACCTTACCTGAAGCAGCGCGTACCGGTCGATACGGGCAACATGCGGCGTTCTTTCATATCTGACGTTACCAAGGACTTGCACGGCAACGAACTTTACCGGTGGGGATTCACCGCGCCGTACGCTCGGATCGTGGCGAAGCGGGAACGCTACGTTGACGAAAGGGCGGTAATTCTTCGCGCCAAGCGTTCATTGCGGCGGGCGGTGGCGCGGGTCAACGCGGAAGGGCGGCGGTGATGTTTGACAGGCTTCGCAAGCGATCCGCCACAACGGACGCGGACTACACCGAGCAGGTCATCAATAAGGCTGTTGCCAACGCTGACGGAACTAACAACCGGGTCACCGAGCAGGCAACCGGTGCGCTCGAAACTGCCGCGGGTCTCATAGGACGCGCAATCGCCGCCGCCGAAGTCGGCGGAAGCGATCAGATCATGCGGGCGGTAACGCCGCCGTTCTTGCTTCTGGTGGCGCGGTCGCTGATCAAGCGCGGCGAACTGGTCGTTAAGATCGACACCGGCGGGGCTGACGGTCTGCGGCTGTATCCGGCGAACACGCATACCATCAAGGGCGATATGGATCAATCCACATGGCTTTACGATCTTGACATTCCGGGGCCTACCTACACGTCCAGCTATCAGGACGTAAGATCGGAAAGCGTTCTGCATTTTCGCTACGCGGTCGATCCGGTGCGCAGCTGGGTAGGCTTGTCACCGGTGGCGGTGGCGAGCGCGGCGGGTCAGTTGTCGGCGAACGTGGCGGGATCGCTCAGGGACGAAGCGGGATCGCCGCGGGGATTCCTGTTGTCCGTTCCGTCATCGGACGGCGCGGCTGAAACACTGGACGGCTTGCGCAATCAGATCGCGCAACTGAACGGACGGGTCGCTACGGTGGAAGCGCAGTACTCGCTTGCGGCAAATACCGGCTTGCGCACGAATCGGGACTGGTCAACCGTCAGGCTCGGCGGCGATCCGCCGCAACCGTTCGTGTCGTTGCTCTCAACCGCCACAAAGGAAGTGCTGACGGCTTGCGGCGTTCCGCAGGCTCTGGTAACGGTATCGGACGGGGGCGGACAAAGGGAAGCATGGCGGCAATTCCTATTCGGAACAATCGCGCCGCTAGGAATGCTGATCAAGCAGGAACTGAACGACAAGTTGGACGAAAACATAGATCTATCGTTCAACGAGTTGCGCGCAAGCGATCTGGCGGGTCGGGCGCGGGCGTTCCAGTCGCTCGTAAAGGGCGGGCTGGACATCGAGCGGGCGGCTGGCTTGTCGGGCATGATCGAAGCGGACGAATGATCGCAAAAGGTCTGGGTAAATTCGAGTGTCGTTAGAAAAAAATTCTACTGAAACCTCTGGGGTGTTTGCGATCCTAAAAAATCGAGTGTAAATATTCCGGATTTTTATCTCCAACTGTAGAAAAAAATTCTAACGGCACTCGGATTTAACCAGCCTGAACCGCAATGAGTTTATCAGCGAAAACCTTACTTTTACATTACGTCTTTCACAAAATTTTGACTAACGGAGACAAAAAAATGAACCTGAAAGAAGCAATTATCAATGTGGCGGAAGCCATCGAAGACTTGGAAGATATCGCCAAGGACGTAGCGCACGATCCGAACAAGGCTGAATACATCGCCAAGGCTATGGACGCGCTGGAACATCTTAAGAAAGCCGCTATCGCGGTCGGGATAGACTTGTGAAGCGATCAGCGAACATTGTCTACATCGCAAGTCTGGTGGCTGCGCTCGCGCTTCTAACGTTCTCCCAATTCGCGTTAGCGGGCGCGGCTATCCAGCTCGCGCCTGTGAACGTTGAGATCGTCACACGCGCCTGTTTCAGTTGTCCGGGCACGCTTCCGGGCGTTTGCTGCGGCATACAGGACGGCTTGGAGTACGCGCCGCTTGTCTCCAGTGACAAGGCGCATGACAAGGACAAGATGTTCTATTGCGATCCAAGCACGCAAAACGGACAATGCGGCAAGGGTTGTCCGCCGCCGCTATCTTGTCCGTTCGAAGTGTTTGGCTACGCTCACGGCGAAAGCGGACTGGACGCGCTTCGGCAACTGGTCATACGTGACTTTTCGGACGGCTGGAATATCTGTTTCGCCACACCGGACGAAGCGAGTGCGGTCGGCAGATTCCTTGCGGATCACGGGCTAGGGGAAAACGATCCTATACCTTGTCCGCAACGGCAGGGCGGCTACGCGATAGGATTCGCGAGTCAGAACTACACCGCTCAGGTGCTGGGATACGTTCAGGGCGGCATTGAACCGGCTGGACTGATCCATATGACGAAGCCGGTTGCGATCCAATTCGTAGGGATTTTGAACAACACGTATACGCCTTTGTCCTACGATCCGCGATTCGATACGTGGCTTGACACTCAGGACGCGGCGCACTGCAACTAATCTCTTTCTTTGCGCACTCTGCTACGGCGGGTGCGCTTTTTTTTTGCCTGTGATTCGGACGCGCAACCTACACCAGCGAATCACGGGAAAATTCGGCTACTGGGGGGCGTAGCAAAGCCGACAGCGATAGTAAACCGCTGGCTACACGCCGGAACACAGGCGATTAGGTGTTACTCGCGCACAGCGAAATTCCGCGCTATGCGTATGCGAAAACGAACGAGCGAGCGGCACGGATCGGGTGAGCATAGGAAGCCTTGCACAGCGAAAACGCTGGGGCTGGGTCTCCTATGCTTCCACTCTCTTCGCTCACAGCATCAGATCTATCATTCATTGTTTCATATGAAACACCATTCCGACAGCTGCCGGTACATTCGTACAGTGCTGTACAGGCTTGTTCGCAAGGTATTAGCCTTGACAATCGCGTTCGAGGGCGTCACACAGCGCGGCATTTGCGCCAATTCGGTATAATCAGGCAAATATTGGCTGATACAGGGGGCAATAATGGGAAGACGAAGAAAGCACGATCTGCCGTTCGAGCGCGTCACGATTGACGATCTCAAGTCTGATACCGCGCTCGAACACTTGAGACAGCACGCCATACAGGTCGGTTGGTGGGAAGACGGCGAGCATAGAACGCTCCAGTTTGTCGCACTGGCGGAGCGGGCATTGCGGGTTGGGCGCAATCCGGGCGCGGTATTCCATACGCTGATCAAGCGCAGGCTGACGAACAACATAACGCAAGCTGATGAAGATCACGCGATCCAGCGAATCAAGTCGGCGCGGTCTAGGCGCATGGCGAAGCAGGTTGCGGCGGGTTGGTCGTAGGCTTGGGCAACAATCTTGAGACACTATGCGGCTGTAGGAGTATGGGGCGTTCAACGGCGGGGGACCCGCGCCCGGGACCTGGACGCGAATCGGTTCGCCATTGGACGCGCCCCGC
>JAPOWK010000071.1 GCA_026707665.1 Chloroflexota bacterium
GATGATTACACCTGGCATTTGGATCCGATTCGCGTCCCCTCGAAATACCCGGGCAAACGACACTTCAAAGGTCCGCGCAAAGGCGAATTGTCCGGCAATCCGAAGGGCAAGAACCCTAGCGATGTCTGGGAATTTCCAAATGTCAAGAACAATCACCCGGAGAAAACTATTCACCCCTGTCAGTTTCCCGTTGAACTGGTCGAGCGCCTCGTATTGTCAATGACCGATGAAAATGACGATGTGTTGGATCCCTACGTTGGCGTTGGTTCCTCAGTCGTTGCCGCCCTAATGCACAAGCGCAACGGCTATGGCTGTGACATCGTCGAGGACTACATCTCAATTGCTCGCGAGCGCGTAAAAGATTTGCAGGCGGGCCGCCTCAAAACACGCCCGATGGGCAAACCCGTTTATGACCCGATGCTGCCCAAGGGCGGACATTGATGCGCATCGCCGCACAATACTCTCATTTAAATGGATGGGAATATATGCTCGTTCACCACAAAGAACTGTGGGACGAAATCCTTGACGTCGTCGCGCGTGTCGATGCTGAGGCATGCAGGACCAAGATATCAAAAGAAAAAACAATGCCCGGCAGACTGCTCTACTCGCCGAAGGATATGAATGACATGTTCAAGGCTAGTTTTGAAGAGCTGGGTTGGAAGCAGCGAAGGCAGACCTTCTACGTAACGGATGACGAAGATCTGATGCGAAGCATTTACAGCCGCCCGGAGGAGGAACAGAAGTCGGCTATAGGCCAGGCCGGTCGCGAGCCGATTATGTCGTACAACCAAACCGACTTCGTGAAGAATCGAATTGCAGTCGAGGTTCAATTTGGCAAGTATGCCTTCGTTGCCCACGACCTATTCGTAAAGCACTTGAGTTTCTTCGTCGCCGACATCATCGACGTCGGCATTGAGATTCTCCCAATGAAGCAGATGGAGCGGGATATGTCGTCTGGCGTGCCATACTATGAACGCGACCTCGTGAATGTAATACGACAGGGGCGCGGCGTTCCTGCTGTTCCATTGATTCTGCTTGGAGTTCTACCTTAATCCGCTGCGAACGCACTCCACTTCGCAGCAGTTGATTCGTTGGACCTAAGCTGGAGCAACCGCCTATGACCCAATACGACTTTCTTCTCAAAGGCGGCCAGGTCATCGACCCGGCCAACAACATCGACGCGCCGCTGGATCTGGCGGTCCGCGGCGATCGCATCGCCCAGGTCGCGCCTGACATCCCCTCCGCCCAAGCCGCCCAGACCATTGACGTATCGGGCCTTTACGTCACCCCCGGGCTGATTGACATCCACGTCCATGTCTACCATACGCGCGAGCCGGAAACCCTGAGCATCATCGCCGATCATCATACCTTTCGTTCCGGCGTCACCACCGTGGTCGATACCGGCACCGCCGGCGCCAGGCACTTTCTTCACTTCAAACGCACCGTCATCGACCGCTGGAAGACGCGCATCTTCGCCTTCATCAACATCGTTAATTCGGGCATGCGCGGTCCCTTCGAGCAAGACGTCAGCGAGATGGATCCCGCGCTCGCCGCTTCGATCGTGCTCGCCTACCCCGACGACTGCGTCGGCATCAAGACCGCGCACTACTGGGTGTCGAAACCCTTCGATGACGCACACCCGCCCTGGGCCGCGGTCGATCGCGCGCTGGAAGCCTCCGAACTCTGCCAGAAGCCGCTGATGGTCGATTTCTGGCATCGCGAAGGACGGACCTATCAAGAGCTTTTGCGCAAGATGCAGCCCGGCGATATCCACACCCACGTCTACGCCCAGCAATTCCCCATCCTGAATAACGCGAACATGCCGGCCGACTTCATGTTCGAGGCGCGCGAGCGCGGCATCATTTTCGATCTCGGTCATGGCGCCGGCAGCTTCTGGTTCCGCCAGGCGATTCCCGCCTTCAATGGCGGCTTCCCGCCCGATTCCATCAGCACCGACCTGCACATCGGCAACGTCAACGGCGTCGTGCATGACATGCTCAACACGATGTCAAAGCTGCTTTGCATGGGCATGCCGCTGAACGATGTCATCAGCCGCTCCACGGTCGCGCCGGCGCGGGAGATCGGCCATCCTGAGCTGGGCTCGCTGAGCATCGGCGCCGAAGCCGATATCGCCGTCCTGCGCCAGGAAAGGGGTGCGTTCGGTTTTGTCGATTGCGGCTACGCCCGCATGAATGGCGACCGCAAGCTGAGCTGCGAGATGACCATCCGCGCTGGCGAAATCGTCTACGACCTCAACGGCCGCTCGACGCCGCTTTGGGAAGACGCGCCGCCCAAATACTGGCAGATCCGCTACCCGTCAGGAGCCATCGAACCATGACCGACTATCAGTCTCTCGGCGTCCGCCCCCTCATCAACGCCTACGCCACTATGACCAAATTCGGCGGTTCCCTGATGCCGCCCGAAGTCCTCGCGGCGATGAACGAAGCGGCAACGGCTTTCGTCGATCTCCAGCTCTTGCAGCGCCGCGTCGGCGAACGCATCGCCGAGCTCACGCGCAACGAAGCCGCCTACGTCACCTCGGGCGCCGCCGCCGGCATTGTGCTGGCCTCCGCCGCCGCCGTGCTCTACAAGCAGCCCGACGCGCTCAAACACTTCCCGAAAATCGCCGCCTTCAAGGACCAAGCGATTGTCTTCCGCAGCCAGCGCAACCCATACGACTACGCCATCCACCAGACCGGCTTCAAAGTCACTGAAATTGAGAGCGACCCTGCCGCCCTGCGCGCCGCCATCAACGAGCGCAGCGCCTGCGTCTTCTGGTTTGCGCGCGGTACTGACAGTGTCGAAGACATCTCGCTGGAAGCGGCCATCGCCATCGCGGCGGAGCGCGACATCCCGCTCATCGTTGACGCCGCCGCCCAGCTCCCTCCGGTATCAAACCTCTGGCGTTTCACCGAGATGGGCGCTGCCCTCGCCCTTTTCAGCGGCGGGAAAGACCTGCGCGGACCGCAATCCTCGGGCTTGATGCTGGGCCGCCGCGACCTGATCGAATCCATCCGCCCCATCAGCAATCCCAACCACGGCTTGGGCCGCCCGATGAAAGTCGGCAAAGAAGAGATGATGGGCGCCCTCGCCGCCGTCGAGCGTTATATCAAGCTTGATCACGCCGCCCGCGAACAATATTGCGAAGCGACGGTGCAACTGTTCTGCGCCGCGCTTAACCCGCTGCCCGGCGTCCGCGCCGAACGCGCCTTCCCCAACGAAGCGGGCCAGCCGCTGCCCCGCTGCCGTGTGACCATTGACCAGGGAGTCATCGGCAAATCGGCGGATGACCTCGTACAAGCTTTCCTCACGCAAGAGCCGGCCATCGCCGTCGCACCCGACAGCGATGCGAGCTTCTATCTCAATCCGATGACGCTGGAGCCAGGCGAAGAGCTCATCGTCCGCGATGCTTGCCTTAAGCTGCTGGACGAAGCATAATCTTCTCTTACAATGTATTGCCATCCGCTAGCTATCGTGCGCCAACAAGATCTGAAGCGCTGGCGGGCTTGAACATGAGAAGAGGGCATCCGGTCATGGTCAGAATTGCGCGTTCAGTCTTCTGCACTTTGGGCACGCTACTTTTATGTCTTGTCCATTCGCCAGCGTATCCTGTATTCGCCGCTGACATCACAGTGGATTCGAATTGTTCGTTGGCCGATGCCATCCAGGCGGCCGAGAGCGACAGCGAGATCGGCGGCTGCCCATCCGGTGACGGCGCCGATACCATTCACCTGACCGGCGATGTCACGCTCGCTGCCGAATTGCCCCAAATCACCTCCGATATCACAATTGAAGGTGCCGGCTACGCAATCAGCGGGGGCGATGCTTTTCGCATCTTTCAGGTCGCGGGCGGAACGCTTGCTATCAACGATCTGACCTTGACCGACGGCAACGCGGAAAGGGGCGGCGCCATTTACAACGAAGGCACGCTGACCATCAACGACAGCAGCTTCTCAAATAACGTCGCGGAATATGCCGGCGGCGCAATCATCAGCGATGGCATGTTGAGCATCGCTGACAGCAAATTTGACAACAATCAGGCTAAGTTAGACGGCGGCGCCATTGCAAACAACAGCGCGCTGAACATCAGCGGCAGCAGCTTCACCAATAACTCGACAGATCGACATGTCGGCGGCGGTGGCGCGATCGTCAACTATGGCGAGCTAAGCATTGTTGACTGCAGCTTCGCCAACAACTCAGCAGGCCTCGGCGGCGGCGCGATTGTCACCAGAGAAAAGCTAACCATCAGCGACTGCAGCTTCTTCAGCAACTTGAGCTACAGCGACGGTGGCGCGATACGCAATCTTTTCGGTCAGCTCAGCATTGCCGATAGCTCATTTATCCGAAACTTAGCTGAAAAGGGCGGCGGCGCGATTGCAAATTATGGGGACAAAGACTTGCCCCATGCGCAACTCAGTATCGCTGGCAGCACATTTGCCGGCAACATCGCCAAACTCACCGACGGCGGCGCGATCAGCAACGGTGATTATGGCTCGCTGGACGTAACGAACAGCAGCTTCACCAACAATCAGGCAAGTCTCTTTGGTGGCGCCGTATCCAGTTTTGGCGAGTTGAGCATCGCCAACAGCACGTTTTCCGGCAACCTCGCGAAAAGACGGGCTGGCGCGATCCTGGTCTTTAGCGCTGGCACGCCGACCCTCGCGCACCTTACCGTGGCAAACAACCTATCCAAAGAGGGCGGTGGCATAGTCGCGCTCCATAAGAATACGGCGCTGGATCTTCACAACAGCCTCCTCTTCGGCAATGACGGCGGCGATTGTGGCGGTCAGCTCAATCAAAATAGCGGCAATCTGATCGCCGATGGCTCCTGTGATCCCGCAGTCAGCGGCGATCCTCTGCTTGGCGCTCTCGTCGAAAGCGAAGAAGGCTCGCCCGCCTACTACCCGCTGCTGCCCGGCAGCCCGGCCATCGACGCCGCCGATAGCGAATACTGCGCCGCGACCGACCAAAAGGGCGCCGCCCGTCCCCAAGGCGACGGCTGCGATATCGGCGCCATCGAATTCAGCCATGAATAAGCCGCCCACGAACCAGACAAATGACCCGACATCTTCTGTCATCAAAATGTACTTCGAATTGTGAGGCCAGATAAGCCCACTATGAAATTCCCCGCTCTTTGTCGTCTAGTCCTGATAAGTTTGCTCTCCCTGTCGGCGGCTCTCCACGTACTCGCCGCAGACATTACGGTGGATTCGAATTGCTCGTTGGCCGATGCCATCCAGGCGGCCGAGAGCGACAGCGCGATCGGCGGCTGCCCGGCTGGCGACGGCGCCGATACCATTCATCTGACCGGCGATATCACGCTCGCTGCCGAATTGCCGCAAATCACCTCCGATATCACGATAGAAGGCAGCGGCTTCATCATTAATGGCGACAACTCCTTTCGCATCTTTCATATCGTCGACGGCACGCTCGCTATCAACCAACTTACCTTGTCCGACGGCAGCGCGGAAAAGGGCGGCGCCATTTACAACGAAGGCGCCTTGAATATCACTAACAGCAGGTTCGCCAATAACACCGCGGAACATTTCGGCGGCGCAATAATGAACCCCGGTAAGCTCAACATTACTGATACCAAATTCGACCGCAACCGAGCTGATTTGGATGGCGGCGCTATCGCCAGCGACGGTACGCTTGTCATCACCAATAGCAGTTTCTCCAACAATTCGACAGAATCGACAAGCGGCGGCGCGATTGCCAACTATGGCCCGGCAATGATCACCAGCAGCAGTTTCTCCGGCAATACAGCATCATCCAGTGGTGGCGCGATAAGCAACATAAACAACACGATGACCATCGTCGACAGCAAATTTGTGAACAACGCTGCTGAAGACTACAGCGGTGGAGCAATATTCAATGGTTCAGGTCAGCTTAGCGTCTCCGAATGCAGATTTGAAAACAACTCGTCCGCGGATAGCGGCGGCGCAATCGACAATCATACCCCGTATAAGGGTCGCCTTGCTCACGTGAGCGTCACGAACAGCATATTCGTTGGCAACAAGACCAGGAAGAGTGGCGGCGCTATCATAAACAGCGGAGAAGCAGACATCATCGGCAGCAGCTTCGAGGCCAACCTCGCTCGCATGTTCGGCGGCGCGATCGCCAATTACGGCCCGCTAACCGTCAGCAACAGTACGCTTTCTGGCAACATCGGGATAGAGCACGGCGGCGGCTTCCATAGCTTTGGCGACGCAACAGCCAACCTGCAACATCTAACCCTGGCGAACAACCTGTCAAAAGAAGGCGGTGGCATTTCTGTTTATCGGCAAGAATTAGTAGGAACAGTGGTGAATCTGAGCAACAGCCTCCTCTTCGGCAATGACGGCGGTGATTGCAACGCCCAGCTGAATGTAAACAGCGGCAATCTGATCGCTGACGGCTCGTGCGATCCAGCCGTCAGCGGCGATCCTCTGCTCGGCGCGCTCGTCGAAAGCGAAGACGGCTCGCCCGCCTACCACCCGCTGCTGCCCGGTAGCCCGGCCATCGACGCCGCCGATAGCGAATACTGCGCCGCAACCGACCAAAAGGGCGCCGCCCGTCCGCAAGGCGACGGCTGCGATATCGGCGCCATCGAATTCACGCCCGAATAAGTCGCCCGCCAAACTGAGCCAGGTGCCGCATGAACCGACCTTTCGAACTCTACGACCTGCGCGTCACCGTCGAACGCATTGAAGGCCGCTCCGTCTGTGGCCTGCAAGTCGGCGACTACTTCGAACTGACCGAAAGCGCCAAACTGCGCATCCCCGCTGGCAAGCATTTCTGCATCTACGCCCTGTCGGCCGTCTTGCCGCTGCTCGCCGCCAAGCAGCGCGCACTCAGCGAAAATGATTGGATGACCCGCGATACCGTCGCCGCCTGTCCCGATGTCGACGAGCGCCTCATCATGCGCATTGAACGAGTCAACAAGCGAGTAATGGACAGCGACGAGCTGACCTGAAAAACAAGCCGGCAACGCGCAAAACGCTCCATTACCCGTCAATTCCCATCTGACTTCTGCCAATACCTCTCACCCTTGCCGAAATACAGCCGATCCTCATCTTCTGGTTTGTGAATTTTATCACAAATCCATTAAGCTGATTGTAACGCATCCCATTTCGGAGGCCCGTCATGTTCAGTGAAAGCGCCCCAACCCTGCCAGGCCACTGGCTCTGGGGCAATCTCAAAGATTTCAAGCGGGACAATCTGAGCTTTATCGAGAGCGCCGCCCGCGCAGGCGACATCGTGCGGATTCGTTTCGGACCCATGGGTGGCACCTTCCTCAACCACCCCGATTATGTCTGCCAGGTCCTGGCCGCGCGCAGCAAATCATTTCGCAAACCCGCCGTGGTCAAGCGCGCCTTGAACGATATCCTGGGCGAGAACATCTTCACCAGCAACGGCGCCGCCTGGAAACGCAGCCGTCAGGCATTGCAGCCCGCCTTTCATCGCCGTCACGTCGATCGCTATGCCCAGATCATGCTCGATTGCGCCGAACGCGAATTGCGCGGCTGGCTAGCGGATTCCATTGTCGATCTGGAAGCGGCGATGATCCGCGTCACGATGAACATCATCGCCAAGACCATGTTTGACGCCGACCTCGGCGCCTATGCCGATGAACTCACAGCGGTCTTCACCCGGCTCTTCCACTTGGCTTACAAACGCATGGCGACTTACGCGCTCATTCCAAATTGGCTGCCCACTCGTGAAAACCGCGAAGTCAAAAGGCTGACCGCCGAGCTGCGGAATCTACTCCGAAGCTATATCGCCGAATGGCGAGCCGGGCGCGCCGACAATGCCTCGCTGCTCAATCTGGTGCTGGCGCCCGAGGACGGGCCTCCCAAAATGAGCGACGAGCAGCTGATCAACGAAGCCATCACCATCATCGGCGCTGGCTATGAGACCACCGCATACACGCTCGTATTCACCTGGCTCGCCATGATGCAGAATCCAAGCGTCGTTGATCGTGTCTGCGCCGAAGTCGACGAAGTCATCGGAACGCGCGCATTGACGCTGGCGGATCTACCCGCTTTCGATTACACGGAACGAGTCGTCAAGGAGGCGCTGCGCCTCTATCCGAGCGCCTGGGGTCTGTCCCGTTCGACCCTCGAGCCAGTCGAAATCGCCGGTGTCAGTCTGAAGCGCAACAGCATGGTGCTGGTCTCGCCCTGGACCTTGGGGCGCGACCCACGCTGGTTCCCCGATCCACTGCGCTTTGACCCCGACCGCCATCTGCCAGAGAATGCCGCCTCGATACCCCACTACGCCTACATCCCCTTCGGCGGCGGCGGGCGCACCTGCCTGGGCATTCGCTTCGCCCTGATGGAAGCGGTCTTCATCATCGCTATGATCGCGCAGCGCTTCCGGCTCGCGCCGGTTCCGGGCAGCGCCAGCGGACCCAAAAGCGTCGCCTTCACGCTGCGCCCCAACGGACCCCTGCGCGTCAAACTGAGCCCGCGAAACGAGCATGCCAACACCCGCTTCAAGCCGAATTCGTCGCGCCCTTTCCTGTGCAATACACAAAAGGGCATAAGCCTATGCCCCCACTTCGGGTAAGATATAGGCAAAGAGTCAAAGAAGAGTACGCTTTCTAAGGGGGCGCAATGGTCAAGCAGCGCAAACATATCAAGGTCACTTACTCCACTCTGGGCAGCCCGGACCCGCTGCTGCACGAGTATTTCGAAGAGGATGTCGCCGACTTGAAGAACAATCTGGGGCTGCGCTACCGGATGCTCATCAACGGCGAATGGGTCGAGGGTGACGGCTCCTTCGAGAATCGCTCGCCCATCAATACCGATTGGCTGCTGGGCACCTTCGCCCGCGCCTCGGCCGACCACGTCGATCAAGCGGTCGCCGCCGCCGCCGCCGCCTTCCCCGCCTGGCGCGCCACTCCCTGGAGCGAACGCTGCGCACTGGTCAATCGGTTTGCCGATTTGATCAGCGAGCGCCTCTTTGAAATCTCCGCCGCCGTCAGTATGGAGATCGGCAAGAACCGCCTGGAAGCCATCGGCGATGTCGAGGAAGCAGCCGACCTTATCCGCTACTGCGTCGACGCGATGAAAGACAATGCCGGCTTCGACCGCCAACTGCTCAGCGAAAGCGACCGGCACTTTAACCGCAGTGTGCTCAAGCCCTACGGTGTCTGGGGCGTCATCGGACCCTTCAACTTCCCGGCCGCCCTCACCGGCGGACCCACCGGCGCGGCACTGGTCGCCGGTAATACCGTCGTGCTGAAACCAGCGGCCGAAGGCTCGCTCACCGCCAGCCTGATCGCCCAATGCATCGTCGACGCCGGAATTCCGGCCGGCGTCTTCAACATGGTGCTCGGCGAGGACGAACCGGGCATGGCGTTGACCGCCAATCCCGAACTCGCCGGTCTCACCTTCACCGGCAGCTACGATGTCGGCATGAGCATCATCAAAAGCTTCGCGACCGCCGCCGGCTACTATCGCCCGGTCGTCGCCGAGATGGGCGGCAAGAACCCGGCCATCGTCAGCGCCAAAGCCGACCTGGACAAAGCGGCGCTCGGCGTCATGCGCTCGGCTTTCGGCTTGACCGGGCAAAAGTGCTCCGCCTGCTCGCGCGTCTATGTTGACGCCGCGGTCAAAGAAGAGTTCCTGAATAAGCTGGTCGACCTGGCCGCCGAAGTCAAAGTCGGCGACCCCACCGATGTTGATACCTACATGGGACCGATCATCAGCGAGAAAGCCTACCACGCCTACCGAGGCTACATCGCCGAAATGGAAGCGGGAGACATCCGCACCGGCGGCGACACACCCGCGATCGGCCTTGGCTACTTTGTCGCGCCAACAGTGGTGACCGACCTTCCCGATGATCACCGCCTCTGGCAGCACGAGATGTTCGCGCCCATCGTCGCCGTCCGCGGC
>JAPOWK010000133.1 GCA_026707665.1 Chloroflexota bacterium
GGCGTCATATTGGCGCCGGCGCCATGCGCGCACAAGCCATTATGGAATGAGCAGGAACCGGCCTTCAGCTCAATCGCGACCGCTTCCCTCTTGCCCCATTCCGGGTATGTATTGAACAAATCGCCAATATTTTGGCCGATGCCGACATTGTCCCAAGTGGCCGTTTTGTGGGCGCCAGGGATGAAGTATAGGCAGCCATTGTTGCTGGTCACATCGTCAAGCGCCACCCAAAGGCTGATGGCATCGCGCGAGTAAAACGACCAATAGGGGTTGTCCAGATGCCAGCCGGTCGGATTGCCCCAGGGCGGCTTGATCAACGCCTGATCGTGCCAAATGCGGATGCCCTCGACTTGCGCCAGATCGGCCGCCATTTTGCCCAGCCGGTCGTCAATCATCAGGCGGCGCATGCCCTCGTGGTCGTTCCACAAGTTGATCCGCTGCGTGAAAATGCGCGCGTTATAGTTGTCCTCTTCGATCCAACTTCCATCCGCCAGCTTGTGCTTGCCGCGGCTGCCCACCGCCTCGCCAACGTACTGTCGCCAGACCTCCAGTTCTTCCGCGTTTAAGAAGTCGTCTATGACCACAAATCCGTTGTCTTGATAAAACGCGATCTGTTCCGCTGTAACCGTATGATTCATGTTCTATCTCTCCCATACAGGCCGATCTTTCCGCCAGGTTCGGCAGCCTATCGGAGTATAATGCGGCTTTTTGCGCTTATCAACTATTCCAGCGCAAGCAAGCGCATTCCTGCGGGCTAAAGGCGCGCAAGACCTGCATGCGCTTGATCAGACGCGGGAGGCCAAATAACCCATCTCTTCGTTTGCGCCATTCAGAATCATCCGCCACAAAGCCGAGACCAAAAGCTCGCGCGTCAGCAAAAACAAGAGCAGACCAAAGCCAAGACTGTAAAATTCCAAGCCAATGATGACCGCCAACGTAAGGCCGTAGCAAAGAGCCTGCGCCAGCGCAAAGGCGACCACGGCGACGCTCGTCTTATCTACATTTCCCTGCAAACGAATCGACGCCTCAACGGCAATCAGGCAGGCTAGCACCGTCGACTGCGAGTGCTCCAGCCAGATCACCGCGGCCGCCAGCACAAGGTCTAGCAGGATCGCAACCAGGTCCAAAATCGAACTTTCGGATAGCAGCGTCAGCGCGATGCACAGCGTCATCAGCAGAACGAGCAGCACCAGTCCAGCCAGGACGCGCCGCAGCAAGCCCAGCCAAACCACCGCGTCATCTTGGTTCAAGACCACCTTGCAAACCGTCAGATAGACGAAAACGCGTCCAGGCGGTATCACGCTGATCTCATCCAATACGCCCAAGATAGACTGACGCGACATCAAGGGCACAATGCGAATGATCCAGATGGCGCAGTACGACGCGCTGAAGAGCATAAGCCAGACCGGTAGCAGCCAGACGATCAAGTGGTCAATGTGGGCGTAGCTGTATGTGAGGAGGATTAACAGAACTATGCCAAGAGCCAGACTAAGCCGAAGCACCGGCAGATGGCGCGCCCGGTTCAGTTGCCGTCTGAGATGGGTCGCCACCGGGTGAGACGCGT
This sequence comes from Chloroflexota bacterium, assembly GCA_026707665.1. Taxonomy (GTDB): domain Bacteria; phylum Chloroflexota; class Anaerolineae; order Aggregatilineales; family Phototrophicaceae; genus UBA6055. Next base: position 1,565 of record JAPOWK010000133.1, read on the forward strand.
CCCGAGATAAATCGCGCCAAAGTGACGCTCGTATCCGCAGGTGCCAGCGGAATGCGCGCAAGTAGCTGCCAAATTGAGTAACGGGGAGGTTCAAATTTGAGTCACATGCGATCGCTTTGAAGAGCCGAGCCCCGCCCTGCTCCTCGCAAAACGATTCTAAAGGGCGGCCGGCATCAGCATGCGCTTCTTTTCGGCGTCGACCGCATCGTCATAGAGGAAGCACTTGACGCTGCGGCCCTCGTGCATCACGCTCGGCGGCACGTTGTCGTGGCAAATGTCCATAACGGCCGGACAGCGCCCGGCAAATTTGCAGCCGATGCGCGTATACTCATCGGTTTCGATGACCGCCAAATCGACTTTTTCATCCCAGGCTTCTTCAGACTTAATGCTGGGAATCGAGCTCTTAAGGTTCTGCGTATAAGGATGCAACGGATTGCCCAGCACACGCTCGGTCGGTCCCATCTCGACGATCCAGCCGCGCAGCATCACAGCGATGCGGTCGCCGGTGTAATAGGCGGTCGCCAGATCGTGCGTGATGTAAATGACGCTGACGTTATTATCTTCTTTGAGCTTGCGGAACATGTTCACAATCGACATGCGCAGCGAAGCGTCCAGCATCGACACCGGCTCGTCAGCGACAATTAGAGAGGGCTTGGTGATCAACGCCCGCGCGATGGCGACGCGCTGCGCCTGCCCGCCAGATAATTCGTTGGGATAGCGCCCGGCGATCTCCGCCAAGGTCAAGCCAACCGCGCTCAATACTTCATTGATGTAGCGCGGCGCTTCTTTCTTGTCAGCAACCATTTTGTAGTTCTGCGCCGTTTCGTAAAGGTAACTGTCGATGCGCTTCAGCGGGCTGAACGCGGCGAAGGGATCTTGAAAGACCGGCTGCACCTCGCGGTAGAACCAGCTTCTCATTTCCTTGCGGCTGATATCGTTGATGACGCGGTTCTTGTAGCGCAGGATGCCTTCCGATGACGACTCCATACCAAGCACCATCTTGGCCAAGGTGGTCTTGCCGCTGCCGCTTTCACCGACGACGGCGAAGATCTCCGGCTTGTCCGAGTCGATGACAATCGAGGCATTGTCCACCGCGTGGAAATCTTGCGAGGCGAAGCCCTGGCGAATATGAAAGACTTTGGTCAGGTTCTCTATTTGTAGGAGTGGCGGCTGCGCCGACACCGGTAGACCCTCAGACTGCGCTTCACGCGTAGACATGCTCACCTCCACGGCTTAGCTCCTCCTCGACCACGTGGCAGGCGGTGAAATGCTTCGGCTCAATTTCGATCAAGGCGGGTTCGATCGTCTTGCAAACTTCTTGAGCCAGCGGGCAGCGCTCATGGAAGCGGCAGCCGCTCGGCGGACGATCCAGCGCGGGCGGACGCCCGGGTATCGCAAGGCGCTCCTCGCGCGAGTCCAGGCTGGGCAGCGATTCAATCAGGTAACGCGTATAGGGATGGCGCGGATTCTCCAATATCGTCTTCGTATCCGCCTCTTCCACCAGCTTGCCGGCGTATAGAATGCCGATGCGGTCCGCCAGGTTCGCGTGCACGCCGATGTCATGCGTGATCAAGACCAGCGTGCTGCCTTCTTTCTGCTGCACATCTTTCAGCATCTGAATCACGCCGCGCTGAACTACCACATCAAGCGCCGTCGTCGGCTCATCGGCGAAGATGAGTTTGGGCCAGAGTATGGTCGCCAAGGCGATGGTCACGCGCTGGCGCATGCCGCCCGAGAGCTGATGCGGATACGAAGCCATCACCTTCTCGGGCAAACCGAGATCGCGCAGATAATCAGCCGTCAGCTGGAAAGATTCCTTCTTGGTCACATCGCGATGGGCGCTGATGAAATCGTGAAAGGTATCGCGGATCCGCCGCACCGGATTCAGCACGTGCATGGAACCCTGCGGGATGTAAGAAATCGTGCGCCACTTCATGTCCCGCTGCTGCTCTTCGGTCATGTCCGCGGCGTTCATCGTCTCGCCCTCGAGATGATAGATCACCTCGCCACCAACTACCGTCAGCGGCGGCTGATAGGCGCCCAGCAGAATGCGCAGCAGGGTTGATTTGCCACAGCCTGATTCACCGGCGATCCCGTAAACTTCGCCCTCTTGAATACGCAAAGTGATATCGTCTACCGCCTTGACGGTGCGCTCGACGCCATAAGCTTTGGTGATGTAATAGGCGCGCAAGTTGTTGGTTTCAATTATGGTGCCCATACATCGTCCTTCTCTTTGCGCGGGTCGTCATCCTGCGCCTCTTCGCCCGCATCCGCCGACAGACGAACCAAGCGCTTGCGCGGATCGAGATATTCGCCCAAGCCGACCGACATTAAATAGAAGCCCAACACCATGAGGACCACGGTAACGATCGGAACGATAATGACCCAAGCTCGGCCAGCAAAGACTGATTGATAGTACGTCGCCCAATAAATCATGGTGCCGACAGTTGGGCTGTCGAGGTCTGCCAAGCCGAGATAGGACAGCGTCACTTCAAAACCAATGGAGAAGAGAAAACCGCTGATAACATCGGCCAGCATATAAGGAATGATGAATGGCAGATGCTCCCGAATGACGATCCGGACTGTGCTCATGCCGCTGAATACAGCCGTATGGGTGAAGTCGCGCTCGCGCAAACTCAAAACCTGCGAGCGATATCGCTTGGATGGATGAGCCCAGTCGAACAAGCCGATCAGTATGCCCAAGGAATACATGGTCATACTGCCACGAAGGATGGACGCGATAAGGATTACCAGGGGTAATCGCGGAATGACGATGAAGCTCTCAACGGCGGACTGCGCGACCCGGTCAAAGATGCCGCCAAAATAGCCGGACAACATGCCGAGCATCACGCCGATGCCGCGACCAATGGTGACCGCGATGAGCGAAATCGTCAGCGTGTTTCGAACAGCGAATGTGGTCGACCAGAAGACATCTTCTCCTTGTGAGGTCGTGCCGAAGACGAAAGTAGCCGACGGCGGCTGGTTTCGCTTGACTTTGCGCCGCAGCTTCCCCGCTTCATAGGGCGAGAAAAAAGAAAGCACGATCATAACCGCGACTAGCAGCAAAATCAGCGAGCCGAAACGAAAAGAGGGACTGAATTTGATCAGGTCTCGAATCGTAGTAAACAATGCAGCCTCCGAAAGGCGACCACTATAATCTGCGCCCGCGACCCTATCTCAGGCGCACACGCGGATCAAGGACAGGATAAAGTAGGTCGATGATCAGCATAGCAGTGGCGACCCCGACGATCGATAAGAGTGCGATACCCATGATGATGTTGTAGTCGGCGTTGTAAATCGCGTTATATAACACGAAGCCCAAACCCGGATAGGCGAACAAGATTTCGGTGATGAGCGCGCCTTCAAAGATTGCGCCGAAAGCCAATGCCAGATCCGTCACTTGCGGCAGCATCGTGTTGCGCGCAACATAAAACAAGATGATTTTGCGCTTGGGTACAGCCGCCAATTCAGCGTATTGCACATAATCGTTGGCGATCTCGGTCGTCGTCAGCGCCTTCGCCATGATGAAGCGAAAGGCGATGGCGCCGATGACGATTGAAAGCGCCGGCAAGAAGCCGAAATAAAGCACCGTGCTGATGTACTTCCAAGTGAGAGCCGGCTCCCCGCGTGAACCGCCCATTATCGGAAATATCTGCAGCCATGCTCCAAAAATGATGAATAGCACCAAAGCGGTAATAAGATATGGCACGGGATAGACCACAACGACGAATCGCTCGAGGAATTGCGACCAACGCCGGTTGTGGAAGTAACCAGCCAAAGCGCCCAAGAACACGCCGATAGTCCATGAAATGATGATAGTTGTGGTCAAGAGACCCACTGACCAGGGCAAGCCAGCAGCGATGATATCGGAGACTTTGCGCGGGAAATTGCCAAATGATACGCCCAAATCTCCTTGCAGCAAACGACCCCAAAACCTGATGTATTGGTCGAATAAAGTGCCATCCAAGCCAAAGAGCGCCGTTGCCGATTCGCGCATGCTGACAACCGCATGAGGGTCGATTGACGCAAACGCGGTCATGCGACCGATCATTTCGTCGACCGGATTTCTGGGCGACAAGCGCGGAATAAGAAACGTGGCGGAAATGCCGACAAAGATGACGAGTGCCCATTGGAGGATGCGTGGCAGGATGTAGGTGCGAAGCAGATTCATCTAGTGTCCCCAATTAGGAATCTGTAGGGGCGAGCCGGCGGCTCGCCCGTACAACTTTCCATTACCGACAACGGGCGTCACGGCGCGACGCCCCTACAACTGCTACTGCAATGTGTAGGGGCGACTCTGCGAGTCGCCCGCACGCTCATTCAAGTTACGAAGTCGACGTCAAGCCCTGGATGGCGTATTTGCCGCCCTGGAACCAGTACAAGGGCATCGCATACGGATTCTCAGCCGTTGGGAAACCGGTCCAGTATTTCTCGTCCCAGGTGACCAGCTTCTTGAAGGCGATGCAGGTGATGTCGATCATGTTCTCGACCCAGTGCTGGATGAACTCGATGTTCAAGGCGATGTTTTGATCGGCTTGGCCAACCGGATCGACCGCCTCCATCGCATCGAGCAATTCATCGATCTTGGGATCGACCATGCGCCGAAGGCTGTTGCCGCCCAAGGGACGATAATCTTCGCCAGCCGGGGCATAGAAGTCCGAATGCATGCCGTTGATGCGCGGCCAGAAGTCGCCGGCCGGCAGCGCGAAGGATCCCCAGGGCGTGCTGACCTCGAAGGCGCCAACGTGGTGGTTCTGCGACCAGGCGCCGCGATCCAGCGTGATGAAGTTGACGTCAATGCCGAAGTCCTGCCACATATCGGCAGCCGCCTGCCCCATACGGTAAGCATCGTTCTCGCTGGGGTCGGACTGCAGGTCGAGCGTCCAGATTTCGCCATCGGGCGTCAGCCAGTTGCCGCCGCCATCGCGGCTCAAGCCGGCTTTCATCAGCAGCTTCTCGGACGCTTCGGGCGCGAACTTCCACCAGCCGGTGCCAAATATCTCGGCTGGCGTGCCCGGCACCGTATGGCCCTGCGCTTCCGCCCAGGCGTTGAGCTGGTCCGGAACAGTCGGGTCATATACGGAGAACATCTCGCCGTCGCCCAAGTCAATCTGCAACTCGTTCAGCCAGGGCTCCATTGCCTCATGGTAAATCCCCGTCATGGCCGCCGTCGGCGGTACCGCAAAGGTTGTGACTTTGGCGAGTCCGCCGATATAATCGCCGGCCAGCTCAACATTGTTGATCGCCAGCGCAAGCGCCCAGCGAACGTCCTTGTTTTGCAGCAAGGGGTCGCCTTCGAAGTTGAAAGCCAAGTGACGCGTGCTGTACTCATTGGGGAAAGCCCAGGGGAAATCTTTGTACCAGCTGCGCGCGGTCGGCGTGGTATCCAGCGTCGTCTCGAAGGACTCGATATCGACATCGAAGTAGACATCCAGCTCGCCACGAGACATGGCGATCGCTTTCTTGATGTTCTCATTGCCGTAGAAGATGCTCAACGCATAGGGAGGACCGCTGCCTCCGGTGATGATGCCAGCCAGCGAATTCTCCGGATCATCGCGCCGCTTGAACAGCTCCCAATAGCCGTTGGGATCGACCTGCTGCGGCAGGTAGTTGCCCAACACGATGACATCTTCCGCTTCCCAGTGCCAATCGGCGAGGGTCTCGCCATCAGCCAGATTCGCTTCCACCTCGGAAACGTAGTGGCTCGGCATCATGTACAAGCCCGCCCACCGCGATTCAAACACGGTATGCAAACGCGGGTTTGGCAGGGTGGTGAACTTAACGCTGAATTCGCCGGTCTTTTCGACGCCGACATCAAATTTGGTCAACTGCGCGTGCCAGCCTTGTTGCGTCAAGCCCGGGTTGGCTTTCACCGTCTCAACGGTGTAGACCACATCATCGGCGTTGAATTCTTCACCATCGGTCCACATAACGCCTTCGCGCAAATTGACCGTCATCTCGGTGAAGTCCTCATTGTAGACGGGGCCCTCAATAGCCAACGCATTGATATTCTCGCCGGTCTCCTGGTCACCATTCCAGAATGTCTCCAGCATCAGCGCGTGGTGATGCGGGGTGTTGCCGCCGGTGCGCCAAACATTAAAGTTGCCGACCGAGCCCCAACGGAAGATCTGGTCGAAGACAAAGAGATTCGCGCGCCCGCCCGGCACTTCCACCGGCAGTCCTTGCGGCTCCTGGGCGACGCCAACCAACGTTGGCACGACAAGCAGCGCCAACAGAAATAAAAGTACAAGCTTCCTTAGCATAGGAAAGACTCCTTAACTGAATGGAACGAAATGCTCAGGAGCGCTCGATTCGCGCTCCAGCTTGCCCAAATCGGGCAATCGCAGGCATATAGTAACGCAGATTCGCGACAATGCAAGTAATCGGTTTCCCAGACTTGCAGATTCGCGCCGGTATAGCAAACTCAATGGCTAGCCGTCGATTCTGTTGCTCTAACTGCGCGCCTTAGGCTTTCAGATACTGATCCGCTGCAACAACCGACACAAAACTATTCTTCCATTGTCAAGCGGCTGAGTCTGGTTCTTGGATCAAGATATTCGCTCAGCGACAGCGATACCAGATAAAAGCCGACCACCATCAATACCGATGCCGCAATCGGCGCCGCCAGAATCCAGACGCGGCGTCTCAGCAAAGCGTGATGATAGTTGCCCCAAAAGATCAAGGTTCCGATGCTTGGCGCGCTCAAATCGCTCAGACCCAATACGGACAGCGTTACTTCCATGCCGATCGCCCAGAGAAACCCCGCCACTGCATCAGCCAATAGGAGAGGAATCAAAAAGGGCAAATGCTCTTGCACCACCACTTTCACGGCATTCATGCCCGAGAAGATCGCCGTATGGGTGAAATCACGCTCGCGCAGGGACAAAATCATTGCGCGGTAACGCTTGGAAGGATGCGCCCAGTCCAGAATGCCCAATAACAAGGCAAGCGATAGCACGGTCATCTCGCCTTGCATAATCGCCGCGATCAGAATGAGCAAGGGCAGTCGCGGAATGACGATGATGCTATCCACAATCGAGGATATGACCCGATCGGTCTTGCCGCCGAGATAACCGGTAATCATCCCCACCATGACGGCAATGCTGCGTCCAATGAGCACGGCCACTCCCGATACCATCAAGGTGTTGCGGATCGCAAAGGTCAGGAGCCAGAAGCCATCCTGCCCATTTCCGGTTGTGCCTAAAATGAATTCTTGTGATGGCGGTTTATTGCGCGGCACAACGCGCCGGTCATCGGATTCAAATGGGGAGAAAAACGAAAGCAGCAAGAGAATGCCGACAAGCAGCAGGATAATCGAACCGAAACGGAACGATAAGCTGAAACGAAAGAGGTCTCTAATCGTAGCTCTTAGCACATCATTCGCCATATAAACTAACGATAGCGGACACGAGGATCAATCAAGGGGTAGATGAGGTCGATGAGCAGTGAAGCCGTCGCAATGCCCACAATCGACAGCAAAGTGATGCCCATAATCGCGTTATAGTCGCCGTTGTTGATGGCGGTATACATCGTCGTGCCAATCCCCGGATAACCAAATACGAATTCGGCGATGAGCGCGCCGCCAAAAAGCGCCCCCAAGGACAAACTCAAGTCCGTCACCTGCGGCAACAGGGTGTTTCGGGTGACGTAATTGAACAATATTTTGCGTTCAGGCAGCGCCGCCATCTGCGCGTATTGCACATAATCGCTGGATTTCTCTGTCGTCGTCAGCGCTTTGGCCATGATGAAGCGATGGGCGGTCGCGCCAATCACGATGGACAACGCCGGCAAGAAACCATGATGCAGCACGCTGGTGATGTATTCCCAAGTGAGCGCCGCTGTGCCGCGCGCCCCGCCGATAAGCGGGAAGATCGGCAGATAAAAAGTGAAAGCCATCAGCAATATAAAAGCCAGAATGTAATAAGGCACCGGGTAAACGGTGATCAGTGATTTCTCCAAGCCTTCCGACCACCAGCGGTTCGGGTAATAGCCGGCCAAGGAGCCCAGCGTCATACCCAGCGTCCAGGCGATGAGAATTGACGTGC
>JAPOWK010000130.1 GCA_026707665.1 Chloroflexota bacterium
TTGCCGGGCATGTGCTACCGGCAGGAGCAGGTGACGGCGCGCAGCGAGATACAGTTCTCGCAGGTGGAGGGCTTGGCGATCGGACGCAACATCCGCATGAGCGACTTGAAAGGCACCATCGCCGAATTCGCCAAGCGGATGTACAACCCCAAGGCGAAGGTGCGTTATCGCGCGTCTTATTTCCCCTTCACGGAACCGAGCATGGAAGTCGATGTCGAGTGTTTCCTCTGCGATGGCGAGGGCTGCCGCGTTTGCAAGTACACTGGCTGGCTGGAGATTGCCGGCAGCGGCATGGTCCATCCCGATGTGCTGCGCAACGGCGGCTATGACCCCAGCCAGTGGAGTGGCTTCGCCTTTGGCATGGGTCCGGAACGGATTACGATGTTGAAGCACGGCATCCAGGATATTCGCTATTTCTGGGGCAATGACTTGCGTTTCCTGCAGCAGTTCTAGCGAGAGTGAAGTAGATAGAATGTGGCAGGCAAGGACTAGGGGCGCTTTCGACAAGCTTGGCGGATCGCTGGGGCACTGGATCTGGGCGATTCCGGTACTCCTAATTGTCACTGCCCTGAGCGCGCGTCAACTTGACCTGGTCGCGCCCGGCCAGGACGAATACCTGTTTATGGTGGAGGCGGGCTTGGTCGGCGGCGCTAGCGATTCGCGGGCTGATGTCATGGCGTCTGTGCTTGGCGGATCCGGCAGCCAAAGTCCGCTATATGTCATTCTCCTCAAACTATGGGGAGGCGTCGCCGGTCAGGAAATCGCGTTACTGCGCCTTCTGTCCGTCTTCACCGGCTTGCTGTCGCTGGCGATGATCTTTCGCCTGGCGCGGGATTTTGTAGCGCCAATGGCCGGGCTTTTGGCGCTTATCGTCCTCGTCAGCAACGCCTTTTACAACTTCTATTATGGCAGCGCCGGCATGTATCCCCTGCTGATGCTAGCGGGCGCATTGACGCTTTGGCTTTACTTGCGACTTTGCCGGGGCGACAGGCGGGCGACGAGGCGCGATTACCTGGCTTTGACAGCCGCCAGCGCCGCGCTGGTCAGCACACATATATTCGGCGTGGCGCTGCTAATCGCTCTTGGAGCCTATCAACTGCTACACGCACGGAAAGATGGGCGCTGGCTGCGCATCTCCTTGGCTGTCGCGGCCGGTCTCCTATTTGGCGCGCCCTGGTTAAGCGCCAATATCATGCCGGGAATCAGCCAGACGGACACAATCTTGCAGGCAGAGAGCGACGATCTGGGTCAGGTTTTGGGGGCCCTATTCGAGCTTGGATTCAATGGAAGCGTAATCTTGCCTCTTACCGTGGTTGCCGGATTGATACTGGGCTGGCGTCAACGATCGCTGGGCTTGGCGCGGCCGTTGCTTATCGGTTTGTATTTCCTTATTGTCCTCAGCCTGGTTGCGTTGCTGACCGAGTCACTGGGTAGCGACATAGCGCGATTCACCTTTGGCGGCTGGTCGCTATTCATACTCGTCATCGCCGGTGGGCTATTCGGTTTGACTCGCTGGCGACGATGGCTCGCCATTGCTGTCATATTGTGGATTGCGGCCGGCGCAACCTACCAGGAGGTCGCCGATTGGGGCGCCTTCATCGTCGAGCGCGAGCCCCCATTTTCGCAGCCGGCCTGGCACATCGTCAGCCGGATGGCGCGGCAGTCTCAGCCCTCGGCGCCGATACTTACCTATCTCGTTGCCCCCGCGCAGCTGCATGAGCTGGCTTATAGTGACTATCCGCAGAGCCCACATTTCTTTGCCGACCGGGATCTGGAGCTCGTGACCGCCGAGGACTTCGATTCATTTAAGAATTACGTATTCCAACACCGCCATTTGGAGCCTGTCCTTAGGGTGTTTCATCAACAGACGACCCTGGATGCGCTCAGAAATGAAGGACCAGACTCCGTCTTGTTAGGGGCGAGCTACCGCTTGTGCGAGCGACAGGAATTCGGTGTGGATACTGTGCTGATTCTTTACGCGTGGCGGGCACTAGGCTGTCAGGAGCGACCACCGCTGGCGGCATCCGAAACGGAGCTGATTCGCTACGACTTTTACGGCGCTGCGGTGGAAGTAAGCGAAAGCCAGATTCTATTTGTCCATCGGTGGACAGCTCTGAAAAGTTTTCCGCCGGATCGATACAACCTGTCCCATCAGTTGATCAGCGCGGACTGGGAACGCGTCGCCCAACTTGACCCGCCCCTGAGGCATGAAGGCAGTCTGCGGCAATTTTCAATTGACATCAGCGACGCGCCGGCGGGCAACTACCGTCTGATGGCGATTCTATATGACAATCAGACAAATGTACGAATCGACTGGATCGGCAATCCGAGCCAGCCGTCCTCGATGCTGGCGCTGGCCGAGGTGGAAATCCCGGAATAGAAAAGAGAGGCGCGGGAAAAAACGCGCGAAAGGACTAGACGATCGATGCTTGTCCCCATTTCATGGCTGCAAGATTTTGTTGACATCAGTGTGCCGGTCGAATTGCTGGCGGAGCGGCTGACTGTGGCCGGGCTGGAAGTGGCGCATCTCAAGTATATTGGCTTGCCACAGCAATCCGTGCCCGGCTTACGGATGCCGAGCTCGGATCACCTGGTATGGGATCGCGATAAGCTGCTGCTGGCGCGGATTGCCGAGGTACGAGCGCATCCCAACGCCGATCGGCTAGTCTTGGCGATGGTCGATTATGGCGGCGAGAGGCAAGAGCAATGCGTCACCGGCGCGACCAACCTCTTCCGCTACAAAGACGAGGGACCGATTGATCCGCCGATATGGAGCGCCTTCGCGATGCAAGGGGCCGAAGTCTGGGATGGCCACAGCGACAAGCCGAAACGTATGACGCTGAAGGGCAAGGAATTGCGCGGCATTTATAACAAGAGCATGGTCTGCTCGGAGAAGGAGCTGGGCATATCGGATGAGCACGAAGGCGTGATCGTGATGGAAGACGAGGCGCATTATGTCGCTGGAACGCCGCTGGCCGATGTGCTGGGCGATGTCGTCCTGGATATCGAATTCACCCCCAATCTGGCGCGCTGCTTCAGCATGATTGGCGTCGCGCGAGAAGTGGCGGCGATCCTCGGCGTCGAGATGCGCTATCCTTCCTTCGACTTCCTGGCGGAGGGCGACCCTATCGAGGGGCAGGTGCATATCGACATTCGCGAACCGGCGCTGAATCCGCGTTTCACGCTAGCGCTGCTGCGCGATACGGCGGTCAAGGAATCGCCCTTTTGGTTGCAGCATCGCCTCAAGCTGATCGGCCAGCGCCCGCGCAACAATATCGTTGATGTCACGAATTACCTGACCTTTGAATTGGGGCAGCCCATGCATGCCTTTGATTATGACAAGCTGGTTGAGCGCGCCGGGGAAACGCCAACGATCATCACGCGGCTTCCGGAAAGCGGCGAGCAGCTGGAGACCTTGGATGATGTCCTGCGGGATTTGGGACCCGAGACGATTCTGGTGGCGGACAGCGCTGGCGCGCTGAGCCTGGGCGGGGTCATCGGCGGCGGCGAAAGCGAGATTAACGACGCGACGCGCAACGTGCTGCTGGAAGCAGCCGCCTGGAACAACATCAGCATCCGCAAGACGATTCGGGAGCAGAAAGTTCACACGGAAGCCTCGACGCGCTTCAGCCGCGGCGTACACCCGTCGCAGGCGCTTTTGGGCTGCGGGCGCGGCATCGAGCTCATGCGGCAGTTAGGCGGCGGCACAGTCGCGCGCGGCATTGTGGATGCGTATCCGGGTCCGCCCGAGAAGGTGACAGTCGAAGTGTCCATCGAGCGAATCAAGGGGCTGCTGGGCATGGAGGTCACGATCGAGCAGGCGGCGCAGGTGCTGCGGCGGCTCGAATTTGAGGTGACGGTCGCGGGCGATATTATCCGGGCGACGGCGCCCGATCACCGGTTGGATATCAGCGCTGATCCGGTGGTCGGGCAGCATGACCTGCTGGAAGAAATCGCTCGCATCATCGGCTACGACCAGATCCCGGATACGATCATGGCGGATGAGATGCCGCCCCAGCGCGAGAATACGACCGTTCTGATCGAGGAGCGCATCCGCGATATACTGGTCGGAGCTGGGTTGTACGAGGTGATCAGTTATCGCTTCACCAGCCAGGAGAGCGAGGCGCAACTGGTGCCATCCGGCGCGAAATCATCGCTGCCGCAAGCGGAATATGTGGAGATCGCCAATCCGGCCGCCAGCGAGCGCGACGCGCTGCGGCATACGCTGATGATCAATATGCTGGAGAATGCGGCCAACAACGCGCGCTACCAGAAAACGCAGCAGGTCTTCGAGATCGGCAAGGTGTACCTTGGCGCGGGTGACTTGCTGCCCAAGGAGCCGCTGCGCCTCGGCATATTGTTGACCGGTCCGCGGAACCAGGCTTGGTGGGGTGGCGCTGGGTCGGCGGGCGATATGGATTTCTTCGATTTGAAGGGCGTGGTTGAAAGCCTGCTGCGCGCTCTGCATATCGGCGATTTCAGCATTGAGCGCGGCACGCACAGCAGCTTCCATCCCGGGCGTTCAGCCGATCTACTGGTCGCGGAAACGTATCTGGGTAGTTTTGGCGAATTGCATCCCGAAGTGGCAACCCGCTTCAAGTTTACGGAAACGAAAGTGATGTACGCGGAATTTGCGGTGGAGCCCTTGATCCGCCAGCATCAGCGCTTGCACGCGATAGAGGCGCTGCCGACCACTCCAGCGGTGCTCGAGGATATCGCGCTGATTGTAAACGCGGATACGCCAGCGAGCGCCGTGGAAGCGGTCATCCGACAGGCGGGCGGACGGCTGCTGAAAGAGGCGCTGCTCTTTGATGTCTACACTGGCGACCAGATCCCGGCGGGCAAGAAGAGCTTGGCTTACGCGCTGACGTATCAGGATGAGAACAAGACACTGACGGACAAGAACGCGGCCAAGATCCGCCGGAAGATCATCGGCGCGGCCCGGCACCGACTGAAGGCTGAGTTGCGGTCGTAACAAGTGCATTTACGGGCGACTCAAGCGACGCCGCTACGCTTGCCACTGGCAAACCGCATCCCCCCAACCCCCTTCCCGAAGGTCTATGTCTACGTGACCCAGCGAGCTAGGAAAGGGGGAGCTAAGTCTGGCGGATTCTTCAATGGTCAAGGGACTTTCGAATGGATTGACCCTCTTTTCTGTACTGCTGCGGCATTTCCCCTGTAAGCGTTGCGTTCGATTTGAAGTAGTGAAGTAACCCCACAAAATCGCAACAGCAGAGCAGCGACTAATAGCCCTTGGCGCGGTCCAATTGATTGAGCAGCGGGCGATTTTCGAGGTAGCGGCGGAGATTCTCCTTGAAAACGAGGGCGGCTTTGTCACGATAATCGCGCGTGAAGCCGGACAGGTGCGGCGTGATAATGACGTTGTCGAGATTCCAAAGCGGGCTGGTCGTCGGCAGCGGTTCTTCTTCAAAGACATCGAGGGCGGCGCCGCCGATCTGCCCGGACGACAAAGCGGTGATCATTGCCTTTTCGTCGACGATGGCGCCACGCGAGACATTCACCAGAACGGCGGTATTCTTCATCGCTTCAAACACTTCCTCGCCGATGAGATGCTCGGTGGAGGCAGTTTGCGGCGTGGTCACGACCAGGTAATCGCAGTCTTTCGCCATGGAGGCAACCGTATCCGCGGGATAGATGCGGTCGGGGATATCACCGGCGGGATCGCCCGTGCCGTCCAAGACGAAGGCATTCACCTCGGCGGTATTGCGCAAATCGCGTTTGGTAGCCAGAACAGTCATGCGCATGTTGGAGCAGAGACGCGCCAATTCACGGCCGATGCTGCCGTAGCCGACGATGCCCACCGTCTGCCTATCCATATCCACCGGTGTGAAGAAATCATGGGGGCGCACGGGCCAGTCCGCTTGGCGCTGTAATTCAAAAGCCGCGCGCATCTGGTAATTGAACATGAGCATCGTCATGAGGCAGTAGTGCGCCATGTTTGTGGCGTGGATACCGCTGGTGGAAGTCACCATGATATCTTCGGCTTGAACAATGCTGTGCCCAAGGGCTTGATTCATACCGGCGGTATTCATCTGTATCCAGCGCAGCTTGGGCGCCTGCTCCGGCTCGGGATAGTAACCGGTGGTATAGAGGATTTCCGTTTTGGCGATGACATCGGGCGGGACAGCAGGGAAGTGGCGCTCGATTTGCAGCCGCGGCGAAATCTCACGCAATTCGACCAGGATCTCAGCGGAGAAGTCCATGGCGATGGTGACGAAAATACGCTCGGGTTCAGACATTGGACGGCTCCATTTGTCGCGGGGGCAGCGCGCTCGGCGCGCTTCGATTTGCCGGTTCTCGCTTGCGTCGCTATGGATGAGATTAGCAGGTAGCGCCCTTGCGGTCAATGCGATTGCGGATCGACGCGACTTGGGCGGAAGAGTCGCCTACCGCCCTGCCCTGCGCGTAGATGATCGGCGGGCGGCGCTTTACAGGTTGCGCGCTGATACGATATGATTCGCGAAAGCGGCCGCAGGCAGGCGGTCACAGATCGGCGCTTGGAGTGAAAGCGAGGACCTAATGGGCTTACTGGACGGCAAGATCGCGCTGATTTTCGGCGTCGCCAACAAGAATTCCATCGGTTGGGGGATCGCCCAGGCGCTGCAGCGCGAGGGCGCCACCATCGTATTGAGCTATGCCATGGACAAGCTGGAGCGGCGCGTGCGACCGCTGGGCGAATCAATTGGCTGCGAGCTTTTCATTCAGGCGGATGTCTCGGATGCGGCAGAAATGGACGCGGTATTTGCCGCGGTGAAAGACAAATATGGGGTACTGGATGTGCTGGTGCATTCGGTGGCGTTCGCTGAACGCGACGCCTTGGGCGGGCGCTTCGTCGATATGCGGCGCGAGGCATTGCTCAGCGCGATTGATGTCAGCGCGGTCAGTTTGATTGAGCTGACGCGGCGCGCCGAGCCGCTGATGACGAAGGGCGGCAGCATCATGAGCTTAACTTACAACGCATCGCGCAAGGTCATCCCCAATTACAACGCCATGGCGATCGCCAAAGCGGCGTTGGAAGCGATTACGATGTACCTCGCGGCTGACATGGGGCGCAGCAAGATCCGCGTCAACGCCATCAGCGCCGGCGCCATCAAGACGCTGTCGGCCGGCGGCATCCGGGGATTCCGCGACCTGCTCAAGTATGCCGAAGTCACCTCGCCGATGAATGAACTGGTGAGCCAGGACGATGTTGGCGATCTGGCGCTCTTCCTGGCGTCGGACCTCTCGCGGCGCATCACCGGTGAAGTCATCTATGTCGACGCCGGCTATAACATCATGGGTTACACCGATGTCGAGCGCTTGATGGAGCAAGTTGAGTAAGCGCCGCCTCGCGCAGTACACAGTCGTGTTAGCTGCCAGCGCCCTCATCTAATCCATGGAATGCGAAAGGGCGGCAGCCATGTCCAAATCCGACGAGGCGTCCCTGTTTGAACCCAGCAACCTGACCTGACGCAGGGCGACCCAAGCCACCAGCAGCCCGATGAAGCCCAGGCAGAAGACGGCGCCGTACGCGACTGTGTGCGCGTCGGATAGCGCCAGCATCAGATCGCGGACGATGCCGCCGCCAGCGACGCCGGCGCCCCGCGCCAAGGTCACGCAGAAGGTCCAAAACCCAAGAAAGGTGCCAGCGCGGCCCGCCGGGCTCAAGTCCATCATCAAGCCGAGGGTGCCGATATTCCAGACGCCAAGTCCGATGCCGAGCAGGATCAAACCGGGTGTCACCAGCGACCGAATTTCAGCCAGTGACGAGAGCGCGAATAGCAGATATCCGAGCATGAGAACGAAGACACCCGCTTGCGATACGCTGCTGTGATTGAACGCGGTCGAGCGGCGCAGGAGCAGAAGTGTGGCGAAGGAACCCACAATCGCCATGCTCCCCCAATAGGCGGCGAAGCGGTTGGTGATATGCGCTTCCATGCCGAAGACTTGCGCGGCGAAGGGTTCCAGCACAGTGTCTTGCAAGAAGGCGAAAGCCATCGAAATAGTGAGATAAAAGAGGAAGAAGCGCATTTGCCGGCTGCGCCAGACGAGTGACAGGTCGTGGCGCAGGCTAGTGGACCCTTTCTCCACTGAAAAGGCGCGGTAGGGCGCTCGTTTCTCTTCGCCCACGAGCGACAGAAACCAGATCAAAGTTAGCGCGATCGCGGTGACGACAAAGAGCGTCAGCAGGGAATCGGCGCTGAAGGCGATGGCGCCGGCGCTTTCGTCCTCTGGCAGCATGATGCTGAAGAAGATGCCGCCGATGGTGAATCCCAGAAGCAGAAAGGTCCAGACCAATCCGACGGCGCGCCCTCGCTGATGTTCGGGCGCTCGATCATAAATCAGCGCCAGAAAGGTGCTGCCCGAGATGGCGCCGCCCAAGCTAAACAGGAGGAAGGAGGCGACCAGCGCGATCCAAAGCGCCGCCGGCGTCGGGTCCGCCGACTGGGTGCCCGCTTGCCGAACCAGCTCGGCCGTGGCAAAGCCCAGCGTCACGGTGCTGATCACCATCATCGCGCGCCCGAGCCAGATCCAAAACAGACGCCTGAATCCGCCAATCGTATGCGTGTCGGAATAGCGCCCGGCGATGACACCGATGGGCGCGAGAAAGTAGCGCAAACCGGTCAGCAAGCCGACGAATGCCGCGCTGAAACCGAGATCGGCGACCATGATGCGATTCCAGACACCGGTTGTCAACACATCCGCCATGCCCGAGCCCAGATGGAAAAGCGCGATTTTGAGATTGTGACCGATGGATAGACCGGCGCTTTTCTGATCTGCCATATATGTTTTGGTAGATTTATGAAGATATCAAGCAGGTATTGTACAGGTTTTTTGCCTGGTGTCAATGGTCGAATGAGAAAAGTTTCACAAGCTGTGATACAATGAAATCAGGATCGATTTAGCAGGAAAGAGAGGAACCGATGTTCCAACACCGACCGTTCAACAAGATTGTGGTGCCGACAGATGGCTCAGCCTGGAGCGAACGCGCGATTCCCTACGCGGTTGATTTCGGGCGCATCAGTGGCGGCGAAGTGATTTTGCTCCATGTTTTCACGCCACCGATGCACGAGTTTGTCGATTCGCTAGCGATCGCGGGCGAATACGAACTGGCCAACCGCATACGGGAGGAGATCAAACAGCACCTGCTGCAACTGCGCAACGAGGTGCGGGAACAAGGCATCCCTTGCCGCTTGCACATCATTGACGCCGTCGGCGTCGCGCAGCACATCGTTGACTATATCGGAGAAGAAAAGGCGGACTTGGTGGTGATGACAACCCACGGACACTCGGGCTTGGTGCGCCTGGTCTTCGGCAGCGTCGCCAACAAAGTGATGCACGATGT
>JAPOWK010000103.1 GCA_026707665.1 Chloroflexota bacterium
CCAGTACGCTTCGCGATCTCTACTGAATCGCCGACGTGATCCCCATGCGCGTGCGTGAGCAGGATCACCTCCGCATCCAAGTCCTTGGCCGCCGACTTCGCCACTGGATTGCCGCTCACAAAAGGGTCTATCAACAGTTTATGTTCATCGATATCGATTGAATAAGCCGAGTGTCCTAACCATCTGATCCTTACAGCCATGACTCTCTCCTTGCGTCCTGCCATGAAAATGACTCTGCAACGGAGATTGTAGCAAAACCAGGGCTGCATTGCGAAAGCTTGTGCCGGCGACCGCGTGAATCGAAAAACTCGTAGATGAATGCTTGTTCTTTGCTTTAGTAGTAGTGATAGTAGAGCCTGTGCAAACTGTGCAAAAGAAAGCGCCCTTCTAGGCCATTTGCGTAACATATCCCAAATCTTAACCAAGTCCTTTGCAGTTTCCCTGGTTATATCCCAAAACCAGCGCTTTCTCGTGGCTCAATTGGGATGTCTGTTTTGCACAGCGCTCTGTTCAAAACCGGCCAGGTTTTCAACAGTTTGCGCGGGAGTGCCGATGTATTTGAACAGTCTCGATAAGATGATCAGACTTTTGCACTGAATGCGCGAGACTGACCGCTGGCGCTGAAAGTTTTCGACAGGTTTTCGACAGGCGGCATCGTCATCCTGTGCAAAGTTATGAACAAGTCTCCCAAGATTTCACCCTGCCTGATGGGGCAACATCTGCGATATATTGGGATATATCGATCGGCTGCTTGGGAAAACTTTTTGGCGGCGCGCTTCGGGAGTTGACTGCCAAGGTCGACTATAAGGCATCACCGTCAGAAGAGTTTACCGTTTCTTTACAGGACATTCCGTATTACCTTGTATCATGTCCGGCAATTGGACGCTTGGGATGGAATGGACGGAGACGCGAAAGCGAATGTCGAATACAAGCAGAAGCGGTGTTCCCTATTACTTGGTTCTGATTCTCTTGCTGATCGCGCTTGCGGGTGGCGCTGCCGCCGGGATTCTCGGCTATATCTGGATCACTGGCGGGTCGGGCGAACCAAGCCTGACTGTCGAAGACGCGCTGGCGACGCTGGAGGCGAGCGAAGACGGCATGGCGGAAGCGGTCGGTACGGCGATGGTTGATGTCGCGAACACGGTCATTGCCGAAGCAGTGGCTCTTGCCGTGGCTGAGGCGGTTGATGTCAGCGTATCCGCCGCGGTGGATAGCAGCGTGGCGGCCGCGATGGAAGCGCTCGCCCCCGCCAGCGAACCGGTGGAATTCAAGATCATTGCGGCGGAAAGCCGGGCGAGCTTCACGCTGGAGGAGGACTTGCGTGGCGTGCGTACGACCGTGATTGGGTCTACCAGCGAGGTGGGCGGCAGCATCATGGTGGATATGGCAAATCCCGGCGCATCATCCATCGGCGCCATCGTCATCAACGCGCGCACCCTGGAAACGGACAACAGCTTTCGCAATCGGGCGCTGCGCAGCCAGATATTGAAATCGGCGCAGGACGAATTTGAGTTCATCATTTTTGAACCGCGCGAGCTGCGCAATTGGTCCGCCGACACTGTGTCCGTTGGCGAGACCGTCAACTTTGATGTCGCCGGCGATTTGACGGTGGCCGGCGTCACTCAGCCCGTGAGCTTTGCCGTGACGGTCGCGCTCGACAGCGAGACGCAGATCAGCGGGGGCGCGACGGTCAACCTCTTGCATGGCGACTTCGGTCTGGTGATACCCGATGTGCGGTCGGTGGCCAATGTCACCGACGATGTGACGCTCAGCCTGGACTTTGTGGCACGGGCGGGCTGAGCAATTCCGAAGGCTTGTTTTCACGTCTGCTAGGGCGGCCAGCCGGGTCGTCCTACATCGCTCTCGGGCAGCCGCCGCGAAGTATTGTGTGTCCCCCTACCCCGAATCAAGGGCATCTGCCATAATCCAACAGTACGCCCGCTTCGAATCTGGACGATAGCAAGATGCCCCGAGCCCTGTACGTGACCGAGCCGAAGGTCGTCAACACGCTGCGGCCGCGCCGCGCCTCCCAGCCCTACCTCGAAGTCGCCACCACCAACCGAAACAAGCTGGATGAATTCCGCCGCATCCTGCCCAAGATCGAAATCCTGGGGGTGAAGCTTGATATCGAAGAGATTCAAAGCCTCGATCCCTACAAAGTGGTCGCGCACAAGGCGATTGAAGCGTACAAAGCGAACGACTACAACCCGATCCTGGTCGAGGAGACATCGCTGGCGCTGCGCGGATTAGGCGGGCGGCCCGGCGCCTACATCAAAGACTTCTGCGAAGAAGCGGAGATGCGGCGCATGATCGCCGAGGGCTGGTTGCAAGGGCGGGACCGCGCGGCTTTGGCGAAAGTCTTGATCGCGGTTTACGACGGCGCCGAGGTGCAAGTCCGCGAGGGACACACCGCCGGCGCCATCGCCGAGACCTTGCGCGGCGCTAATGGCTTCGGCTGGGACGATATGTTCATCCCCGAGGGCGAAACGCGCACCTTCGCCGAGATGGGCGATGCCGAGAAAGACAAGCACAATATGCGGCGGAAGGCGCTGTTGGCATTGCGCGAGCAGCCTTTTGCGCTGGGGCAGGGCGTCTTTATGATTCCCGAGCCCTATCGACAGGAGGTCGAGCGGGTGGATTACGCCGCGCTGCAAGACGAGGCGGCGCTGCAATTCGCCTTTTCGCTGGAGGCGCTGGAAGACGCCAATCCGCCCAACAAGTGCTTTGAAGCGCCCCATTATCAGCCGATTCAGTACGAAGAGAATATCTATTACAGTCGCTATTTGCCCAAGGCGGGCAGCAGCAGCATTGGACTGATCCTGACGGATGTCGACCGCGGCTCGCTACGCATGAACAAGAATGGCAGCCCGGTCATCTGGCAGTTTGGTCCCGAGCGGCGCACGCTCTGCCTGGCGCAGAGAGCCGATTTCTTCCAAAGCAATCAAAGCGCCGAGTTGTTGAGTACGCTGGACGCCATTGGCGCCGCCGGCGCGATACCGCCGCGCAGCAATCGGCGCTCGCTAACGGTCGAATCGGTCTTGGGCTTGAACGAGAATCCCTTCATCACCAGCACTTATTCCTGGAAAGATCTGGGTTATCGCAAGCGGTCATCGGCGCGGCAAGTCTCGCGGACGCTCAGCGCCGAATGCGGCTTGTTCAATCGCATCGGCAAATATCCGCGCAGCGTGCTCGGCTTTGGCTCCATGCCGGCGATATCTGGCTGGCGCGATGTGCTGGCGACGGCGGCGATCGGGCATCACGCTATCTTCACCCATCGCAATAGCATATTCGCCGGCTACATCGACCGGCAGGCGGCCGTGATCAACGCGGCGAAAGCGGTACTAAAGCGCGTGTTGAGGAGCGACGCGCATTTTCAGCGCGCCGCCCGCAATATCGGCGCCGCCATCGGCTGCAGCAATGTGAGCGATGAGGTGAGGTCCGCCCGTTATCTCTATGAGCGCGCCGGTGTACGGCTCTTCCGCATTTATACGATCAATTCCGACCCGCGCGTGATCGAGATCGCGGCGGCGATCCGCGCCGAATTCGGCGACGAGGTTGAGCTCTTCGTCGGGCAGGTCAGCGACAAGGCGCAGTGCCTGCAGTTGATCGCGCCCGAAATACGCGTCGATGGTCTGTTCTTTGGGCATGGCGGCGGCCGTCAATGCACCTCAGCCACCAACGGCATGGCGGTGACCACGCTGGAAGAAGTCTACAGCATCACTACTGACGAGCGTTTCAACGATGTGACGATCGCGGTCGAGGGCGGCATCGGCACTTCCATGGGGCATCTGCTGCTGATGGGCATCGACTTGGTTTCTTACAATCAGCAACTGGCGCGCTGTGTCATCGAGCAGGGCGATATCTGCTTCGAGCACAAATCGGGCGTAGTCTGCATGCCTTATCACGGCAGCGCCTCGGCGCCGACCATGATCATCGAGAGCGCCAATCCGGACTTGGCGCGGCAGCGGCTGCGCCCCGGCGGCCGGACGCGCAATGTCGAGGGCAAAGCCGGTTATCGCTTCTTCGAGGAGAAGGCTAACTCGATGGTCTTCTACCTCAACACCTTCAAGCATTACGCGGCGCGGGCGCTGGCGGATGTCGGCGTGCGCGATATGGCCGAGCTGCGCCAGTTCGCGCGCGACCACGACGAGGAGCTGATTCGCGTGGTCAGCTCGCAAGCCAGCGCGGTCGGCCAGGCGTATGGGAATCGGATGTGACAACAAAAGAGGCGAATCTGTAGAGTGCGTGAAGTAGAGTTCGGGAGAAGAAAAATGCGAATAGTAACGGTATGGATTTTGCTTGCATCGGTCTTATTGAGCGGCGCAATCGGGCTCGCTCAAAATGAGATTGACCTAGAGTACTTGTATGTCAACAACCCGTACGACGACAATTACTTTTGCACCGCGGAGCAGGCGCTGGAATTTTATGACGCGCTGGATGGATTCCCCGGGCTTGTAGAGGCAATCGAGAAAATCAGGACCGGCACGGCGCTGATGGTATGGAATCTCTTGTTCACCTCCTGGTATGAGTCAGCCGAGCAAGACTGTTATGGCGCTGGTAACATGACGGTAGAGCTAGAACATCAAGCCCGATACATCGCAATCCAGCACATGAGTGGCGAAGAAGCGGAATTGCCCGAGGAAAACGCCTATTCGCTGGCGCTTGCCATGTCGACTGCCGATCGCGAATTACTTGACAGGGACGAGACTGCTTCTGATTACGACTTGGAAATCAATCGCGCAATCGTCGAAGTGCCCTACTGTACGGTCGAAGAAGCGATCGTGTTTTACTCTTCATTTGGTGGATTCCTGGAAGCAAGCGGCGCTATGACAGCCGTTTCGGACCAGGATTCGCTTAAAGACTGGGCGACGCAATACTTTGAGTGGTCAGGTGAAAACTGGGCTCCCCTGTTGGAAGAACCATGCGGTCAGTTGCCATCACTAATCGCGTTCTTGGAATCCTTCGCTTTCGGCGCGGCGCTTGCACAATTGACTGCCGCTGGCGAGGTATCCATCGAGACCTTTAACGAGAATATGAACATCCTTGATGGCTGGATTGCCGAAGAAGTCGTCTGGCTCGAAGAATATCTGGATGAATGATAGCGCCACTGCTGCGAATTAGTTATCCTTTGCCGCCCAGATGTCGGTGCGCGATCACGATGAGAAGTTGATCCACGTGGTCAGCTCGCAGGCCAGCGCGGTGGGGCAGGCCTATGGGAATCGGATGTAGGCGCGCGCCCAGAGATTCAGCTTCATTTGCTTGGCAAGGGAGTGCGATCGCATGTGGATTCTAGAAGGCTTGATGAGCTTGCTGCGGCAATTGCTACAGCTGTTGAAGTCAGCGCTAGGTCGGTCTGATCCCGGCGCGCGAGCGGCCGCCGACAGCGACCGCAAGCTGCTCATAAACTCGTCAGTCGACGAACTGATATTGTGCACGCGCGAGCAAGCGACTGCCTTTTATGCAAGTTTGGATGGCTACTTCGCGCTTCATGAGAGCCTCGCCCAGGTGGACGACCTGGATGAGTTGGGAGACTGGTTCGAGGAAAGCAACAGCTGGAAAGAGGCGAACTGGTCGCATTATCCCGCGAAAATCGGAACCGGGATATCTATCATGATTCAGGCTCTCAACGCGCAAATGCATCACAGCGTCATCGAGCAGTTTGTCGGGGAAGTGGCGGAGATCCCGGCCGACCAAGCGGTGGCCGACCTGCGCAAAATGGCAGTGGTCGATCAGGCGGCGATGGAGCTCAACGACAGCCCCGACATTGAGCTGGAGCTAAACCGCATTGCGAGGCAAATGCCGCGCTGTGGTGAAGATCGCGCTCTCGAGTATTACGCTACGAGAGCGGGCTACGAGCAAGTGACCGATCCATTGCGCAGGGTGGATTCCTGGGGGTCCTTACGCGAGTGGCTGGTGACATTTCACGAGTGGCGCCAAGAAGCCTGGGCAGACTTCTACGCGCAGCCATGCGGCGTGATTCTGGGCGATCTGTATTATCTCGAATCGCGCACCTATCTGTATGCCTTTATGCACACCGTGGGCGAAGATGTCGATCGAAGGTTTCTTGAGCTAAATATGTCAACGATGGAGAGAGAGCTCCGGGACAGGACGATCATGGGGCGGCATACAGCGCGAACCCGACGCCATCTGCCACGTTTCGGCCTGGAAGAATGATGTTGCGTTATATGCGGTCGCCGGACGGTCGGCTCGCAGGCTAGCGCGGTCGGTCAGACTTATGGGCATCGGATGTAGGAGCGAGTCCATGGTAGCTCCCAGGTGGGCAGAAGTGTGGAGATCGGCGGGATGACGGTCATTCGGCGCATCATGGACGAGCTGCGCCAGCTGATCCACTTGCTGAAATCAGCAGTCGGCCGCTCTTCAGAGTCGCCACCGGGCAACATTAATGTCCAGCGGAGACTGTACATCAACTCGCCAATTGCCGATGCAAAGCCTTGTACTCGTGAACAGGCGGCGATGCTGTACAAGTCTCTGGACGGCTTTCAGCAGCAGATTGCGAAGCTCTCGTCGGTCAAAGACGACGAGCAACTGGCGGACTGGTTCGCTGGATTTAACGGCTGGACCGAAAAGAACTGGGGACCGGTCTACGCCAATATGTGCGACGGCACGTCCTTCTTCACCAGAGCGCTGCGGGCGACGGCTATGTGGGCAGTCCTAAGTCGTATCACAGGCATAAAAGGTGAGATTTCAGCGGACGCTATGACGGAATTCTTATCCAAGCTGGCGGATTATGATTTGTCCGCGATGTACGAAGACATCAGTCCTCATATTAGGCTACAAATCAACCGCATCGTGCGCGACCAGCCTCTCTGCAGCGAAACGCGGACTGAAGCCTTCTATGCGACCATCGATTCATTTGAGGAGCAGTCGCGCATTTTGTTGGATGTTGACTCCAATGAGTCACTGGTGGATTGGGTCTTCGCCTTTCACCAATGGCGCGAAGACACCTGGGAAGAATTTTATAACAATCCGTGCGGTCTCAGTCTTGAGCATATCTATTACCTGGAATCCAGAATATATCTGGCTACCTGCATGCAATACAACGAATATACAAGTGGCGCCGCCAAGGTAATGAACAGAGCGATAGCTGAATGGCGCAGTCAAGCGGACGACGATTTGGCGATCATTGCCGGGCTTGCAAACGAATAATTCAGACAAGAGCAGGCTCATCTGCCAATCAAAACACAATCACGCCCCGCGCCACATCACCTGTCAACATGCTCGCGTAAGCCTCGTTGATCTCATCCAGCCGATAGCGATTCGTCACCAGCTCCTCCAGCTTGAGCTTGCCCGCCATGTAGAGATCGAGGAAGAGGTGAAAATCGCGCGCCGGATTGATTGAACCGTAGAGGCTGCCGCGGATCTTGCGCTCGGTCATGGTGATGACTTGGCCTGGAAACCTGGTCTCGCTGTCTTGCGGCGTCAAGCCCACGAGGGTGCAGATGCCGCCGGGGCGCACGGCTTCAATCGCAGTCTCTTGCAAAGCCGGGATGCCCACTGACTCGAAAGTGTGGTCGGCGCCGCGGCTCTCGGTCAGTTTCTGAATCTCGCCGACGACCGTCTCGTCTGACATCAGGCAATGAGTCGCGCCGAATTCGCGGGCGATTTCCATTTTGTTGCTGTTGGTATCGACAGCGATGATGGGATCCGCGCCACAAAGTGCCGCGCCCTGAATGATGTTGAGTCCGACGCCGCCAGCGCCAAAGACGGCGACGCTCTGCCCGGCGCGCACCTCAGCGGTGAACATAGCGGCGCCTACGCCGGTCGAGACCGCGCAGCCCACCAGCGCCGCCACTTCCAGCGGCACATCTTTGCGCACCGGCACGACACTGACCTCGCGACAGACGACATATTCCGCGAAGGTGCCGAGCCCGGCGAGGATGTATACCGGCTCGCCCTTCCAGGAGATGCGGCTGCTGCCATCGCCCAGCACGCCGGCGACGACATGGTCAAAGTCATTTTCGCAGATGGAGGCTTGGTCGTTCTGGCAGTAAAAGCACTCGCCGCAACTGGCGCGGAAGCTGAGGGTGACGTGATCGCCCGGCTGCACGCGCGTGACGCCGGCGCCGATCGCCTTGACAATGCCGGCGCCTTCGTGCCCCAGGATCATGGGCGCGGGGAAATCTCCCTTGCCGGCCACCACGTGCCAATCGCTGTGGCAAATGCCGGTGGCCGCCATTTTCACCAGCACTTCGCCGGCTTTCGGCGCGTCGATTTCCACCGTTTCGATTTTGAACGGGGTCTGGGCTTCAGTCAGGATTGCCGCTTGCATTTGCATGGTATTTGTCCTTTGGTTGATGGGCGATTCACCGCCTCGCCCCTACAACATTTTACATAAAGACTACCTGTAAGGCTTGTCCGGTAGTGCAGAAAGCCTGTTTTCCTTGCGTTTTACCCCATCCCCGGCCCTTCCCCAGTGAACTAGGGAAGGGTGACTCGACGGCGGAATGGGGATATTCGCGTGCTGTGACAGTCAGAAACCCGTAGATTCGAGCGCACGGCAAGATTGCTCCCCCTTCCTTAGCTTGCTGGGTCACGTAGACATCGACCTTCGGGAAGGGGGTTGGGGGGATGGGGTGAAACCGGCGAGAGAGCATGGCCCGGTATCGGACAAGCCTTGTAGGGGCGTCTCGCTGAGACGCCCTCGTTGCAGAAATCCGAAACGTTCATGTGGGCGTTTCGGCGAGACGCCCCTACAATTGGTCGATTTGTAATGGCGGGCGACATGATATGTCGCCCCTACATCAGTCGCGTTTTCGGGCGAATTAGAACACGATAATCCCGCGCGCGACCTCGCCGGTGAGCATGTTGGCGTATGCCTCGTTGATCTCGTCCAGTTGGTAGCGGCGCGTCACCAGCTCGTCCAGCTTGAGCTTTCCCGCGCGATAAAGCTCGATAAACATCGGGAAGTCGCGCTTGGTATTGACCGAGCCGTAAAAGCTGCCCCGGATGACTTTTTCTGTTCGCGTGATGATCGCGCCGGGCAGATTGGTGTCGCTGCCGACCGGGGTCAAGCCGACCAAGGTCAGCGTGCCGCCGGGGCGCGTCGCCTCCAAGCCCCGCTCCTGCAAGAAGGACAGCCCCACCGATTCAAAGACATGATCCGCGCCGCGCCCACCGGTGAGCGCTTGAATTTCGCCGACGCTTTCGTCGTCGGAATAAAGCGTGTGGGTGGCGCCGAATTCGCGCGCGATCTCCATTTTGCTGCTGTTGGTATCGACCGCGATGACCGGGTCGGCGCCGCACATGACCGCGCCCATGATGATGTTCAAGCCGACGCCGCCGGCGCCATA
>JAPOWK010000062.1 GCA_026707665.1 Chloroflexota bacterium
AGCACCGGGCAGCCATAATGCCCGCAGAGCGCCGCATTGACACCGGACTCGCCCACCAAATCGTCGTTGAACCAAAGGTTGTGCCACTTCACCGTCGAAATCGTATGCGAAAGCACGCCGTCGTCGGTATTGTTGCGCGCGTGCATGCCCACCAGCAGGCAGGCATCGGCGCCCTGCTCCAGCAACTCGGTATAACGAGCCCAGGGATGATGCGCGACCCAGGTGCAATCATCATCAAGAAGCTCCGGCACAAAGGAATTGAAGGTCCAATCTCCGCCGGCCCCATGGCAATCCACCACGACGATCTCATCGGCGCCCGCTCGCTTGGCGCCGCGCACCGCCGCGTTGATCTCTTCGGTGTAGAGCTTGCGCCCCTCTTCGTACATCGGCGCGCCGCCGCTCACCTGGCCCCAAGTCACGATCCCGCTCACGCCTTCCATGTCCGCCATAATCAGAACTTTCATGTCAGCTCCCTTTCCTAACAACCCACCTTCCCATCCACTGCGCGATTGTATCACTTTAGGCGCAAAGTGGTGGACGGCGCGGAAGATTTATGTTTTCCCCACAGAGGAAGTTAGGCAACACAGAGAGCACAGAGGGTTTTTCTTTACCACCGAGTACAACGAGTTTTATTGAGTTCACAGAGGGTCTATTGAACATGGAGTCGCGAGTAGACTCCGCCTGCCAACGCAACGGGTCAAACGCCCCTACGGAATGTTGGTTTGAGGGGTATGGGATAGAAAAGCGCGCAAGATCCCCCAGCATCCATTCAGCGCGCACACCCGCAGCATGCGCTCCACTCCGAAGGTCAGTGTCTACGCGACCCTGATGCTTCGGGGAGGGGCCGGGGGAGGGGTTGGCCTAAAGGCGCGGGCGACTCACAGAGTGGCCCCTACAGCACGTTGAAGCGGCGGGGACGGGATAGAAAAGCGCAGGCCCGCAAAATCTAGCTCCCCCTTCCCTAGCTCGCTGGGGAAGGGGGCCGGGGGGATGGGGTGAAATTTCGCCTCTACGTGACTATACGAAGTCTTTCAGCGCTTCCTGCTGGCGGACCAGCGACCGCTCCACATCGGACAAGCGCAAACAGCCATCAATGATCGGCGGCGCAAAGCTCAAGTCCGCTTCCGTCTTCAAGTAGAAGCTGCATTCGCTCGCGCAAGTCACCGCCGCGCGCCCGGCGAAGGCAGCCGCCTGCAGGCAGCCCAGCAGCGAACTCGCCTGCGAACCCACCATCACATCCAGCCCCGCTTCGACACATCGGTCCAGCATCCGCATCGAGCCGGAGAAACCAGTGCGCGCCGTCTTGATATTGAGAATGTCAAATGTCTCGAAGGCGATTTCCCGCTCCAGGTCCTCCATCGTGAAAGCCGAGTCGTCCGCGATGATGGGCATCCGGCAATCCCGCCGCAGCTGACGCCGCTCCCGCAGCAGATGAATTGGCAGCGCCTCCTCGCAATACAGCATGCCCAACTCTTGCAGCTGATTCAAAAGCGCCGCCGCGCTGCCGCTATCGAGCGTCTCATTGGCGTCCACATAAAACTGCGCCGCCGGATATTGCTCGATCAAGCGCCGACAGGTCTCGATTTCAGCGGCGATGTCCTTGCCTATTTTGACTTTGAAAACGCGCAAGCCCGCGTCATAAGCCACGCCGACTTCGGCCATCACCGCTTCCGGACTCCCGGTGCTGACGATCGCGCTGAGCAAGACGCGTTCCCGCGCCGCGCCAAGGTACGATGTGAGACCCCGCCCCTGGCTCATCGAAAGCGCCTGATGCAGCGCCATGTCCAGCGCCCCTTTTGCCGTATTGTTGTTCTTGATCAGAGCCAGGCGAGCGGATATAGCCGCGACCGAGGCAAAGCTGTCGATCTCCGCGCCTAGCAGCGGCGGCGCCAGCTGTTCGTCGACGATATGGAGAATCGACGCCTGCGTCTCGCCATAGATGCTCGGGCGAGGCGTCGCCTCGGCGATGCCCAGCGCGCCGTCGGCCAGCTCCACGCGAATCAGCACATGCTGCAATTGACGCAGTTCATGCCCGCCGCCCCAGGTCAAAGGGTTCTTCAGCGGGATGTTGTATGGCGCCGCGTCAATCCGAACGATCTTTGGCATTTGGCCCTCTCGCCGCAACCTCGATGACATAAATGATCGCTTCCGCCACTTCGTCAGGGCTGCGCTCCTCGACCTCGAATCGATGATAGTTGGGATAAGCTGCCCCGTCGGCGAAGCTTTCGAAGCCGTAATTCGCCGCCTCCGCCTCGACGATAGCCAGCGCCGCCGCCGTGATCTCGCCGGCTTTGACCAGCGCCGCCGCTTCCCTTCGCAGCTGGTGCGGCAAGAAGGCCAAATCGGATCGGCCGCCAGCGCGGTCGAAATCATCGCGGCGTCCGCTCAGACGTCGCAGGCGCGTCAAGGGAGGCAGCGTCAACTCAACAATCTGCCATTGCGGAAAATGATCCAGCGCGTAACGGATCTCGTTCCCGCCGCGGATGCCCTCAGAGAGCGGTAAACCATCGAAGTCATCGGCGAGGTAGAGCCAGGAAAAGGCGGTCGCCAGCCCGCCCGGCACTTGCTCGGCGAAGCGCCGGGTGAAAGTGAAGCGAAGCGCGCGATCCCGTACCTTTACGATCGGCTCGTCCGCCAGCGCCTGCGCCATCGGGATGGCGATCCAATCCGCCAGCTCGCGCCGCGTCGGGATGACGTCCAGCCCCGCTCCACCCAGGCGCGCGCGCAGTCGCTCCAGCGTCGTCGACTTACCCGTCCCCGTCAGCGCCACCAGCATCAGCAGCGCCTGCTCGCCGAGCGGTCGAAAGCCGTCGCCCCCAAGCAGGCTCACCTGCGGGTACTTTTGCGCCAAAGGCGTGTCGAGCCTGGGGCAAACCTCGCGCAAGTAATAGTCACGCCAATCCATCGTGCTTCCTTCGTCTTCTCGCGCCGCATCCATCTTACTCGCAAGCGGACGCGCTTCCAACTCTCTGTGCGCCTTAGCCGATTCAGCCGCAATATACCCCCCACCCCAAACCCCTCCCCGGCGGGTCAGTGTCTACGCGACCCCATGAAGAGCTGAGGACAGGACAGGTTTGATATAAACGTATGTAGAAGCGCCACGTTAGACGTCAATAGCATCTCTCGCGGCGAGAATTGTAGGGGCGACCCAGTGGGTCGCCCGAAAAAGCACAATAGAATACGGAGTTCGTGACGATATTCTTTTCGCTGAAAAACTGTCCTGTCGTCAGCCATGAAGACGGAGGGGCTTTTGTCGCCTTAACTGGAAGCTGTAGCTCCCCTTCCGAAGGTCAGTGTCTACGCGACCCTCCTTGTGGGACGCCCCCCGACAAACGGGGGGGATTTACGGGGGGAACCGGGGGCCGCGCCGCGTAGACACTGGCGGTCGGGGATGGGGGGTATAATAGAGCCATCAACAATCTGCCGAAAGGACGAGCGCCATGCCCCTGTTTGACATGCCGCTGGAAGAAATACGAGTATACAAGCCCCCGCGCGACGAACCCGATGACTTCGACGCCTTCTGGGCGGATACCTTGGCCGAGGCGCGCGCGCATGACCTCAAGGCCGTTTTCGAGCCCGCCGACTTCGGCTTGGCCACGCTGGACGTCTATGATGTGACCTTCTCCGGCTTCAATGGCGAGCGCATCAAAGGCTGGTACATGCGCCCAACCGGAAACACCAGTCCGCTGCCAGCCCTGGTCGAATACATCGGTTATGGCGGCGGTCGCGCCTTCCCGATTGAGTGGCTGCCCTTTCCGTCGGCCGGCTTCGCTTATCTGGTGATGGACACGCGCGGCCAAGGCAGCGTCTGGAGCCGCGGCGATACGCCCGATGCCAGCAGCGGCGCCAACCCGTCCGCGCCCGGTTTCATGACCCAAGGCATCCTCGATCCGCAGACCTATTACTACCGCCGGCTCATCACCGATGCCGCGCGCGCGGTGGAGGCGATCAAAACCCGCGCCGAGGTCGATTCGACGCGCATCGCCGTCAACGGCCAGAGCCAGGGCGGCGGCTTGTCCATCGCCGTCGCCGGTCTGCTGCCCGATGTCAAAGTCTGCCTCGCCGATGTGCCTTTCCTGCAGCATTTCCGCCGAGCCATCGAGATCACGCCCGCTGACCCCTATCCGGAGATCGCGCGCTACCTGCAGGTCCACCGCGACAAGATCGACGCCGTGCTACGGACACTGAGTTATTGCGATGGCCTGAACTTCGCCGCGCGCATGAAGGCAAGGGCGCTCTATTCGGTGGGCATCATGGATACCATTTGCCCGCCCTCGACCGTCTACGCCTCTTACAACCACGTGAAGGGCGAGAAAGAGATCGTGGAGTATCACTTCAACAATCATGAAGGCGGCGGATTCCAACACAAGTTGGAGCAGATCCGCTATCTGCGCCGGCTCTGGCTGGAATGAGCCGGGCGCAGGTCGTCATCCTCGGCAGCGGCACGCCAAACGCCGAAGCCGATCGTGTCAGTTCCGGCGTCGCCGTCGCCGTTGATGGCCAGCCCTACCTCTTTGATTGCGGCCACGGCATCGTCCAGCGTGTCGTTCAGGCGCATGAGGCGGGATTGATCCAATGGAACAGTACCGATCTGACCCGCCTCTTTGTCACACACCTGCACGCCGATCACAGCGTGGGCTTGCCCGACCTGCTCTTCACCCCCTGGATTCACGGCCGCGCTGAGAAGTTGGTCGCCTGTGGTCCGCCCGGCTTCGATCACATGGCGCGCCATATCTTGCTGGCTTATGAAGAAAACGTGCGCGAACATCGCGCCGCCCATCCCAGCAGCGAAGAAGGCTACCACATTGACGCGCGTGAAATCGGGGAGGGTCCCTGCTATCGCGACGAGCGCGTTCAAGTCCACGCTTTGCATGCCGACCACGGCGACCTGGACGCCTTCAGCTACAAGATCATCACGCCCGCCGGGACCGTCGTCATCTCGGGCGATACCAAGCCCGTTCCCGCCTTCGCCGCTTGGGCGAATGGCTGCGATGTGCTGATTCACGAAGTCTATTCATCTGCGCAATTCGACGACCGCCCGCCAGCCTGGCAGCGCTATCACGCCCGCGTGCACACTTCCGCCGCCGAGCTCGCTGCGCTGGCGCGCGAACTGCGGCCGGGTCTCCTGCTGCTATATCACCAGCTCTTCTGGGGTCAGACGCCCGATGAACTGGTCGCTGAAGTGCAAGGCGGCTACGACGGGCGCGTCATCAGCACAAATGACCTCGACGTATTCGAACTCTGAAACGCTTCGGTATGTTCATGCTGTCGCTAGTCCGCACAAAAGTCGTACCGTGGGGGCGACCTATCAGGTCGCCCGCGATTCCCGTAAGGGCGAGCCAGTGACTCGCCCACCATAAAAGAAGGCTGCACCTATGCCCGACAAACCCACATTTCAGCCACTGAACTTTGAGCGTCTCAGCGCGGCGGAACAGACTCGACGCGCGGAGGAATTCGCCCGCCGCCTACTCAAGCGGCGCAGCGTCCGTCATTTTTCGCGCGAACCCGTGCCGCTGAATTTGATTGAGAATGCCATCCGCATCGCCGGCTCCGCGCCATCGGGCGCCAACCAGCAGCCCTGGACCTTCGTCGTCATCAGCGACCCGGAACTGAAACGCGAGATTCGCATCGCCGCCGAAGCGGAAGAGAAAGAAAGCTACGAACGGCGCATGAGCCAGGAATGGCTGGACGCGCTGGCGCCCCTGGGCACGGACTGGCGCAAACCGCATATCGAAGACGCGCCCTCCGTCATTGTCGTCTTCCGCCAAGCCTACGGTATCCGAACCGATAGCGAAACGGGTGAAGAAGCGCGCGTCCTCCACTATTACAGCGAGGAGTCTGTCGGCATCGCAGTCGGCTTTCTCTTGGCTGCCCTGCATGTCTCGGGCCTAGCCACCTTGACCCACACACCCAGCCCGATGAAGTTCCTCAGTGAGATCCTGGACCGGCCCGCCAATGAACGCGCCTTCGTTCTGATTCCCGTCGGTTATCCCGCGGCGGACGCCGAAGTGCCCGCCATCAAAAAGAAGCCGCTTTCCGAAATCATAATCCACCGCTGACCGCGATGCACATCACAACTATGTAGGGGCGACCGGCGGGCAGTGTCCACGCGCCCTATTAGGTCGCCCGCCGCACCATTGACTTTGGCGCCTCTGTGGCGAAAACCTAAAACTTCGTCCCGTAAGCCGGTATCAGCGCGCCCTGCACAATCGCGCCATCGTCGGAACAGAGAAAGGCGATCAGGCGCCCCAATTGCGCCGGCGTCACGCCCGAATGTGGATCTTCGGCGTATTGCTCCGCCGGCACAATGGCGGATGGCAAGACCGCGTTGACGCGAATCCCCCGCCGCTTGTATTCTTCCGAAATGCTTTCCGTCAGGCGCAGGACGGCCGCCTTGGAAGCGGCATAAGCGGCGTCGTTGCCGCTTGCACGCAAGCCGGGTCTGGCGCCGATATTCACAATCGCCCCGCCGCCGCCTTCCAACATCGCCGGGATCACCGCGCGGCACATCAAAAATGTAACCGTTGCGTTCAGCCGAATCATCGACTGCCAGGTATCGACCGTCATTTCATGGGCAGGCTTCCCCGCGTCCCAGCCGCCAACGATATTGACCAGAATGTCGATGCGCCCGTATGCCCCCAAGACGCGGCTCGCCAGCGCGTCAACGACGGCCGGATCCGAGAGATCGGTGCTCTGCAAGCACAGATGATCCGGATCATCGCGCAATTCCGGCATTCGCTCATAAAGTCGATCGTCGCCGCAGGTCAGCGCCAGCTTCGCGCCGCCCGCGCTGAATATGGGAATCACGCCCGATGCCAGCAAGCCGGACGCGCCCGTGATGATCGCCACTTGTCCGTTGAATTGGGTCATTGGCGCACCTCCGCAAATCTATCATTCTATGCATACGATACCATTTTACATCGCGAATACACTTTGAATGGCACAACCGCGAAATGAGTGGGGCGCGCCTGCTGGCCCTACTCTAGTTTGGATGACAAACAATGGGCGTTAAGATAGAGCCCGATAACAGCAAAAAGCAACGCTGCGCACTTGCGTGGGAAGACATCCCGGAAAAATGCTAGGCCTTTTGCCGGATCCGAGCGTGCCTTAGGATCAAAATGGCACCGCTCGTTGACAACTCCTCGACAATTCACCAATAATAGAGTCGAAAATCTACTCGCAATGCGGAGGCATGAAATGTCTACTGAGACGGCGACTAGAGAAATAGTCTTGATTGCCATCATCGCAGCGGCAGGTGAAAATGGTCTGGACCGCGTGCAACTACAAAAATCAGCATTCCTGGTTGGCGAGGAGTTCGAGGGAAAATTAAAGAACTATTATCAGTTCAAGCCATATATGTATGGGCCTTTCGCGCAGGACATCTATACAGATGTAGAAAGATTAAGCGACGGGCCGATGATCGAGACTTTTTTCGACGACGGACGCCAATGGTATCGTATTGTCCGAGATACCAACTCTTGGCAATTCAGTTTGACTGACGAATTGGAATCTGGTGTCAAACGAATCGTCGGCTGGGTATCTAGAATGTCGTCATTTTATGAGCTCGTGCGAGCAATCTATTACCTCTATCCTGAGCAACGCGAGAACAGCGTCCTTCCATATTCAGAGGAGTTGGCAATAGAGGAGAGCATTGCGCGTGGATTGCGCGACATGGCGGCGGGTCGAACGCGGTCTGTGGACGACCTGATAGCAGAACTACAGGATTGAGGTTCCGTCTGTGCGCAAATTAGTGGTTTCGATACCCGACTTCGACAATCAAGTCAAAGCTCTGTCCAAGCCCAAGAAATATCCGAAACTCCCTTCTGACCTCAAAAGCTTCAAGCAAAAGCTTGCTGTTGGCGAGATCGCGTCTAAGCGCGCTCGCGGCGTGAGTTCGGCGCCAGTTTTTGGCGCACGGGTAGAAGATAGCTCAACCGGTGTTGGCAAGAGCGGTGGTTTTCGCGTCTTGTATTTCGAAAGTGAAGACAAGTACATTCTGCTCTTCATCGATCGTCGTCGCGAGCTAGATGATTGGCCTTCAGATATGATTCTTCGGATACTCAAGGAGTTGGGCTTGTGGCCGCCAGAAGCAACCAACTAACCCGCCCAATAGCGACCAATATGCTTTGCGCCCGCCCAGGCAATTGCTACTGATATCGGTCAACGCCGTACGCCAATAATCGAATAGCTGCCTCTGTGAGCGCAGCACACACTAAACTGACGCCGCCGCGTTTGACGCTTCCGCAATATAGACATTTGTTCGCATTTGCAATTCCGCTTCCAAGCAAGTAAATTATATGCATCCCGACGGCGCGGACTTATGATGAACAATCAAGAGCAGCTTTCGGACTTCAACGGTCCGATAATCAACAACCGTGATATTCCCGATCGTCAGCGTCTTCTGTTCCACATTCCCTCAATCGATCACACCTCGCCGCAGCAGCGGGCTCAAATAGTTCGAGACCCTCAAGATGACCAGCCCAACGTTGCGATACTTGAATGCCAAGACAATTTGCAATTCTTGCGAAAGCAGCCGAACGAAAAATTCAAATTGATTATTACATCACCGCCCTACAACATTGGCAAGAGTTACGAATCGCGGGCGCCCTTGGAACGTTACTTAGCCGACCAAAAGGCAGTGATTCGCGAGTGCATCCGGGTTCTGCATCCCAAAGGCTCAATCTGCTGGCAAGTTGGCAACTACACAGAAAAGGGCGAAATCCTTCCTCTGGATTGTTTGCTCTTCCCGATATTCCATGAATTCGGATTAAAGCTCCGCAATCGCATCATCTGGCATTTTGGTCATGGCTTGCACTCCAGCAAGCGGCTGTCCGGTCGTTACGAGACTATCAATTGGTGGACCAAAGGTGATGATTACACCTGGCATTTGGATCCGATTCGCGTCCCCTCGAAATACCCGGGCA
>JAPOWK010000101.1 GCA_026707665.1 Chloroflexota bacterium
GCTTATATCGATCCCTTCTTCAGCTACAACACGCTGGCGATGTACTGCGATGCGCACGACCCCATCAGCCGTGAACCCTACGCGCTCGATTCGCGCGGCGTCGCCAAACGAGCCGAAGCCTACCTGGACAACTCCGATCTGGCCGATATCGCCTACTTCGGTCCGGAAGCCGAGTTCTTCATGTTCGACAATGTGCAATACAGCACCTCCGAGAACAGCAGCTTCTACCGCGTTGATTCCTTCGAGGGCGATTGGAACAGCGGCAATGAAGACCCGGCGCAAGGCCACATGAACCGCATCAAGATGGGTTACTTCCCGCTGTCGCCGCTGGATAAGACGCAAGACGTCCGCGCCGAGATGGTGCAGACGATGATTGATGTTGGCATGGAAGTCGAGGTGCATCACCATGAGGTGGGCGGCGCCGGACAAGCCGAGATCGATTTGAAGTACGCGCCTCTGCTACAGATGTCCGATATGATGGTGACTTACAAATACATCGTCAAGAATGTGGCGATGGCCAATGGTTTGCACGCCACCTTCATGCCCAAGCCGCTGTTCGAGGAGAACGGCTCCGGCATGCACGTGCATCAGTCGCTGTGGAAAGATGGCGTGCCGCTCTTCGGTGGCGATATGTACGCCGGCTTGAGCCAGATGGCGCTCTGGTATATCGGCGGTTTGATCAAACACGCCGGCGCGACCGCCGCATTCACCAATCCGATCACCAATAGCTATCGTCGCCTGGTGCCCGGTTACGAAGCGCCGGTCAATCTGATCTACTCGGCGCGCAACCGCTCCGCCGGCATCCGTATCCCGATGTACAGCAACAATCCCAAAGCCAAACGCGTCGAAGCGCGTTGGCCCGATCCGGCAGCCAATCCCTATCTCTGCATGCCTGCGCTGCTGATGGCGGGCATCGATGGCATCAAGAACCAGATTGATCCGGGCGAGGCGGCCAGCGCCGACCTCTACGAAGGCGAGCATGACACACCGGTAATGCCGGGCACGCTGGGCGACGCCCTGCGCGAGTTGGAAGCCAATCACGACTTCTTGCTCGAGGGCGGCGTCTTCAACGAAGCCTTCATCCAAAACTACATCGACTACAAGCAGGTCGAAGATCAGGACGCGGTGGCAATGCGCCCGCATCCCTACGAGTTCGAGTTGTACTTCAGTATCTAGGCGGTAGGTCTACCCCTCCCCCATACTGAGGGAGGGACTTCAGCACAGCGCAATTGTGTAGGGGCGACCCAGTGGGTCGCCCTTTCTTGTTCATCGCCTGGCGCGCGACATAATATGTCGCCCCTACATTTTCTATGGTTTGCGGTGTCGGGATGCTGCGCGGGGCCGCGGGCGGTTAACCGTCCCAGACTTTGCTGAATTTCAGACCAGTTAAGTTGTTGTCTTCGACCAGCTGCTTGAATCTGTCGTTGACATAGGGTCGGCCTATCGGACTGCCGAAAGCAGATGTAGGCAATTTGAATATTGGTATGCTCCCGATACAGTCAGAACAATGAGGTTTAAATTCGTGCCGCAAAATCCCAGAAAAACGTCCCGGCTGTAAACGAGAGAATTCACGTTCTTCTATTTCCAGGCAGCGCAATATGGACTTTGGATACATGACTTAATATTGATCATCTGTAATTGTATGAGATGCCAGAGGCAAGAAATCAACATGGTCTCGAAGCAGTTTCTCAAGAACGGTTCTTACATATGAGTCACAGGCGATACTGCTTGACAAAGCAGGAAAGCTGGGAATCGGCGCGCGCTTTGGATCGAAATCGGGGTATGCGTCTGTCGCGTAACCGACAAACACTTGCGGCCACTTTGGCAATTCTCCACGCCTGTAGAGCCTTATGTATTCCGCATCAAATTCATCATCGTAACCAAGTGATCTGTATTCGCTATCCGTTCTAATCCGCCAGATCGACATATATCAATGTTCCTTCCCAATTGGGTATTGTTCCAATTCAATTGCTTCGTCTGCGGGCGACATGATAGGGCGCGTAGACACAGCCCTCCCGTCGCCCCTACATTTGCCTGCGCGAAGGGATCAAAACTTCTGCGCGGCGAAGGGCGAGTTGGTCCAGTCGCTGTGCTCGTAGCCCGGCTCGGCATGACCGCCGATGGTATTCCAGGGCAGCGCCCGCTCCTTCATCCAGTCGATCTTTGAGGCGTAGGCGTAGCCGATCCGCTCCATCAACTCAATCTCGGCGCGCGAACTGCTGTCCAGCGCCAGCCCGGCCGGGTCGATATCGCCGCAATCCAAATTGAGGTTGTGCTCGATGCTCTCGCGGTCGAGCGCCGGATTGTAGCGGCGGAAATCCATCGAGCGATAGATGGCGCGCGTCATAAAGACCTGCTGCAGGGCGGCGTCATCCAGCCCTTCGTGGATGAGATACTCGATCCAACTCTTCAGCCAGAAGCCGCGACCGGCGCCTTCCTCCTGCACATTCGATTGGTAGCCGTTGCCGAGCGAGATGTGGATCAGGTTCTCCGCTTTCATATTGAGGTATTCAACCGCTTCGACCGCGGTCGCCAGGCAGGGATTGCCAAAGGAGCCGACGCCGCCATCGACCAGGTTGCCGTCCACCGGCGGGAAGAAGAGTGGCGCGGCCACGCTGGCGGCGACGGCGCCGGGCAGGGGCCAGTGCGCGAAGAGCGGCGCCCCCGGTCCCGCGCTGATGATGTAATAGGTCGAGCTGGTGCGCAGGTCTTTGGTCGTCAGCAGGATCACGGGCTTCTCGATATCGCCGACGCGCACGCCCGCGCCCAGCGGACCCAGCGACTTGAGGAAGGGTCCGTAAGGATAAAGATGGCGCAAGCCGTTGAGCAGGAAGCGCAGCCCGCGAAATCGTTTGGCGCGGTTGAAGGCATTGGGCAGGCGATTCTTGTAGACCTCGTCCATGATTTCATGGGCGCTCATGCCCAAGCCCAGGCCGGCGCAGATCAACGCGCCCGTGCTGGTGCCGCCGACCATCTTGAAGAGCTCAAAGGCGGGTTTGCCGGTCTGCTCCTCCAGCCAGCAAAGGATAGCCAAGGCGATCACGCCGCGCATACCGCCGCCGTCAATGGACAGAATGAGGTCTCTGCCGTAGGGGTTGAAGAGGAACTTGTACTGCGGGCTGGCGATCATCGGCTGCTCGCAAGGGGCTGGCGTCAACAAAGTCCATTATAGAAGAGGCGCTCGAGACCGGGCGCGGATCAGGTCGCCAGTTGGCGTCATTAGGTTTCAATCTAGGCGGACGCTACCTGCCTGTTTCATGGCGCCATTTCAGCGACATCCTTTCTCCGTAGCTCTGCCTCGCTCAAAGATTCTGATAAAATGGTTAAACTGCGGATATCAATCTGCGAGCCAGAGGACCCGCTCGCTCAGTGAAATATGACCTACCACCCTCTCACCGAAGGCATGAATCGACAGCAGGCGAGGGCGATCACCGCCCCGGATGGACCGGTATTGGTTCTCGCTGGTCCCGGCAGCGGCAAGACCGCCGTGCTGACGCGGCGCATCGCCTGGCTGATCCGCGAGCGTCGCGTCCCGCACCATCGCATCATGGCGGTGACCTTCACCAACAAGGCGGCCGGCGAAATGCGCAGCCGCGTCGAAGCGCTCTTGGGCGAGCATCTGCGCGGCTTGCAAGTCAGCACCTTTCATTCCGCCTGCGCCCGTTTCCTGCGCCGCGAGGCGGAAAGCGCCGGTTATCGCCCCGACTACGTCATCTACGACAGTGATGACCAGGTGGCGCTGATCAAAACCGTCGTCAAGAATCTCGGCATTAACCCGAAGAAGTACAATCCCCGCGCCATCCTGGCGAAGATATCTAGCGCCAAGAACGAGATCATCCTGCCAACTGAATTCCGCTCCGGCGATTACTTCGGCGAGATCGTCAAGCAAGTTTATGCCGCTTACCAGGAGGCGCTGCGCGCAGCCAACGCCATGGACTTTGATGACTTGCTGCTGAATATGGTGCTGCTGCTGCGCGCCAATGAGCACTTGCGCCGCGCCTATCAGGAGCGCTTCGAATATGTGCTGGTGGACGAATTCCAGGATACCAATCGCGTGCAATACGAGTTGGTGAAGCTGCTGGCCGCGCCGCAAAACAACGTGTTCGTCGTCGGCGATGAGGACCAAGCTATCTATGCCTTCCGCGGCGCCGACTACCGCAATGTGCTGCGCTTTCAAGAGAGCTTCAGCGATGCGGCTGTGATCTTGCTCGAGCAGAATTACCGCAGCACCCAAAATATCCTCGATGTCGCCCGCGCCGTCATCGACCGCAACCGCCATCGCAGAGTCAAAGCGCTTCATACCGACCTGGGGCGGGGCGAATCGGTCCAGGTCTTCGAAGCTTACGACGAACGTTATGAGGCGGAAAGCGTGCTGGAACAGATTCATCGGCTGCGCGCGCAACAAGGCTTGGCTTTCAAGGACTTCGCCGTCATCTACCGCACCAACGCTCAATCGCGCGCGATGGAGCAGGCATTCGTCAACGCCACCGTGCCCTATATGCTCATCGGCGGCGTCGGCTTCTACAAGCGGCGCGAGGTCAAAGACTTGCTGGCTTACCTGCGCCTGATTCACAATCCCGACGACCGCGTCAGCTTTGAACGCATCATCAATGTGCCGCCGCGCGGCATCGGCAAGAAGTCGCTGGAGACATTCCTCAATTGGGTGGCGCGCGCTGGGCTGACCATCGGCGACGCCCTCAACCGGCTGTTCTACGATGATCCGGTTCCGTTGCCCGCCGCCGCCAAGAATAAGTTCGCGCGCTTTGCCGAGATGCTCTCCGAATGGCAAGAGCTGGCCAAGCGCGGCGACCTGCTGACGATGTTCGACAAGATCACGGCGCAGACGCGCTACTACCTCCATCTGGACGATATCAGCAAGCTGCCGGAAGAGGGAGCGCAGCGCGCCGACAATGTGCGCGAGCTGCGTGGCCTGCTCCAATACGCGCTCGAAGATGAGCAGCCGCTGCACGAGTTTCTCGCCGAGCAATCGCTGGTTGCCGATGTGGACAGTCTGTCGGCTGACAACGACGCGGTGACCTTGATGACGCTGCATGCCGCCAAAGGGCTGGAGTTTCCCGTCGTCTTCATCACCGGGCTCGAGACCGGCATATTGCCGCATTACCGTTCGTTGGAAGAGATCGGCGGCATTGAAGAAGAGCGCCGGCTGTTTTACGTCGGCGTGACCCGCGCCAAAGGGTGCCTCTATCTCAGTTACGCCTTTCGCCGCGCGCTTTACAGCGGGTCCGGCGGCGTTTCGAGCCCATCAGAATTCCTCGCCGATTTGCCGCCGCATCTGCTGGACGGCTCACCGACCACGCTCGCCAGCCTGCGCCGCGCCCAGAGCCTGGAAGCGCAGACGCAATGGGACAGCGCGCCACGTCCACAGAGCCGGCTTGAACGCGACTTGCAGGCGGGCGCAGTCTCCAGGCCAAATAGCGAACTGCGCAAGAAAATCATTCCCTTCCCCGGTGCTTCGAAATCGGCCAGCGAGCGCTCCGGTTTCCAAGTCAACGCGGCTGTATCGCATCCTCAGTTCGGCTTGGGAAAGGTCATCGGTGTTGAGAGTGCCGGCAGCATCGTCAGCGTCTTGTTTGACGAGCACGGTCTCAAGAAGATTCTGGCCGATGCCGACGGCTTCAGGGCGCTTGACGAATAACGCCGGCGTCGATTAACCCATCGATCTCGTCAGCGGCATAGCCAATTTCACCCAGCGTCTCGCGTGTATGCTCGCCATA
The DNA here is from genome assembly GCA_026707665.1 of Chloroflexota bacterium. Taxonomy (GTDB): domain Bacteria; phylum Chloroflexota; class Anaerolineae; order Aggregatilineales; family Phototrophicaceae; genus UBA6055. The sequence goes on from JAPOWK010000101.1 coordinate 5,736, forward strand.
AGCGGGCGCCGCTTCTAAGTTGAAGGCGTCTCCGCTCAGGCGGATCGGGCTTCGCATCCAGGGCAGGCCGTCTTCGGTGATGCCGACCAGGCCGCGCGCTTGCATCTGCCGGTCATTGAGCAGTTGCGCCGGTGATATGACGCGGCTGAAGCAGCAGTCGGCGTCGTCCAGCAGCGCCGCCCATTCAGCAGCCGGCTTGGTCTTGAAACGCGCCGCAACGGCTGCAATCAGGTCTGGCTGATGGTGTCTGCTCGTGTGCTGCGCAATCCATTCGGGCATCTCGACCGCGCGGCAGAAATTCGCCCAGAACTTCGGCTCGATCGCGCCCAGCGCCAGCGGTTGCCCGTCAGCGCTTTGATACACGTTGTAGCAGGCGCTCTCGCCGCGCAGGCTGATGAAAGACTCGTCGGCAGCAGGAGTCATCGCCTCGACCCAAGCCGCCAGCGCCATGGGCATCGCCGCCTCGGAAAGCGCGACATCATTGTATGCGCCCACCCCGGTCTGGAGCCGCTGGAGCAGCGCCGCCAAAATGCCCGTTGCCGCCACATACGAGCCACCGACATCAGCCGCCTGCGCGCCCGGCGTTCGCGGGCTCTGCTCGGCGCCCAGTACGCCATTCCGCGCGATGTAATTCAGATCGTGCCCGCTGACCTGCGCGTAGGGTCCGCTCTGCCCCCAGCCCGAGAGCGAGCAATAGACCAGCCGCGGATTAACGGCGCTGAGCGTCTCGAAGTCGGCGCCCAAACGCGCGGTCACGCCGGGCCTGAAGCCTTCCATCAGAACATCGGCGGTCTCGACAAGCCGGTGCAAGACGGCTTGCCCCGCCTCGGCTTTCAGGTCGATGACGACGCTCTTCTTGCCGAGGTTGCTCGCCCGGAAGAAGGCGCCCAGCCCGTCAATCAGCGGCGGCATAGAGCGGGCGTAGTCGCCGCCGTTGGGATCCTCGATCTTGATGATTTCGGCGCCCAGGTCGCGCAGCAGCATGGTGCAGACGGCGCCGGGCAGCAGGCGCGTGAGGTCGAGGATGCGGGTGGCGTGCAGGGGTTTCATGGGGCGAGTTTAGCGTGGGTGGCGGGCGCGTGGCAATCGAGTCCCTGTCTTGATCGTACTTCCTAGCTTATATGGTCGGCTAATCTGGAGTATAATTTCGCCTTATGTCACTTTACTATTTTGGCTCACAGAAGCCCGTTTTTGCTAGGAACGGCTGGGAGATTCCGCAACCCGATCCTTTGATTTTGGAGAAGTTTCGGCAGACGGAAGAACTAGTACGGATCCAAACGGTAGCGCTTGTTGACGAATTGTTGCGCAAAGGGAAGACTGGTCTAAGTATTCGGTCGGTTTCCGCGCACCCGTATGATTGTGTTGGTATGGTTTTTGCGAACCGCCGAGCATGGATAGATATCGAGCACATCGGTAACATTCTCCGACATGACGGTTATCGGCCAATTTTCAGAGACGATTTGATAGTGGGCGACGTAGTCGTATATACTCTGGATAAGAAGAGAGTACATGTTGGACTGGTCACAAGGGTGCTGCCCAGTTTGGGAAGTGTCACAAACATACGTGTACTTAGCAAATGGGGTAAGCACGGCGAAGTCGAACACCGGATGGAAGATGTCCCGTACCATTTGGGCAAACCAAGCGAGTTTTGGAGTGAAAGGGCTCGTCATGAAACTGGAAGAGTATTTCAAGAAAATTGAAAACGTTTCATTCCAGATTCAGTTTTCGGTATTGAGTGGCTTGAGTTCTGTCGAGTTTGCGCTATCACGGGACAAAACAGTTAGTGACCTATTAACGTTGCTTCGCCAAGAAAAACACTTTGCAGAACACGTATACCACCGAATCAGATATTTGCTGCCGCGCGTTTCACAGGAAGCCAATCTCTCCTACGACGAGAGCATAGTGGCTTATCTATACTGTTTGAATAAGACAGATCTACTCTTTGCGCATCGCGCGAGCACACTCATATGGGATGCTGCGGGTCTGCTTTGGTCCCGATGGTTGGCATTCAAGATTATTCAACTTGTACGCCAAATTGAGCAAAGCCTCGACGTTTCGTCGTTTGATAGCGCAACTGGCGCGCACAGCATCGGTGAAGAGGAGGAGTATGTAGACACGCGAAGTCTTGCAGAAAAATCAGTCGTTTCGTTGGTTGCAAAGCCTGACATGATTGGTTCCTATGCATTTGAACTCTCAACCGCAGCGTCGGAGGAAATGTGAGACATATCTGGTCAGTCGTGTGTCAGCACGTTTTTCAAGACAAGGACAGCAACAACTACAGCCTAATTGGAACACTTAGTACCGTTTCATTTAAGCGCGATCTTCCGCTGGAACGTCCGTTTGCCTTGCCATTCAGCTATCGAATAGTGTCACGCTGGCACCGGGCGGACGATAGGGACTACAGAAAATACACGGTTCGCATGCGGTTGATTTCGCCGTCTAAAGATGAACTAGATTCCACTGAGTTGATCGTAAATATGAGAGAACATGTATGGATTACGACAACGTTCGGGTCAGAATCCTTTCCGTATACGGACAACGGCATCTATGAATTTGAGATTTCCTACCGTCAAGACGAGAAGTGGACTATAGCTTCACATGTACCGTTGCAGGTAACTCACAGCCCGCCAGAAACCGAACGACCAGAGAGCGAGCCCACACACTAAGCCCGCTCTCATCCCCAGACCCAACTCCAATCCAGCTTAAGCCCCCGTGACAGCGCCGTCGTCCGCCTGCGACACCTGGCGCGCGTATTTCGCCATCACGCCCTTGTGGTAATTCGGCGTTGGCGCGCTCCACTTCACCCGACGCGCATCCAGCTCGGCAGCGCTGACATCCACCTGCAGCAGCCGCTGCGATACATCGATTGTGATCATATCGCCCTCTTCCAGCAGCGCGATTGGTCCGCCGACCGCCGCTTCCGGCGCGGTGTGGCCGATCATCAAGCCGCGCGTGCCGCCGCTGAAGCGCCCATCGGTGACCAAGCCGACCTTGCCGCCCAGCC
>JAPOWK010000121.1 GCA_026707665.1 Chloroflexota bacterium
TAGTTGTCGCCGCAGCACATGAGGACGGCGCGGGCGGCGAAGCCCATCGTGCACAAGCCGTGCAGAATCGGCTTCTCGTAGCCGCTGCTAGCCACCATTTGCGGGTCCGCGTGAAGCGGGTTGTCGTCACCGGCCAGACGATAGAGTAATGCCTGCGCCTCGTCCGTCCTTTCCTCAAATGTGAAGTCGGGCGGGCGTTCAGGCAAGACCCATTGGGACGAAGGCCCGCGTTCGCCGCCGAATCCGCCAAGCCCGCGGAAAAAAAGCGAGTGACGAGCCGTCGCCAACTCTAAGCCGTCTTCAAGACTGCTCAAGATGTCGATGACCATCAGAAGCCCGCTGCCCTTGTCGTAAATGTCCGAAATCGTGATCGTGGAGGTCACGGTCGCTGCCCTGGGCAAGGTCCGGTGGACATGCAGAAATTGTTCTCCGTGCACGACCATCATTGGTTGGTACTTGATGCCTGCGATTTCGCCCGATGGCACCCTGCGATTGAATGCATAAGAGAAGACGACGGCGAAGGTGGGAAAGACTTGAAAACCGCTGCTGCTCAACTCATAGACGAATTTCAACTCATCTTGATCGAGGGGATCGGCCGGCGCGCCGATGCCTAGCGCATAAAGCGCGACATCGCGCTCGTTGTAGCGGTAGGTCGCGCGCTCAAGTTCGGCGCCGATGGCGCGGTTCACGACATCAAGGGAGGGCGGCTGCATGGCGTCGTAGCTGTCCGGGCGCTGCCAATGGTCTAAAGTCTAAGACAAGTATAATCAGGATAGTCCAGCTAAGCTACCGGGCGGAAGCCAGCGCGCAAATTCGGCGCGGCGGTGCGCGACGCGGCCGCTAGTCGTCCGGCTGTTGCGGCGAAATCAGCCGCAGATATTCCCAGGTGTAGATGCCCGTGTGGTGGCCATCGTCCCAACTGGGCTGCAGCGCGTAATTGCCGACCGCGCTCATGTCCGTGATGGTGTAAGAGCGGCGCGGCGTCAACTTGAGGATGTCATCGGGCGCGTGCTCCAGGCCCATCTTGCCATGCCCGCCGCGGCATTCGACGCAAGGGCAGGCTTCGCGCAACTGCGCCAAGGGATAGCTGCTGACGAGACCGTCGTCCCAGATGATTTGCAGTTCGCCTTTCTGCCGGTCCACGGTGATATTCGTCGGTCGATTGTCCATTCGGCGCGCCTTCTGCTCCGCCATTTGCGTATATGCTAACGAATGCCAACGAAGGTGAAAACCCGCAGACGGAAGTAGAGCCAAGTTAGTAATGAGAACTTGGATTCGCCTTTTTCAACCCCATCCCCCGGCCCCTTTCCGAAGGTCTATGTCTACGTGACCCAGCGAGCTAGGGAAGGGGACTTTTCATAGCGAGGTTAATATTCGCATGGCTAACTTGGAACTACTGAGACGAAATGAAATAGAGACCGTCATGGCAGATGCCGACTGGATTGCCCAACTTGCTTATCGATATCGCTTTGATACAATGATTTCATCTCGGTAATCGTTACCTTGGCGGAGCGCTAGAAATGGCTCATTTGAGATTTGCCGCTAGTCTGATGGCTGGCCTTCTGCTCATGGCGGCTTGTCAAAGCCAGTCCACATCGCCCGCGGACGTGACCGCCACGGCGCTGTCCGATGCTCTCGCCCATGCCGTCGCCACCGCGGACAGCCTTGCGGCGACTGCCACCGCCATCACAAAGGCGACCGAAGCGGTACCGACGGCGACACCGACCATAACGCCGACGCCGGATCCCTTTCCGGAAACGATAGTCGGCTCCATCTACGTTGCTGAACAGCGCTTTGAAGGCGGATGGATGTTTTGGCTCCAGCCCAATACCCAGATCTGGGTACTGACGGAAGCTGACGACGGGAAGAAGATCTGGAGCGTTTACGAGGATACTTTCGTTGAAGGCGACGCGGAATCCGATCCGCAGATTCTGCCGCCCGAGGGCCGCTTGCAGCCCATTCGCGGCTTCGGCAAACTTTGGCGCGAGAATCCCGAAGTGCGCCTGGCAATCGGCTGGGCGCTGGATGTCGAGCTGGGACACACGACCCGATACGAGTACCATCATGGCGGCAATGTGAATGATGACAATGAGTATGTGCCGGCGCCGGGTTACCATCAAGTAAAGACGCTGGGCGGCGACACTGTCCAATTCGTAGAAGGCTCCCGCACTTGGCGCATCCAAAGCTGAAGACGAGCTCGAAGCCCTAACTATGCGTAATCTCCGGCGCCATTCGATAGATGCGAGCAAGCCGTTCGAATACTACCTGGCGGCGGATGCGCGCAACAGCCGCACCGATTACTGCGATGATCAAGCCTGGACCGTCCGGCTCGGCCGGCGCGATGAGGCGGCGCTCGCTTTCCAAACGCAATTCGGCGGACGTGCGGGCCTCGCCAGCCTCGTGCCGATGTGGCGCTGTGACGAGCACGTCGTCTATCAACAACAGAGCTACGCCGCGCCCCCTTTCATAACCCACTTCGCGCCCAGCTATATGCAAATCGAGGCGGCGCCGCTGGCTGCTGTCTCGCTGGTCGCGCGCTTTTGGGTGATGGAGTCGCGCGCGGCCGGCGGCGAATTCGCGCTGACCAATACAAGCGCCGAGACCGTTCCATTGCAGCTCGATCTTTTCGGCCATGCCGTTATCAACAGCCGCAAGGTGCGGCTCAATGTGCTGACGCTGGGCGATGGCACACTGGCGCTGCATCTGGGGCAAATCGGCAATATCAATCCGGTCGCCACCTTGCAAGGCGCGAGCGCCGAGATCTATGGCGGCCGCATCGGCAGCCCGAAAATCGGCCGCGTACTGGCGCTGCCGCCGTCGGAAACCGTGCGACTACGCTTCGCTGTGGCTGGGCTGGAAGACATGCGCGACTCCTTCAGCGTGGCGATGAACTGGATGTCGAGGAACTGGGATGGTCATTTCCAGCTTATTGAGCGCGCTGCCGCCTCTGTCCCCCGGATCAGCACGGGAAATGACGATTGGGACCTCGTCACCGATCTCTCTTATGCGCACCTCATCAAAGCCTTTATGGCGCCAAGCGAGCATCTGCCGCAGGCCTCGATCGTCGCCAATCGCGTCGGCGATCGCGGCTGGAGCCGGCGCGGCGACGGGGGCGATCACATTCGCGCTTGGGCCGGGCAAGACCCGACGCTCGCCTTTCTGGCGGCGGGCGCGATCGCCAATATCGACCCCGAGCTCGCCAAAGGTCTGATTCGAAATTATCTGGCGACGCAAGATGAAACGGGCTTTGTCGATCGTCAGCCCGGGTTAGGCGGTCAGCGGCAGGGCTTGCTGATGATGCCGCTCTTGGCGCGGGTCAGCTGGCAGTTCTATCAGGGGACGGGAGATCGAGACTTTCTCAGCGAAGTCTACCCGAGCCTGGTTGCATTTTTCGGCCGCTGGCTGCAAAGCGATTTGGACGCTGATGACGACGGCGTACCGGAGTGGCGTTCGGAACGCCAAATGGGCTATGTCGCCTTTCCCAGTTTCGGCCAGGGTCTATACTGGGCGCAGGGCGCCGAAATCGGACAAATGGAAAGCCCCGACCTGCTGGCCTACCTGATCGCCGAAGTGGATGCGCTTGGCCAAATCGCGGAGCAATTGGATGAAAAGGAAAGCGCGCAGATCCTCTCCAAACAGCGAGCGATGATGGAAGCGAGCCTGGAAGAATTCTGGGACGGCCGGCGCTATCGCTATCGCGATCGCGACACGCACTTCAGCTCGGAAGCCGAGGAATTGCTCTATCGAGGCGCGGGCGATCAGATTCATGAACTGGATCATGCGCTGCTGATGCCGGCCAGAGTCGTTATCCGAGTCGTGGGCGGCGTCAGTCAACGGCCGCGGATCACGCTGAAATTGGAAGGCAGAGACGAAAATGGCGAGGAATGCGCGATAGAAGCGGCGGTTGACGAGTTTGATTGGCAGAACCGGCAAGGGGTCTACACCACGGAAAAGCCGCTCTCGCACGTTCACCGCATCGCGATTGAAGGCTTGAGCCGCGTATACAAGGTCTATGCGACCACAATCGATAGCAGTCGGCTCGACATCAACGCGCTGATGCCGCTAATCTGCCGACGACTGCCGCCCGAACGCGCTGCCGCCTTGGTCGCCTTGGCGCTGGACGAAGCGCATTTCCTGCGACCGAACGGCTTGACCATGGTCAGCGCGAGCGACCGCAACTTCGACCCCTCCAATGCGCGCGGCGGCGGCGGCATCTGGATGTACTGGCTGTCGCAGATTGGCGAAGGCATGGTGGCGGCCGGCTACCGGCGGGAAGCGACCGCGCTGATGAAGCGGGTACTCGCTGGCTTGGCGCGGGTCCTGGCGCGAGAAGGCAAGCTGTCGCAGTTTTATCACGCGGACGAGGCCAAGGGCTTCGGCGAGGACCACCACATCGGCGGGATCGTCCCGTTGAAATTGCTCAGTGACCTCCTTGGCGTCTCAATCGTCGCGCCGGATCGCGCCTGGGTGGGCGGCGAAATTGTCTGGGGAGAAGCGATTTCGGTCGAGCAGCACGGCGTCCTCGTCCAGCGAGATCACGATGATATTCGCATCGACTTTCCTTCAGGCCACAGCGAGTGCCTTTCAGCCGATGCGCCTTGGCAGCTCGTTCGGGATCCGATTCCAGTTAGCCCGGCCGTCGAGGCAAGCGAGTCGCCTGAGCTGCCGGATGGCCCCCTGCCCAGCGAGACCGATGACGATGATCGGCTGATTATCGATGTTGACGACGCTGCGGAGCCTGAAGATGTGGCAGATGGCGCATCAGCCTTGGACGAAGATGATGTCGATCCGCCCCCCGTGTAGCTGCGTTGTCTCAGCCGCCGCAAACAGATGCGCCTATCTTCGGCGTTTATGAGGGGCTTATTCTCTCCATCCGCGACCAAGATAGTCCCGCATTAGTCGAGCGACAAACTATACCGCTCAGAAAACTCCCCTTCCCTAGCACGCTGGGTCACGTAGACATAGACCTGCGGGAAGGGGCCGGGTCACGTAGACATAGACCTTCGGGGATGGGGTGACAATAAAGACATGATCTATCGAATCCGTTCTCCTGGCGGAGACAAGAATCGTGACGTTCCGGCAGCGCCCATGCAGTGGCGCCGGCTCCTGTCATATTTGGCTGCCTATAAGCTGCGGCTGCTGCTCGCGACAATCGGCCTGTTCTTTGCTTCGGCGCTGAGCCTGGTTTTTCCGGCGGTGATTCAACGGGTGATTGATTCGGTATTCACCGACGCCGACAGCGGCCTGCTGGATACGATTACGCTGGCGCTCTTGGCCGTCTTCCTGTTGCGGTCGCTGGCCAGCTTCGTACAGAATTATCATCTCAATTACGTCGGCGAGAAGATCGTGGTCGATATTCGCTGCCAGCTCTACGCCCACTTTCAGGCGCTGTCGATCAAATACTACAACGACAGGCGCGTCGGCGAACTCATCAGTCGCATCTCGTCGGATGTCACCGTCGTCCGCACCGTGCTGACGGGCAATGTCAGCGGCTTTCTGCAGCAGACGCTGACGCTGTTTGGCTCGGTGGCGATCATGTTCTACTTGAACTGGCGCCTGACGCTCTTCATCATCGTGCTGATGCCGATCATCGTTGCCGTCGCCTTCGTCTTGGGCAGCGCCATTCGCCGCACCAGCACGCGTGTGCAAGATGAAATCGCCGGCGCCACAGTCGTCGCCGAAGAGGTCTTTCAGAATATCCGCGAAGTCAAGAGCTTCGTGCGCGAGAGCTACGAGATCGCCCGCTACAACAAGGCAATCGAGATCGCCTTTCGCGCCGCGGTCAAATTGCTCACGATACGTTCGGTCTTCGGTCCCATCATCGCCTTCTTCGCCTTCGCCAGTCTAGCGCTGATATTGTGGTTTGGCGGCCGTGAAGTGCTCGATGGCCGCTTGAGCGCGGGCGAATTGATCGCCTTTCTGATCTATGGCTTGACGGTAGCGGCCAGCTTCGCCGGCGTGATTAGCATGTACTCGCAGCTTCAGGAAGCGCTGGGCGCAACCAAGCGCGTATTCGAGATTCTCGATACGCAGCCTGATATTCGCGACGCGCCTAAAGCCAAGAAGCTCGCGGCGGTCAAGGGCGCCATTTCTTTGCAGGGGGTCAGCTTCGCCTATGAAGAGGGACTGGATGTTCTCAGCGAAATCAATCTGGAAATCGCCGAGGGCGAGATCATCGCTTTGGTCGGGCCCAGCGGCGCGGGCAAAAGCACGCTCTTCAACCTGATTCCGCGCTTCTATGATGTAGACGCCGGTTCGATTTGCATCGACGGGCAGGACATCCGCGACTTGACGCAGAGCAGCCTGCGGGGGCACATCGGCATCGTGCCACAAGAGACGCTGCTCTTCGGCGGCAGCATTCGCGAGAACATCCTTTATGGCAAGCTGGATGCGCTGGAAACAGAAATGATTACGGCGGCGCAATCCGCCAACGCTCATGACTTCATCATCGAGTTGCCGAAAGGCTACGATACCATCGTCGGCGAGCGCGGCATCAAGCTGAGCGGCGGGCAGCGTCAACGCGTCGCCATCGCGCGCGCCCTGCTCAAGAATCCGTCGATCCTGCTGCTTGATGAAGCCACATCCAGCCTGGATAACGAAAGCGAGCAATTGGTGCAAGAGGCGCTGGCTCGTTTGATGAAGAATCGAACGACCCTGATCATTGCCCATCGGCTGAGCACCATTCGAGTCGCGCATCGCATCGCTGTGCTGGACAGGGGGCGGATCATTGAGTTGGGAGCGCATGAAGAATTGATGGCGCAGCGGGGGCTCTATGCCAAGCTTTATGAGATGCAGTTTCGCAAGACGGATCTCTTTGTCGCCGGTATGGCGCGCTGCTAGGACAGAATCCAGTTCACGGGCGACTGGCAATTTGAAATTCGCATGATGTCGCTACTGGCGGTTTTCTTTCTTTTGCTCGTTCTCGGCTTCCTTTTCTGGTGGTTGATCGTAGAGACAGAAGGCGTCTACATCGGCCGGCGCGTGGTCATTTTGCTCTATGACCTCTACGCATCGCGCTACGATCGCGTCAAGCAATTTGACGATCATGCCGACCTGATGTTGATCTCCCAACCCATCATGGCGCGCATCCAGTCCCAGACTGATCCCCTGATACTGGATGTGGCGACCGGCGCCGGACGCCTGCCGCTGATCATGGCGCGGAACGGACGCTTTCGCGGCCACGTGATTGGCTTGGACGCCAGTCGGCGGATGCTGGATGTCGCCCGGCGGAAAGTTGCGGCCGAGCGCTTCGAGAGCTACATCACTTTGATGCGCCATGACGCGGGAGAACGATTGCCTTTCGCCGATGATGCTTTCGATGTCGTGACCTGCCTGGAGGCGCTCGAGTTCCTGCCCGACCCGCAGGCCGCCCTGAAGGAGATGTGTCGGGTCCTGCGCCCGGGCGGCATGCTGCTGACATCGATCCGCATCGACACGCGCTGGATGCCAAATCGCACCTGGAGTGAAGAAAAGATGCAGCGCGAGCTGAGGGCGCTGGAAATGCGCGACATTCACATCGCAATCTGGCAGGAAGATTACAGTCAGGTATGGGCGCGGAAAGCGGGCGAAAGCGTGCCGATCGGCGCCGGCGCTCGCGAGCAAGTCCTGCATTATACGTCTCCAGGGCAACCGCTTCAAAATGATGACGCCTGGAATGACGAAAGATCAAGCTGAAATGCAACCACCAAGTACGCCGAGTTAAATTGAGGGCACAGAGATATTGATATTCTTCGACCTTTTCTCAACATCTGCTGCCATCAGCAGGCTCAAACCGCCGCTACTACCTAACCGTGCATACAGATTCTCCCTGTGTTCACCGTTTCTCTCGTCGCCCTCGTTGACCAAATGATTTGATGCGATCGCCCTGTATACGCCCTAAACCGCTATTACTTATGCGTGGCAAGTTTGCTAGAATCCAAAGCCGCTTAGCTCGCCTTTAGCAAGGGATATTTTGATTTGAAGCTGCTAAACAGAGTATTGGAAGCGGCTCTTGAAGACGCCATTCAGGCGGCGCAGGAGTCAGGCGAGCTGCCGTCGTTTGCGATTCCCCGCATCCCGGTCAGCGCCCCAAAACGCGCGAGCCAGGGCGATCTCTCGTATCCGGCGATGGGCTTGGCGAAGCTCGCGCGCAAGCGACCCCTCGATATCGCCAACTTGATCGTGGGCAATATGCAGGAGCTGGATTTCGCTTGTGAAATAAAGGTGGCGCCGCCCGGCTTCATCAACTGTACTATCGCCGACGAATTTCTCAAGCAGCAAGTCGATGCGATGATCGACGAGGGCGACGCGCTCTTTCGCCTGGACATGGGTTGCGGGAAGCGGGCTCAGGTCGAGTTCGTCAGCGCTAACCCCAGCGGACCCATCACCATCGGGCATACGCGCGGCGCTGTCGTCGGCGATGCCATGGCGCGCCTGCTGGAAGCCGCTGGCTACGAGGTCCAGCGCGAATACTATTACAACAACGCGGGCGCGCAGATGGTCAAGCTGGGAAAGAGCCTGATGCTGCGCTATCGGCAGCAGTTGGGCGACGATGTTCAGCTGCCGGCGGACTACTATCAGGGCGAATATCTGATTGATGCTGCGGCGGACCTGGTGGCGGAACACGGCGATTCGTTGCGCAGCGCGAGCTGGGAGCGCTTCAAAGGCGCGGCCGAATCACGCATGTTTGACTGGATCAAGCGCTCACTCGCGTCCATCGATATCAAGCACGATGCCTTCTACAACGAGACCTCGTTATTTGATTCGGGCAAAATCTGGGATGTGCTGGATACCATGCGCGAGAACGGGCATATCTACCAGGCGACGCATTGGGAAGGCGCGCGCGAAGACGAGATCTCTGACGTCACCGCCAAGGGCTATCAGCCGGCTACCTGGTTCCGCAGCACGAGTTTCGGCGATGAAAAAGATCGGGTCATGGTGAAGAGCGATGGCAAACCCACCTATACCCTGCCCGATATCGCCTACCACTGCGACAAGCTGAAGCGCGGCTTCGACATCGCCGTGAATGTGCTGGGCACCGATCACTTTTCCCAGGCGCAGGTTGTCAAATACGGCATCCGCGCGCTCGGGATGGACCCCGACCCAATCCACGTCATCTTCAATCAAATGGTGCGCGCCGTGCGCTGGAATGAAGAGCGGGGCGAACACGAGGCGGTAAAACAGTCGAAACGCGCGGGCGACTTCGATACCCTTGACGATCTGGTCGCTATGACCAGCGCCGACGCCGTGCGCTATCACATGCTGGCGCGCAGCCCCAACTCGCAGCTCGATTTCGATGTCGATCAAGTGGTCAAGCAGTCGAATGAGAATCCCGTCTATTATATTCAGAATGCTTATGTTCGTTGTGCCGGCATCTTTCGCGAGGCGGAGGAACGCGGCTTTGATGACGCTGGCGCCGACTTGAAGCATCTGGGCGAGGATGAACTGAAGTTCATTCGCAAGGCGCTTGAACTGGGCAACGTCATTGAGCAGGCGGTGATCAACTACGAGCCGCACAAGGTCGCCTTTTTCGCGCATGAGCTGGCCGCCGTATTTCATCCGATTTACGATCGCGCGCGCGTCCTGCACAGCGAGGTGCCCATTGACACCGCCAAGGCGCGGCTGCGCTTTTATCGGGCGGCGGCGGTCGTCTTTCGACGCCTGCTGCGCCTGATGGGCATGTCCGCGCCCGAACGTATGTGAGCTGCAGTGCCGCAGCAAATATAGACCTCGCGATCGCGCATTTGGTCGAGCGGCCTAGCGCCTCAGCAGTCTGCTAAAGCAACAGGAAAGGGAGATTCGCATGGGACTCAAACCCGACCGCTGGATCAAAGAGATGGCGCGGAAGCATCGCATGATCGAACCTTTCGTCGACCAGCAAGTGCGCGATGGCGCCATAAGCTATGGCGTCTCTTCGTACGGTTACGACCTGCGCGTATCCGACGAATTCAAGATCTTCACCAATGTGCGCTCGGCGATCGTCGATCCCAAGCATTTCGCCAGCGAATCCTTCGTTGATTTCCGCGGCGATGTCTGCATCATTCCGCCGAATTCCTTTGTCCTGTCGCGCTCGGTGGAGTATTTCCGCATTCCACGCAATGTGCTCACCGTTTGTCTGGGCAAATCGACCTATGCTCGTTGTGGCTTGATCGTCAACGTCACGCCCTTCGAGCCGGAATGGGAGGGCTACGTCACCCTCGAGGTCAGCAATACGACGCCCTTGCCGGCCAAGGTATACGCCAACGAAGGTCTGGCGCAGGTCTTGTTCTTTGAAGCCGACGAAACCTGCGAGCAGTCTTACGCCGACAAGAAAGGCAAGTATCAAAGGCAAATGGGCGTGACGCCGCCAAGAATGTAAGCGCATGACGGGCGCTGTTTCTCGCTAGGGAATACCTTGACTATCTCCTACTGAAGCGGCTATAATCGGTGCTTGAGTGGGCGTTTAGCTCAATTGGCAGAGCATCCGGTTTACACCCGGAAGGTTATAAGTTCGAGTCTTATAGCGCCCACACGATCAGTGTCTCTGAGACAGGCGTATCAAAGGACGCCTGTCTTTCTTTTCGTCAGCCTCTTCACGCCGCTGCAAGACGCGCTCTGACCATTTGTCCGACTCAAGCTGGGACGCTCTCGTTCGCTTGACAGCCCATTGTCAATTGTCTACAATATGATGCCATCCGCTGGCGAGCGACTGCGCGATATGTCTGAAAAATTCAGCGATGTACTGGAAGTGCGCGACCTCAGAACCTACTTTCATTTGCCCGAGGGCACGCTGAAGGCAGTTGATGGCGTCGACTTGACCATCGGGCCTCATCAAACGGTTGGGGTCATCGGCGAGTCCGGCTCGGGCAAAAGCGTCACCGCCCAATCCATCCTGCAAATTGTGCCGCCGCCGGGCGCGATCGAATCCGGCCAGATCATTCTGCGGCGCAAGAACGGGGACGCCGCCGACCTTGGCAAGCTTGATCCGCGCAGTTCGGCAATCCGCGCCATTCGCGGCGCCGAAGTCTCGATGGTTTTTCAAGAGCCGATGACCAGCCTCTCGCCGGTGCATACGATAGGCGCGCAAATCGTCGAAGCCATTCGGCTGCATATCGAAAGTGACAAGAAAAAAGCCAGGGAACTGACGCTGGATATGATCAATCGCGTCGGCATTTCCAATCCAGCGCAGCGCTATGATGAATACCCGCATCAATTGTCCGGCGGGATGCGCCAGCGAGCGATGATCGCGATGGCGCTGTCTTGCAGCCCTTCCCTGCTGATCGCCGATGAACCGACCACCGCGCTCGATGTCACGGTGCAGGCGCAAATCCTCGAATTGATGAAAGAATTGCAGGGACAGTTCGGCATGGCGATCATGTATATTACGCATGATTTGGGCGTCATCGCCGAAATCGCTGACCAGGTCAACGTCATGTACCTCGGCCGAGTGGTGGAACGCGCCTCAACAGTAGAACTTTTTAAGAATCCACTGCACCCCTACACCCAGCGTCTGCTCAAGTCCATTCCTCGCCTTGGCGGTCGCGGGCGGGGACGCCTCGACGCCATCCGCGGCAATGTGCCGGTACCGATGAATCCGCCGCCGCAATGCGGGTTTGCATCGCGTTGTGATGAATTCATCCGCGGCAAATGCGACGCGGCCGTGCCCGCCCTCGTCGACATGGGAAACGACCACTACGTGCGCTGCTTTTTGCACAGTGAAGAAAGAGAGCCGGTCTATGCCTGAGGCGGAAGCGACCACCGGGAAACAGATCGGCGAAGTGCTGCTGGAAGTCCGCGAACTCAAGAAGCATTTTCCCATTGAGAAAGGCTTCTTCCGCAGCGTACAGGGTTACGTGAAGGCCGTGGACGGCGTCAGCTTCACGATACGCGAGGGCGAGACCTTTGGCTTGGTGGGGGAATCCGGCAGCGGCAAGACCACCTTGGGGCGCTGCATTGTGCGCGGCATCGAACCGACCGCGGGCGAAATATTATTCCGTCTGCCCGATGGTGAAGAAGTTGATATCGCGGCGCTGGACAAGAAGGCGCTGCGCGAGGTGCGCCAACACTTTCACATGATTTTCCAAGATCCCTATTCCTCGCTCGATCCGCGCATGTCGGTCCTTGATATAATCGCCGAGCCGATCCGCAACAACAAGCTCCTTTCAGACACGCGCGAAATTCAAGACCGCGTGCGCGAACTGATGGACAAAGTCGGCTTGGATATCCAGCATCTAAACCGTTATCCCCATGCCTTTTCCGGCGGCCAGCGCCAACGTATCGGCATCGCCCGCTCGCTCGCGCCGAGTCCGCTGCTGATCGTTTGCGACGAGGCGGTCTCCGCGCTGGATGTTTCGATCCAAGCGCAGATTCTCAACCTGCTGGAAGACTTGCAGGAGGAGTTCAACCTGACCTTTCTCTTCATCGCCCACGATCTGTCCGTCGTGGAGCATATTTCTGATCGCGTCGGCGTGATGTACGTCGGGCAACTGGTTGAGTTGGCCGACACTGAATCCCTGTTCACGTCGCCCAAGCACCCTTATACCGAGGCGCTGCTATCGGCGGTGCCGACGACGGACCCCGAGATCAAGATGGATCGGATCATTTTGCCCGGCGAAGTCGCCAATCCGGCGGCGCCGCCATCGGGCTGTTATTTCCACCCGCGCTGTCGCTACGCGCAAGAAATCTGCGTGACCGAGACGCCTGCATGGACCCAAGTCGCGGCTGATCATTTTGCCGCCTGTCACTTCGTCGATGAGTTGGATCTGCGCGGGGTTGAGCAGTAGAGCCGATGGACCTGCTCGCGCTTTTCATAGTTGCTTCTATTATTGGCGGCGGGCTGGTCGCCTGGGTCGCCATTTGGACGACCAATCGAGCGTCGAATGCCGCCATCACGCGCTTTTTCAAAGCCAGCGAGCATATCCTGGAGACGGGAAAGCCGCCGCCGGAATGGCTGAGGGCGCCCGTCTGGAAACGGCTACTCACCTTCCCGCCTTTTTCAGCCGGGGACGAGACTGCGTTGGCGCGCCTCGACGAGTTAATTCAGTTTTTTGCACATTGCAGTTTCTACGAAGACGAATTTGCGCGCGAGCAGCATCTGTCGCAATTGGAGGCTGTAAGGCAAGCCTGGCAGTCGGGCAAGAAACCATAGGCCTCACTGCAACTTGATGATCGCCCAGATATCTACACTTGGCAGGGAGACGATGGTGTCCATTCCCGCTGCCCTGCAATCGATCTCGCGAGGCGCTTCCCCCGGCGCGTAGAGCGTCGCGTGCGAGAACACGCGGTCCAACACGTCGCCGGCGATCGTCAACTCGACATCACGCAAGCGCTCGTAGGTGTCCGAAGTCAAGGCGTAGTTGCTGTTTAACAGGTGACAGATGACCGGCGTATCGGGCTGATCCGGCAACTGGCGGAGCTGTACGCTAACGCTTTTGGCGCCGGTGACGCCGATAGCGCCCCCAACTCTGTCGAGAAGATCGCGCGCGCCCGACCAGGTAATGAGCCTGTCGCCCGCCGACAACAGCTTGCTTTCCTGCTCCGCGCTCAAGTAAGACGGTTCAAAGCGAACGACAGCGCGGTAAGGCGACAAGTCCGCATTCATCAAGTGGTCTTCCACCCAGTCGTCGCCAGCGACAATGATGCGAAAGGGTATATTGGCGCGGCTCAGGGCGAAGCAAGCCTCCGCCAGTTCGGTTCGCGGCGCGCTGCGATTCTGGCCCCCGAGATGCCCGCTGCTCAAGCGGTCACCGAGATACTGCCGAACGGCTTTATTGCTGAAGATTAGCGCCACCGTCGCGACCGATTCGTAGCCATCGAATAGCTCGGGATAATCGCGTATGAAGTGATAGAGCGGCTCATAATCGCCGCTTTTGCTGTGATACCAACGGTCGGGCTCGCCGGCATAGCGCAGCGTCCACATCTTGTCGGGCGCCATGAAGACATGCCCATGGGCGTAAGCCTGCGCGATCCACAGCCGGATATGCCCAGGGCGGTCATTGAGGCGGCAGGGCTCGAAGGCGCGCGGCACGCCGGTGATCGCCAGCAGCCGGCCCAGACCATCCGCCAGTTTGAAGGTGTAAACTGGATCGGTGGGCAGGATCTCCTCTTCCGGCGGCAAGTATTGCATCTCGTTGGTGTAGAAATCATGCGCGTCCACCGCGTACATGAACTCCGCCCAGTAGAATGGCGAATTGGAACTCATCGGCACATCACTTTTGAACTCCTGAGCGTAGCGCTTGAAGTCGCGAAAGAGCGCGTTGACCTCTTGCCACTGGAAATCGAAGTACTCTCTCGCCAATGGAATCACTGCTGGATATGCCAGTATCTCCGATCGATAGCTCTCGTCGGTGAAGCCATGAGCCAGCAGGAAGTCACGATAATTGAAGGACTCGATATCGGCAATCGCCCAGGCTTCAAGATCGGCAGCGCCAGAATTCGACTTGAGGTATTGGCGAAAGCCGGCCATGCAGTGCTCACAGAAGCAGCCGCCATAGCGGGCGTTGAGCGAGGCGATCGTCGGAATCGCGGAATCGATCATCAGCCAATCCGTCCCCGCTTCCATGACACGGCGGACCTGGTACATGAGGTAATGCCGATAGCCGGGCGC
Source organism: Chloroflexota bacterium (assembly GCA_026707665.1). GTDB lineage: Bacteria > Chloroflexota > Anaerolineae > Aggregatilineales > Phototrophicaceae > UBA6055. Next base: position 14,564 of record JAPOWK010000121.1, read on the forward strand.
GTTGGTGCAGAAGAAATAAGGCGGATGCCCTTTGTATCGATGCGCCCACCAAGTGATCGCGGGCCGGTCATTGAGATCGCGCACGGTCGATTCCATGAAATTGGAATCAAAGTCGATCATGCCCATCCAATCCGCGTCCAGCTCTACCCGTCCTTGAAACTTGACGCCGGAACGATGCGCCTCATCGACATCGCGCATCATCTCTTCGTCAGGCGGCAGACCACGGCGGTCCGGCTCCGGCAGAAAGCCCCAACCCAAACCAGTCGCGCGATATCGCCGGTAGACATCCATGCTACAAGGACGGGTGATCAGCACATCCGATCGCTTCAAGGCCATAATGTGGACTCCATCACCGGGTTAGACTTTTGTGACGTAAACATAATAGGCGCCGCGTCGCCGCCCCCCGCCGGCATCGCAGAACTCAGTCCGCAATTCATATACGCCGGCACCAAGGTCCAGATGGAAGTTCGCATAACTGTCTTCCTCCGCTACGCACTTTGACCATTTCTTATCGTCAACTTGCAGGCTGGCGCGGGATATGCCCATCGGCCGTTCTGCTTCGCGCGGATGCGTCCGCAAGTCAAATCGATAGCATCCTGGCTGCGCAACTTCAATCCACCAATAGCCGTTCGCGTCATAGGCGGGATCGTCTATCCAGCATTGCCGCCAGGGAACGCGACCTTCCGTTGGATGCCAATCGCGCGCCGAGAGCAGGACCGGATCCTCTCGCTTGGCGCCAACGGGAATCGCGATGACTTGGGAAAAACTGTTCTGCATGTCTTCCCAGAAGGCATTGTAGTCCCGGCGCAGCGCCGCCATAACTTGGGGGAATTCAAAGGCGACGTCATGTTGCTGCGCCCGATCGGCTTCAAGGTCATAAAGTTCCTCGCCATTGACGAATCGCCAGCGCCCATTGAGCACGGCAGTCTGATGCCATTTCCGCGGCTGGTCGCTTTGAAGCTGAATCACCAGCGAACGCTCGGGCAATTCGACGTCGTCGCCGCGAAGCGCTCCCGCCAGACTCAAGCCATCTAACTTGAGTTGGCTGTCGATGTTTAGACCACAAATGTCGATCAAGGTCGGCAGGATATCTATATGCGCGGTCAGTTGACGGACCTTGCGCTCGGCCGGCAGTTGCCCGGTCCAGCGGAAGAAAAAGTTCACCTGATGCCCGCCATCATATACTGAGCCTTTTTTGCCCCGCAGACCGGCGTTGTAGCCGTCGCCAGTCTCCGGATCGTAACCGGCGGCGGTGCCGTGGTCGGCGGTGAAGATGACCAGCGTATCTTCATCGAGATCGAGTTGTCTCAGCCGCGCAAACAAGCGACCCATATTCTCGTCGAAATTGGCGATCATGCCATAAAACTTGGCGCGCTCTTCCGGCAAGCCCTGCGCCAGGTAAGGCGCGGCGTAGGAGCCAGGCACGATGTGCGGCGCGTGCATCGCATTCGGCGCCAGGTAGACGAAGAATGGCGCTTCCCGTTGCGACTCAATGAAAGTCAAGGCGGCGTCAAAAAACACATCCGTGCAGTAGCCATCACAGCGGAGTGGCTCGCCATTGTGAAAATACACATCGTCCACATAGTTGTTGCCCCAATAATCGGGCAGCTCACCGATGCCGCCGCCGCGATGACAGAGCGTTTCGTCGAAGCCGCGGTATTGCGGGGCGAAGGGATAATTGTCGCCGAGATGCCACTTGCCAAACATGCCGGTGCGATAGCCATTGGCGGCGAAGATATCCGCCATCGTCACCGCCGCGGGATTCAGCAGATGACGACCATGAATCACATGCCAGACGCCGTTCCGGCAGGCATACTGCCCGGTAAGCAGCGCGGCGCGGGAGGGAGAACAGAGCGGGTCGTGATGATGATTGTCCAACTGGACGCTTTCGCGCGCCATTTGATCGAGATGGGGGGTCTTGAGGTCGGGATTGCCGTGATAGCCAATATCAGCGTATCCCTGATCGTCGGTGATGATGAATATGACATTGGGCGGCCGCGTCATCCCGTCGCTCCCAAGCCAAGCAAGCGCTAAACCCAACCGAGCGACTGATCGTGGCGCTCCCAGCGAATGAGGAAGTCCCAGGGTTCATCAATCGCTGTGATCCCCAGCGGATCCTGCCCTTGCCGGGCGGCATGCGGGCTCCACTGAGTGACATGGCTGAGCCCCCAGGTCAAGCCAGAGAGCGGCTCGCTGTTCGATTCTTCCGAGACGCGCAAGGCGCCGGCCGCTTGTGGCGGATCCATGATCGCCGCTTTCGGTTCAAAGTTTATTCCGTCAGCGGCGAACTGAATCGTATTTTTCTCCGGTCCGCAGCGGGTCAATAGGGCGCCGACGCCACCGGCGTGATTCCAAACCATCACCTCATGTCCGCTGTTGGTGATGGGATTGAGCGGCGATTTCTCGTAGGGACCCAGCGGATCATCGGCGATGGCGACGCCCCACTTGCTCTCCATATTGCTGTGGCCGATGCCTTCGCCTTTGAAGTAGAGCCAATAACGTCCTTCGCGAAAAAGCAGCGCCGGATCATGTACGCGCAAACTGTCGAAGGTCCCTTGCGCCGTCGCTTCCATGGGATGGGCGCGTTCGTCAACCTCGCCCGATGGATCCGGTTCGACCACCGGCGCCGGCGACTTTGTCCAGGGACCGTGTGGCGAATCGGACCAAGCAAGGGCGATTGACTCCGGCGTGCTGCGCCAGGTTGGCGCTTTTGTCACCTGATAAACCAGAAAGAAACGACCGTCATGCGCCAACACATCGGGCGTGAAGATGCTGCGCTCGTCATAGCTGCCGGCCGGACCGCGCTCGACAGCCGGCCCCTGCTCGCTCCAGGTTCTTCCGTCGGTAGACGTGGCGTACCAAACATCGGTCAGGTCCCAGGGCATTGCGGGAATCACATCGGTGGCGCGCTCATGGCCGACCGCCGGGCAAGGGTGCGCCCCGCGCGTGTACCAGACGAAATAGTGGTCATCGACCTCAATGATGCAGCTTGGATCGCGGCGAACGATTCCCTTCTCGTAGCCGAGACCTGAGACGTTCATGAAATGGAACTTCGTGAACCAAGGGTTATCGGCGTCCCGCAATTTGAATCGTTGCGTGGCTGCGCTCTGTGTCATTGACTTACTCTCCAAAGACATGGCGCGCAACAAAACGGCGGCCGCTCTGCACAATCGGCGATATCCGGGCTGATACGCGGCAAATGGCGCGTCGAGGTGATGGCTGTGCTCTCAGATATAGGTACGGCGATGATGATCAAGTTCCCAGCGAATCAAATGATCCCAGGGCTCGTCAATTTCGGCTAGCGACAAGGGGTCGCTCCCCTGCATGGTCAGGTGCGAACTATGCGGGATCACATGGCTCAATCCCCAACTGAATCCTGAAAGAGGATCAGTATTGCTTGCGTCATCAATCCGCAAGGGTCCAGCGGCTTGCGGCGGGACGACAAGGGAAGACTTGATCGCAAAATTGATGCCGTCCTGCGCGAACTGAATGGTGTTTTTCTCAGGTCCGCAGCGGTTCACCAAGCCGGCAACGCCACCATCGTATTGCCAAACCACGACTTCGTGGCCGCTGTTGGTCACCGGATTAAATGGAGATTTTGTGTAGGGACCGAAGGGCGAATCGGCGGTGGCGACGCCCCACTTTGACTCCATGTGGTGATAGCCAATGCCTTCGCCCTTGTAATAGAGCCAGAATTTGCCCTCGCGATAGAGTAGCTCGGGATCATGCACTTGCAGGCTGTCCCAGGCGCCCTTGACTGCCGCCTGTTCAGGAATGCCTCTTTCGTCCACTTCGCCCGAGGGATCGGGTTCAAGGATGGGCGCCGGACTCTTGGTCCATGGTCCGTGCGGCGAATCAGCGACGGCGATCGCGATGGACTCGGGCGTACAACGGTAGTTGGGATGGAGCGCGACCTGGTAAACAAGATAGTAGCGCCCGTCGTGCGCCAGGATGCCCGGTGTGAAGACCCCGCGTTCGTCATAAGCGCCCGCGGGACCGCGCTCCACCGCCGGACCCTGCTCGTCCCAATGATGGCCGTCGGCCGAGGTGGCGTACCAGACATCAGCCAAATCCCAGGGTGTAGCCGGCAAATCCTTGGTCATCCGGTCAAAGCCAACCGGCGGGTGGGCATGGGCGGCGCGCGTGTACCAGATGTAATAGCGGCCGTCGATGGCAAGGATAGCGCTTGGGTCACGCCGGACGATGCCTTTTTCATAACCCAAGCCCTGTATCTTGCTGTACTTGAATTTGGCAAACCAGGGATTATCTTTGTCTGGACGCTCAAATCGCTGCATGGCGGCGCTGAGCGGCATCGTCAAATCCTTCCCGAGCAGCATCGTGGTGTGACCGGCGCCACACCACGACTGCGATTTCCTACGAACACGCAGTTTACATGTCGTCTTCGAAGTACCACTGCTCCGGCATGAACATTACCCATTGCCGATAGCTGAAGCTCCACATGCCGTCGGTATCGTTTGGCGGCGTGTTCTTCAAGTTCTTCTTGAACAGCAAGGGCTGGGGCGGCCGCTGCACCGTGCCGATCTGATACAAGCCGCGGAAGGTCATGTCATGGAATTGCTTGCCGATTTCCAGATAAGACTCGGAGCCATAGGGCTGCTGCAGCCAAAGCTGGCTGAGATCCCATAGTTCCTTGATGTCAGCAGGCGGTTCGCTGCCGCGTTCGCCGCCGCTGTTGAGCCAGTCAGTCCATTCCTTGGAGCCGGCGCGCGCGCCCCAATGCGGTCTGATGTTGTTGATCGCGCCGGAAAATTCTCCGATGTCGACAATGTCCAATCCCCAGCCCGCGATATCGTGACCGCCAGTGCCGCGCAGTTCATTATAGTAGCTGCGTTCGATCAGCTTGAGCTGCGTCTTGACGCCCACGTCGTTCCAGTACGACACGACGAGTTCGGCGATCTGCCCCCAGGCTTCTTCCGGCACCGCGACTTGCATATTGATAAACAAGGTCTCGCCATCGGAACGAAGGCGGTTGCCATCGCCATCGCGCTGATCCAAGCCCATTTCATCAAGCAGCGCGTTCGCCTGATCGGGATCATATTCGGCGAAGTAATCCGTCATCCAGGGTTCGTAGAAGCTGGAATCGGGCGTCGGCGCCGATTGAGATGGCGTCGCCAAACCGAAGTAAATCAACTCGTTGATCTCACTGCGATTGATCGATAGCGACATCGCCTGACGGAAGCGCACATCATTGAAGATCTCGCGCATCACCGGGTCGGGATGGGTCAGATTGAACATCATGCTGTATTCGTTGCCGCGATTGTAGGTGACTAGCGCCGTGCGATAGCCGCCCGCCTCTTCATTATCGCGGTAAGTCGGCACACTCAGCAGCTTGCCCCAGCCGAAGTGGCTGTATTCGCCAGCGATGGCGCGCAGATCTTGAACTTGCAAATCTTCGACCAGGACCCGCCGCAGCGTGTCGGCATAGGGAAGCTGATTGCCAGCGATATCCACTTTGAAAAAGTAGGGATTGCGCTCAAAGTGCTTGTTGCCGAAGGAGTCTTCACTCGTGTACACAAAGGTATTCAAAGTCGGGATGCCGACGACGGTGTCGGTGGCGGTGGTGCCGGTATTGGTATTGGGACGGAGCCGCGCGTTCAGCAATTTCGCCCAGTCTTCAAAGCCCGCTTCCGCCGCCAGATCGTTCGCATTTTCGTTGTAGTCGATGTGGAACTGCTTGAAGTAATGGGCGGCGCGGAAACCTCGATGGCGGGGATTGCTAGCCATGCGCACGATCATCGACGGATGTGGCTGGGAAAAGGTGTAGCGAAGCGTCGTCTCATCCAGGATTTCCAGCAGCGGTTTCTGGTTGCCGGGGCGCCATTCGCCCGGAATCCCGCCAGTGACGTCTTCATTCCACAAGACATCTTCAAACCAGAAGCGGAAGTCTTCTGACGTAAAGGGATGCCCGTCCGACCACTTGTGCCCTTCGCGCAAATGAATGGTCAGCTGCGTCTGGTCGGCGGAAACTTCGTAGGACTCGGCGATATTGGGGATGATCGTCTGCAAGTCGGTGTCGATGGTGAAGAGCTTCTGCATCACCATTTCGGAAACATCCCAGCCGCAGCAGGTTGGGCTAGTGGACGGTCCCGCCAGCTCGCCGCCATAGACGCCGATCGCGTCCAGAGGCTCGACCACAACCGGTTCAGCAGGCAGGCGCTCTTCCACCGGCGGCAATTCGCCGGCTTCGACGCGCTCGGCCAGCATCGGCGCTTCGCTATACATGCCGACGCTGTGACCGGTCGCCGCTTCGTACGCGGCCGGCGATCCGAATTGCTGCGGATAGGTCTTTTCGCTGATCGTTTGACCGAAAGCCGCGCCTCCCAAAACGAACAACATCAGAAGGGCAAGAGTTAGCAATTTCCTTTTCATTCCTGGTTTCCTCCTTTTGCTAAATTAAAAGGGACTGGCAACCATTGCCAGCCCCTCGGATTGTAACACAGACGCGGCGCTTTAGCCGTCGCCCTCAAAGTACCACTGTTCGGGCATGAACATGACCCATTGACGATAGGTCCAGCTCCACTGCCCGGTAGTGTCGTTTGGCGGCGTATTCCTCAAGTTCGTCTTGAAGAGCAGCGGCTGTGGCGGACGCTGAATCGTGCCGATTTGATAAAGCCCGCCCATGGACAAGCGATAGAATTCCTTGCCCAATTCTAGCCATTCATCGGAGCCGTAGCTCGCCTCAAGGAAGGCTTCGCCAGCCGCCCACAAGTCTTTGATCTCTTGCGGCGGTTCTTCTCCGTCTTCGCCGTCACTTTGCATCCATTGACGCCAGAGATGCCCGGAAGCGCGCGCGCCCCAGTGTGGCCGCATATTCGCCAAGCCATTGGCGACTTCGCCAATATCCAGCATATCGGTGCCCCAAGCCGCCATGTCAACCTGATTGCCATCGCGCAATTCGCGATACAAGCCGATTTCGATGAGCTTATAGCTGGTCTTGACCCCGACATCGTTCCAATAGGAGGTGATCAATTCGCCGATTTGGCGCCACGAGTCCTCCGGTACCGAAACCTGGAAGTTGATGAATAGGGTTTCGCCATCGGGCCGCTGCCGGAAGCCATCGCCATCGCGCTGGTCGAGTCCCATTTCGTCAAGCAGTTGGTTGGCGAGATCGGGATCGTATTGCGCGTAGTGACCAGGCATCCAATCTTCGAAGAAAAGCGACGAAGGCACAGGCGAGTTCGCCGATGGATTCGCCAAGCCGAAGTAGACCAGTTCGTTGATCTCGTCGCGATTGATCGCCACGGACATGGCTTGACGGAAGCGGATATCCCAGAATATCTCGCGCAGCTCCAGGTTTGGTGTGGTGAAGTTGAACATGATCGAGTATTCGTTGCCGCGGCTGTATTCGGCCAAGGCCGTGCGGTATCCGCCGGCTTCTTCGTTTTCGCGATAGGTCGGGAAGCTCAAAAGCGTGCCCCAGCCATAGTGGCTATATTCGCCGGCGATGCCTTTTAGATCTTGCACCTGCAGATCCTCGACCAGAATCCGACGCAAGGTATCGGTGTAAGGTAGCTGATTGCCGGCGGTATCCACTTTGAAGAAGTAGGGATTGCGTTCGTAGTGCTTGTTGCCAAAAGTATCCTCGCTGGCGAAGACAAATGTGTTCAGCGTCGGCGCATAGGGATCGGTCTCCGAGCCAAGGTTCCAGGTGAAGGTGTAGGGGGTCATCTTGGCGTTGAACATCTGGACCCAGTCTTCAAAGCCGTTCTCCTCGGCGAGCGCGTTGGCGTCTTCGTTGTAGTCAATATGGAACTGTTTGAAGTAATGCGCCGGGCGGAAGCCACGCCGTCCCACCTCGCTGCCAACAGCGATGAGCAAAGTTGGACGCGCTTCGGCATAAGTCATGCGGATGGTTGTTTCATCCAGAATGTCGATCTGCGGCAATTCGCCCTTCAGCACCCAGGGACCGCCAGGCGAAGGCGTCAAGTCGGTATTGCCCAGAATATCCTCAAAGAAGAAGCGGAAATCCTCGGTGGTGAAGGGATGGCCGTCCGACCACTTGTGCCCTTCGCGCAGATGGAAAGTGAAAGTCGTTTGATCGTCCGATACCTCGTAAACCCGGGCGATATTGGGGATGATGGAGGTCAGATCGGTGTCGATGGTGAGCAGTTTCTGCAAGCGCATTTCCAGCACGTCCCAGCCGCAGCAGGTCGGATTGGTCGTGGGACCAGCCAATTCGCCGCCGTATTCCCCGATTGCCTCAAGCGGCTGCACGACAACAGGCTGTGCCGGCAGACGCTCTTCAACCGGCGGCAATTCGCCAGCGGCGACTCGGTCAGCCAGCATTGGCGCCTCGCCCCACATATCAATGGAATTGCCGGTGGCGGCGGCATAGGCGTCCAGGTCCGCGTATTGGAATGGATAGACCAGCATTTCATCCGCCAGATTTGCGGCTGACGGAATCAATAGGGTCGCGAGCAAAAACAGAGTAAAGATGGTTCGCTTCATGATTGTGTTCCTTTCCAGAACTTTGTACGTTTCAAGGCTTGTCGGGTTTATACTCAATGCCAAATCGTCTCCTTTCGACCAAACGCAATCAAATAGATTTCTTCGCATACACTATAGCGCATCGCTAACATACGCCAAAAGCAGTAAGCCACAATCAATCAACCGCATGCTCTCGCAAGCGTTCCCAGTCGAATTGAACGCCATGACCCGGCGCATCCGATGCCGTCATGATGCCGTCTCTAAGTTTCGGCGGGTTCGTGATAAAGCGCTCCAGGCCGAAACTGTGTACCTCAAGGAATGAAGCATTTGGAATCGCCGCCAACAGGTGCAGGTGCAACTCATGTACTCCGTGCGAGGTCACCGGCAAGTTGTGCGCATGAGCAAGTTTCGCGACCCGCATCCAGTTCGTGATGCCGCCTATATTGGAGACGTCCGGTTCCGGGAACGCGATCTTCGCGTCTTCAATCGTGTGTCGAAACTCATAGATAGTATGCAAGTTTTCGCCAGCCGCGATCGGCAAGCCGCCCTCGGTCGCGATCCGCGCCATGCCCTTGTAATCGTCCGGTATGGTCGGCTCTTCGAACCAATAAATGTCAAAATCGCGGAATTTGCGCGCGGCGCTGATGGCCTGGTCAACGCTGTAGCGCATGTTGGCATCCACCATCAAGGGCATATCGGGTCCAATGCAATGGCGCACGGCGCGCAGGCGCTCAACATCTTCCGAGAGATTGGCGCGCCCGATCTTGATCTTGATGGCGCGGAAGCCCTTCTGCAAATTGCAGCGTGTTTGCTCCACCAGTTCCGCAGGCCCTAATTGCAGGTCGATTCCGCCGGCGTAAGCCCGCACCTCGGGCGAATAACCGCCGAGCAGCTTCCACAGCGGCAGATTCTCTCGTTTACTCGCCAAGTCCCAAAGCGCGATATCGACCGCGGACATGGCGAAGGAGACCAATCCCCCTCGACCAATATAATGCAGGCGCCACCACATGCGGTCCCAGTTCGCTTCTATCCGATTCGCATCGGCGCCGAGAAGCATGGGCCTCAAGTCATTGTCGATGAGCGACCGGATGGCGGAACCGCCGCAGCCAATCGTGTAGGTATAACCGTAGCCGGCTAATCCGCAATCGGATTGCAGCTTGACGAGGACAACCTCAAAGTGGGTCATGACGCCATGCGACGCATCGCTCATGGGATGAGTCAGCGGGAGCAGGAAATGTTTGGTCTCTACGCTCTCGATAATCAAGTCTTCACCCTTGGCCGCTGCTGCGCACTGAACAGATTGGCTGGAAATCATCACCACGGGAAACGCTGGCCCCGGCATTGGCAAACTGCGCCCGATGATATCCCATTCGACTGTGATTTACAAAAGATTGTACAGTGTATATTGTTGACAATCTATGGTGACACGGCTAGAATCTGCGAAACTTTCCGTTGTCTTGGGGTAAAATAGCCTTGCGCGGCGAACACGGCGAAAAATGAGCTGATGAGAAACTACGTCTTTCAGCGCCTGATTTACATGATTTTCCTTCTGTGGCTGGTTTCGATCGTCACCTTCGTCGTCATTCAGTTGCCGCCGGGCGATTATCTTTCCACTTATATCAGCCGGCTTGAACAGGCGGGCCAAGACCTGACCGACGAAGAAGTCGAGAATCTGCGCCGGCAATACGGATTGGACCTGCCGCTGTTCCTGCGTTACTTCAAATGGTTCGGGCAGGTATTGCAGGGCGAGTTCGGCTTTTCTTTTGATTGGCAGCAGCCGGTCAAAGATATCATCGGGGAGCGGCTGGCGCTGACCTTCACCATCGCTATTCTCAGCGCCATCTTCACCTTCGCGGTCGCTATACCCATCGGCATTTATTCCGCTACGCATCAGTATTCCCTCGGCGATTATATCGTCTCCATAATCGGCTTCATTGGGCTGGCGATACCCAATTTCATGCTGGCGCTCATCATGCTTTACGTTGCCTGGAAGAGTTACGAACTTAATTTAACGGGCTTGTTTTCGCCCGAGTACGTGTCCGCGCCCTGGAGCTGGGCCAAGCTCGGCGATTTGCTTTTGCATTTGCCGATTCCAATCATCGTGGTCGGTACCGCAGGCACCGCGGGGATGATTCGCGTACTGCGCGGCACCTTGCTCGATGAGCTCAACAAACAGTATGTGATTACAGCGCGCAGCAAGGGCGTCGGAGAAGTGAAGCTGCTTTTCAAGTACCCGGTCCGGGTCGCGCTCAACCCGATCGTCAGCGGCTTGGCTTGGCTCTTTCCTTCGCTGATTTCCGGCGGCACGATAACCGCGATCGTGCTGGGCTTGCCCACCGCCGGTCCGATGCTATATCGCGCGCTAATTACGCAAGATACCTTCTTGACGGCAACACTCTTGATGTTTGTGACAATTTTGACCGTGATCGGAACGACCGTCTCCGATATTTTGCTAGTCGTAGTGGATCCGCGCATTCGCATGGAGCGAGCGGCCAACTGATTGAAAGTGATGATGCTGCGCCGTTTCGGCTTGGGCCGAACCAAAACACCCAAGGTAGTCGCACAATTTGACGAGAGCTATTATCTGGCGTCGCAGTGGCAGCTGATCTGGCGCAAGTTCAAGCGGCATCGCCTGGCGATGATATCGGCGCTGGTGATCATCCTCCTCTACTCGCTAGCAGTTTTCCCTGAGTTTTATTCCGTCAACGATCATCACAAGCGTCACGTCAAATACGCCAAAGCTCCGCCACATACGGTGCGCTTCGTCGACGATGAGGGCAATTTTCATCTGAATCCTTTCATCTATGACATCGTGCAAAAGCTGGATATGGACACGCTGAAGCGGAACTATACGGAAGACAGGACGAAGCGTTATCCCATTCGTTTCTTCGTCGAAGGCGAATCTTACCGGCTGCTGGGTTTGATTGACACCAGGATTCATCTGATGGGCGTGGATGAGCCGGCTGTCTTCTTCCCCTTCGGCACCGATGAATTGGGGCGCGACCTGTTTTCGCGCACCATGCACGCGGCGCGGATTTCGCTTTCCATTGGCTTCCTCGGCATGGTCACCAGCTTTGTGCTCGGCTGTCTGATCGGGGGCGTGTCCGGCTATTTCGGCGGGTCGGTCGATATCGTCGTGCAGCGCGTCATCGAGTTTCTCGTGTCCATCCCCCATATCCCGCTGATCATGGCTCTGTCCGCGGCCTTCCCGCCGGAGTGGAGTTCCACGCAAGTCTATTTTGGCATTACTGTCGTGCTGGCCATTGTGAGTTGGCCGCCGCTGGCGCGCGCCGTGCGCGGCAAGCTGCTGGAATTGCGCGAAGCCGACTTTGTGATGGCGGCGCGGATTTCCAATATGGGCGACATGGAGATCATCGTTAAGCATCTATTGCCCTCCTTCGCCAGCTTCCTGATCGTGGTGCTCAGCCTGGCTGTGCCCGGCATGATTCTGGCGGAAACGGCATTGAGCTTCTTGCAAATCGGCATTCGACCGCCGGCGGTTAGTTGGGGCGTATTGCTGCAGGACGCCCAGAATATTCGCAGTTTAAGCCAAAGCCCGTGGCTGCTGATTCCGGGTCTGTTTGTCATCGCTACCGTCCTTGCCTTTAATTTTCTCGGAGACGGCTTGCGTGATGCCGCTGATCCATACAAGCAATAAGCCCCCAAGGGTGAATCAAGTGAACGAGTCGCTTAAAATTCCTGGCATTCAGTCGACGAATTCTGGCGGGATGCCCACTTGAGCGGAAGACAACCGATGCCGACCTTTGAAATATTCAGGACATTGCCCGAGCAGATTGCGGCGCGCCTGCAGCAAGATATTCTCGCGGGCCAGTTGCAACCGGGCGACCCCTTGCGCGAGGTCGATTTGTCTGAACGCTTCGGCGTCAGCCGCGGGCCGGTTCGCGAGGCATTCCGTCAGCTCACCCAGCAGGGGCTGCTCGTCCTGGAACCGAACAAAGGCGTGCGAGTGGCGCAGAACCCAAGCGTCGAGGTGCGCCCGCTCGTCGTTCAGCTTCGGCGAACAATCGAAGTTTTTGTGCTGGAGAGCATCTTCGACCGCATCACTGCCGACGACCTTGCCGTCTGGGATGAGATTCTTGATGACATCAAATCCGCCTGTGAGTCGAATGACCTGAACGCGCTGACCGACCATGATCTGCGCTTTCACCAGGCGATTGTGAAAAGCCATGACGACCGCGATCTCTTCACTCTTTGGCAGCCGATAGCGATGCGCATGATGATGCAATACAATCGGCTGGACGATCTGATGGAGAGCTATCGCGAGCACCAGCGAATCCTGGACGCGATACGATCCGGCGACCAAAGGGCGGCAATCGAGGCGCTGTCGACCAATATTCAATAGCTATTGAGCCGTCTCCCTAGCCTCAGAGGGCTATCTTCTAAATTAACCAGTTCATTCAAGTCTAAGATGGAATCAAGCCAGGCATAAGAAAGATTGTTGAAAACAAATAGCAATTGTGGGCGAGCCACCGGCTCGCCCGTACAACCCTCCAAATATATTTGCGATTACTGTCTTGTCGCAATCACTATAATGGCTTACTTGTAATCACTGAGAATCTGTTCTGAAACGAAGGACGAACGAGATGGCGCAAGCAGCCTATTACGAAGGTGACCGCAAGATTCGATTGGGCGTCGGCGAGCCAGTCGCTCCGGGCGCGGGCGAAGCGCAATTGAAAGTATCGCATTGCGGCATCTGTGGGACCGATCTGCATATTTTCCACGGCGCCATGGACGCGCGCGTGAAAATGCCCTTGGTCATGGGTCATGAAATGTCGGCTACCGTGCAGCAACTGGGCGATGGCGTCGAAGACTTCGAATTGGGCGACAATGTTGTCGTCATGCCGCTGGCGCCTTGCAGAGATTGCCCCGCTTGCGCCGCCGGGCACAGTCATATCTGCCACAATTTGAACTTCCTTGGCATTGATACCCCGGGCGCCTTTCAAAGCTATTGGACCGTTCCCGCATACACATTGCACCGCATACCGTCAAATCTGTCGTTGAAGCATGCCGCGCTGATTGAGCCGCTGGCGGTGGCTTGCCATGATGTTCGGCTGGCTGACGTGCGCCCGGGCGACCAGGCCGTCGTGCTTGGTGGCGGACCCATCGGCATGCTGGTGGCGCTGGTGGCGCGGGAAGCCGGCGCCGATGTGATCGTCTCCGAGATCAACCCCTACCGCGTCGAACTCGCCCGGAAGCTTGGCTTTGAGGCGATCAATCCGAGCGAGACCGATCTGATCGAACTGGTAATGCGGCGGACGAAAGGAAAAGGCGCTGATATCGTATTTGAAGTATCGGGCTCTCAAGCAGGCGCCGACATCATGACGGAATTGCTGCGAACGCGGGGGCTGGCAGTAGTGGTGGCGATATTTGCGCAGAAGCCGCGGATCGACCTTTTCCGCTTTTTCTGGCGCGAGCTTCGCTTGATAGGCGTGCGCGTTTACGAATCGCAAGACTTCGAGGATGCGATCGCGCTGGCCGCAGCAGGCGCCCTGCCTTTGGATGAGCTCATCACCGATATCCGCCCCTTGAGCGGTCTGCGTTCCGGCTTTGAAGACATGGAAAGAGGCGGCCGCGCAATGAAGATTCTGCTGGAGATCTGAATGGACATCTTGGAACTGTTTCGCCTTGATGGAAAAACCGCGCTGGTCACTGGCGCGCGCCGCGGCATTGGCAAAGCGATGGCGCTCGGGCTGGCGGAAGCGGGCGCCGATATTATCGCCGTCAGCGCCAATCTTGAAGCGGAAGGGAGCGCGATTGAGCATGAGGTTTCAGCGCTAGGCCGCGCCTTCGCCGGCTACCGCTGCGACTTTTCCAATCGCGAGGATCTATATCGCTTCATCCAGGACGTAAAGGCCAATCACGCCGCCATCGACATCCTGGTCAATAACGCCGGTACGGTATTGCGTGAGCCGGCCGAGAGCCACAGCGACGCCTACTGGGATAAGATCATCGACACGAACCTCAGCGCGCAGTTTGTACTCAGCCGCGAGATTGGGGTAGGGATGCTGGCGCGCGGCAGCGGCAAAATCATCTTCACCGCTTCCCTGCTAACCTTTCAGGGCGGCATCACCGTGCCCGGTTACGCGGCCAGCAAAGGCGGTTTGGGACAATTGACCAAGGCGCTCGCCAATGAATGGGCCGGGCGCGGCGTACAGGTGAACGCAATTGCGCCCGGCTATGTACGCACAGATGTCACCGAAGCGCTGCAAAACGATCCCGAGCGCTATCGTTCCATTCTGGAGCGGATACCGGCTGGGCGCTGGGGCGAAGTCGACGACTTCAAGGGACCGGCGGTCTTTCTCGCCTCAGCCGCATCAGACTTCGTCAATGGCGAGATTCTGGTGGTTGACGGCGGCTGGATGGGACGGTAATTCAGCGGTTCCTACTTTCGACTAGGCGCCAATGGTCGGGCGGTCGACAGCGGCTTGCTCCGCCAGGATGCGCTGGCGCCATTCATCGGACAGTAGCACCTGGGGCTGAAACCAGGACGCTTCATGCCAATGCAGATTGCTGCCCTTGAACTCGGGCCGCTCGCAATCGCGCGACAGGGCGCAATCGAATCGCACGATGTACAAACCGCTGTACCCATCTTTCGTTTGGGGAATGATGTGGCTGAGCCCCCAGGTAACGCCGCGTCCGTCGCCATTATCGGCGAAGGCGTCCGGACAGAAGGGGCCGGGCGCGTGAGGCGAATGCTGGACGTGCGCCTTCGGTACAAAGTTCAAGCCATCCGGCGCGAATTGCACCGTGTCTTTCTCCGGTCCATCCTGGATGAGCAAGGCGGCGATGCCCGCTTCATAAGGCCAGAGCATGGTCTCGTGCCCGGAATTTGTCACCGGATTCAACTCAGATTTGATATAAGGACCTTCGGGATGCTCGGCGATGGCGACGCCTTGCGCCCGCAATAAGTTGCCGGGCGATTTGTCCGCCGGCGAGCCTTTGTAATACACCCAGATTTTGCCCTGGTAGACCAAGGGATAGGGATCGTGAATGGCGCAGCTGTCCCATGCGCCTTCCGCGCCCTGCTCCACGACCGGGCGTTCCAGCCGCGTCCAGGGTCCATCAGGCGAGTCCGACCATGCCATGCTGACATTCACGCAGTCGTTCTGCCGCCACATTGTCGTGAAGCACTGATAGTAGAGATAGTAGCGCCCGCCGTAGATGAGGATATCGGGTGTCGACAGCGAGCGATCGCCATAACCGCCTTTGGGCGCGCGCGGCACCGCCACCCCTTGCTCGACCCAATGAAAGCCGTCCCTTGAAGTGGCAAAGCAAATGTCCGCCAGATCCCAGTCGACGATCGGTGTCTCATCATCGCCCTGGTCGATGTTAAAACGCCCAACCGGCGCCCGCTCCGTCCGCCGGCGCGTATACCAGACGTAATAGGTGTCATTGATCTTGAGCACCTTTGACGGATCACGCCGCGAAACCGACAATTCGGAATCGTCTTTGCCGATGCCGCTGACAGGTGAATACTTGAAGACGGTATAAAATGGATTGCCCGGATCTTGGTTGGGAGTCCACATGTCATAGAGGCGTTCCATCGCCGCGCTCAACGGACGATCCTTTGGCTTTTCCAGCGGCAGCCGACCGGGAAAAGCGGCTGTCTGTTTCCTGTTTTCGCTCATCATTCCTCCTGATCCAGGCGCTCCCATAGATACGCGAAAATTGTAAGACAGAACTGCGATCAGTATAATGGCTGAATTGTAGACAATAGACAGAAGCAATTCAAATTGCCAGATTGCGCGAAGCGGGTCGCCGTCCGAAATGGGAGCGCGAGATGATCACTGCGGATTATATTGTGGTCGGCGCTGGCTCGGCCGGCGCGGCGGTCGCGAGCCGCCTCAGCGAAGACGATACCTGCTCGGTGGCGCTGCTTGAAGCCGGCGGACCGGACAGCAATCCAAATATCCGCATTCCGGCGCGCTTCTCCGAGCTCTTTCACAGCGAATACGACTGGGATTACCGGACCGTGCCCCAGCCCGGCTTCAACAATCGGCGGGAATACGTGCCGCGCGGTAAAGTGTTCGGCGGCACCAGTTCCATGAACGCCATGGTTTATCAACGCGGTCACCCATCGGATTACGACGGCTGGGCGGCGCGCGGAAACGAAGGCTGGTCTTACCAAGAGGTGCTGCCCTTCTTCCGCAAGATGCAGCACCAGGAACGCGGCGAATCCGAGCATCACGGCGTCGGTGGGCCGATCAATGTCGCCGACCCGCAAGATCCCAATCCACTCAGCCTGGCTTTCGTCGAAGCGGCGCTCGAATTGGGATACGCTCATAAGGCCGACTTCAATGACGGCGACCAGGAAGGCTTCGGCGTCTACCAGGTGACGCAGAAAAGCGGCCAGCGGCACAGCACCGCCGCTGGCTATTTGCGGCCGGCGCTGGAACGAGCAAACCTAACCGCCCTGCCCTATGCTCAAGTCACGAAACTTATCATCGAGAACCGCCAATGCGTCGGGCTTCAGTATTATCACGACGGTGAGCTTAAGACGGCGCGCGCGAATCAGGAGGTCATCATCTGCGGCGGCGCGATTAATTCGCCTCAGCTTCTGCTGCTATCCGGTATCGGACCGGCCGATCAGCTCGCCGAATTCGACATTCCGCTGGTGATGGACCTGCCTGGGGTTGGTCAAAACCTGATGGATCATATACAGGTCCCGCTGGCCTATCATTGCGAGAAGCCCGTCAGCCTGGTCGGCAAAGACGCGCCCGAGCAAGTTCGACTTTATCAAGAAGAACGCATGGGACTGCTGACTTCCAATCTCGGCGAGTCTGGCGGCTTCGTGAAGCTTAATCCCGCTGCGCCGGCGCCCGAATTGCAGTACCATTTTGGACCGGACTGGTTCGTTCGCCACGGCTTCGAAATGCCCGCCGGGCATGGCTTCACGATACTCGTAGGACTGGTGGGCTCCAAAAGCGCTGGCGAGCTCAAGCTGCTTTCCGCCGATCCCTTTGCGCCACCTTTCATCGACTTCGCCTGCCTCGAAGAAGATGCCGATGTGCAAGTGCTGCTGGAAGGGCTCCGGCTGGGGCGGCGGATCGCGGCGGCCCCGCCCTTAGATCCCTATCGCGGCGCCGAGTTCCTGCCCGGCGAGGATGTGACAGCCGATGAAGAACTCATTCACTTCATCCGCGAATTCGCCACGACGATCTATCACCCGACTTGCAGCTGCAAAATGGGGCGCGACCCGCTGGCGGTGGTGGATGAGCGGCTGCGCGTTCACGGGATTGCCGGCCTGCGCGTCGCCGACGCTTCAATCATGCCGCATATCATCAACGCGAATACAAATGCGCCCTGTATCATGATCGGCGAAAAAGCGGCCGCCATGATCAGGGAGGACAGGTGACGATGAGCAAATTCAGCGATAACCGACCACGCCTCCCGGGCGAACCAAGCGAACAGAAGCCAAGCGATCGCCCGCTCAGCGCCGCCCACGCGCGGCTCTACGACAAGTGGGGCATCCATCAAGACTCGACTAACGAGTTCTACACCACGTTCAAATACAGTCGTATCAGCGGCATCGGGAAGGAAGCCGGCGTTACTAGGCGCGATCCGACAACCGTCCTGCGCATTGATGGCAGGTATTACGTCTGGTACACGCGGCGCCACACCGCCAACGATCGCGATCACAGCAATAAGCCGCCCTATCGAGAGCAAAGCTGGGATACGCCAGTATTCGATTGGGACCTGGCGGAGATCTGGTACGCCACATCCGAGGACGGCTTCAACTGGACGGAACAAGGCGTCGCCGTGAAGCGCGGACCCGAAGACGCTTATGACGGGCGTTCCGTGTTCACGCCCGATGTGCTGATGACCGGCGACGGCTTCTACCTGTATTACCAGGCGGTTGATTACCCCTATCGAACGCGGACGCGCAACACAATCGGAATGTCCTTTTCAAAGTCCCCCCACGGTCCCTGGCAGCGCGCCGAACGACCGGTGCTGGAACCAGGCGAACCGGGGGAATGGCTGGGCGCCGATGATTCCGACGAGGTTCGCCGCTATGGCGCCTGGGACAGCCACAAGGTGCACGATCCCTTTATTCTCGTCCGCGACGGCAAGTATTGGCTATATTACAAGGGCCAACCGATGGGCTGGACGACCAAGTACTCGCGGGGCATCGGCTGGGGTGTGGCCATCGCCGACAGGCCGCAAGGACCGTTCATCAAGTCGCCGCTGAATCCGGTCACCAACAGCGGCCATGAGACCTGCCTATTCCCCTATGGAGATGGCATTCTCGCCATCTGCGGACATGATGGGCCCGAGAAAGACACCATCCAATTCGCAAAGGACGGTCTTAATTTCGATGTGGTCGCCCATGTCAATCTCCCGCCACTGGCGGCCGGTCCCTTCGCGCCGGATTCTTATTGTGATGCGCAGGACGGCGCCGGCATCATCTGGGGTTTGTCGCATATTGCCACCGAAGAGATGAAAACCGGCAACTCCTATATCGTCCGCTTCGACTGCAACCTGCGGCGCGATTATGAGCGGACTGGCTTTCGCGGGACCAATATCCGTTTTCCGGAGGAAGTTTACTTCTCGTCGGACCTGGCGCTGAACGATGCCAATATGCAGGACCTGGTCTATGCCAGCGAGCCGGACAAACCGGACGAATCAAAGCCCGCCGGACCCATCAGCAAGGCAATGGAGCGCGTTTACGATACCTACGGCGTCTATAAGGACGCAGGCAGCGAATTCTTCAGCGCCTTCCGCTATTCGCCCGTCAGCGGGATTGGGGTGGAGCCGGGAGTCACGCGGCGCGATCCTTCCAAAGTCATTCAGGTTGACGGCCTCTTCTATGTCTGGTATTCGCGGCGGCAGACAGAACAACGTTGGCTGGGGATTCCGCATGCCAGCGAGACCCGGCCCGCCTGGGACTGGGATATGGCTGATATCTGGTACGCCACATCGCGCGACGGCTTCCACTGGGAAGAACGCGGACCGGCCGTGCAACGCGGCCAGCCGCAATCATTCGACGATCGGTCTGTTTTCACGCCCGATATTATGGTTCTTGACGGCAAGTATTTTCTCTACTATCAGGTGATTCAAGGCGTCTGGAAGCATCGGTCCATACACCAGATTGCTATGGCTTGGTCTGACTCGCCGGATGGACCTTGGACGAAGCTGGCTGAGCCCGTCTTGCGCACCGGCGCGCGCGGCAACTTCGTCGGCGAGGAGGACGACGC
This sequence comes from Chloroflexota bacterium, assembly GCA_026707665.1. GTDB lineage: Bacteria > Chloroflexota > Anaerolineae > Aggregatilineales > Phototrophicaceae > UBA6055. The sequence goes on from JAPOWK010000121.1 coordinate 34,228, forward strand.
CGATGCGGTAGACAGCTTCGGCGACTGGGATTCGCACAAGCTGCATGATCCCTTTGTCTTGAACTACCGCGGCCGGATATGGCTCTATTACAAGGGCGTGCAATTTGGCCGCAGCTACCGTCATGATTTAGGAGTTGGCTGGGGTGTCGCCATCGCCGACGATCCGCAGGGTCCTTTTGTCAAGTCGCTCTTGAACCCGCTGACCAATAGCGGACATGAGACCTTTCTTTATCCCTTCCGCGAGGGAATCGCCGCTATCACCAGCCACGAAGGACCGGAAAAGAATACGGTGCAGTTTGCGCCGGACGGCTTGAATTTCGAGGTCGTTGGCAAGGTATCGGCGCCGCCGGTAGCGGCTGGTCCCTTCGTGCCCGATGCCTTTAGCGACAGCGGCGATGGGCGCGGCGTAAGCTGGGGGCTGGCGCATATCCAGCATGGACACGACGGACGCCTGGCGAATGGCTACCTGGTTCGCTTTGACTGCAACCTCAGCCGAGATTGGCGGCGGGCCGATTTCTATCGCGCCTGGAATTACCGTTTTCCCGAATCTGTCTACTTCAGCAATGATTTCAGCTTGAAGGAAGAAGAGAAGGCGGAAGCGATTCTGCTGATGTCAAGCATCGACGAAGATACGATACCGATGGCGTGAAAAAGGCGAAAGGCGGGCGGCTTATCGCTTGGCCAGCGCGTTCAGAATCGGATCAACCAGGGACTCCGCCACCACCCGATTGCCGATTTCGGTGATATGGACGCGATCAAAGAAAACAGCGTCGCTCACATCGCCAAAGACGTCCGTCAGGAACACCGTGTCATCTTTGTTGTCGTCCGCCAACGCTTGGCGCACGATGCTGACTACATCGCGATACAAGTCAATGAAGCCGGGCTGCTGGCGCTCCACATCGTCCAGGATTCGCTGTTCAACGTCCGTTCGCGCTGCCTTGGCAAAGAGCGCCGGCTGCCAGACAAAGAGCACGCGGACGCCGTGTTCGCCGGCGGCGGCGCGGATCAAGCGGCGATTGGCCAGCCAGCGTTCAGCGATCGCCTGCGGTCCGGCCGCCCCGCTCGTGACCAGGCTCCAATCATATTCGCTGATATCAGCCTCAAATGGACGCAGCACCGGTTGACCGCTCCTCACGAGCCGACCCAACTCGACATCGTTCACGCGCAGGTTTTCGCGCAGGGTCAAGCCGGCGCCGCCTTGCAAGAAAGCGGCGTAAACATCATTGAATCCCTGATAGAACACCGCGAGATTGGGCGCGTTGTCCAGAGCCAATTGCGCTTGAAAGAGCAGCAGATCTTGCCAGCTCACGTAGCCGGTTTGCGCGTAGCTCTGTACTTGAGCGGGATTGTCTCGCTCGGCAAGCAGCTGCGCCACCTGCGCGGGAATCGCATAGGCATCGCGCGCGCCCAAACCCCACATGGTGGATCCGCCAAAGAAGTAGATGCTCGGCGCCGCAGAATCGTCCGTGTACGCGGGCGTATGACGTCTTCCCGCTTGATCGACATTGATATAGGCGCCCTCAAATGGCTCCACCGTCCAATAGCTAAAGGGAAGCCAGCGCACAAGCACGGTGCTTTGCTCGGCCCAAAACTCGCGTGACGATGGCGCCGATCCATCGTCAATGAACTCAAGCGGGCGATAATCCAGCGCGCCGCGCAATCGCTCGTACAACCCGCTGTTGCTTAGCAACCGACTGTTCAGCGTCGCCAGAAGGGTGATCAGCATTAGCGCCAGAACCGTGTAGCCCAGCAGCGCCATCAGGTTTCGTCCATGCGAAAGAGCGCTGCGAGCCGCGCGCCAATGAATGGTCAGCATAAATGCGGCAAAGACGACAGTCCAGCAGACCAGCAAGAATTTGAAGGGAACGGTGATTGACGGCGCAATGTCGCGGAATAGCAGAAACGACAAGATGCAGGCCTCAATCAGCAGCAAGACTACGAGCAGCGCCAGACGAAGACCGCGGAATCGCCCGACAATGAATTGCGCCAGACTCGCGTTATCAGTCTCGCTCAGGCGAGCAATCCAGATGCCGCCAATCAATGTGAGCGCGGTCGCGACACCGACGCCGATCAGCATGGCGCGGCGAATCTGTTCGTATGTTTGGGCCGGTGAAGCCGGAGAGAGTAAAAGTAGAATCCAGGTCACCAGCAGCGGAATCCAAGCGGAGATGACAAATCCGACGAGACTGCGCGCCACCGTCGCGACCGGATCGTATTGCCTGGCGCCGGCGCCGTTGCTCATCGCTTCCGCTCGGCGATCAGGCTGAACATGAGGGGAAAATCCTGGGGAAAACGGGCTGGCATCGCATATCGCCGCCCGCCCAAATCAACCATGTCCGACATCGGCTTGAATCCATTGCTATAGTTGTACTCCGTCAGATTCGTTAGCGACAAGTCGGCCTTGAGCAATGCTGTCGCTACTTCAGCGATCCCCCAATGGAATTCAACCCCCGGATACGGATTGTGAAAGTCGCGAACGCCCGGCAGCAAGCTCTCGATCTCGGCGGCTGCGCCGGTCCAAGCGACATAATCGCCCACGCCCGACTCGTACTCACAGGGGACGCCGCCCATATAATCATGCTTCAGTTGCCAGTTGACATCGAACATGACTAGAGCCGGGTGGAAATCGACCAGCACAAATCTACCGCCGCGCTTGAGGCAGCCGGCAATGCCCTGCCCCCAGGCATCAAGGTCCGACAGCCAGCAAAGCACGCCATAGGACGAGAAGACAAGGTCGTAGAATTCGCTCGCGTTCGAAAAGAAATCGTATACATCGGCGCGGACGAAGCTCGCTTTGATGCCGCTGTCACGTGAGAGCTGCCGCGCAAAACGTATCGCCTCGTCGCTGATATCCACGCCGGTGACAACGGCGCCAAGATGGCGGGCGATGCTTAGGCTGTCCTGACCACTGTTGCACTGAAGATGAAGCAGGGATTTGCCGGCGATATCCCCCAGCAGGCGGGAATCCTCCGGAAAGAGCGTATTGCCGCCGGCGCGAAAGAAGGCGGCTTGATCGCCTTTGTGGCTGTTATGCGCCTTGGTGCCCTCATTCCAAGCCAGGCGATTGGTCTCGTGATGCGCTTTATTCGGCATGGCTGAATCTCGCTGATTTGCCAAGAATAAAGTGTACGCCGCACCGCTTAAGCCGCGCTAATGTAAAAGGCGCCAAGGCGGGTATCTCTGTTGGGCGGGCGCGCCTAATGATATTCTACTTCGCTCGTAGTCGTCCAGATTCTTTCGAGTCAGCGCGCGAGTGATGCTCGGCGGTTACATTGACCCAGCCGACTATCAGAGGGCGTCGCCCAACATCAGAGGCGGTTCGCGTGATGGCATGCGCATATTCATCAACAAATGATACGCCAAATTGGGCTGATCCCCCGATGAAGAGGTAATCAGGTTGATCATCTCCGCCATTACCCGAATCGATCTGCGCGAAGTCAAGTTCCACGCGCAGAGCCGTAAGCGGCCCGAGATAGATTCTGTCCCTTCCATGTCGGATGCCGAGGCCGCCGCGCCACTAGAATCCCCAGCTAGAATTCGCGACAAATCAGCGACCAATTGCTACAAAAAACGGACGGCGATTTTCTTGCCTGATAAGGCGCTCAGGTCTATAATCTTCGATACACAGCCGCCCGACGGCAGCGACAAGAATCAACAGCGCTCACAGAAAATACCAAGCCCGTTCCTTGCTCGAGCAAGGGGGCTTGCCAACTATGAGTTGAGAACATCAATGGATCGCGTTGAGCTGATACAAGCGGCGCTGGAAGCGCTGCAACCCTCGGCAGCAGCGAAAGTCACATCCAGAGACCAAGACGAAGCGCGCAGAATCCGCGGCAAACTTCTGGGTGTTCTCATACGAAAGTGGCGGCTGGCCGCCGAACTCTCGCTCGCGGAATGCGCCAATTACCTGGGCGCCGAGCCACAGTTGATCGAGGCTTGGGAATACGGCGAAAGCGAACCATCGCTGCCGCAACTTGAATTGCTCTCGCAGTTTCTCTATGGACGCGATTCCACCTCTTCCGGCGCGCATCCAGCGGATCGGGAAGCGCAAGGCGAGTATATACTACTGCGACAGCGTCTGATTGGCGCCTTGCTGCGGGCAGCGCGAGAAGCGAGCGATCTGCCGGCGGAGGACTTAAGCGGAACAGTCGGGTTGGAAGCAGCCCAGCTCACCAACTTTGAATTCGGTGAAGAGAGAATTACCCTCAGCGATCTGACTGCCTTAGCTCAAGCGCTCAGAATCGATGTGAATTATTTCGCGGCGCTGCCACAAAACCTGCCAATACGGTCGCGATCACGCAGCTTGCCGACTGCGCCAGCCGACACAGGATCTAATTGGCGCGAGTTCGCCGCCGAAAGCGACAATCTCCCGTTCATTCGTCTGGCGATGGCATTCCAGCACATCGCGCGCGCTGACCTGCACCGAATCGCCGATGCGCTATTCGCCATCATCAGGACAAAGGGAGACAACAACGTCCGGTCGGGCGCCTCACCGTGAATCGACGGCCATGACCAACGCTTCCGATCGAATCCAACGCATTCGTCTTTTCTTGCTGCTGGTCGCGTTTTGCCTGGGCATATATATGCTCACTTACCGGGCGCTCATTCAATCTGGCGATACGCGGCGCGCCCTTGACGCCGTCAGCAGTTTCGTTCGATACGGCGACTGGCTCATGGACGAAACGAGTTGGATTAAGCTTCCGTTTCGTATTCGTGAGTCGGACGCTCTGCCCCTGGGCGAATACCGCGTCGACGAGCGGCTCAACATCATTCTCGCCAGCCCCCTGCTCTGGCTTGCGGAAGCCTTCCCGCGGCTCGGCAATATTCACACGGTTTGGCTCTTCAATTGTCTAATCACAGCGCTGACAGCGGGTTTGGTATACCTGCTTCTGCGCGCGATGCGCTTTGCGGATTCAGTCGCGGCAATTGTTGCGATCAGCGCCGGCTTGGGCACAAACCTTTGGGCCTACAGCCAAACTTTTTTTCGCGATCCCTTGACGTCATTCTTCATCATGGCGACCTTGCTCGCATTACAATGCGGCGCTCGCCGGGGCGGGGGCGGCCGGGCTATATGTTACATGGTGGCCGCCATAGCGATCATTCTTGCCGTCGCAACGAAATACTCGGCGCTATTCGCCTTACCCGCGGTCTTCATTTTCGCCCTGCCCGATCGGCATATTCAGCGTTATCCGATTTTGCGTCAGGCGCTTGTCAAGCTAATGGCATTCGCGGCCTTAGTCATTTGCGTCCTGATGCTGCTCGCGCCGTTTCCGCCAGTGGCGCGAGAACTCTTGCTTAATTTCGACATCGAGACGGAGCAACTGGCTGCTGCCCTGCGCGCTTACTTACTCAGCCCGGGCGCCAGTGTCTGGGCGACATCGCCACTGCTGCTCCTCGCCATTCCTGGCGGAGTCATGTTCTGGCGCCGCGGGCAGAAGCGACTCGTCGCCTCCGCCTGGCTGCTTTTCGCCGGCTATGCGTTGGGACATGCGCTGCTGGCGGAAGCGCACTGGTTTGGCGGCCTAAGCTGGCCGCCGCGATTCCTGTTGCCGGCTGTTCCCGTCCTCATGTTGCTTGCCGCGCCGGTTGCCCTGGAGATGTTGAAGGCGAGAGCCAGGTGGCTGCGCATTATCTGGGTAGCGTTATTCTGTTACGGCCTTTGGATTCAATTTGTCGGCGTATCACTCAGCTTTGAACGATTTGGCGAGTCGCTGCCGCCCGAAGCGGAGGGATTGGCCGAATGGGAACCGTCGCAATTGCAGCCGCGCTATTTCAGATGGGTGGTTCTGCCAGAGCGCTGGGGAGACTTGGGATATGAGTTTCTTTGGACGCGCGCCAACTTACCGATATGGGGCTTGAGCTTCGCCGTATTCTCGGTGCTGGTCGCCGCCGCCATGGTGCAGATTATGCGGCCCTCACAATATCGATGGCGGCACCTCTCGCCTGTGCTAGTCATTTTGAGCGTGCCGCTGGTCCTGCTCAACCTGATGTCCGCCTACGACAAGGATCCGCAGACGCAATCGGGCCAAAGGGCATTGCACGAAGCGCTTGATTTTCTTGCTGCGAATGCGGCCGCCGACGAGGTCTTGCTGCTGCCCGGCACTGATTACCTCGACTTTATCCTGAATCACATGGACGGCGCCGCGCCGCGCCCTGTCATCCTGGAGCGACCGCTGGCGCAAGCAGCCAGCGCCAAGCAGCCGGCGAATATCGTTTCCGAAAACCCAAATGACTGGTTCGACGTGCAGAGCTTCCGAATCATACGGCATATCGCTGCGAGTCAGGACCGCTTGTGGGTATTGGACAGTACCAGTCCCTATTTGAGCTGGAGCTTCCGGCCGCTCGAGCGCTATCTGGCGCAACACTATTATCCATTGGGCGAAGTGAAGTTGAAAACGGCCGACGAGACTGTGCGCCTGCTGGAATACAGCACCCGAGGGGCGGCGCCCAATCCCTTGATCCAATACGCAGGCGATATCGCCACGGATCTGCGCTTCGGAGACAGCATAAGGCTATGGAGCCTTGTGCTGCCCAATGGCGAGAGCTATCGACCGGGCGAGACCGTTGAGCTTTCGCTCTTATGGGGGACCGAGGCGCCGCTAGAGCACGATTATTCGATTGCCTGGTTCATCGCTGACAAGGATACGAATGAGCTGCTTTATCAGGGCCGGGATTCCGGACCGCAAGACAGTTTTGCACCGACATCTTCCTGGAATCCAGGCTGGCCCTTTTGGGATAACCGCGCGCTTCGCCTGCCCGAAGACGCCGCGTCCGGCGCCTATCATATCTGGGTCTTGATGTACCATCACAACGACAGTGGTGAGATCGCCCGCTTGCCTGTCACTGGCGCCACCGTCACCGAAGGCGAAACAGTCGGTGTGTTGCCCATAGAGCTTGTCATTGAATGAGGCGCCAAGAGTTGTGATTGCGTTTGGACCAGAATCATCCATTCTGCAAAAGATGAGCGTCGTATAAACTCGGCGCATTAATCTTCGTCCGCGCCGGAAACGCCATGACCGCCGAGTTCAACGTTCAATCGCCAATCAAGAGCAACCACAGCAGCCCGTTCCGCTTCATCGTTTCGCACATTTTGCGACATCCGATTACCGCTGTGCTGCTCGTACTGGGCGCTTTCAGCAACGCCTTTCTGGCTGGCATCGTGCCCGGCGCCCTTGGCGACGCTTTCAGCGCGATTCTGCTTCTCAATGACGAGACGATTGATCTCGTTTTGAACAGCGTTCTGATAATCATCGTTTCTCAAACGCTGCGTTCGGCTTTGCAGTTCCTGCGAAACTTCTCAGCCGAGGTCTTCGCCCAGCGTTTCGAACGCGACATTCGCGATGAACTCTACTCCAGCCTGCTGGGCAAAAGCATGAGTTATCACGACCGGCAGCCAGTCGGCGAGACGATGGCGCGCGTGACCAATGACGTGCGCGAGATGAATCTCATGATGAACCCGGGCGTCAACCTGATCACGGGCGCAAATATGTTCTTGATCATGCCCGCGATTTATGCGCCGGGTATCTTACCCGAGCTGATCATCGTGCCGCTGTTTTTCATCGTCTCTCATATTCTGGTGCAGATTTATTTCGTCTTCCGCTTGCACCCGATCGCGCAGGAGGTTCGCGCCAGCTTCGGCAGCATGAATGCCAGGCTGGCGGAATCGCTCGATGGCTTGGAGGTGGTCAAGGGCGCGGCGCAAGAACAGAGCGAAATACGCGCCTTTGATGGATTGGCTGACCTCGTCCGCGATCGCTTTATCGATCAAGGCGAGTTTGAGGCGCGTTATCTGTCGGTTCTGCTCTTTGGCTTGACCATTGTCGGCGCGCTCCTTCATTCCACAGTCTTGTATCGCAGCGGAGCAATCAATGAGGGCGATGTTATCGCATTTCTCGGTCTCATCAATCTATTCCTGTTCCCGGTATTTATCTCGCTCTTTACTTCGTCCCGGTTGGCTTCCGGTTACGCCAGCGCGGCGCGAATCCTTGAAGTGCTGGTGACCACCAACAAGCTCGACCAGAACGTTGACGGATATAGCGAGGACATCGGCGGCCGCATTGAGTTTGAGAAGGTCTCGTTTGGATACAGTGATGACGATGCCAATCTAATCGACATCTCCTTCCGCGTCGAGCCCGGGCAAACGGTCGCCATTGTCGGGCAGACCGGTTCCGGCAAAAGCACGGTGAGTAAACTCGTCAACCGCATCTATGATGTCGATGCGGGCCGCGTTTTGGTTGACGGCGTCGATGTGCGTGATTGGAATCTGCAGGCGCTGCGATTGCAGATTAGCATCATTGAACAAGACGTCTTTCTATTCAGCCGCAGCGTGGCGGAAAACATCGCCTTTGGCAAAGACGAAGTCGATATGGACCGCATCATCGAATCAGCCAAGGCGGCGCAAGCGCATGAGTTCATCTCGGACCTTCACGCCGGATATGACACCATCATCGGGCAGCGCGGCATGACCCTGAGCGGCGGGCAGCGCCAGCGGCTGGCTCTCGCCCGCGCCTTCCAGACGGACCCGCCAATCCTCATCCTCGACGACAGCACCAGCGCCATCGACAGCGCGACTGAAGACAGAATTCAGCGCGCGATCTGGTCGGCGGCGAGCGGGCGCACAACCTTGCTCATCACCCATCGACTCTCGCAAATCCGTTGGGCGGATCACATTGTCGTTCTGCGCAAGGGACGGGTGGTGGCGCAAGGCTCTCACGACGAGCTCTTGCGCAGCTCCGAGTCATACCGACATATATTTGACCGTTACGCTTCGCCGGACGCGCCGATGCAGTTGGCGGCGGGAGGATAAGATGGCGGCCGTCTTCGGCGGTTTGGAAAGCGACGTCTACGACCGGCAATATGGCGATGCTTATCTGTTCAAGCGCATCGGCAATTACCTCGCGGCGCATAAGAAACTCGTCGTGTTGGGAATGCTGGGTTTCCTGGTCGTGGGCTTGGCGCGCGCGCTGCGGCCCGTGTTCATTAGCGCGGCGATAGATGAACTGGTTGACACAGGCGGCGCGCTCAATTTCATCCTCTTCATATTGAGCTTGATCGCCCTTAGCGAATACATCTGCAATTATGGCCGGCGCCGCTTCACCGTGGTCGTCATCGGCCGGATCGTCGCCCGAATGCGCAAAGATTGCTTTGAAGCGGCGATCGAACGCGATCTGGCCTTCTACGACCGACACAAGTCCGGCGCGGTAATCAGCCGCATCACCAGCGATACGCAAGAATTCGGCGATGTTATGCTCTTGGGCAGCGAAGTAATCTCGCAATTTCTCTCGGTGTCGATACTCTTCGCGGCGCTCCTGAGTTATTCCCTGGAAATGACCGTCGTACTGCTGTTTACTATGCCTTTGGTTATGTTTGCCGCGCTGTCTTTTCGCTATTTGGCGCGGATCGTAACACGCCAGGGCTCACGTGCCATGGCGATTGTCAACGACAATATCCAGGAAAGCGTAACCGGAATCAGCGTCGCCAAGAATTTCCGTCAGGAAGAGATGATCTACAACGAGTTTTCCGCCGTCAATATTCTGAGCTACCAGATCAATCTGCGTCGCGGCTTCATACTTTCGCTGGTGTTTCCCACGATGGGGATTCTCTCAGCAATCGCCTTGTCAATTGTCGTCTGGGTCGGCACGCATTCCGTCCTGGCGGGCGCCTTCAGCGCGGGCACCTGGTATCTATACATCCAAAGCGTGGACCGCTTCTGGTTTCCCTTCATGAATCTGGCGTCCTTCTGGAGCCAGTTTCAGCAGGGATTGAGCGCGGCCGAACGCATCTTCGCCCTGATAGACGCCGAGAACACCGTCTTGCAGACGGACAGCATCGCCCTTGGCGATCTCGCCGGGCACATTCAATTCGAAAATGTCACCTTCGAATACGACCGCGGCGAACCCGTGTTGAGAGATTTCAGCCTGGATATTCGACCGGGCGAAAACGTCGCATTTGTCGGGCATACCGGCGCGGGAAAGAGCACCATCGCCAAATTGATCACGCGCTACTACGAATTTCAGCGCGGGACGATTCGCATCGACGGCGCCGATATTCGCGCGCTCGATTTGAAGAGCTACCGTTCGCGGCTGGGCATTGTGCCACAGCAGCCCTTTCTCTTCAGTGGCACGGTTCTGGAGAACATTCGTTACGGGAACCCTCACGCGTCGCTGGACGAAATCAATGAAATAGCGCTGAGCATCGGCCACGGAGAATGGCTGGATAGTCTGCCGGACGGATTGGATACGCCCGTCGGTGAACGGGGCGCCCGGCTCAGTGTCGGCCAGCGACAGTTGGTCAGCCTATTGCGCGTGTTGGTGCAGAAACCGTCCATTTTCATCCTGGATGAAGCCACCGCCAGCATTGACCCCTTCACCGAGTCGCAGATTCAGGACGCCATAGATCTGATATTGGCGCGCTCAACATCAATCCTGATCGCCCATCGGCTCAGTACCGTTCGCAGCGCTGACCGCATTATCGTTTTGCGCGATGGCGCCATCATTGAACAAGGCAATCATGAGACGCTGATGCGCGACAACGGACACTACGCCGAGCTTTACGATACCTATTTCCGGCATCAGTCGTTGAATTACATTGAGCGGGCGAAAGACAGGTTCGCCACTGAGGCGGACTAAAGGGTTGCGGTGGCGGTCGCGAACGAACTGTCGAAACCGCCAGCCGCGCCTGTTTGGCGCCTCAGGAGAATCTCAACACATTTTGAAGCAGCAGGTTTCGCATTATACTCTCATTAAGTGTTATCGTGGCAGCGCGTCAACAATTGTCGGAAGCGCCTTACAACCATGCGGGCAAGAATTGATCAACTGAAGTCAAAATCTCGTCGTCTGGTCAAGAGGCTGAAGGTCAGTGTCGAGCGAGGCGCCGCGTCGCTGCTCTGGATTTGGCGCTGGCTGAACTCGCTGAATATCCCCCTCAGCCTTTTGCAGTGGATCCTGCTGTTCTATTTGGTGTTTGGGCTCATTTATGCCCTGGCGACGCCTGTCTTTGAGGCCAATGAGGAGCTTTGGCACTTCGGCAATGTAGAGCATCTGCGTGAGACTGGCAGCCTACCAACGCAGAGCCTTTACCAGCGACATACGATTTACCGGCACCATGGCAGCCAGCCGCCGCTGTATTACGCATTGATGGCAATCGTGACGGCGCCGATCAACATCGACGACTCCGAGGACTATCGCCGGCTGAACCCGCACGTCAACATCTATCAGCCGCGTTCCTTTGGCAATAAGAACTTAATCGTTCATGACGAATCGCTTTCTCTCGTCCATGGCGCCGGCTTGGCGGTTTTGGTCATGCGCGCGCTGGGACTTGCCCTGGGCGCGGGCACAATTGTTTTCGTTTACAAGATTGGCGAATTGGTCGCGCCACAGCGGCAAACCGTGGCCTTCGTCGCCGGGGCGATAACCGGCTTAAACCCAATGTTTATCTTCGTCACCGCCTCGGTCAACAACGACGCGCTGGCTATGCTCGTCAACGGCGCCCTGATCTGGCTGATGCTACGGACCATACGCGACGGCTTCTCGCTGCGCGCCACGTTTGCGCTGGCTGCGCTGTTTGCCTTATCGAGCCTTACGAAACTGACGGGCTTGGTACTTTTGCCGGTTGTGCTGGGCGTCTCGTTCCTTGTTTATCGCAAGACTCGTGATAGTCGCGGCTTGCTGATTCACTTGTACGCCTTGGCGCTGTGCTGGCTGCTGATCGCCGGCTGGTGGTATTTCCGTAATTTCCAGCTATACGACGAGCCTTTCGGCATAATCACCATGGCTGAACTCGCGGGTCCGCGCGATCCAACCTTCAACCTGGCCGACTTGTTCGTCGAGTACCAGCAATTTCGCATGTCGTTCTGGGGGCTGTTTGGCGCGCTCAATATTCAAGTGGCGAGCATTTTCTATTTGCTGCTGGATCTGATGGCGGTCCTGAGCTTGATCGGCTGCGTCTTTCTCGGGCTGCAATTGCTGGCGATAAGCGATTTTGCCTATGCCCGCTATGAGTTGGCGCACCTGCTTGCGCTCGCGAGCGCCCTTTTGCTTTTGTGGGTGGGCGTCTTGTACTGGAGCACTTTGACGCGCGCGGCGGAGGGGCGCATGCTCTTCCCGCTTATCGCCGTGGTCAGTCCGCTGCTGGCGGTCGGCTTCGTGGAAATCGTCTGGTGGATCGTCTTCTCGTTGCGGCCGCCCAATCTCGAATTCGTCCGCGCCGGCGACGCCGTGCCCAAAGAACTGCTGCACAGCACCATGCTCTGGCAACTGAAATTCCTCGCCGTTGTGGCGGTCTTCGTGCCGTTCACGGTCATTGCCAGTCAATACAATGCGCCACAACCGGTGGAGACGCCGCCGGATCGGGCGCTGCCGCTCTATGCGGCCTTCGGCGATGTCGCGCTGATCGCCTATGAACGCGTCGACCGTCGATACGCCGCCGAAGACACTGTGCGGCTCACACTCTACTGGCAAGTCCTCCGGCAATCAGCGGTTGACAACAGCATTCATCTCACGCTGGTTGACGATGGTGGTCAAGAGATCGGTCGCTATATCACGTATCCCGGCGCCGGCAGTTTGCGCACTTCGCGCTGGCAGGCGGGCCTGATTTATCCTGACGAATACTTGATTAACATCAGCAGAGCCGCCTACGGGCGCTATCCCTTTGACTTGCGCGTCGAGTGGAAAGGCGGGGCGCGCTCTGCATCCATTGCCGCCACCAACGCCGAAGGTGAGGAAATTGCGCCCGTGCTATTGGATATCGGCGCGGTCGTCACGGCCGGATACCAGCAACCGGCCTCCGCCTACAGTGAAATTCCAGTGGATTCTCAACCAGTTTTTGACGAAGCGATTCGCCTCGAATCCTTCAAGCCCAATCTGAAACATAATGAGATTTCCCTCACTTGGAAAGCCGAATCAACGCCGGAGGACAATTACACAGTCTTCGCCCATCTGGTGGACGCTGATGGCAATATTCTCGGCCAAGATGACAATACGCCTCGCCTGCCAACCAAGTATTGGCGCTGGGGCGAGTCATTCACAACCTTTCACCGTTTTGACCCGGCGTACAATATGCTCGATTACCAGGTCGCCGTCGGCTTATACATTTTCGATGGCCTGACCTATCCCAAGTTAGAGTACAAGACTAAAGTTGAAGAAGATGACGAAGTCACCGAATTAGTTCTCGATTCCTTCACCATTCCCTGGGAAATCGCGCCCGAAGTGATTGAGTTAACGCCGACGGCCATCCCAACTGGCGACGGAGCGGAAGACGATTCAGCAGAACTGCTAACTACGGTAGAGGGTATCGAAACCGAATCAGTGCCTGGGAACGCAACCGAACCCTAGGCTTCGTGATGTCCAACAGCGATATCGACGCTCTGCCCTTTTGGATTGCCTTGCGCATCGAGCAGGTCAAGGTTTTCGATCTGCCCCGCATCCTTTCCTATTCCCAGCCGATAAAGCGCAACCTTAAGCGTCACCGCGCCAGCATTCGCTCCAATTGGCCCCCAAGTGAGCAAGCGATCACCGGCGCACCAGTGACGCCCATGCCAAAACCTGGCATCCAGTTGACCGACCCGCTCGCCGTCAGCGTCATACAGCTGCGCGCTGTATTGAAAATCGGCGCCGACCTGCCGGGCAGGGAGCTGCCACTCAAGAAATACGATTTCATCGTCCAGTCCATAACCGGTTAAACGCACACCGTTGCCGAAGACTCCTGGCTCTATCGGCACAATTTCCGCGCCAGGCCAATTCGGCGCCGCCGGCCACTGGTATAGGACGTATTCTTCGCCGCCACGCCTGGTCGGGAAATCCTTGGCGTTCTCATGACGATAAAGATCGGTCGCCAAGCTAGATGGCGCGCCGGGCGCGATGACCGCGGCGAAGGCCTTACGGGGAAAGACAGCGTAGCCATCGGGGACGATTGTGCGCACGCAAGCCGCCGCGTCCCATAGCAGCGTATCCCACACCGCGACCTCGTGATGTAGGTTCCAAGCCATGCCTCCAGCCAAAATCACAACATCTTCCGCGCGCGCCAGCTCGTCTTGCAAGGGCAGGAGTTTCGCCAAGGGCGTCGTGAAACCAGGATAAGAAATATGATGCTCTTCGACGAAGTTCAAAGCGGCGTGCCACTGCAGAACCTGCAGCACAAGGATCAGGGCGAATGTGAGCCACAGGGCATATTGCAGCAAAGGCCAACGCGCCGCCCGCCGCCACAGAAAATCTCCGCCGTATCCCATCAGAATCGCCAAGGCCGGTATCGATGGGATGAAATAGTGAATGTAAACCGGCGTCCATTCAGCGATGAGAATTAGACTCGGCAGAAAAGCCCAAAGCGAAAGAATGATGGTGAATTGTCGCGCTCGCCGGAACGCCGCGCCGACGCCGATGAGCAGCGCTGGCAGCAAAACAAGGGAAAGCGCGTGCATTGGCGGATACGCCGCCGAGAGCTCAGCGGCCTGATCTGGCGCCAACCAGGATTCCAATCCAGCGCCGGATGCGAGCCGCGCGATAGCAGTGATTGAGGCAAAGCTGACTTCCGGTCCACGCCCCGCTGATCGCTCCAGAGCGTCAGAAATCCGCGCCGGATCAACCGCCAGCGTCTCGCTGAGACCGATGAAGTAGGGCAAGACGACAGTCAGCGACAAGATCAGTCCGGCGATGAAGGCGCGAAAACGAATCCGTTCCCGTCCCATCCAAACAGCGGCGGGTATCAGAACTAGCAAGGGACCTGCGGCGAAATGGAACTGAAACGCGAAGAGCAAGACAGGCAGACTGAGGCATTGCGCCAACGCGACCGAGCGGCTCCGAGGACGCTCTGCGCGCGAATCGTGGAAACCGTAAAGAAGAAGAAGCAAGCCAAAAAGTATAATTGGCGTATGCACTTCCTGCGCCCAGATTTTGCGACTGAAGAGAACCGCCCAGGGATTGATGGCGTAGAGCACGCTGGCAATCAAGGCGATGCGCCGCCCACAAAAGCGCCGCGCCAAAAACCATAGCAAGGCGACGCCGAGCACATTCCATGCCATAATGACTTGGATCACGAAAGCCGGGCTGGATGAAATGGCAAAAGGAAGCGCCAAGGCATATACGCTAACCGGCGGATTCGGGATGCCGGTCGATGACAGGATCCCCGTAAGCGGAAAGCGGAGCCCATCCGCCAGCTCCAGCGCCATGGTCGCGAGCATCGCGTCGTCATGGAAATATTCAACTACATCGGCGCGGCTGAAGCGCATGGCGGCGGCGAGAATAACGACCAGCAGCAGCCCCGCCATATCGCGCAAGTCAGCCTGGAAAACCGAGCGCGCCATTAAGACTTCGCCGGCTCGGCCAGTACTAGCGGGTGTTGGGACGGATGCTTTCGGATCATGCGTCTCGGTCTTGCGCCGGTCTGTAGAGATCTTCCCAGACGGCGCGCATCTGCTCTGCGAGGTTTGACAAGGTGTCGGGTACCGTGCGCGTTCCGCCGATGCACTCCATGAAACTGTGGTCGCCATTCCAGCGCGGCACAATATGAAAGTGAAAGTGCGCCGCGATGCCCGCGCCCGCCGCCGCGCCAATGTTGGCGCCGATATTGAATGCCGGAGGATCTGCAATTTCGCGCAGCGCGCCCATCGTGCGATTCGTCATCATCGCCAGGTCCGCCAAAGTGTCCGCGCTCAAGTCTTCCGTCGACGCGACATGCGCATAGGGAATGATCATCGTGTGGCCGTAAGTGTAGGGATAGCGATTGAGCGCCGCGAAGGTATGCGCTGAACGGGCGATAACATGCTGCCTCAAATCGTCTTCGGGCTGATGAGCAAATTGACAAAATATGCATGAGTCAAATCCCTTGCGTTTGCCCTTGATATATGCCATTCGCCACGGCGCCCAGATTTGATTCATCTTCCTCCCTTTTCGTCAAAAAGCGCTTCGACTCGTGATGGATCGACGGCGTGACTGGATTCCTGTACGCGATTGTCACGTCGCCGAACAACTCTATTCTAGCCAGGTTGCCAAGTCTGATACAATGCGCATCATCGAATGCGGAATGGAACTGAAGTGACGCTGTCGCAAGAGTTGCTGGAGCAGCGACTGACCAGACCCTTCAAATACTTTGACCGGGTCGAAAGCAGCAATGATGAGGCCGCAGCCTGGCTGGCGGCCGGCGCGCCTGAAGGAGCTGGGGTCATTGCCAACGAGCAGACACGCGGACGCGGACGCGGGGGACGCCACTGGCATACGCCGCCAAATGTGGCGCTGGCGCTATCTCTCATCTTGAAGCCCAACAGCGCTTACCTGCCGCGTCTGAACATGCTGGCCGCGCTGAGCGTGTACGATCTCGCCCGCGAATGTGGCTGCGAAGTCGTCGGCATCAAGTGGCCCAATGATGTGCAAGTCAACGGGCTGAAGGTCAGCGGCGTTCTGCCAGAAGCGATTTGGGAAGCAGGCGAGTTGCGCGGCGCCATCCTTGGCATTGGCGTCAACGTGCGCATGGATTTCAACGGCACAGAACTGCAAGAATCCGCCATTAGCCTGGAAGATGTCGTCAAGAAGCGTCTGGACCGCGGCGAGTTGATTGCGAACCTGCTGCGCCGGATTAATCACTGGTATTGCCGCATCGCCTCACCAACGCTGTTTTCAACCTGGAAGTCCCGTCTCAATACCTTAGGTCAATCGGTCACTGTAAACGGCGTCAAGGGCGTCGCGCTGGATGTGAATACGGTAGGCGCCCTCTTGATCCGCGATGACAAGGGACAGACGCATCGAATCGACGCGGGCGATCTCATCATTAAGTCGGCAAATGAGAGTCGATAAGTGAGTCGGATACGTTTTGAATGGAATGTCGAATCGCAGCAGATGGAGCGGTTTGACAGCGAAGACATGGAACTGAAGCGCCGGCGGCGGCGAAACATGATTCTGCTGGCCGCGCTAATCGGGCTGTTGTTGGCAACAATCGCCGTTTTCCTGCTATTTGTCAGACAGCGCGTTTATGAGGTCGAAACCCAGTACGCGCAGCTTTTGCAAGATACGGTCAAAGCCGAGGTAGCCGCTCTCCGCATCGGCGATTTAAACAGCTTTCTCAAGTTGCAAGATCCCGAGCATGCCGGCTGGATGAACCGCCAGCGCCTCATGTTTCAGCGCTACAGCGAACTCAAGTCAAGCGGCGCTATAGAACTGACTGGCAGTATATTGGCGGTGGAAATCGCCGGGGAGCGAGCCCGCGCGCTGGTGCAGGAAGACATCAATGAACTGCCCTACGCGAGGTTGTGGTTTTATCGTCGAAACGGCGACGGCTGGCGGCATATCGCGCCGGACTTCAGCTTTTGGGGCGAGCCAGGCAAGCTCGAGTCTCCTGACGTATTAGTCAGGTATCGCGGAGCCGATCGCGAGCTTGCGCGGCAAGTCAGCGCGGCTCTGCAAGATTGGATCAGCAGAGGCTGTGCAATTCTTGACTGTGGGGATCTGCCCAATATGGCGATTGAAATTGATCCGGAGGCAACGAGCGAAATCGCCTGGATAAACGCGCCGGCGATGCGCCTGCAAATCCGGTCGCCCTATGTCGATATCGCGCGAGCAGATACGCCTTTCGATGGCCGGCTGCAGCTACTCTCTAGCAGAATGCTGGCCGAGCGCCTTATCAACGCCCATAACAGTGAACTGGCGCCGGCATATCCGCATGATGCTTACTTTCTGCGGGGGGCGGCGATCGCCTGGCTCAGCGAAGCGCTTACTGGCCTGGACAGCGGCGCCCTGCTGATGCGGTCACTGGCGGAAACCTACGGCGATGACAGGGTCGCTCGGCTGCTGACGCAACTGGCGGCCACGAGCGATATGTCCATCCTGGAAGCGGTACTTGATCAGCCGCCCGAAGACGCGGACTTGGACTGGCGCGATTTCATCGAATGGCGCTTGACGCTTGAAAACGAACTCTTCAGCGCGCGCAGGCAAAACGAATGGCTCCGTCTATATGATACGTCTGATGAAAACGTGCGGCTGGTCGCTTACGAGCGTTATACCCGCAGCGAAGCGGCGCCAGATTACCGGGTCATTGATCAGTTGATTTGGTCAAAGCCAGACGGCGGCTCCCAGTTGCGCGTTACGGTGCAAGCGCGCGGCGCAGACAGCGTCGCGGAGGAAATCATTTTGTTCAATTTGGTCAACAATGTGTGGAAGCGGGCGAGCTGATTGCGGGGTCAGCGTATAGGATACAGAACGCTGAGCGCCCGGCGCAGAAAAAAGCGCGGGTCCGCGATGGCTTTCGCAGACCCGCTTTCTGTTGGCTATCGGAAGGTCTCTTTATTCGTCCATTGCAGTCATTCGACGGTCGCGCAGCGCAACCAGGAAGGCGAGCGCGTGACCGAATATGACGTGACCAAACAGGCTCGGGCTGTTGAGATCGATCTGCAACACGTCGCCGCCAGCGATGGCTGGCATAATGATCAGACCGCCGATGATCCACCAGATGACGCCATAGATCAGGCCGCCTACCGCGATGTTATACAACGGACTTCCCAAATCGACGTATTGCATGAAGAGCCCGGTATAGAGCGCGCCGATCACCGCGCTGATGATGATATGCAGGATGAAGCCGATCAAGGCGTCCGCCCCGATCATCCCGCCTACGTCGCCGAGCATGCCAGTATTCATCATGTTGGCGCCCTGCTCAACAGCCGTCACCATACCGGCGTCGTCCGTTGTGACGCTAAGGTCGCCCGGCACCACACTCGCCCCGATGAAGGCGAGGAAGAGATACCCGGCGATAATCCCCGGAATAATCCCCCTCATCATTTTGTCGCTGTCCATTTTGATTCCTCCTAAGAATGCTAAGAACTTCGATGCGATGCAAGATGTAATGACATCTATATATAGGTAAGATTCATAAGAACTTACCCGCGACAGTTGTCCATAGTATATACAAGACAAATCTCACAGGCAAGTAATTTCCGCAAAGAATTGTGAATCTCGTACAAGAATCCTTGCGTTCCTGGCGATTATGGCGAAAGTTGTTGCTATATTCCGCTACCTGCAAGCGAGCGCTGCAATCGCGCATCCAAGCAAAGGAATCACGACCTATATGCCGATCTGTTTTGGCCGGGCTGGCATGGCGCGCTTAGCTCAAATCTGGTAGAATTGCTGTAAATAATGGCGAGGGCGCAACAGTGAAATAATGGGAAATCGGCGCCCCCGCAAATGACCAACACTCCGGTGAAGAGTTCCGGCAAAACGTTCAGGAAGCGCCACGAAAGTGAAAGCGCGAACGCTCTTCCTCTCCCGGAGAATGCGCTCAATTTGACAAGAGGTTGACCGCGAGCAATGGATAGCATCGAAACGAATACGTTTGAAGACGGCGCCGACGACGTTCGCACTGTCACAATAAATGAAGAGATGCGCGGCAGCTATCTCAACTATGCCATGAGCGTCATTGTCGCCCGCGCGCTGCCGGACGCCCGCGACGGGTTGAAGCCGGTGCATCGACGTATCTTGTTCGCAATGCATGATATGGGCTTGCGCCCTGGCGCTGCCTACAAGAAGAGCGCGCGCCTGGTTGGCGAGGTCCTGGGCAAATACCATCCGCACGGAGACCAAGCGATTTATGATGCCATGGCGCGCATGGCGCAGGACTTCTCCCTTCGCTATCCCCTGGTGGATGGGCAAGGCAACTTCGGCAGCCAAGATGGCGACAAACCGGCCGCGATGCGCTATACCGAAGCGCGGATGGCAAATATCGCCAGCGAGCTCATGACCGATATCAACATGGATACGGTGGACTTCACCGACAATTACGATCAGACGCAAGAAGAGCCCACCGTTTTGCCCGCCCGCTTGCCTAATTTGCTGCTAAACGGCGCCAGTGGCATCGCCGTCGGCATGGCGACGAGCATCCCGCCCCATAACCTGCGCGAGCTTGCTGCGGCGATTACCTACCTTATCGACAACTACAGCCGGAGCGAATCGGTAACGGTTGACGATCTGATGCAATTCATCAAGGGACCGGACTTTCCCACCGGCGCCGAAATTGTTGTTGGCGATGAATTGAAGGAGGCTTACGCTACCGGCAAGGGACGCGTCGCCGTCCGCTCGGGCGCAGACTTTGAAGAGCGCGGCGACGGCATAAGCATCGTCATTCGTTCGATTCCTTATCAGGTCAGCAAGTCCGCCATCATTGAGCGCATCGTGTCCCTGGTGCGCGACGGCCGCATAGAAGCCATTCGCGACTTGCGCGATGAGTCGGACCGGCAGGGATTGCGCCTTGTCGTCGAATTGAAACGACACGCTCAACCGCAGCGCGTTCTCAACCAACTTTACAAATATACGCAGTTGCAAAGTGTTTACAGCATTCAGATGCTGGCGCTGGTAAATGGCGAGCCGCGGACACTGAGCCTCAAGCGCAGTTTGCAGATCTACATCGAACATCGCTACGATGTCATCGTAAGACGGTCGGAACATGACCTAAAACGTCAGCGCGCCCGCGCTCATGTGTTGAGCGGGCTTCTCAAGGCTGTCGCCAATATCGACGAGGTGATACGAACAATTCGCAATTCGGAAAATGTTGAGAGCGCCCGGACGCGGCTGATGGCCAATCTTGAGTTGGACGAGATCCAGGCCAATGCCATTCTGGATATGCAGTTGCGGCGTCTGAGCGCCCTGGAACGGCAGAAGCTGCAAGAAGAATTCGATGCGGTGCAGGCAAGAATCAGCTATCTCGAAGACCTGTTGGCTTCTCCGCGGAAAATCCTCGATCTGATTCGGGAAGATGTGCAGGAAATCGCCGAGAAATATGGCGACGACCGTAACACGACGGTGAGTTATGGCAATGTGGACCTTGATGAAGGTGATCTCTATCGGCGTGAGAATGTCGTCATTTCACTGACGGAGAACGGCTATATCAAGCGGGTGGCGGCTAGGCACTACCGGGCGCAGCGGCGCGGCGGCAAGGGCATGAAGGGATTCCGATTGCACGAAGGCGAAGCGCTGATGGACGTGTTCTTCGCCTACAGCCACGATACGATCCTCTTCTTCAGCAACCTTGGCAAGGTATATTCCTGCGTCGCCTATGAAATCGCAGAAACGCAGCGAGAGCGGCGCGGCAGTCCCATCCAGCTCTTACTTCCTTTGGAAAGCGATGAAGAAGTCTCGGCGATATTGGCTTTGCCGGAAGATCGGATAGAAGAGGAAGTGGGCTACTTCATTCTCGCCACCAGCAATGGCAAGGTCAAGCGGGTTGAACAGAGCGCATTTTCGAACATCCGCTACAGCGGTTTGATCGCCATGAATATTCCGCCTGGCGACGCGCTGCGCTGGGTGAAATGGACGGCTGGCGATCAAGACATCGTGATGGCGTCGCTCAATGGTCAAAGCATTCGCTTTCGCGAAGACGATGTGCGCGCAATGGGGCGCCCGGCGGCCGGCGTGATGGGCATGGCGCTGCGCGAAGATGACGAGATCGCGGGAATGGATGCCGTTTGCGCGGACCATTCGCACGTTCTGGTTGTCACACGGAACGGGTACGGAAAGTGCACCAAGCTCGACGAATACGACAGCCAAAGACGGTACGGTATCGGTGTTCGCACCCTACGGCGAAATCAAAAGACTGGACCGGTCATTGCCGTCCGTTGCATTCGACCTAAAGACGGAATCGTACTTGTTTCCAAGCGGGGTATTGTGCTGCGTACTCAACTCTCCGAAATCCGTGAAACCGGGCGCAATACCCAAGGCGTCAAACTGATGAATCTTGACGAAGGCGATCACGTCGCCGGCATCGCAATCATGAACGGCGCGGACGACGATAAGCCATCCATCTCATCCGACGAATTCGATAGAGCATCCGAACACAACGGCAACAAGTGATCGCGCCGCTCCCACGTTGCTCCAGTCGAGCTCAGCTTAGTTGGGCAATTCAACTGCTAACTTCAAAGATGCGTTTGTCCGGCGGAAAACGCCAGCATGACATCATGTGGCAGGCCCGAGCCAGTCTATTCTTCCGCTTCATCACCGTCGGCTACTTCGCCCTCCGCCTCTTCGCCCTCGAGTTCATCGTCAAGCTCATCAAGCTCTTCTTCGGCGCGCGCCGCGGCCGGCTGGACAATCTTGGCCAGCATCTCGTTAGGATCGTTGTGCACGGTGACGCTTTCGCCAAAGGTGAGATCGCGCACCAAAACCTCGGCGCCCATTTCGGTCAGTGTCGACAGATCGATGACGATGCTATCGCGGATATCGCTGGGGAACACCTCCAAGGTCAGCGAGCTCCGGCCGGTGATCAAGATGCCTTCACGCGCGGTAACAACCGGGCTCTCGCCTTGCATCACAATCGGCACTTCCACGCTGATGCGCTGGGTCTGATCAACCGCGAGGAAATCGACATGCAGAATATCGCCGCGAACGACATCGCGCTGGACCTCGCGCGCCAAGGAGGGAAAGCTGTCGCCATTCACTTCGATATCAATCAGATTGGTGCCGCCGGCGTTCATGAGCGTTACCTCTATCGAGCGATAGGGAAACTGCACGCTGATCGGCTTAATTGACGGCCCGTAAACGATTCCCGGAACCATGCCCTCGCGCCGCAGCTGGCGATTTTTCTTTCCCTGCGCCTGCCGCAGTTCCGCGGCAAGTTGAAATTCCGCCATAATGCAATGCTCCTCAATTCACGCGCTGCGCGATTGCAGGTCTGCATTCGCGAGCGATTTTCTCCTTGGCAAAGTCGGCTGATTCTAGTCGGGCTTTAAGCTCCGGTCAATGGCGGGGAATTGAAAACGCCCACATACTCGCGGACGCTTGCCAGATAGCGGGTAACGGGACTCGAACCCGTGACCTTCTGCTTGGGAAGCAGGCGCTCTACCAACTGAGCTATACCCGCGGGCTGCATTCATTCTAGACGGGCGTCGTCTCGGTGTCAAGTTTGCAGCTCACGGCATAAACGCAAATCCAGCAATATCCGGGTGGACCGGAAGACGATTCAACCGCGCGAGAGATTTCGGCGCCGACGCTCCGCCATTACTAAATTGTAATGTCTCCTGTATGATGTATGCTCGACCGCAGGTGAGGCGCCACGCCGGGTACACAATGTGGCGAATGTGCTAAGATTCATGTTTTGCTCTCGTCATATGAGCTTGGAACATTATGCTTCGCGAGATAGGGTGCGATCCGCATTTATGTCTGTGGCTCCACAGGTAGAATTTGAACCAGCGGCGCCAGACCTTGGATAGAAATCTGCAACGACTGCTGCAATATAGTGTGAATGCGGTAGCTGAAGTCGAGGAGCGTAGGATTCATTGATGAACAAGATGATCGAGCGTCGGCAGCGCAAGCTAAAGATCCTGATCATTCTGCTTTACTACCATCCGCACTCGACGGGTTTGACTCATTATGTGAGGATGCTTGCCGAGGAGCTTGCGCGCCGCGGTCACGAAGTCACGGTGGCTGCATCCTGCCATAGTCGCGAACTGCCGCTGGGCGAAACCACGCTCAATGGCGTGCGCGTTGTTCGTCTTTGGGCGCCGATTGCCCTAAGCCGGGGACGAATCATGCCGACCTATCCTTGGGCAATCAACAGACTTCTGCGTGAACACGATGTCGTGAATATTCACATTCCGCTGCTGGAAACGGCGCTGGTGGCGTTCCTGGCGAGCATTGCCGGCATCAATATTATTCCGACACATCATGGCGACCTAATCTTGCCGAAGAATCCCGTCAACGACATAATCACAAAAATCATGTTCGCCTTCTACAAATTCATGGCTAAACGCGTGCCCTGCATCATTGGGCTCAGCGATGACTACGCGGACAACTCCTACTACTTGCTGCCATTTCGCGACAAGGTGCGAATCATTTATCCGCCCATGATTATTCCCGAGCCGGATGCTGTCAGCGTCAACAGACTGCGCGAATTGTGGCGGCAGGATGGCGGACCGCTCATCGGATATGCTGGACGATTCGTGCAGGAGAAACGACCCGATCTGCTGATTCGCTCACTGGACGTCGTCAATCAGGAGTATCCCAACGCGCGGATCGTATTTGCCGGCGAATACGATATCAGTTATGAAGGCACCTGGCAGCGACATCAGGACCTCGTCGAGCGTTACCGGTCACAGCTCAGGTTCCTCGGGCTCATACGAGACAAGCAAGACCTGGCAAACTTTTACGCCGCCTGTGATGTACTCGTCGTGCCGAGCGACAGCGACTGTTTTCCGCTGGTGCAAGGTGAGGCGATGCTCTGCGGGACGCCAATCGTAATGACCGACATTGCCGGCGGGCGGGTGGCTGTGACCTTAACCGGCATGGGCAAGCTGGCCAAGCCGGGTGATTGGCGCTCTATAGGGGAAACCACGCTCGAAGTGCTGGCGGATCCCGAACGGTACATTAAGTCGCGAGAGTATATCCGTGGCATTTTCTCCTTTGAAGAAACGGTCAGCCGATACGAGTCGATCCTTTACGAATACGCCAAGCCCTGAAGCCAGCGCCGTGCCTCGAGGTCAAATGGTCGAAAAGGAAACGATTGCCTTCATGACGCGCAATGAAGCCGACATGGCATTCAAGCGACGCGTTAGCACAATCTTTGATTTCATCAACCCGAGCGATGACATGCGGATCCTGGACCTTCCCTGCGGGCGCGGTTTCTATCTAAACATGATTCGCCAGGTCAGCCTGTGCGACCTGGTCGGCGCCGACTTGGACTGGGACGTGGTCCAGACGGCAAAACGGGTACTTGATCCATTGCCCGGTATCCAGATTCATCATGCCAGCATTTATGCCATGCCCTATCCGCCCGATTGCTTTGACGCCGTGATTCTGTCAGAAGTGCTTGAGCACATAGAAGACGATGTTCGCGGCCTAAAGGAAGCCTTTCGCGTCCTGAAACCGGACGGCGTCCTGGCGGTCACGGTGCCCAATGCAAATTATCCTTTCTTCTGGGATCCCATCAACAAGGTGCTGGAAAGCCTGTTCAATTTGCGTATCAAGCGCGGACCCTTGGCGGGACTTTGGGCCAATCACCTGCGGCTTTACAGCGCCAGCCAACTGCGTGGCGCCGTAGAAAAGGCGGGCTTCGTAGTAGATGAAGAGCGTTCCCTGACTCACTACTGTTTCCCGTTTATTCACAACCTGGTTTATGGACTGGGGAAGCCACTCTTGGAATCCAAAATGCTGCCCAATTCCATGCGTGCCCTGGCTGATCGCCATGACTTCACAGCAACGGGCAGCCGTTACAATCCAGTAAAGCTTGGCATCGCCATATTCAATGCCTTCGACCGCAAAAACACCAGTGACGAAGGACCCCATCGAGCGACCGTTAACCTGGCGATAAAGGGCCGAAAGCCACATGTCTAGGAACCCGTCCGGTACGCAGCGCCATCTGCCAAATGGGGACGATCGTATCCGCACAAACGCCGATACCCATGAGGATGCGAAACAGGACTCGCCGGACGGGCGGGCTGATTCCACTCCCCACGAGCCAGACGGGGCAAACGGGCAATGCGTAAACGCGACAGAATTCGGATCGTTTGAAGATCTGACACTCAGTGAACTCATAGTTCGGTGGCTGGGCGCTCCTGCGTCAACCTGGCGCCGGCTCCGTATTGCAATGGCGTCTCCTGACACCAATCGGCCGCAAACCAGCCTTGGATCTTCCTTGGCGGCGATCCGCGTCCCGGAGATGAGCGAAGGCCGCGGTAGCGCTGCGGCCGCGTTTCGGTCCTGGCCTCAAGTCTTGCGACAACGCGATACGCTGCAACTGCTCATCAGCGGCGCCGCCATCGTATGCGCCTTGATTGGCAGTGTCATTGTTCGCGGCACTGACGATGTGACGCGCGCGGACGGCTACTCACTGATCGTCGGCGGGCCCTATCTCTGGCTGGCTTTTCTACTTTGGCTCGTTGCGGAACTGGTCGGCACTTGGGCACAGCTGAAGGGATATTGGCGCGGGCTCGACCGCAGCGCGCGCTTGCGTTGGGCCGCGCGAGCGTTGCCCTTGGTGATCTGGATAAACGCGTTGAGACTGTTGACCGCGTCCATGACCGCTTTCCGCGAACACGCTACCGATATGGCGCTGGCGGCATTCGGATCGTTCATGCTGGGGAGCGTGCTCTGGATTTTCATCGAAATTGCAGACTGGCAAGTCCGTCGGCGCCGGGCGTCCGCGGAAGCTGAAGCGCCGGAGATTTTACTGCGCCAGCCTTCACGACCACCGGTTTTGTCAACATTCGGCAGGCCGCGCAGGCTGCTGATCGCGTTCGCTATCCTTTGCAGTCTGTTGGTGTGGGCGAACACTTCGGGCAATCGCATTGAGCCGCCCATCATATTGTTATGGCTCATCAGCGCTGGTCTTTGGGCTTTTGTCTTTGCGCCGCTCCGTTGGAATCTCTTAGATTGGGCAAGCGACCGATTAGACGTATTGCGCCGGCTCCACTGGCGCGAGCATCGCGGAACCCTAATCGTCCTCGCCCTGGTCCTGATTCTCGGCGCCGCCTTTCGCTTCAACAGGCTGGACGCCTATCCGACGCAAATGTTCAGCGACCTGGTCGAGAAAATCCAGGACGCCTACAAGATTCATCACCTCAACGACTACCGAATCTTCTTTGAGAATATCGGCGGTCGAGAGCCGCTGCACTTTTACCTGCTGTCCATCTTAGCCAGTCAACCAGGCATGGAATTCGATCACTACGCGCTCAAGTTAATGTCGGCGATTGAAAGCTTCATTACGCTGCCAATCATGTTTTGGCTAGGCGTCGAGGTCATGGGCAAGCGCCGGCGATTTGGCGTGCTCTTCGGCACGTTGGCGGCCGCTTTGGTCGCGGTCAGCTTTTGGCATGTAGTTATCGGCCGGCAGGGTATGCGTATCAGCCTGGCGCCACTTTTCTCAGCGCTGACGGCTGTGTATCTCGTTCGCGCCTTGCGCCATAATCGGCGCCCGGATTACGTGAAAGCCGGGCTTGCCTTGGGCTTCGGCTTGATGGGATATCAGGCAGTTCGCATGTTGCCGCTTGCCGCCGTCGCCGGTGTGGCAATTGCATTGCTGGTTGCCAAGCGCAGTCGGCGCGAGCGGCTGAGCTATCTTCTCAACTTGGCGGTCTTGGCTTTGATGTCGCTCATGGTCTTCTTGCCCTTGCTTCACTTTTGGACGGAAGAACCAGAAAATTATATGCGGCGGACAAGCACCCGCATATTTGGCGACCTGCCAACGACAGATGAGGAGAGGGCCTCATTCCTGGCTGAAAGCATACCGACCCTGATGAGCAATACCAGAAAGACCGCGCTGATTTATCACCATTACGGAGACAGCACCTGGGTCAGCGGCGTCGCTGACGAACCGGCGATGGACCCGGTGAGCGCCGCCTTCATGTTCCTCGGCGTCGCCGCCTGGCTTGCGCTAATCGTGAAGACGCGCGATCCGGTAGTTGTGTTCGTCCCCTTCTATCTCGCGGCGACCCTTTTGCCGACGACGCTTGCCTTATCCTTTCCCGTTGAAGTCCCGAGTTTTATCCGTGCCAGTGGCGCGATCCCACCCAGTTATCTGATCGCCGCGCTACCGGTTGCGGTCTTTTGCTGGCGCTTGTGTAAGAAACTGTCAGGGCGATCGGGTATTATCGCCGCCGCTGCATTTGCTGGCGCCGCGCTGCTCGCTGCCAATCACTACAACACGAGCCTATATTTCGGAGGATTCAACGAATACTTCCTACGCGCATCGCATCCGCATGCGCAGGCGGGCAGGCTGCTGCGGGGCTTCGCCGAAAGCGATGGCGCCTACGGCAACGCCTTCGTGCTCTCTTCGCCGCATTGGTGGGATACTCGCGCGGTCGGCATCGAAGCGGGCTTGATGTTTTGGGATAGTGGCGGCGACGTGATTACAGCGCCACAAATGATCGAGCGGGGATTGTTTCGCGATGATCCGTTTCGGCTTGATCCCGAGCGTGATCTGCTCTTCTTTTACGCAAATCACAACGAGCTTGCACGGCAGATGCTAACTAAATGGTTTCCAAATGGCAGGCAAATGGAAATTGAAGTTCAGCCACTGCATAAGTCCTTCTTCATCTTTCGCGCGCCGGCCTTGGGCGCTGAAGGCTTACGCCGTTTCCTCGACGAGAATCGGCAAACATGATCGCGATTCACCACATCCGCAATTTGGCATGGAAGGTCGCTGCGCTAGCAAATGAGGAATAAAGTTTTTGCTACCATTTTGCTGGCGGCCATTCTCATTTATGGCGGCGCGCTGCGCTTCAGCGGGCATAATTGGGATGACTTCTCCCATACGCACCCGGATGAGCTCTTTCTAACGCTGCTCGTCTTGCCGAATTTGGGCGGCAGCAATTCGTTTACCGCCGACGAGTCGCAGTTTCCAAAACTACAATTACTCGCGTTGCGAGATTCGACAGCGATAAGCAGCCGCGCGGATATCAGCGATCAGCCAGCCATTTGGCTGGGCGTCGTACGCGAATCGTTTGCCGCTACAGCCGGCGAATGGCTCGTCGGTCGCGATCGAATGCGCGTCTTTGATGCATTCAGCATGGCCGAGAGCGCACTGCTCGCCGGCGCCGTTGACGCTTTGCTTGCGGATCCGGCGCTGTTACCTACGCATGATGAGGTAATGCTTGCAGGCTTGATTTCGTCGGTCGAACTTCAGGGCTTTCGCTGTCGTAATCTATACCCGGATACTGGCGGGAGCGGCGGGTTTTTTGACGCGCGTTGCTCTCCGTTGAATCCGCATAACGCCGGGCATGGCTTCTTTGTCTACGGGACGCTTCCCTTGCTGCTCGCCCATTTCGGCGGCGAAATTGTCCGCTCTGCCACCGATGCGGACCTCCCAGTCTTCGATTTCCAGGGCGGTCATTTGGTCTGGCGCGGCATCTCGATGATCTTTGACATCCTCAGCATAGTCATGGTATTTGCGCTCGGCTCGCGGATGCACAATCGCTGGGTGGGTCTTCTCGCCGCCGTCTTTTATGCCTCGGCGCCGCTTGCCATTCAAAAGGCGCACTTCGGGACTGTCAATGCAATCGCCGCCTTCTTCGTCATTTTCGCTCTATACAGCGCCGTTCGCGTCCAGCAACAAGGGCGTCTGACCAGCTACCTGCTCTTCGGGATCGCCTGCGGCATGGCGGTGGCCAGCCGCATCAACCTGGCGCCCTTGGCTGGAATCATTGTGGTATCCGCCGCCCTGCAAGCCATGCCCGCATTCAGCGACCGCCTGGCCGCAAGAGAACGCAGAACGCTTGTCGCTCGTCACCTGTTTGGTTTGCTGCTGGCGGGCTTTGGCGCTTTCCTGGCATTTCGCGTATGCAATCCCTACGCCTTTACTGGACCCGGTTTTTTCGGTCTGTTGCCAAACGAACGCTGGCTTGCGAACCTGGCTCAAGTCAGTCTCGGTGTTGGCGGCATACAGGATTATCCGCCGAACTGGCAGTGGCTGGCGCGTTCTGCACTGGTCTATGTAAGCAAAGACTTGCTGCTCTGGGGGATGGGCTTGAGCTTCGGCGCGTTGGGCTGTTTTGGTTGGTTCTGGGCGACGTATCGCGTCTTGCGCAACCGACCGGCGGCGACCGCAAACTTGACCCTGATCATCTGGATAGCCGGCTACCTGCTGTGGATGGGCCGATTGTGGACCCTGACTATGCGCTACTACCTGCCGCTCTATGGCGCGATGGCGGTGATGGCGGGCTGGTGCCTCTATGAATTATGCCGTTACGCCAAACTCCACCGGCGCAGCCTGCCCATCACGTCTTGGCTGCTGGGCGGTTTCGGGGCGGTCTTGGCGGTTGTTGGCGCCTACCAAGTCGCCATCGGCGTCATTGACACGACTGGGATTAGCGCGCTTTGCATCGGCATTATGCTGCTGGGAAGCGCTGTGCTTTCCCCAGCCAATCGATATCGGCCTCTGATTTTAGGCGCCTTCGCCATCGGATTCGCGCTCTTATGGGGCCTCATGCACGGCAATATTTATCGGCATCAGACTACGCTTGTCCAAGCGTCGCGCTATATTTTCGAGCGCATTCCCGGCGATTTCGCCATGAAAATCGAAGGGGTCGCCGATGCCGTGCCCATTATCAATATCGCGGTGGGCGGCACGGGCATTGGAATCCCGGAAATGAGCGGCGCGCCCTTTGACCGGGCGACAATGTATCGCGAAGACGAGCCAGTGCGCGTCCGATTTGTCCCGCCGGCAAGCGGCACGGTTTCGAGTATTTTCGCACCGCATCTGGCCGACCCCTTGGATGATGAGCAGCCGGAAGAAGTCGTTATTCGGATCTACGCATCGGACAGCGATTCTCCAGCGGCCGAAGCGGTTCTTAAGGCAAACCTCAGCCGTGAACTGCATCCGCTTGGCGCATCGTACAGCATTCCCTTTGTTGAAGCGTTTGAAGTAGAAGCGGGCCAAAGCTACGAATTTGAACTGACCCTTGCGCCAGGCAGCGGAGATGTAATGGGCTCCGGTTCAGTCGTTCTCACCGAAGGAGATTGGGACAATCGCGTCACCGGCATTCGAACCTGTCAACTTCCGGATGGCATGACCTTGGCCGACGACCCGCCGCCCGGTTTGCTGACATCTATGGACTGCCGGGCGACTCAAGCCGATTACCGCCTTATCAACGCCCAGGACCAGATCATGTCCTTTCCGGTGGACAACCGGATCAAGTACGACGACATCCTGCGCACGCTGGAAATCGGCGATTACCTGACGATCGCCAGCAATCGCTTTTATGATTCAGAGACACGGAACCCCAAACGCTGGCCACTGACGACGCTCTACTACAAGAAGTTGTTCGCTGGCGAGTTGGGTTATGACCTCATCGCGACATTTGACGAAACATTCGAATGGGGACCCTGGCGCGTTTCCGATCAGCATCTTCCGATTTATGACTCGCCGGCGTGGCTGAACGAATTGGAAGCCGACGAAGCCTTCCATGTTTATGATCATCCCGCCGTGTTCATTTTCCGCAAATCGCCGGATTACTCGCGCGAATTAGTCGAGGCGACGCTAGCCAAGGTCTCGCTCAAGCAGGTGCACGAATTGCACGATTCCGACGATGAGGCAGCACTGCTAGGCGTTTTTTATTGGAGTTCTGCCGAGGCCGATCCAGTTCCCACAGCGCTGACATTCGCGCCTGAAGAATATGAGACGCAGAAATCGGGCGGCGCCTGGTCCGCGCGCTTCTTCAGCGACAGCATCATCAATCGAAACCAGGTCGTTGGCGCGCTCGCTTGGTATGCGACGATTTTCGTGTTCGGCGCGCTCGCCTTTCCCCCGGTATTTGCGCTGTTTCCCGCGTTGGCCGATGGCGGATACGCCGTCTGCAAACTGGCGGGCATGCTGCTCGTCGCCTCTGTTGCCTGGGCGCTCTCCAGCCTGAAGATTCCCATCTGGTCGCAAGCGGGAATCCTGTTTTCGCTGGTTCTGCTAACCGCGCTGAGCGCAGTCCTCGGCTACCGCCGTCGTAGTCAGTTGAAGGTCTTCTTTCGCAAGCATTGGCGGCGGCTCGCCTGGATAGAGCTGATCGGCATCGTCGCCTTCGCCGCGATGATCCTGGTGCGCTTGACCAATCCGGACCTTTGGCATCCCTACAAGGGCGGCGAGAAACCGATGGACTTCGCCTATCTTAGCGGGGTCTTACGCAGCACCACCTTTCCGCCAATTGATCCCTGGTTTGCTGGCGGGTTCATCAACTACTACTATTTCGGCTATGTTCTGCTGGGGGCGCCGACGCTCTTGCTGGGCGTGGTGCCCGCTTTCGCTTACAACCTCATGATTCCGACCGTCTTCAGTTTGACCGGTCTCGGCGCGTTTGCCATCGCCTTCAACGTCTTGTCGCATTGGCGCGCGAGTTGCAGCCGCTCGTCCAGGTCGCCGATGTCGGCAAGGCGCAAGCTCGGCAATCCTTGGGTTGCCGGCGTCATGGCGCTCATGCTCTGTGTCGTCCTCGGCAATCTCGATACCGTTCGTGTGCTGGGAAATGGCATCGCCTATCTGGGCGGATATCAGAAGCCCGAAGGACTGGAATCATTCCTGACAAGTGAATACAGCGCGGAGCACGGCATCGAAGCGCCGGCGGATGTCCGTGCTGAGCTTGCCGATAGAGCCGGCGCCTGGCATCCCTGGGACCGCCTCCGTTACGAGATCGACAGCTCGGTCTCGCTCGTGGGCGGTCTGCTTCGCGGCTTGGGCAAGGCGCTGGCCGGCGAGCCTTTACCGATTGGAAGCGATCGCTGGTACTGGGGTCCTTCACGCGTCTTGGCGGAGACGCCGGGCGTAGGTGGCGGCGCCATCACGGAAATGCCCTTCTTCACCTTTCTCTATGGCGACCTTCACGCCCACATGATCAGCATGCCCCTGATCCTGTTGTCCGTGCTGTTTCTGTTCAACGAAGTGGCGCAGGCGGAGAGCGACCAGCGGTCGAGTCTTGAGCGCTTCCTCGCGCTGGCGCTAGGGGCGCTGACCGTCGGCGTACTGCAAGCGACCAATACTTGGGATTGGCCCACGATGACTCTGTTGGCCGTCGCCGGATTAGGATATGCCTGGTGGCTGCGCTGGCGCTCGACATTCCGTTCACTCAATGATCGTCGGTTCTACGCCAGTCTTTTCGGCGCGCTCATACTGGCGGCAGCGCTACTTACATTCTTGATCCCGGCAGGCGGCAGCAGCTTCAATGGCGCCTGGTCCCCGATGACGAACATCGCTGGTACCCTTCGCCTACTTCTCCTCGGGGGCGCCGCGACTGTCGCGCTCGTCGTCGCCTGCCGTTTCTGGCTGGTGAGGTCTTCGACGCTTGCGCTGCTGGGGCGTGTCGGCGGCTTCATTCTGCTAAATGTCGCCTTTGCCCTGCCCTATACGTCCTGGTACGCCGCCACCTATAACAGCATCCGTCTATGGGATGGCGGCAAAACGCCGCTTTGGGCATACTTCGACATACACGGGCTCTTTCTATTCTTGATCCTGTCGCTTCTGATTTGGGACACGGCGAAATGGCTGCGAGCGACGCGGGTCAGCGCGCTCATCGCCAACAAGGCGCTGGCGAAAACCGCCGGCGGCGCGGGCATCATCGGCTGCCTGCTGGCGGTAGTCTTAGCCATGGCCGGCTACCAGGTCGCGCTTGTCGTGCTGCCGATGATCGTCTGGATCGCCCTGCTATTCTTTCGCCCGGGCCAGACCCTCGCTCTTCGCTTTACGCTCGTTCTGATTGGTCTGGCGCTTTCCCTGACGCTTGGCGTGGAAGTTATCGTCATTGGCGGTGATATCGGCCGGCAGAACACCGTCTTCAAATTCTACATGCAGGTGTGGCTGCTCCTGAGCGTCGCGGGAGGCGTCGCCTTCGCATGCTTGCTGCGCGCAACCGAGGATTTCAGCAAAACCTTGCGTATCATTTGGTATACGCCTTGCGTTCTGCTGGTTTTCATCGCGGGCTTGTTTCCGATCATGGGAACGCGGGGACGCTCATTTGACCGATTGGCGCCTGACCTGCCGCTAACCTTGAATGGTCTTGACTACATGACCCAGTCTCGCCATTATGAAAGCGCGCCACACTCCGGTGAGGGCGCCTGGATTGATCTCTCGGTAGATCATAAGTTAATCCGATGGCTGCAGGAAAATGTCAGCGGCTCGCCCGTGATCATTGAAGGCCGGCGCCGGCCGAGCGAGTATCAATGGAACGGACGCATATCCATTTCGACCGGTTTGCCCTCGGTACTCGGCTGGAACTTTCACCAGCGGCAGCAACGGACCTTTCATCCGATGCCAAGCTGGGTGGATCAGCGCGAGAAGAATATCCTGCAGTTTTACAATACCGCCGACATTGACATCGCTGTCGATATCATCCGTCACTTCGACATCAAATACATCATCCGAAGCGGGTTGGAGGAAGTACATTCGACGGCGCATGGGTTGGCGAAATTCGAGCGCATGGTCGCCGCCGGGCTGCTTGACATCGCTTTTGTCACCGAAGGCGGGATCATCTACGAGGTGAATGAGGAGGCCATGTTCCATTACCTGGTGGAGCGCGAGCGATGACGCTGCTGCTGGATTGGCTTTCACGCGAAGGGCATATTGTATTTGCCTGGTGGCTCTGGATCTCGCTGGCCGGCGCAGCCGCCTTTCCGCTTTGCCTTCGCTTTTTCGGCGGCTTGCCTGATAAGGGGTACACGCTGGCGCGCGCCTTGGGCATGCTGTTGGCGACCTACATCTTCTGGCTGCTGGCCAGCGTCGGTTTTCTCAACAATTCGGCGGGCGGCATCGCCCTGGCCTGGCTGCTGCTACTGATCATCTCGCTCGCGCTTTATGAACGCTCAACTGACAGATGTCGACTTGTGACTTGGTGGCGCGAGAACCGCATGGTTGTGGTGGCGGCTGAGCTGCTATTCGTCGTTCTGTTCTTTGGCTGGGCGCTATTCCGCGCGCACCAGAACGACCTCACCGGCACTGAAAAGCCGATGGAGCTGGCATTCTTCAGCGCGGCGCAACGCAGCAGCGCCTTCCCGCCAAACGATCCCTGGATGTCGGGCTACGCCATCAGCTACTACTACATGGGCTATGTGATGTGGTCGGCGCTTTCTACTTTGACCGGCGTGGGCAGCACCATTGGATTCAATCTGACGGTGGCCTCGCTGTTTGCGCTTTCTGGCACGACCGCATTTGGAGTGGCCTACAACCTGGTTCGCTCGCGCAGTGGCGATGCGATAAATCGCGTCCACAGATTGAGATCTCAAACAGCGTCAATCGCGACCGGACTCTTGGCGATGACGCTGCTGATTCTGGTGGGCAATTTCCAAATGATCTTGATTGAAGCGCCCTATCAATCTCGGGCTGCGCCTCAGTCCTACCTGGAGTACTGGGGTACGCAGGCGCGCTCAAACTTCGGCGAGGGCGACTACATTCAGGATTTGGAAGCGGGACTGACGCTGCACTCTGCCAGTTGGGACTATTGGTGGTGGTTCCGCGCCAGCCGAGTCGTGACCGACTACGGTCTTGACGGCGCCCCGATCGGCACGCAGCCAATTGGCGAATTCCCCGCTTTCAGTTTCATCCTGGGAGACAATCATCCGCATGTGCTGGCGCTCCCCTTCGTCGTGATGGTTATCGGCATGATGCTGAACCTGACGCTCTTGCGGCGTGCGCCAACAGCGGATGAAATTCTGCTTTACGGCGTGGCTATCGGCGGTCTGACCTTTCTCAACGCCTGGGACGGACCGATCTATCTCTTCGGTTTGGTCGGCGCCGAGGCGCTCCGCCGACTGATGACAAGCGACCGCGGCCAGCTAAGCGGGCGAGACTGCCTCGGCCTCTTCCGCTTTGGCGCGACGCTGGCGTTGATTGCCCTAGTCACCTACTTGCCCTACTTCGTCGGCTTCCGCTCACAGGCCGGGGGATTGCTGCCCAATCTGCTGCATCCGACGCTCTTTCGCCGCTTTTTTGTAATGTTTGGACCTCTAATAATAGTAGTTGGCGTTTACCTGATCATCGAGGTTTGGCGCGGCCATAAGGCGCATCGGCTGCATTGGCGCTTGGCTTGGAAGTCGGCCGGCATCCTGCTGCTTGCCTTGGCCGGAACCATGCTATTGCTCGGCCTAGTGATCTCGCTCAGCAATCCCAACCAGCTCGTGATCGGCAATATAGTTGTTAATTCGGAGGAATCTGGCGATCTGCTCGGTCTCTTGATTCAGCGCCGAATCGAATTCGGTGTAACGTCGGCAATCCTCCTTCTAGGCCTCGCGATGGTTGTAGCCAGGGTTTTTCCCTCGCGCCGACAGGCTATCGACAGCGGCGAAGTCGCGATCAGTTGGATCAAGTATCCGAGCGCGACCGGCTTCGCGATGTTCTTGATTGGCATGGGGCTCGTCCTGACCTTGTTCCCCGAATTCCTGTATTTGAAAGACAATTTCGGCGTGCGCATCAATACGGTCTTCAAGTTCTATTACCAGGCTTGGGTTCTCTGGAGCCTGGCGGCGGCCTACGGCGTATATAGCGTCATGGCGGACAGCCGCCTGCCGTTGCCCCATTACTTCATTCGACTGGCATTCGCATGCGGGCTGGCGCTGAGCCTGGGCGCGGGCTTTGCCTACAGCGTAGAAAGCCTCTACCACCGCTCTATCATCGAGACAGGCCGCCGACAAGCTACCAATCCACGACGCTATGCGCCACCGGGCGGATGGGAAAACGCGATTCGACGAGTCGCCGAGGGAGCCTGGGTAGAGCCGGGCACGATCATCTATTCAAGCGGCGATCTGATCGACGCGGCGGAGGACGACTTGCTGCGCGCGAAACACGCCGGCATCGTCATCTTGGAGAATGACGCTGTGACCATCGCCGAGCCCCTCAGCCTTGATGGCGCGCCCGGTTTGCTGAACCGAGACGACCAAAAGGCCATTGAGTGCCTTGACGCCTTGGTCGGGCGAGACGATGCGGTGGTCGCCGAGGCGGTTGGCGATCCTTATCGCGTCGAATACGGACGTGTCGGCACCTTGACGGGAATCCCCATCGTGCTCGGCTGGGAGAATCATGAGCGGCAGTGGCGTGGTAACACGTATGGGCATATAGCTGGATCGCGCCGTGCCGATATGAAGCGCCTGTTCACAGCCGCATTCATGATCGATGTCGCCGATATCATCGAGCGTTATGGCGTAAACTATATTCTGTACGGCGTGTCGGAACGACAGAAGTATGGCGAGCTCGGCGAAGAGAAGTTTCTCGACAGCTTGCCAATCGTCTGTCAATCCGGGCGCTCTCGAATCTATTTTGCTGGTTGGCGCTGATCCGCTTGGTCGGCTGGACCGAGTGTCGATATTCGCGGAGAGACAGGGACATTTGTGGAAGCGGACGCTACGCTGACGCGCGTAAACCATGATCAGGCTCGCTTGCGTGCCGCGCAACGCAGGGATGCGGCGCCCACGATTTCCCTTGAAGCGCTGGCTTATGTCGCTTTGGCGCTGGCGGCGCTGCTCCTCCGCGTGAGCAACCTCGATATCGTGCCGATATCGGATCTGGAAGCGGAAGGCGCGCTGCATGCCTGGCATACAATTGAGGACGATGCGCCCGGCGCCTTCCATGTTTCAAGCAGCCCACTCACTTATTTGACGCAATTGATCTCATTCTCGCTCCTGGGCGCCGACGAATTCGGGGCGCGAATTGGCGCGGCAATCGCCGGCACGGCTCTTTCGCTATCGCCGCTTCTGTTTCGCGAGAGTCTCGGCCGGACGCGTGCCTTCGTCTGGGCAGCATTGCTTGCCCTGCTGACCGTTCCCACGGTCGCGTCGCGCACCGCTGATGGCAGCGCATTCATGATGCTCTTTACTGTATTGGCAATCTGGCTGATCCGCCGCTACTGGTATTCTCAAAAGCGAAGCGACGCCGGCTGGGCGATTGCCGCCATCACTTTCATGCTGCTGCTCTCAAGCCCATCAGGCATTCCGCTGCTGGCGGTCCTGCTGGTGGCGGGCTGGCTGGCAGTCTGGCGAACGGCGATAAGCGCTCCACAGCGGCTTGGCTTGCCGGGCGACGATATCTTGCAGCTCGCGGTCAAACGGTTCCGCGCCTTTCCCATTAGGGGCGCCACCTTCGTGCCAGCGCTGATTGTATTCCTGACATCAACCGCCTTTATGTTCAATCCAGCGGGATTCCGCACCGTTAGCCAGCTTGTCAACGAGGCCATCAGCGGGCTTACGCATAGCAGCAGTTTGGACGGGACCCAATTGGGTTTCGTCTCCCTTTATGTTTACGAACCATTGCTGATCGTCTACGCATTGGGTGGCGCCTGGCTGCTCTGGAAGAAGGGCGACATCAACTATGTCGACCGGTTTGCCGCCGCCTGGGCCGCCATTGGCGCAGTCGGTTTGCTGATCTACCCCGGCGCCACAGCAAGCGACGCGATGTGGGTTGTCCTGCCGCTGACGCTCTTGGCGAGTTACGGCATTACGCAGCTGATGGTCGATCGACGAGTGGTAATTCTCTGGGCGGCCGATGACGACGAAGTCGAGGAAAACGCGTTGTATTCGCCGCGCTTTCGCTGGGTCAAGTGGGCTATCTCAGCCGGCGTATTCATGTTCCTGCTAATCCTAGCGGTGCAGTTTCTGCAGATCACGCGTTTGCTACTGCAGTTGCCCGAAGGCACTGGCTTTGGCGAGCTATTTCCCCTGCTATTTGACCCATCGCAGTTGAGGCTCCTGCATGGCATCGGCTTGCTTTTGATGACGGCGATCATTGCCCTGATCGTCCTTCTGTTCACTGCCAATTACTGGGGCCTTGGCACCTGCCTGCAAGGCATTGGTCTGGGATTCTTGTGGCTGATGCTGATATCGGGCATGGGCGGCGCCTGGAATGGTTCCATCGCCGACGCCACGACCCCGCGAAGTCTTTGGAGGCAGCGCGCTGTCTCAGACGATGCTTACTTGCTGCGCCAAACTCTATTTGAGCTGGCCGACCGTGACTCAGCCGGCTTTCCTACATTGGAGATCTTCATCGTGCGCGATGCGGGCGAGAACCTAGAGAGTGACGGGCTGATCGCCTGGCTCACGAGGGACTTTCCCAACACGCGCTTCGTCAATACAGTGATAGAAGCGGCGGGCGCGCCGATCGTATTGACGGCGCAGCAAGGCGAGGCGGCGCAGGCCTTGGAGGGGGACTATGTGGGCCAGCGCTTCTTGTTGCGCCGAAGCTGGAGTTTAGCCGATCTCGGGCTGTGGGATTTGCCCGCCTGGTGGTCGCAAGGTCGGCTGCGGGAAGGCAAGCAGAATGAAGACTATGCGCTGCTTTGGCTGCGGCAAGATGTCTATGACGGCATTCCGAATGACCAACATTGAGGATGTTCGCGCTAAAATGTGTAAATGAGGAAGTGTCCGTGAAGCTCGGGTTACAGGTATGTGAACATGACTGATGATCGAAGGCAAAGCCATGCTGAGGTTGACGCGATCATTGAACGCGCTCTCGCCGGCGACCAGGTCGGGTACGCCGAACTGTACAATCGCTACGCCGCCAGCCTGTACCGGCTGTGCTATAGCCTGTTGATGAATGAACAGGATGCCGAAGATATTTTACAAGAGTCATTTCTGTATGCCTTCAAGAACCTGCACCGCTTTGACTCGCGGAAGGCTTCCTTAAAGACCTGGCTATACACAATCGCCGTGAGCCGCTGCCGTAACACCTATCGCCGCAAGCGTTTTCTCACCGTTGATATCACGCAATGGCTGGGTCTTGAATTGAAAGCGCCACCGTCGGAGGCGCCGGAGGCGGCCGTGATTCGCCGCGACGCCAATGAATCGATATCGAAGGCGCTGCAAGATTTGTCCCCGCGCCTGCGCGAGGCGATTGTGCTGCGTTACGGACAGGGCATGACCTATCGCGAGATTTCCGAGGTGATGGGCTGCCCGCAGAAGACTGCCGAAAGCCGGGTACGCCTCGGGCACCAGCGACTGAAACAGTCTTTGCAGCCTGTGGGCTTGGGCTTGCTGGAAGAGCTCTTGAGAGTCCACTAGGCAGCTTCGGGAGGCGAAAAGGCAAGGATGTTCCGTTTCAAGTATCGCTACTGCAAAGTCCATATGGCGCGCTTCGTCAGCGGCGACCTTTCGGAAGCGGCGCGGCGGCGCGTCGGGCGATTCATCGATGAATGTGAAGATTGCCAGCGTGAATACTTGCGGCATAGGGAGTTCGCGCAGAAATTGGAGCAAAGTCTGCCAGCCCTTGGCCGACCTAGCCCCAAGCGCCTGGACGAGCTCTGGTCATCGCTGCAGACGGAGCTACAGACGCCGGCAAAACAGACCTGGTGGTACCGCGATTTTGCGTCGCCGCAGAGCATGCAGTTCAGCTATGGATTGGTTATGCTGGCGGTATCCATTGCGCTGCTGCTGCCGATGATGATTGGATTTCACACTTCTCT
>JAPOWK010000058.1 GCA_026707665.1 Chloroflexota bacterium
ACAAAAGCGCCACCTGCGAAAGTTTCTTCGGATTCCACCGGCTCAACCAAAACGCGGTCACCCAGCGGGCGAATCGAAACAGGCATTTCTAGCTCCTTCATGATCTACAAATCGGTTCGGTTCACTAAGACTTGCGAACTGCATCATCTTGGCACTCCAATGCAGAGAGTGCCAGAATTCTATGCAGAATTTATCAAATGGCGCCGCCGAAGTCAATACTTTCTGGCAGTGAAGGGTATCGTTTGCCAGGTATTTTATGAATTTCTTATGTTGCGCGCCTTTCAAGGCGCCGATTCGTCGGCCGCGATGATCGAATCGACTTGGTAAAAGTAGGGGGACACGCCGTCGAAGGTTCGGCCCTCGGCGGAGATGAATTCGGAAAGGTCAAAGCGCAGCGGCGCGACTTCGATTTCGCTTTCGCCGCCTTCACGCAATTGGACAATCCGGCGGTGGCGCGCATCCCAATCCTGGGCGTAGGTCTGAAAATCAGGAATCAACCGCGCTTGCATCGCAAGCATACCGATTGTGATGCTGGCCACGACCAAAATACACATCCAGGTGAAGCGCGCGATCCAAGTCCGTGGCAAGGGCGTCAATGAGCAGCTGCGCCCGATCAGAAAGCCGAGGTAGCCGCCCCAAATAAGAGCGGACAGCATTTGCATCAGCGTCGAGAATGCCAGCGTCCGCTTGAAAACGAAACCCAGAGACAGGTGGCCAACCGCTACCGGCAATGCCCAAGCGAAAAAGGCGAAAGCGACCGACGCTGCCGCGGCCCACGCAAAATGCCGGGAGCGCGCGTCAGCCTCGATACAGTGTAGCTGCCACGAAAGGTTGCCGAATAAGAGCAGCGCGTTGACAAAAAGGTAAACCGCAAGTCTTGTAGGCAAACCGGTCGATTGAGTCATCGAAATCAGCGCGAGCGCAGCCCCTAGATTTACCAAGATATACCGGACCATTCCGTGCTGATGCCTGGCAAGCGACGTTTCAATCTGGCTTCGCCGCCACCACATGAACAAATAGACGCCTATCAAGACAAGGTTTATCGCCGAGCCGTTGAAGAGACCGAAGACAGCAGGCGAAGCGTCCATATTGCTCCATAGCAAGGGAATGAAGCATAGCTGCACAGCTAATCCCAGCAGAAACGGACGAGCAGACAGCGATACCGATGCGACAGTGATGGAAAACGTTTCGCGGCGACTGACTAGTAAGGCGCCTGCCATACCGGACATCATCAGCAGGAGGAAGCTGGGGATTCCCGCTGGATAGCAAAAGAAATCCAGCGTCGTCGTAATCGTGTCCACAAAGAACTGTGGCAAAGAACGCACCGGGTCCGCTGGATCCGTTTGCAGGAGCTTTTGCAGGCGCGCGCTCCAGCCAGGATTAAGCAGTTGCAGCAAGAGTCCGGCGGCGGTCCCTAGCCAGCCGGCGGCGAGCAAGAATACGTCGGTCCGGATCCGAGTCCGATCAAATAGCGCAAAGACCAATGGCAGCGCCAATGACAAGGACAGCAGCTGCAAGGCCGAGTGCAATTCCGAAAAGCCGGCAATGGCGAAACAAAGCAATGCGCCCAACAGTGAAGCCGCAGATGTGAGCCACCTTGAATACGGCCGATCGGCGAAAGTTATGGCCGCCGCCAGATATATCATGAGTATCCCGATTGGCAGCACATAACGGACGCTGGCTGCGTACCAAAAAATCGACTCCCAGGTTTGAAAGGAGGTGAAGGCGGCGGCGATCATCAGCGCGGCCAAGGCTGCGCTTATCGGCCATCGGTTTTGTTTCAGGCGCAGGCGGCGAAGCGCGATCGCGAAGAGCCAAGTCATGCCCAACCACCACAAGGCAATGTTGATCGCTGGAAAAGCCTGCGCAATGTATTCGGGACCCAATGGAGCCAGCAGATCGTTGAATAAGATGAATGTGTAGCTGCTATACCAGCCGTTCCACCAATAGAGAAAGTTGTGCCACCCGCTTAGATGCAGCGACGCCGCGAACAGACCGAAGTCATCGCCCATCAAGCGGCTCGATAGCCCCAAAAAGGCGAATAGCAAAGCCGGCAGAGAAACAAAGGCGACGATCAGCCAGACAAGCGCGGTCTCTCTTCGCGCCAAGGCATTCAAGATTCTAGGCCTCAATCAGTATTTCCAACCGAGACTGCGCCCGATTTCCCACTTGATCATAGGCAATCGCGCTGAACACGAATTCGCCCGCGCCGTCCAACTCATATTCGTATCCGTAGGGCCAGCTGCGGTCTTCGCCCAATATCTCCCCGTCACGGAAGAATTCGACGCGATCAATGGTGAGATTGTCGCTGACATCGGCCAGCAAGGACACGGCGCGTTGAGAAGAAATGCGAATCCCTTCCGCTCCCGCGCTAGTTGTCAGTTTCACAGCGGGCGGCGTATTGTCAAAAGTCAGCAACCGGGTATCGGTTTCGACGCTGCCGTCAGCGAAAGTCACCGACAGGCGCAGCGTATAAATGCCGCTGAACAAGGCCGTCTCCCATGTCGTGGCAATTTCCCCGCTGGCGTCGAGCGTTCGTCGCGCGCCGATCGGGAACCACCGTTCGGGATTGACCTCAGCGCCGTATTCCAGTTGCCAGCTTTGCGCGCCCGCTCGGCTGATGATGGCGGCGATTTCAACCGTTGCCCCGACATAAGCATAATCCGCCGGCGACAGGAATCGAACTGGTTTCTCGCTTTGGGCGGCGCCCACCGTGCTGTAGCTGCTGGGCGGCAGCGGTTTGTCGTTCTCGACCCACCAGTCCATCACGTCGGCGGGCGGTATGAAATATGTTGCTGCCTCGCGCAGTTCATTCGACGTGTTCACGGTCGCCAGCTGGCCGTTGGCGCGGTTAATCTCGACTGTCCGCCAATAATGATCTTGCAGCAGCTGTGCCCCTCTGGGCATGATTTCGCGCCGCGTCGGACAGTGAGACGTCCTCGACGGCAGCATTCCCGAAATCTCGCAAACCAAAAACTCCTCGATATCAGCCGGAGCATCCCAATCCCGCACCGGCAGCTGCCGCTGGGCGTGGGCATATTCCAGCAAAGACCGCCAAATCTCGGCCGAACCAATGCGGTCATCCGCAGCGACGCCGAGCGGCTCGCCATCCGCGCGCCCTATATGCACG
The DNA here is from genome assembly GCA_026707665.1 of Chloroflexota bacterium. Classification (GTDB taxonomy): domain Bacteria; phylum Chloroflexota; class Anaerolineae; order Aggregatilineales; family Phototrophicaceae; genus UBA6055. Next base: position 3,131 of record JAPOWK010000058.1, read on the forward strand.
GCCAGCACAAGATCGGGACTGTAGCCCACGGTCCAATAATCGCGGCCGTCGGCGCTGGACCCGTCAATGACAGCGGCAGGGCGAGACAATCGCAAGTCGTCGACCAGCCCCGGCCGCGCACGCTCCCGCGCTTCAGCGTCGGCCAGAATATCATTCACCATGAAGGCGGCGCTCGGCTCAATGATGACGGACTCGCTGGCCAGGGACGCGCCGTCATGGGACCAGAGCAAGCGCCCGTCCTCATCTTCTATTCTTAATATCGCCAGCGGATCGCGGCTGCGATCGCCTGCCCCAAGCGGCTCGACTGGCAAGCCACGCATCGCGCCGGTAGCTGCCAGAACGCTATAGGCGTAGGCGGCATCAATGACCGAGACAGCGCCGCCCCGCTCCAGCAGATCCAAGTCGGGCGCCCGGACGTCCAGGCTATTGAAGCCAAGCGCCCGCGCCATTCGCAGCGCCGATTCCATGCCGGTTTTGCTCGCCACCTGGACGGCCGGCGGCAGCAATCCCCCGGCCATCGCATCGCGCAAATTCAGTGGACCCCGATATACGCCATCGGGATTCTCCGGCGCATAAATCAACTCAGCCGACCGCCCGGGGAAAGATTGGGGTAGATCAAAGACCATCGAAGCCGGTGTGAACTCGCGGCGCAGAAAGGCGTCGATATAGACAAATGGCTGCAATATGTTGGCCGGCTGGCGACTAACCGTCAGCGCATCCCCAGCCATGCTGAGAATCCTTCCGCTGCTAACGTCAATTAGCGCCAATGCGCCGACCTCAGAGAGCGAGTTTCTCGCTGTCTCTGCGCTATGGAGCCGCTCCGCCGCGGCGCAAGCGGATCCATTATGGGCAATCACCGGCTCCGACAGCCTCACATGGGCGCGCATGATACATTCCGCTTGAAGCTGCAGCGCCATGTCGAGCGTCGTCGTGATCCGCAGCGCGCCGCGCGCCATCATTCGGGCGCCGTCATAGCCGAGACCGTCAAGGATAATTTCCGCTTGCCGCCGCGCGTACTCAATGAAGGCTGGCGCGATCTCCGCGCGCCGTCCTTCAGCCAGCCCCAATGTGACGACGGCGGATGTTGCCGCATCAAATTGCGCTTGATCAATCAGCTCGGCATCAAACATCCGAAACAGCAAGTCCGCGCCCCGTTCCCGCGATTTCAAGGGCGCCTCTAAGGGATTGAGCGCCGGCTCGGCGACGATGGCAGCCAGCAGCGCCGTCTCGGCAACCGACAAGGACGCCGCCTTTTTGCCCAAGTAGATTTGCGCAGCCGCTTCTATCCCAAAAGCATTCTGTCCGTAATAGCTGCTGTTCAGCCGCCACTCAAGCAAAGCCGCGGCTGAATGCTTACGGCGGCTCTCGGCGGCGAGCACAATCTCGAGCAAGCGCGCGTCCAGCCCACTGGCCATCGCTCCCGGCAAAATCGTATCGCGCGCCAGCTGGCCGCTGATCCCGCCCTCCGCCTCAAGTGGCGCGCCGAGGATGTAGCGCCACAATTGCAGCAATGTATGAGCGGGCGCGAAGGCGTCGGCCGCGAGCGACACATCGCCTCCTTCCGCGACCAAGGTGGCGCTGATGAGATAGCTTGGCAAGTCTTCCAGCGTCAGCCAATGGCGCTTCTCGCCAGCGGGATCCGCGGTTGAATAGATCCTTTGGTCGCCGCTGGCATCATAGAATCGAGTCGCGCCCCGCTCGCGGCCAAGCCATACCGTTTGCCGCGGCGTCGGCATGGTACTGGCGGCCAAGGCATAAAGCCACAGCGACAGTCCCAATGCGCCGAGCAGCAGCATCACGGCGAGCGCGAGCGGTATCCCGATAATTAGCGTCGACCAAAAGGTGGAGTGTCTTGTTTCTATTTGACGCCGGCGTTTTCGGCTGCGTCGGCGCCGGATGATGTGCGCGACGGCGGGCATGGCATTGCCTGATGTTTTCGTGGTGGTTACAGGGTCAAGTCTACTTGCTTTCGCCGACAACGCGACCGAGCCGCTGCGCTTTCAGCCAAAACGCGCCGCAAAATCCCCGTTCAGCGCCGTCGGGCAAGAGCAAAGCGCCCCGCGCAATCCTGCGTCAGCTACCCCTCGCCCGTGATAACCCGTAGTCCTCAGATGCTGTCCTGAAAGGCAGCCAATCCTTCCCAATCTCCCTTCGCCGCCAGTTCAGCTTGCATGGGCAGCGATTCCAAATTGGCCGGCGCCGCCCGGTTGGCCGCGCTGAAAATCTCCCGCAGCTCGTCGGCCGATTTGGCCGCGAGCGCCGCATAGGTACGAATGCCCGCGTCATTCAGAATCCGCTGATAACCAGCCGCAATTCCTTTGATCTTGGTCAGATCGTCCGGCTCGACGCTCGCTGCCGGTTGGACGTCCCGTCTAACTTCGCGGCGCTTCGCCAAAGCCTCGGCTTCCGCGGCGGCCTCCTCAGCTGCTTGAGCCGCATCGTCCGAACTCGGCGCCAGCGCATCTCTGCGTATCCAAATCCAGAATAAAACCGCCACCGCCAACAGACCGAGCGACAAGGGGAACATATCGCGCCCGCCGGCAGGCGCGACGACCGCATTCAATGCCACAATGATCGCGCCGACCAGCGCCATCGCCGCGGCCATATTCTTCGCATTCTGATTGAGCTTCATAAGACCTTCCAAGAAACCAAGACAATTGGCACAAGGGAGATTATAGCATAAGCCGCGTCACATTCGAGCCACCGCCGCCGGCGTCAATGAACCGACAAGGCTCGGATTCCACCTTGCGGGCGCGAGCTTTCCAGCGGCTGCGCAAACACGTACCAGGAGAACACGCCGACTTGACGAATCGGAATGCCTTCCGCACAATAGGCGGCAGTGGCGCGCTTTTGCCGCGCCAGACAACGCATCCAGAGAGAGGGTAAATCAGATGATTATTGGCCTGACGAGCGTTTTCGTCGACGACCAAGACAAAGCGCTGAAATTCTATACGGAAAAACTCGGCTTCGAGCTGAAGCGAGATATTCCCCTCGGCAATCCGGAAGGCGACCGCTGGCTGACGCTGGTGTCCCCCGAAGGCGCCCATGGCGTCGAGCTGCTGCTCGAGCCCAGTAGCAACTCCCTTTCAAGAGACTTTCAGCAGGCGCTGTTCGAGCAAGGCATCTCGGGCGGGCAGTTCAACAGCAGCGATATCCAGGCGGAATACGAGCGACTCAGCGAGCGCGGCGTCGAATTCACTATGACGCCAACCGACATCGGGCCCGCCATCATGGCGGTTTTCAAGGACACCTGCGGCAATTACATCACACTGGTGCAGGAAAAGGCGGAATAGCTAACGACTGGGCGCGGGACATTTGCCCAAGGTCAGCGCGCGTGATACTGTATGGTGCAGACAGGGCGATACACGACCCAAGCCCAGGGACAACCGCGCGCCGTCGGAGATTTCCGCATGAACGATCTTGAAATGCAGCAATACCTGTTTGACTTGCAAGGCTATCTAGTTATCGAAAATGCGCTGAGCGCGGACGAAGTCGCGACCCTGAATCGTCTCATCGACGAGCAAAACCTTCCGCCACCGAATGAATCAACGCGTTTCGGCAGCGCGCCGACCTTGGCTGCGTCGCTGGTGAAGCCCGAAAGGGGCGTGCCGGAGGGCGAGGCGCGTGTCGACCAACGTACGCCGGTTGGATCCGGTTTCCTCAACTGGGGTAAGCCATTCTGCGATTTGCTTGATCATCCCGCGATCATGTCCGTACTACGCATGCGATTGGGCGATGCCTTTCGTCTCGATCGTCTTTACGGCATGAATATGAGCAAGGGCATGGCTTATGGCGGCTTGCATGCCGATTACGGCGCCACCGCGCCCCAGTCGGCGCTGCAGCCGGGCGAGTATTACGCTTTCCGCGCCAACCAGATTTACGAAGGATTTGTCGTCGTCGCCTGGGCGCTGACGGACGGCGGCGGCGAGCATGGCGGCTTCTGCTGCGTCCCCGGCAGCCACAAGAGCAATTACAAGCTGCCGCAACAGATTCGCGACGATCATGACCTGTCGCCGGCTGTCGTCATCCCCGAGATGCCAGCCGGCTCGGTCATCCTCTTCACCGAGTCCTTAACCCATGGCACCGCCACCTGGCACGCCGAACACGAACGGCGCGCGCTCCTGTACAAGTATTGCGTTTCGCACCTGGCTTGGACATCCAGGCGCGTCGAAGCGCCAACCGCAGTCGAAATGACGCCGCGGCAGCAGGTCCTCCTGCGTGAGCCGGGCGATCCGATCCGCCACTTTCCCTCGCTGTTTGAAGAAGCGGCCGTCTAGCAAAACATCCACAGGAGTAAACGACAGACAATCTGATTTATGTGTGTAGGGGCGACCTGGTACGTCGCCCCTACCGAACGCTGGTGGAGCGACGTTTTACGACCCCATCCCCGGCCCTTCCCGTAGCGCAGTGTCTACGCGCGCCAGTGAACTAGGGAAGGGTGACTCTTATTCGAAGTTGAGAATCGACGTGCAAATTTAACACAACGCAAGGCTCAGTGACTTGATCGTTCAAGGCGCCCCCCGCCTTAGCTTGCTGGGGAGGGGGCCGGGGGGTGGGGTTCGAAGACCGCGGGCGAGGACGACAAATGCGGTGCCCGTAACCGACTTTGGAGGTGGGGGGCGGGAAGACGTCTCAACCCCCGTGCTGCCGCAGCAGACGCAGCGCGCTCTCCGCCATGACGCCGACACCGATTGGCAAGCAGCCCTCATGAATATCGAAGATGGGGCTGTGATGCGGCCGGTTCAATTCATCGAGCTGGGCGCCCAAGCGCATCATCGCGCCCGGCGCCTTCTGCGTCATGAAGGCGAAGTCCTCGCCCGCCATGATCGGCTCGCCCTCGCCGCAGTGCTCTTCGCCCAGAAGTTCCGTTCCCACTGCCCGTATCAAGGCGGCCACGCCCGGGTCGTTGTACAAGGCCGGATAACCGGTCGAGATACTCAGTTCGTAATCGCCGCCGAAATGGCGCACCAGCGCAAATGCCTCTTCCACTAGACGGTGGATCTCCTCGCGCGCCTCTTGTTCAAAGGTGCGGATCGTCCCCGTCATGACGACCTCGTTGGGGATGACATTGTCAGCGATGCCGGCATGGATGGTGCCGATCGTTACTACCGATCGTTCCGTGGGGTCGCGCCGGCGCGAGCGAATCGCCTGCAGCGCGTTGACCACCTGCGCTTGCAGCCAGATGGGATCCAAGCCATGGTTCGGCGACGCGCCATGCGTGCCCTCGCCGATGATCTTCGCTTCAAAGACATCGGGCGCGGCCATCGAGAATCCATCGCCGACGCGCACTTCGCCAACCGGTCTTCCGCTGGCGACATGGCAGGCGAGCACGGCGTCGAGACCGTCGAGCGCCTTCTCCTCGACCATGAGGCTGCCGCCGCTATGCCCATCTTCCTTCCGCCATTTCTCTTCGCTCGGCTGAAACAGAAGCCGGATCTCGCCAGCGGGGCGGTCGGGCAGGTCATTGAGCAGCTTGGCCACGCCCAAGAGCATTGAGGTATGCGCGTCGTGACCGCAGGCGTGCATCAGCCCGGGCGTCCGCGACTTATAGGGCACGTCGTTGGCTTCCTCAATCGGCAGCGCATCCATGTCAGCGCGGATGCCGACCGCCGGCCGCCCTTCCCCGATGCGCCCCACGACGCCGGTCTCGGCCACGCCGACCTCGATTTCGATGCCCATCTCGCGCAGCGAATCCGCCACCAGCCGCGACGTCCGCTGTTCTTCAAAGCCAAGCTCCGGGTGCATATGGATTTCGCGGCGCCAGGCGACCAATTGATCATTCAGTTCGTTGGCTTTATCCATGATCGTCATAACTCTATCCTTTGATTTAGCGCCGAATTCACGCGATCATACCGCAGATTCGGGCACGCGAAAATATCAGCCCGGGTCGCGCGTCATCGCCGGATTCGGCCTTTCGTTAACGGCGAACTTGAAAACATCAGGGCGGTTGTAGTGCCCCACGACATCGAAATCAAGATGACCCTGTTGAATCTTACCAAGTTCGAGATCGGCATAGAGAATGCCTTCCTTTCCGTAAAGCGGCTCGCAGACATACTCGCCGAAGGGATCCACGATGGCGCTTCCACCGCGGCAAAGTTCTTCCGGCAAATTCGCCAGCTCGTCATAAAGCGCAAGATCCTTCGGATACATGGAGCGGGTGAAATACTGGTTGCAGCCCAGGACAAAACAGCGCCCTTCGCAAGCGATATGCCGAAGCGTGGCGCCCCAGGACTCTCGATGGTCGGCGGTCGGCGCCAGGTAAATGCTCACGCCCTTGGCATACATCGCCATCCGCGCCAGCGGCATATAATTTTCCCAGCAGATCAAGCCGCCAATCACGCCAAACGGCGTATCCAAGGTCGCTAACGTACTGCCGTCGCCGCAGCCCCAAATCAACCTTTCGCTTCCGGTCGGCATCAGTTTTCGGTGTAAGCCCAGCAGATCGCCGGACGGACCGATGTACAGCAGCGAGTTGTATAGCGTGCCGCCATTGCCTTCGGCGCTCCGTTCGGAGACGCCCAGCGCGACGTAAGCGCCCGCTTCTTGAGCTGCTTCACGGAGCGGCCGTGTTTCGGCCTCGTCCATGCTCATCGATGCCTTCCAGTAACGTGCGAAGTCTCGTCGGCCCGCCATCGTGCGGTTGCCAACGTAGGCGCCATAGGTGAAGCCGCGCGGATATCCCGGAATCATCACCTCAGGCAGCAAAATAAGCTCAGCCCCTTTTGAGCCAGCCTCCCTGATCGTCCTGACTGCTTTCGCGATACAAGCGCTCTTGTCGGCGAAGACGGATGCCAACTGCGCCACCGCAACACGTACCGTTTCCATAGCAAAGTCTCGAGGCTGCCCGACCTCCCTGTGGCGATTGTAACGTACCCAACACGAATTGCCACAGGACGGCGGCGCAGGCATGCGGCGAGGCCGCTCCATTGGGCAGCGTCGCGCGCCTCAGCCGCCGGCCACTGCTTCCAGCGGGCAGCCACGATTCGACGACGGTCCCCGCTCGCGCGGGCAATCATCCTCGGAGGTATCCAAGCCATCGTCATCCAGGTCGCGGCAGCCGCGCGGCGTGTTCGGCGCGAACTCGCTGGGGCAGCGATCATCGGCGTCGCGAATCCCGTCGCGGTCCAAGTCATCGGGCCAGGGGCAGCCCTCGTTTTCGGCAGCGCCCGGTTCCTGCGGGCAGCGGTCTCGCTCATCGGGCAAGCCATCGAAATCGGCATCCTCGATGTCCGCAGTCGCGGTGGGTTCCGGCGTTGCCGATTCCACGATCGGAATGGGCGACGGACTGACAACCGTCTGCGCCACGATGGTCTGCGCCGGCAGCGGCGTCGGCGGCACATACTGGGCGGGCGTAGCCGGCAGCGCGCGCAGCGGCGTATTGGTGGCGAGCGGGCGGGCCAGTGGCGTGAAGGTGGGCGCGCGCGATTGACCGGCGCCCAGCGGCGTGAAACTCGGCGCTTGCGTGGCCGTCTGCGTCATCTTAACCGCCGCGATCTCAACCGGGGCGCTGCCGATGATGAAGATCGCGATGCCATAAAAGGGAAAAGTGCCGACGATGATCAACAGCATCAGCAGACGCAAGCATTGGTTGCGCTCGCTCTGACTTTGCACGACGTCGATGGTTCTCATTAGATGAAGGCTCGCGGGCGAGACTCGGCGAAATCGGCGTCCATGCCGGCTTCAAAGTTATTCTAACGGAGTTGCCGCATCCTGCGTCGCGCTCGAATCCAGATCGCGGAACTGATACAGTTCGCCGTCCACGAAGCCGCGCTTGCGGTAGTATTCGCGCGTGCCGATTGAAGAAATGACAGCCAAGCGCTGATATCCGCGCGCGATCGCAATATCCGCCGCCGTCTCAATCAAGCGCGTGCCCAGCCCCACATGCTGCGCCCGCCCGGCTTGCTCCGCTCCAATGCCGAGCGCCAGCCCATACACATGCACCTCGCGGATCATGGCGGCGCCGCGCAATTCTTCCGTCAGCGGCGTCTCACTGGAACGGGGCAGCGACAGCCGCAAGAAGCCGGCGATATCGCGATCGCCGCTGATGTATTGCAAAAAGATTTCTTCGCCAATGCTCGATTCATAAGTCGAACGATCTAAATGCAGCTCGCCTTCATGCACGCGCTTCCGGCCGATTTCGCGCGCGCGGATATCGACGCTGCGCTGGCCCCGCCGCTCCAGCTCGCGCTCAACCAGTTGCCGAAAGTTCGTCACTTTGTTGCCGGCGACGATGTCGGTGCCCGGTATATCACGGACGACACGGGTCAGGCGGCAATACTCCGGCGTAAGCTTGAAGCATTCCACCAGCAATTCAAGCAGTTCGTTATGGGTGTAGGGCTTCCATTCGCCCGCTTGGTACTGCTGCATTAGCTCAGCGCTTTCGATCAGCGAGCAGGGGTAGATCTTTAGCTCGTCGGGCTTAAAGGCCGGATCGCCGAAGAGCCGCTCATAATCTTCGAGATCAGCTTGCGGCGTCGACCCGTAGAGATTGGGCATCCAGTGGGCGTGAATCTTGAAGCCTGCTTTGCGCAGCAGCGTTACCGCGCGCCGCGTCGCCGCCACATCGTGCCCGCGCTTGTTCATTTCCAGCACGCGATCGTTCAAACTCTGAAAGCCGATCTGCACCTTGGTGCAGCCCAGCCGCCGAACACGAAGCGCTTCTGCTTCGCTGATATGGTCGGGGCGTGTCTCGATCACGAGACCGACGGCGCGACAAGCCGCCCGCTCATTCTCGCGCTGCGCCGCCTCGAGCTCGGCCCAGGTTGCGTATTCGTCAACATCGTTTCGCAGTCGTAGTCCGCTAGCGATCTCCTCGGCCATCCCGCGCGAGCGAAGCATTTCCGCGGCGTAGATCTCCTGCACAGTCTGATTGTAGGATGCGGTCATTTGCGCGCCCGCAATCGTCACATTGCTGACTGGCTCGCCCGCAAACTGAGATCTTTCGCGCAGCGCGGCGAGTACCGCTTCCCGCCGATCAATGCCCGCGCCAAAATCGTGCAAGGCGTCCAATATGCGCTTGACGAACCAGATCTGGTAGGTCTCCGGATAAAAGGACCAGGTGCCGCCCAGAATAATGATCTCGATCTTGTCGGTCGAATGCCCCAGATTGTGATAGGTCTGCAAGCGCATAAAAGTTTGCAGATAAGGGTCGAAAGCGTTTTTCTCGGCTCGCTGCGCGCCCGGCTCATCCGCCAGATAGCTCTTCGGCATGCGAATGTCATTGGGGCAGAAAATGCAAGTACCCGGGCAGGGATAAGGTTTGGTCAAGACGGTGAGCGGCGTCACGCCGGACAAGGTGCGAACCGGCTTTCGCCGCAATTTGTACAGCAGCGCCTCATCAAAAGCAGGTAAGCCATCCAGGCCGGCAAAGGCGCGCCAAGCCTCCACCAGATTCGCCAGGCTGTAGAATCCTTCGCCGGCGGGCTTCGGGTGACGCCGCATCAACTGCTGATGCTCACGCGAGCTCAGGCGGCGCGGCGCTTTAAGAATGACCTTGAGCAGCGGGATCAACCGCTCGCGGTGCGCCTCGACTTCGAATTCGTACCTGCTGTGCTTCGGCATGTTCGGACTTGCCCAATAGCTCCCGCTCCATTTTAGCGGCGAAGGGAGCAAATATAAACGTGAATCTGCAAGCGCGCTCGCGGTTACGCTCTCACGCTTTTCCGCTACACTAGCTGTGTCGCCCGTTTATGTCGCGAGCAGCCAACCCCACCCCCCGGCCCCCTCCCCGACGAGTCAGGGAGGGGGAGCTTAACAAGGCGGGATGCAATGTATTTTGCGTGTGAGGCGGTGTTGCCGCGCGTGTTTCTACATTCATTTGGGTCATCTATGCACTTGCTGCCAACTTTCACGCGCGCCTTGATGCGGCGGCCGGCGGCCAACTTCGCCGAAGGCTTAACATCGTCAGCCCACTTGGGCGCGCCGGACTACGACCTGGCGTTGCAGCAGCACGATGCCTATGCGCAAGCGCTGCGAGACTGCGGGCTCGAAGTGACGATTTTGCCGCCGGATGAGCGCTTTCCCGATGGACATTTTGTCGAAGATCCCTTTGTGATCTTCCGTGACCTAGCTTTCCAATGCCGCTCAGGCGCGCCATCGCGGGAGAACGAAGGCGAATCGCTCAAGCCCCATCTGGCGCATCTGCGGACAGTCGAGCCGCCGCCCGCTGCCCGGATCGACGGCGGCGATGTGCTCTTCTGCGCCGACCGCGTCCTCGTCGGCATCTCCGGGCGCAGCAACTTCGCCGGCTTCAAGGCGCTGCGGGCGGCACTGCGTTCGGTCAAGAGCGACATCCGCGTCGACCCCGTCCCCTTCAGCGGCGTCCTGCATCTGAAAAGCGGCTTGACCGAACCAGCGCCCGGGTTCTTGATTCGCGATCCGGCCTTGCAAACAGAATACGACTTGGGCTGGGCGCAAGTCATCGACCTGCCGCCGGAGGAGGGATACGCCGCCGATGTCATGCCGGTGAACGACACGCTCTTCATCGCCGCCAACTGCCCAAAAGCCTGCGAAGCGGCATCTCGGCATTGCGAGCGCGTAATCGGCCTCGATCTGAGCGAGTTCGTGAAAATGGACGGCGGCTTGACATGCCTGTCTCTACGCTACTAAGCCGGCGGTGGGCGCTTTGCGCGCTTGCGCTTTTCTTCGCAGTTGCCAGCGGAACTTTCGTCGCGCGCGCGCAGGGGGCGGAGTTGGCGCCCTGCGCCGAACGGCCGACCGCGATCGGCAGCGAGCTGTATGCCGATGATATGCGCTGGTGCGTCGAGAGCGTGGTGCATGATCGGGGGATCGAGCCGCTCTCGTTCACCGCTCTGGAAGTGGCGCCAGATGGAACGCTTTTCGCCACGCGGCCACTGAGCGGCGCAGTCATGGCAATACGAGATACTGACGGCGACCATCTCCCCGACGCCATAGAGACCTTCGCTGACGGGCTGACGATGCCCAACGGCCTTGCGTACCACGACGGTTATCTCTACGTTTCAGGCGGCGCCAACATCTATCGGATTTCGTCGACGGGCGCGGTCAATACGATCGTCGACGACCTGCCAAGCGGCACGGGTTTCTGGACTGGCGGCCTCGCCATCGGCAACGGCGAGCGGCTCTATGTGGCGCTTGGCGCGCCCTGCAGCAGCTGCGAATTTGAGGAACGTGGTCGCGGCGCCATCCACAGCATGAACCTGGATGGCAGCGATCGTCAAATCGTCGCGACCGGATTCCGGCGTCCCGCCGATGTCGCCTTCTATCGCGACCAGCTCTGGACGGTCGACAGCGCGCCATATGAGCCCGGCCGACACGCGCGCGATGAGTTGAACCGGGTTGCGCCGGGTGGCTGGTATGGCTTCCCCTATTGCATTGGCGCCGGCGAGAGCCATATCGCCGAAGCCGATGTGGATTGCGCCGACAGCGCTTCGCCGGTCATGCTCTTCGGCAGCGGCGCCGTGCCGATCAGCCTGGCGGCCTTCCCGCACGATGCGCTGGCCGGCACAAAAGACACGCTGATCGTCGTGCTCAGTGGCGAGCCGCGCCAGATCGATTTCGTCGGCTACAAGGTCATCATGATCACTTTTGACGAAAGAAACCAGCCGCTCGGGGCGACCATATTAATCCCTTATCGCTATAACTCTTTGCGGCAGGCATACCTGCCCTATCGCGGCGAGGGGCTCTACTGGGAGCGGTTCATTCTTGTCAGCGAATCGGGCTTCGGCATTTACCCGCAGCAGCCGCTTGCGGTCGCCGTTCATCCGCGCGGCTGGATCTACATCAGCTTGACCGGCGGGCGAATCATCGCCTTGCGCCCGCGGCAATTCGTCTCAGCGCCTGCCGACCGCTACCCGGTCTGGACGCCGATGAACCCCAACTTCGACCCGTCCGCGGCGCCGGACAATTCTGAGGTTCCGAAATAAGCGCGCCGCGTCAGCGACCGAAACTGCTGGCGATAAGCTGCATTTCGCGCTTGTCCAGCTCCCAAAACGGATAAAGCGCGATGCCGTCCAGTCGCTCCGCCAGACCTGCCTTGAGGCCTGCCAGGAAAAGGCTCAGGGTCTCCGCCTGCGTCTGATGCGAAATCGTCCAATCTTCAGATACCGACGCGCCGATGATGAGTTCCGCCGCAGTGTCGCCCAGCGCCTCTTGACTGCGCGCCACTTGATAGCGCGTCCAATGCAGATAGTCGCGCGGGACAACCAGGCCCGAATCGTAAGCCATGAGCACAATCTGATCGACATGCTGCGCGGCGCGGCGGAGATATGGCGCTGACCAATGGTGCGCAACCGCCGGATAGGGCATGACGGTCGCGGTTTCATCAAGCCGCAGCGGGTGCGCCGTTGCGGACAGATGAGCGCCCGCCGGCAAGGCTTCGTCAATCGCCGCCAATAATTCCAGGTACGCGCTATCCTCGTCCGCGATCAACTCGGCGTTAATATGCACGCCATCGAAACCGAGATCCGCCGCAGCAAAGCGCGTGAAATCGGCAATCGTTCGCCGGATTTCGGGCGAGTGCAGGCGGCTCGCGGGCATGGCGCCGGGGAGAGAAACGGGTATTCCAATCCAGGCAAAAGCGCGCAGCTCAGGCGCGTATCCCTTCAGCGCGGCGACAAACTCGGCGGCAAAATCAAATGTCTGGTTGAAGCTGCCATCCGCCTTGAGGTAACTGACGAAAACATAAATATCGTCCACTCCCAGAGCCTTGAGTTCGCCCGCCAGTTCTTCCACTTGAACGGGATCCTGCGCTTCCATCGACCAGGAAACGCTGAGCCAGGTGGCCAGTCGCAGATCCGTCCGCGCCACGGTCAAGCTCTCCGGGAGCGGCGGCGCGAACAGAAAAACGGCGACCGTCAGCAGAAGCAAGGTCACGCAGACCAGGCTGAGCGCGGCAAGCCGCCGTCGACTAAACAATTTGACCGATGCAGCCGACTGAATCATTCGCCCGCCAGTTCTCCCACCCGGCAAGACCTTTCCGCTATAATTTCCCTATGCCCACTCGCTAGAAAGCCACAAGATGACCGCACTTGAGATTATCGCGAAGCACAAGATCGTCGCCATCGTTCGCCTAGACGATCTCTCGATTGCGCGTGCGCTCACAACGGCATTGACCGAGGGCGGCATACGCGCCATCGAATTCACGCTGACTAATAGCGACGCCGTCGACACTATCGCCGAGATCCGCCAGCGCGTCGATGACACTGTCGCCATTGGCGCCGGCTCGGTGATCAGCGCGGAACAAGTCTGGGCGGTGGCGGATGCCGGGGCGCAGTTTGTGGTGTCGCCGGTTTGGAAGCGCGATGTCAACGGCGCCTGCACTGAAGCAGGACTTCCCTTCATGCCCGGCGCCTTCACGCCCACGGAAATCTTGCGAGCCTGGGAATGGGGCGCGAGCGCCGTCAAGGTATTTCCCGCAAATCATCTCGGCACTCGTTATATCAAAGATGTGCTGGCGCCCCTGCCCCATTTGCGGCTGATGCCGACCGGCGGCGTCAGCCTCGACAATATGCGCGAGCACCTCGATAACGGCGCTTTCGCCTTGGGCGTCGGCTCATCACTGATCAACAATGAAGCGGTTGCCGATCGCGATTGGGACCGGCTGCGCGCCAACGCGCGGTGCTACGTCGATCGTCTCTCCTAGGCGCCATATTCTGCAAGCAGCTTCGAAATCCTTTTGCATGTATTCCAGTTGCGGGCGGTGGAATGCACACGGAGCGCCCTTTCGATGCGGCTGCTGTCCAGCTTTGAGCGCGCCATGCCATCGGTGTAGAAGATATAGAGTTCGCGACCAACGGCTTGCATGATTTCCCGCCCCGGATTGCTCTCGCGCAACTGGTCTACGGCAGCCGAATCCGCCGTGTCGGACAGGAAAACGACAGCGATCTTGCGCGGCTCCAGCAATTGCTCGTCACAGAAGCGATGTCTGCTAAAGATCTCGTGAAATTCTGACGATGAGCGCAAGATAATATGAATATCGAGGCCGAAGTTTGCGCGTATCGCCGCCTCAAGCTCCTGCCCGACGCCCGCCAAATCCGTCGCGGCCGCCTCAAACAAGACATTGCCACTCTGTAACAGCGACTGAACATTGCTCAGTCCCAAGCCGCGGTATAATTCCCGCAAGTCGGCCATCCGTATCTTGTTTCGCCCGCCGACATTGATGCCGCGCAGAAGTGACACTGCCACCGTCATACGACCTTCCTCGCTCAGCCCTTCGCGGACATAACTATACCACGACCGGCTGTTTACGACTCTCAATCGCTGAATGCCGCGCTTTGCCCGGGCGCCGCTTTTCGTTAGACTGATAGCGCGACGAGCCTGTACCCGAGCGCTGCCAATGTTCAATGAGATACGCGCGGCTTTCTCCTTCTTGACGATCCTGCCATTCGGCGCAGCGGTCGGGAGCAATAGCGGACGTACCTTCGCCTGGTTTCCGCTGGTCGGCTTATGTATCGGCGCCATACTGGTGGCTGTCGCGCATGTGTCGCCTTTCAACCGTGACCTGAGCGCCTTCTTGATTTTGCTGGTCTGGGTGACGCTCACGGGCGGGCTGCACCTGGATGGCTTCGGCGATTGCTGCGATGGCTTGCTCGCCAGCGTCCCAGCCGAGAAACGCCTTAGCATTATGCGGGATCCGCGGGCGGGTGTCTGGGCGGCGGCCGGCTTGACGCTGCTGCTGCTCGGCAAGTGGCTGGCGCTGCGGTCGATCGCGCCTGAATGGCTGCCGCTGGCGCCGGTCTTCGGGCGCTGGGCGATAGTCTGGGCCGCCTACCATTTCCCCGCCATCCACGACGACGGTCTGGGCGCGCGCTTCCGTAAAGGTCTATCGGCGCGCGAGCTGCTTATCGCCTCCGCCTGGGTAGCCATCTTGCTCACCCGCCCGGAAACCTGCGCGCTTTGGCTGCTGATATTCTGCTTCACGACGCTTCTTGGTGGCTGGGCGGCGCGGCGTCTCGGCGGCGGACTCAACGGCGATGTCTACGGCGCCATCTGCGAGTTGAGCGAGTTGATCTGCCTGCTTTTCATCGGCTGCCTCTATGGCTAGGCGGCTGATTCTCCTGCTAGGCGGCGCGCGCAGCGGCAAGAGCCACCACGCCGAAACCTGGGCGCGCGGGCATGGCGAACGCGTGCTCTTCGTCGCCACGGCGCGAGCAACCGACGCCGACATGCGGGCGCGCATCGCCGACCACCGCGCCTCCCGCCCGCCAGACTGGCAGACGCTGGAAGCGCCCAGCGACACCGCCCGCCAGATCGCCGCTTGCCCATTCGAGCACGACACGCTCATCCTCGATTGCATCACCCTGCTGACAAGCAATATCCTGCTAGGCCTGCCGGATTCGGTCTCGCAGCAGGAAGCGAATACGGCGGCGCTATGCGAAGTGGATCGCTTGCTGGAGCTGCATCAATGCTCGGCGGCGACCTGGCTGCTGGTGAGCAACGAGGTGGGCATGGGCGTCGTCCCGCCGACGCGCTTGGGGGTTCTCTATCGCGATATGCTAGGAAGAGCCAATCAGCGGGTTGCTGAGGCGGCGGATGAAGTGCTGCTGCTGGTGGCGGGGATAGCGTGGCGCTTGAAGTGAGAGGCTAGATGTTGGCGAAGAAGTCGGGATGGACTGTGACTTCTTCGACTACAACTTCTTTCGTAGTTACACCAAGTGAAAGTTCCTTCAACTTGTCAATCAGTTGTTCGCCGTCGATGAGATCGATATCCAGCGCGCCGTCTCGCCTTGCTTCTCTTACCGCATCCTGAGAGAAGTTACCGGTGCTAACAATAAGCCCTTTGTCAGTTCGTCCCATCATTGCGCCGCGAAAGTCGCGCACGGTTCGCGCTCCGACAGGACTCTTCCAGCGCTTGCACTGAAAAACGACGCGGAACGACAAAAATCCACCCAAGCGAATATCTCCTATGCCGTCGATTCCTCCGTCTCCGGTCCGTCCCGTTACTTCAACGTGGTCAAATCCGCTTTCACGCAGGATCCGTTGTACCAGTCGTTCGAATCCATCAGGCTTCATCTGAATCAATTGATTGTGAAGAGCTACCCGCCAGGTTTCGTTTTCGTCCCCGTCTTCAAAGTCAGACGCCTCGCCCTCTTCTTCAAACGCTCGCGACCGACCAACCCAGCGTTTTCGCTCTCGCTCATTTCTTCCTATCCGCGCTACCACGGCGGCCGGGTCTAATTTGCGGGTCTTTTGCCCCTCGGGGGTCAAAACCCAGACTCCCGTTCGCGGATTGTCCAACACACCGTATCGCTTCAGCCATGTTCGAGTCCAAGACAAGCGTGAGGCTATCTCAGTTTTGTGGCTGTTTCCTGGATCATGCAGCAGCTGAATCTGTTGGTCAGTCAAGCCCAGAATCTTGACCACCTCATCGTGAATCTCCATGTTGGTTCCCGAACCTCCCAAGCTGTGAAGCGCCTGTAAGGTCGGATTGAAAAGCTCAATATTGGGAAGCGCCGTTCTTGGCATTCGGTCCTCTAAATCTTAATTGAATGCGGGTCGGAGTTACTCGTTGCTACACCCCACCAAACCACGCCCGGTCAATCACCACGCGCTCGACCGTCACCTGCTCCGTGCGCACGCCCAGTTCCAAATCCTTAAGCTTGCCGATCAACTCAGCGCCATCGATCAGCCGGATCTCCGGCGCTCGGTCGCTGGCCGCCTTCAACTCCGCCTCTTGCGTGAAGCCACCGGTTGTGATCAGCAGGCCCTTGTCGGCGCGCCCCACCATGACCCCGCGGCGAAAATCGTCGACCTCGGCCGAGCTGATGCGCCCGCCCCCGCGCAGGCAGCGAAACGACACGCGAAAGGTCAGGAAGCCGCCGCCGCCGAAGATGCCGATGCCCTCGATGGTGTCATTGGCGCTGCTTAGTTCGATTTGGCCCACACCGTCTTTCTCGAGCAACTGCAGGATCAGCCGCTGATAGGCGTCGGTGGTCAGTTGCTCAAGCGTATCGGTCAATTCATCGCGCCAACCGGTCAAGCTCTCGATCAACTCTTGCGTGACCTCGCGCACCTCGACCGCGCCTGAATCCGTGCCCGCCTTTTCCGGCGCCATTTCCATTTCGATATCGGTCATCTGCTTGCCATCTTCTCCCAGCATAAGATTCATCCTTTATCCCATTCCAAAACCTACAGATTAGCCGCTCGCCAAGCTCGTCACCAGCAAGTCCAAAGCCAGACGCGGCGCGATCCGTCCCGTCTTCATCTCCTGGTCATACTGCTGCAAACGTTTCAGTATCGCATCCAATTGCGCCGCCTGGAATCGCCGCGCTTGCGTCGCCAGCTTGCCGGCCACAAAAGGCGATACACCGACAGCCTTGGCGATAGCCCCGCCCTGCGCGCCACCGCCCCGGTCCAGGTGGTCGCGCGTCATCGCCAGCAGGCGGAACTGGCGCACAATCAGCGCGAACAGCCGGAAACCGGGGTCGCTCGGATCGTCATGCAGGGACTGACTGATCAATTTCAGCGCCCGCCCCCCGTTGCCATTTGCCAAGGCGTCAACCATCTCAAATACATTCGCTTGGGGCACGTAGGGCGTCAAGGCGGCGACGTCTTCTTCGCTGATTTCGCGCTCGCCATCGACGTAACAGACGAGCTTGTGCAATTCGTTATCCGCTGCCCGCAAAGCCAGCGCGCGCGCCTGCATTCCTTCTCTGCGGCGGGCGGCAATTTTCCTCCGCGCCTGTCGGCTATGCTCATCATAGCTTAGCAAATCGCTGATTGCGGCCGCTGCTCTCGGGTTGATTTCCGCCCCATGCTCCTGCGCCCGTATTCGCAGCCAGTCGCGCAGATTTTCCGGCGCGCTGAAATAGCGAAGGTAACCGTTATCCATTTCTTGCGCCGCTTTGAGCAGCTTGTTGCCCTGATCCAAGGGCTCCATTTCATAGAAGACCAAGCGCGCAAAAGCCGGCAAGCTTGGCAGCTCGGCAATCAGCCGGTCCGCCTCCGCCCTCTTTCTCGTAACATGGCTGATCAAGCCTTTGACGATCACCAGGCGCTTTTCCGCCAGGAAAGGCAACGACCGAACCGCCGCCAGCACCTCGGCCACAGAGACCTGAGCGCCATCAAATTCGGAGCGGTTGAGGCCGCCGTCTTCGTCCATCGCTTCCCGCATGCGCGCTAAGGCGGCGTCGCGGCTGATGCTGTCGTCGCCGTGCAAGATGTAAAATGTCGGCGTGGCGCTCATCCCGCTAACCCTGACGCGTCACAACGCGATGGATGGTCAGCTGCTGACCGCTAAACGGCACGGTCTTCCTTTCCCGCGTGACGCTGACCAGCTCCATGTCCCCGAGGTCGCTCTCCGTCGTGAAATGTCGCTGCAGGCTCATGCCCAGCGGCATCGACAGAAAGACGACCGCCATCATCGCCACCATGATGGTGGGAAAGCGTTCCCAGCTCTTGCGCAATCCGCGCCCGGCGAAACCCAGAAAGGCGACCGTCGTCGCCAAAAAGCCGGTCGTCACCAGATTGGTGCCGCAATTCGGATGAATCGCCAATTTGCGCTCGCCCGCTTTCATCCGCTCCAATGCCTCGATCACTGCGCTCTCGACTTGTTCGGTCGGCGCCTCGCCCAACAGGATGAAACCGCCTTCGCTGCTGCGACCGGAAAACTTGTAATTCCGCCCGTTCAAGACGTGAATGGTGGCATGTTCCAAGCCATGATTGCGGCGGACGCGCAGAATAAATGGATGGCGCGTCACCGGTTCGGCGTATGCCGCCAAGCGCTCCATCGGGTTCATAGCGATTCCTTTCCCGGGCGTGCGAGCGCCTTCTAAGTTAGCACAAAGCCCGCTCCCTTTCGAGAGCCGCCTGCCGATTCTGTCGTGGCCTTTGCCTATGCTATAATGCCGGCATGAGCGAGCCAGCCAAACCCGCAAGCGCCATCAAGAGATTCGGCGCCTTCCTCCGAAACGGACCGCGCGCCATCAAGCAGCGCGGCTACGATGCCTTCCACCGGCGCGAGACTGGCGCGCCCGTTTGGAAGTACAGCGAAATCACGCCGCAGCTTTTTGTCGGTGGGCAGCACAGCCGGCAAGGCTACGCCGAAATGCGCGAATTCGGCATTAGCGCCATCGTCAATATGCGCGAAGAACGATACAGCGATGTCGAGCGGGGCATCGGTGGCGAGCGTCACCTGCATCTGCCGACGGTCGATCATACGCCGCCCAGCGTCATAGACCTGATGCGAGGTGTGAAATTCATCAGTGAAGAAATCAGCCGGGACGACAAGGCCAAAGTCTATATCCATTGCGCGGCCGGCTGTGGCCGCGCGCCCACCATGGCCGCCGCCTATCTCGTCTCAAAGGGCGACGCGCCCGATCAAGCCTGGCGCCGAATCAAGAACTCCCGCCCCTTCATCAACCCGACATCCATGCAGAAGCGCGCTGTCCAGCAATTCGCCGCGGCCTGGGCGGACCGGCTCGATCCAGGCTCATGCCAAAACTGATTATCACCGCCGACGATTGCGGCTTGACCGAAGCCATCAACCAGGAAACCTGCGAGCTGCATCAGCGCGGGTACATCAGCGCCGCCAGCGTCATGACCAACTACCCCGCGCATCAGCACGCGCTTGAGCTCTTCCGCGCCTGCCCCGATCTCGATCTTGGCATCCACCTCTCACTCACCGACGGCCATCCGGTCAGCGATGACGAGGAACATCATCCGCATCTTCTCAACGAAGACTTCAGCTTCCGCAACAACCTCAGCCTCTATCTGCGCTCGCATTTCTTCCGCTCCGATGCGGTCGCCTGGATTCGCAACGAACTGGATGCGCAAATGCGCCGTTTCTCCGCTGCCGGGCTGCAGCCGCGGCATATCTCAACGCACCATCATTTCCACTCCATACCCTTGCTGCGCCGCATCGTGCACGAGTTGGCGACCGAATACGCCGTGGATTGGGTGCGCGCTCACGATTTCCGCGCGACCATCTCCCCGCATAATTTCTTACTGCGTCCGCAACGCCAGGCGAGAAAGGCCGCCTTCAACATGCCAGATTATTTGACGGCGATTCAAGGCGGCATGAAGCTCCCGGTCGCCGATTTCTGCGCGCGCATCCAAAGCTTGAGCGGCACGGTCGAGATCGTCGTCCACCCAGCCCCCCGGCGCGATCCTGACTTTCCCGCCGACTGGCATTATGGAATTGCGCCCCGCCGCGCCGAAACCCGGTATCTCATACAAGCCATCGATCGCCTGCGCGAGATGGGCGTATCCATCTGATGTCCTGTTGGTTGCCAAATTTGCACGTTCTAGTTTTCTTTTGTCGAACACAGAGGACGCAGAGAACGCGGAGATTTTCTCGCCATGGCAACCAGTCTTCCGAATCCGCCGCATACCTCTGTGCGCTCTGCGATCTCTGTGTTTAAAAGATGCCGGGTTGGCCGCCTTGCTTCAGCCGCCCACCCTTGATTGACAGCGCCAATGCCTTGCCATACAATGACTTGCGCCCATTTCCCGATTGGAAGCGGCGCCGAATCATAGCGGAATACTCTACACATGATCAGCGAAAAAGCGCTCGCCACCCTCGAGCTGCACAAGATCCTGCAGGATCTCACTTCCTACACCACGTTTGGCGCGGGCGAGGAATTCGCGATCGAGCTCTTCCCTTCGACCGAGCTGGAAGAAGTGCAGCTCTGGCAGCGAGAAACGGCGGAAGCGGTCGCCCTGCTGGAAGAGCGATCCAATATCACCGTGCGCGGCGCGCGCGATGTACGTGAGCCAGTCATCAAAGCACAGCGCGGCGTCGTAGTCGAGCCCAGCATTCTGCTCGATATCCGTTATACGCTGCGGCGCGGCACGACGCTCAAGCGCACGCTCGGGCGCATGGGCGCGACCTTTCCACTGCTCGCCGAGTTGGCGAACGAAATCGAAGAATGTCTTGAATTGCAGCATACCATCGAAAAGACGGTCGACGACAATGCCGAAATCAAAGATACCGCCAGCGCCCGCCTGGCTATCATCCGCCGCGATCTGAAAGTCGCCTTCGATCGCTTGCAGAACAAACTCAATCGCATTGTCACCAACAAAGCCAATCAGGACAAGCTGCAAGAAGCGATCGTCACCATGCGCAACGGCCGCTACGTCGTCCCCTTGAAAGCCGAGCACAAGGGCAAGATCAGGGGCATCTTGCATGACTCATCAGCCTCCGGCGCTACCGTGTTCATCGAGCCGCTGGAAACGGTCGAACTCAATAACAAGTGGCGCGAACTGCAGGTGGACGAAGAAAAAGAAATCCGCCGCATCCTGGCTGACCTCACCGAGGAGATTGCCGGCGAAAGCGAGCGCATTGTGCGCACGGTGCAGCTGCTGGGATACCTCGATCTCACTATCGCCAAAGCGCGCTACGCCATTGACCATACTTGCGTTCAGCCCAAGATGGTCGGCATCAGCCCGCGCCCCAGCGGATTCGCCCATCCGGGCACGACCATTCAGCTCAAGGGAGCGCGACATCCGCTCCTGAAGGGAAAAGTCGTGCCGCTGGATCTCAGCTTTGATGAGGACAGCTGGGTGCTGGTGGTCACCGGTCCCAACACTGGCGGAAAAACCGTCGCGCTCAAGACCGTCGGCTTAATCGTGATGATGGCGCAATGCGGCTTGCACGTGCCGGCGGACGAAGCGGCGCTCTCGGTCTTTCAGGGCGTCTTCGCCGATATCGGCGACGAGCAGAGCATCGAGCAATCGCTCTCCACCTTTTCCTCGCACATGACCAATATCATCGACATCCTCGAGCGCGCCGACCACCGTTCCCTGGTGATTCTCGACGAAGTCGGCGCCGGCACCGACCCGACCGAAGGCTCGGCTTTGGCGCGCGCTTTGCTCAATTGCCTCCGAAACAGCGGCGTCACGACTTTGGTCACCACGCATCATCCCGAGTTGAAAGTGTATGGGGTGGAGACGGCGGGCGTGCGCAACGCCAGCGTCGAATTCGACCTGGAGACGCTGCAACCGACCTATCGCTTGATCGTCGGATTGCCGGGCCGCTCCAATGCCCTGGCGATCGCCGAACGCCTTGGGCTAGACTCAGACATCGTCGCCGACGCGCGCGGCATGGTCGCCACCGAAGATCTGGCGGCTGACGATTTGCTCGATGAAATCCAACGCACACGCGCCGATATCCGCCTGCAGCACGAAGAGTTGGAATTCCTGCGCCAGCAGCAGGTTCAGCAGCGTGACCAGTTGCAAGCGCGCCTCGACAATATTGAAGACGAGAGGCGCGATGTCATCCGCGCCGCGCGCCGCCACGCCGAAGATGATCTGGCCGACTTCAACAAGCAACTGCGCAAAATGCGAGTTGAACTGCGTTCCGCGGGCATGCCGGCCGAGACGCTAAATGCGCTCAAGGCAGCCACCGACAAAATGGCGAATTGGACCAACGCACCCCTCGACGACGCCGACCAGTTGGGACATCTCGAAGATATCGATTGGGTGCCGCGCGTAGGCGATACCGTCTTCCTCGAAGCGCTCAACGCCGAAGGAACCATCGCCGAACTGGACGAAAAAGCGGCGCAGGTGCAAGTCGGCGCCCTGCGCGTTCGCGCGCAATTCAGCGACATGCGCCAACGGAGCCGCAGCGAGAAACGAGCGGCGGAGCGGGGCCACGTCCGCAAATACGAGCCGGCAGAAACGCAGTTGCCCAAATCAGAGTCACCCGGCATGGAGCTCGATATTCGCGGCAAACGCGTCGATGAAGCGCTGGAAATCCTCGACCGCTACATCAACGCCGCCTATAACGCGGGCTTGCCCTTCGGCCGCATCATTCATGGCAAAGGCACCGGGCGCTTGCGCCAAGCCGTGCGCGGCTACCTTAGCGAGCATTTGCTGGTGAGCAAAGTGACCCAGGGCCAGCAGCAAGAAGGCGGCGCCGGCGTCACCGTCATCCACATGGTGCCGATTACGTGACCCTGCGCCAGTTTACATGGGATGTAGGGGCGACCTATCAGGTCGCCCGTCGCCCATTCATATCATGACCGAAGACCGTTACGCCCGTTTCAGCGAACGCTACGCCAGCGGCGATACGCCTTGGGACAGCGGCATCACCCCGCCAGAAATATTGGAACTGCTGGACATCCTGCCAGCGGGCTGCGCCTTGGATCTCGGCTGCGGCAGCGGCACGGTGATCCGCGATCTGCTGCGCAGGGGTTGGCGCGCCGACGGCATCGACTTCGTGCAGGGGGCGATTGACATCGCCGCTTCCAAGCTGAGCCCATTCCCTGCTGATGCCTACCGCCTCTTTTGCCATGACGTGACCCGCCTGGACGAATTGCGGTCCTTGCGGAAAGACTATGATCTCATCATCGATATCGGCTGCGGGCATAGTATCAACACGATCACCATAGAAGCCTACGCCTGCGCCATCGCCAAACGGCTCGCGCCCGGCGGCCTCTTCATGCTCTACGCCAGCCATCCACGGCCCGAATCCACTGTCGGCTGGGAGCCGGGGGAAGTCGTGACGACGTTTGCGCCACATCTAGATCTCTTGTGGGAACAGCGCAGCGACAATAAGGCGACCGGCGCGCCGGCAAGCTGGTACAAAATGCGGATGCAGCTATCCGTGTAGTTATGGATTCAGCGACGAGCTTTGGCTCATTAGGACTCGCTGTCACCTGTCGGCGGAATTTGAAGGACAAGAAATCCAGTACCTGGCCGAGTACATCGGCGATGGCCGCAAGCAGCGCATTACGATCCGCAACGACAGTTTGGTTAGCACCAGATTCTTGATCTGCAGTCGGCGCCCGGCGATATGCTCTTCTGATTCCTCTCGTTGCGCAAAGTCAATTCTCCCAATGCCACTATAATGGATGGTCGTGCCAATTCACAGTCCATCCAGTCGCTATGCCGTCACTTGTTTTGTTTTTGCTCATCGTGCTCCTGGCCCTCGCCGGCTGCAGCGGGGGCGCCGAGCTATCGGCTCATCCGCTGCCCACAATGGCGGCAGAGCCCACCCGCGGCGCCGACCTTGCGTCCGCTGAAGCGGTGGCGCGGCGCTTCCTCGACGCCTGGCAAAATGGCGACTTCGAGGAGATGCACCGTCTCCTGACCTTCCGCAACCGAGAGTTGACGCCCCTGGACGAATTCCGCGCCGCCTATCAATCGACGCAGGACCACCTGACGCTGGAACATATTGAATACCGGCCAAGCAACCTGACCGGCGAAGAGCGCTGGCTGGCGCTGCAATATGACATGACCTTCCATACGCGCAATCTGGGCCAATTCAGCGACGCGAAGCGCAGCCTGCAATTGGTGATGGACCCGGAGGCGGGCGGCTGGCGCATCGCCTGGTCGCGGGCCGATATCTTCGCCGAAATGGGCGAAGGCGCGCGCCTGGTTTTCGAGGCGCAAGTGCCCAGCCGCGCCAACGTCTATGACCGCCTTGGCGTCGCTCTCGCCGATCAAAACGGCCGCATGGTACGTGTCCTGGCGAATAACGCGCGCATCCCTGACCGCGACGTCTGCTTTCAGATCCTGGCTGAATCTCTTGACGTACCTTTGGCGGAAATCGCCGACTTGTTCAACCTGCGCTCGCGCTCGCACTGGCTGGTAGACGCCGGGCTCATCGAGCCGGACGTATACATCAAAAACAGCGAGCTGATGAAGGTCTATTGCGGCGCCGAATTCCGGCAACAGCCGACCCGCCGCTACGTGCAGGGCGCGCTCCTGCCGCATGTCATCGGCCATGTCGGTTACCCGGACGCGACGCAAATCCCGCAACTCGAATCGATCGGATTCAATGCCGAGACGATCATCGGCAAAAGCGGCGTCGAGGAGAGCATGAATGAAATCTTGGCCGGGCGCCCCGGCGGACGCCTGTCGCTGGTCGCGCCCGATGGAAAGCGCCTGCGCGTGCTCAGCGAGGTTCCTTCGCGCATCCCGGAAAGTCTGTGGCTCACCATCGACGCCGGCTTGCAGACGGAGGTCGCGCGTCTGCTGAAGCTGGCGTATGCCAGCAGCCCCTGGTCCGAAGGTTCCAGCGGCGCCTCGGTCGTCATCATGGATGTCAACAATGGCGAGCTCCTGACGATGTACAGCCATCCCGCCTACGACGGCAACATCCTCAATCCCTTTCCCACGACGGGGCAAGCCCAAGCGGTTGATGGACTGAAGGCCATCGTCGAAGACGAACGCAAGCCCCTGCTCAATCGGACGACCCAAGGCGCCTATCCCACTGGCTCGGTCATGAAGGGCTTGACCGCCATCGCCGCGTTGGAGAGCGGTGTCTACGACGAGACTACCCGATACAACTGTACCGGCAGTTGGGCTTACGGTCCCGATGTTCGCTATGACTGGCTGCGGGGCGGCCACGGCATCATGTCCGTCCAAACCGGCGTCACCAACAGCTGCAATCCCTTTTTCTACCAGGCCGGCTTTAGCCTGAACGCCAGGGATCCCTGGCTGCTACCATCTTTTGGGCGGTTGCTGGGCTTGGGCAGGCTTACGGGCATCCGTTCGATCCCGGAGGTCGCCGGCATCCTCCCCACGCCGGAAAATGTTACCACCTACACCGGGCTGCCCTGGTCTTATGCGCACGCCGTCAACCTGTCCATCGGTCAAGGTGAGGTGCAAGCCTCGCCTCTGCAAATGGCGAGGCTCTACGCGGCCATCGCCAACGGCGGCTATATCTTGCGTCCCCATCTGGTGCGCGAACGGGGCATACTCGATCAGCGCACGCGCGTCGCCGAACGCGAAGTCATGGTCGACGCCCAACTGAATCCGGCCAATCTCGCCATCGTCCGCCGCGGTATGTGTGATGTCGTCAACTCCTATTCAGGCACGGCCGCCCATCAATTTTACGGTTCGCCCCTGCTGGATATCGGCGTCTGCGGCAAAACCGGCACCGCTCAAGTCCCCGGCGAGGACGATCCGCCGCACAGTTGGTTCATCGCCTTCGCGCCGGCCAAGGAGCCGCGGATTGTGATCGTCACCATGGTGGAGACCGCTGGCGAAGGCTCGGCGATTGCCGCGCCCTTGACCCGCGATATCCTCGAATACTATTACTTTGGCGCGCGTTGAGTCAGGCGGTGGTCAAGCGAGCGCCTGGCCCAGTAGAATGGTGAGCGCTTCGACCAGCAACAAGATGATGTAAGCGCGGTGAATGCGCATTTCGCGCCAACGCTTGAAAAAGACGTTAATGCAGTAAATGATGACTACCAGAAAGATCATGCCCCCGACCAGCAGCCAAAGGTTGCGCAAGGTGGCCAAGGCGTACTTGCCCTGCACGGTATCGCCCATCGATTCCCAAATCGCCCGGGCGCCGAGAGTCAGCACGATTTCCAGCGAGGCGAAAAACGAGACCAGACCAAAGGCAACGGCGGCGACCAGCAAGGCGAAGTTTAGCGCGGCGTACGCCAGCCAGATATGATCACCCTTGTTCTGCTTCGCTTTCATCGCCCCGCCTGCAATCGAAATAACACCTGATGATCTTACCTCAGACAGCGTGTCATTCCAACGTACTGCCCGCAAGGCAGAGGAGATCACTCAGAGATCCTTACGTGTGGGGAGCACCGCACCCAATCTCGTCGCTGCCTACTCTGTGTGCTCGGTGTTGCCTCCATTCCTCTGTGGTGAAGATTTATCTGACGCGCCGTAGAGGACCTAAGCCGACATATTCAACCCTACTAGCCAGACCTGAACTTGTAAACGAATCGGCTTTTCGCTAGAATTGTGATAATTTTAACAAGCGGAGCAACTCACGGAATCAGTCGTTCCGGGTCGCTGGCGTCGACGCGCCGTCACGCGCCGACAGGTGGGGAAATCCACCGCGTTTGCCGACCCGAGAATACCAGGTGGTAGTCCCGTATGGAAAACACCCGTTCCAACACGCCCTCGATCAGCCCGGCCGCGGTCGTCGTCACCGCTGTCTTCCTGCTCGTCAGCGTCATCGGCATCAATTGGTTCACCACCTTTGTGCCGGTCGTGCTGCCCGATCAAGCCTCGGCTGAATCCAAAAGCGTCGATGAACTCTTTTACATTCTCATGATCATCGGCGGCGTGGTCTTCTTCCTGATACAAGGCATGCTGCTGATCTCGATCATCGCTTTTCGCGCCCGCCCCGGTGATCATAGCGATGGGCCCACCTACCACGGAAATCCGCTGCTGGAGATCGTCTGGACGATCATCCCGGCCATGGTGGTCGTCTTTTTGGCGGTCGTGAGCTTCAACATCTGGACGCAGAACTCCGAACCAAAAGCCTCGGTCAACATGGTGGACGGGCAGAGCATCGCCATCAACGTCAACGGCGCGCGCTACGCTTGGACGCATACCTACGTCACCGAACGATTCGACCCCGACGGCAATCAGATCATCATAAACAGCGGCGCTGAATTGCATACCTACATCGGCCAAAATGTCGACTTGACCCTGCAAACGCAAGACGTCATCCACTCTTATTGGGTACCGGCGATGCGCGTCAAGCAAGATCTGCTGCCCGGCGACCCGGCCAAGGGCGGCCGCCCCACCGAGCTGCGCTTCACGCCCGTGCGCGTGGATGGCCGCTCCTACCCGGTCGAATACCCCATTGTCTGCGCCGAGCTATGCGGCGACGGGCACGGTCGGATGCGCGGCACGGTCATCGTCCATGAGGACGAATCTCAATTTCTCGCGGAATTCTACGAGCCCGCCATCCACGCCATTCTCAATCCGCCGGCCGATCCGGTCTTGCGCGGCGAAATGGAAATCCAGAATTACATCTGCAACAGTTGCCACATTCTGGACCGTCTCGGCTGGACCGCCACCACCGGTCCATCGCTGAACGGCATCGCCGACCGCGCCGGTGAACGCGTGCCCGGGCAATCGGCGGAAGAATACATCGCCACTTCCATTTGGAACTCGGGCGCCTTCCGCGTCCCCGGTTACGACCAGCAAATGGCCGCCTTCGGTCCCGATGTCATGGAAGCGGCCAATGTCATGTCGCCGGAACAACTCTACTCGATTGTGGCTTTTCTCTGCACCGTCGGCGAGGGTTCCGACTGCGATATGGAAAATGCCGGCATGGCGATTCCAAACGCCATCCAAACCGTTTTTGGCTACGAGGTCGACATTACCTTCGGCATGGAAGGGGATGTCGACGCCGAAACGCCGGAGGTCGAAGCGGAGGACGGCGATGGCTCTTCATGATGTAAAGGAAAGCTACCCAACTGGCGCGCTCGCCACTTAAGATCGCAAAGACGGGAGTGAGAAGACGCGACTATGGCAACCATTGCCGTCCCCTTGGGGGCACAAGCGGAACAGCAAGAAGCGGAAACGCTGCGGCGCCCGGCTCTGACCGACTATCTGCGCTGGAGCGTCGATCACAAGATCATCGGCGTACAATACGGCGTCGCCGCCTTCATCTTCTTCATGGTTGGCGGCGCGATGGCGATGCTCATCCGCCTCGAACTGTGGACTCCTGATCTCGATGTGATGGTCTCGGGCGCCGCTTACAACAGCCTCTTCACCATTCACGGCACCATCATGATCTTCCTCTTCATCATTCCGATGTGGGCTGCTTTCGGCAACTTCGTCGTGCCGCTGCAGCTAGGCGCCAAAGATATGGCTTTCCCCTGGCTGAACGCATTCGCCTTCTGGCTGATTCCGCCCGCGGCTGTGGTCGTGCTCCTGGGTTATTTCGTCAGCCCGGCCGAAGCTGGTTGGACCTCCTACCCGCCGCTCTCAACGCTATTCAGTGGCGACGGCCAAACGCTCTGGGCTTTGGGCGCGCACCTGCTCGGCATCTCTTCCATCATGGGCTCTATCAACTTCATCGTCACCATTTTCAATATGCGCCCGCCCGAGATGACCATCTGGCGCATGCCTCTGCTCTGCTGGGCGGTCTTGGCGACCAGTATCATCGCCGTCATGGCGACGCCCTTCCTGGCTGGCGCGCTCACCCTGCTGCTGCTCGATCGGGTAGCTGGCACGACTTTCTTTGACGCCGCCGGCGGTGGCGATGTGCTGCTGTGGCAGAATATCTTCTGGTTCTACAGTCACCCCGCCGTCTACATCATGGTGCTGCCAGGCATGGGCGTGCTCAGCGAAGTGCTGTCGGTCCACAGCCGCAAGCCGGTCTTCGGTTATCGCATGGTCGGCTTGTCGAGCATGGGCATCGCCTTCGTCGGTTTCACCGTCTGGGCGCACCACATGTTCACCAGCTTGCAGCCTGAACTGCGCATACCCTTCATGATTACGACCATGATCATCGCCGTGCCAACTGGCATCAAAATGTTCAGTTGGCTGGGCACCATTTGGGGCGGCAAAATCCGCTTCACCAGCGCTATGCTGTTCGCTCTCGGCTTCTTGTCGCTCTTCGTCATCGGCGGCATCAGCGGCGTCATGCTGGCCGCGCTGCCCTTTGATATTCATGTGCACGACACCTACTTCGTCGTCAGCCACTTCCACTTTGTGCTCTTCGGCGGCAGCGTCTTCGCCGTCTACGCCGCTCTCTATCACTGGTTTCCCAAGGTTACGGGCCGGATGATGAACGAGCGTCTGGGCCGAATTCACTTCCTGTTCACCTACTTCGGCTTCCTCTTCACCTTCTTCCCCATGCACGTTGTCGGCATGTTGGGCATGCCCCGGCGCGTCGCCGTGTATGTCGAGGCTTTCCAGCCCTGGAATCAGCTGATCAGCTTGGCCGCCTTTGTGCTCGGTTTCTCGAGCCTTATCGTCATCTACAACGTCATCAAATCTTACTATCACGGTCCCATCGCCGGCGCCAATCCCTGGCGCGCCTTGACGCTGGAATGGCAGACAACCTCGCCGCCGCCCACGATGAATTTCGACGATGACCCAATTCCCTTTGAAGACCCCTACGGCTACGGCACGGAAGCCTCGGCCGCCTACCTGGACGCGGTTGATGAGGCTTTCAGCGGCGCGGCGCCGGCTAAAGGTGGCGGGCACTAATGTTTTCCGTCCATACATTTCACGGAAATGCGGCGATAGAGCTATGACCAGCACCGTTCATCGCGGGCAAAAGCCGAAACTCGGCGTCGCCGAGATGCGACTGAAAAACAATCGCCTCGGCATGACCATCTTCCAAATCAGTTGGATCATGGTCTTTTTGGCGATGATAGTCGTCAACTGGCAACTGCGCTTCAGTTATGCCGAATGGCCCCCGGCCGGAGTAGCGCCCTTCGATCCGCTGCTGCCCACCGCCGCCACCCTGGCGCTGCTGCTGAGTTCGTTCCTGGTCAAGCGCGGCTTGGACGCTTTGCGCGCCCAAAGGCTGGGCGGTTTTCTCACGTGTTGGCGCGGCGCGATGGCGCTCGGCGTCGCCTTCATGGCGATCATCGTTTACGAATTCGCATCGGTTTCCGACGCCGCCATGGCCACGCAATATGGCATCACGATGCGCTTGATGACCGGCTTTCACTTTTTGCACGCGCTGGCGATTCTGGCGATCATTTTTCGCGTATATCGCGGCGGCGCGGCAGGCCGCTACAGCGGCGACGCGCATGACTCCTGGGCGGTGGAAGGCAGCGCCAAACTCTGGTACTTCGTCACCCTGGCCTGGATCATGTTTTATGTCGTCCTGTATTGGATCCGCTAAATGAACTACAGAGAACACAGAGAGCGCAGAGGATACGCGTCTGTTGTGCCAGGAGTGCGCGGATTCGGAACACTATTGCGCGGTTCACAGAGATACAAGGTATCTATTCAAACCAACTCTCTGGGTTCTCTGCGCTCTCTGTGTTTAAGAATTATGGGAGGGGCGATCTATGGATAAACCGGGCCTTTCCAGGGCGATTCCGGCGCTTATCGCTGGCTTTATCGCCTCGCTGGCTTTCGTTTACGCCGTGCGTGTCTTGCAGAATATGGATCCGGTGTGGATGAACGCCGATTCCAGCGAGGGCGCGCAGGTCGGCATGGTGCTGGCCGCTTTCGTCTCAATGGCGACCTTCATGTGGGGTGTCGGCGCCTTTGATCCCAAAATGAGCGAGCACGGCGACCATGCCGATGAGCACGAAGAGGAAGCGCCGGAGAAAGAGTTCGCCCTGCGCACGACCGGTCCCGTCTTCCGCGCTGGGAAGCGACTCTGGGATTACGCCTGGTACATCATCAACGACACAGCGAAGCCCTGGGCATTTCCGTATCTCAACGTCAGCTTCTTCCTGATCAACTGGATTGTGAATGTCGTCTGGTTCGTTATCTGGTTCGCCATCGGTTTCGCTCTTTGGCGCGTCTTTTTGATGCTCGTGGCCGGCATCCCGGGCACACTCGGCGCATTGTTGATGACCCTGTCATGCCTCGGGCAGACGATCGCCTTCTACGCCGGCCAGCTCTTCCTCGTGCTGACGATCGCCGTCATCACCACGGTCGTGCTATTCACCTTTGCCTTGCTGCCGCACGGTTTGGGCTTGCAAATCTCTACCGAGCCCAACGCGGATTTCTTCGCCAATGGCTTCGGCGACTTTGTCATTCCCATACAAGACATCCTCGGGCTCGTCCTGCCGCCCGATGATTTCGCCAATCAAACGATAGCCGGGACCAGCCAATTCACCGTTCTGCTGGGCTTCATTCTGATCATATTCATCTCGCTGGCGCTGGCGGCTGGCGGCATCGCGGTCTTCTTTTATCTGGCGCACCGCGGCGTTCGCGAGGTCCAAGAATACGACCCGACCGACGGCGAACGGACGCAGATCGTACCGATTCGCGAGGCGGGCAAGATCGCCGGCGGCGTCGTGAGCGTCATCCGCGCCATCCCGCGCGCCATCGGCTACCAGAAATAGGACGAGAGAAAAGCATGGCAGAATTGACAGCCAACCAGCTTCACACCGCCGCCCATGACGACCATGGGCACATGAGCGAAGAAGAGCACAACAACAACATGAAGCTCGGCGTCTGGCTTTACCTGGCGTCGGAAATTGTCATTTTCTCGATCATGATCGTCGGTTACATCATCTTTCGCATCAACGAAAAAGATATCGTGGCGCAGGCGCATGAGGAACTCGGCGTCGCCCTGGTCACCGCCAATACCTTCGTCTTGCTGGCGAGCAGTTTCTTCATGGTGATGGGCTTGCGCGCGATGCAGCAGGGCAACCGAGCGGGCATGCTGCGCTGGATCGGCTTGACCGCGCTAGGCGGCATCGTCTTCCTCGGCGGGCAATACATCGAATACAGCGAGCTGGCGCATCTCGGCATCGTGCTCGGCTTCGACACCGCCTCCGAGTGGAGCACCTTCGGCATGCGCTTTTACGCGCCCACCTTCTTCCATGGCGCGCACGTCTTCGTCGGCGTGCTCTGGGCGCTGGAGGTGATGCGGCGCGGCGCCAAGGGCCGCTACGACAACAACCCCATCGGCATTGAGATGTTCGGCCTCTATTGGCACTTCGTCGATGTCGTCTGGATCATGCTATTCACCCTCATCTATCTGGTTTAGGAGCGCGGCAAATGGCACAAGCGATGCAGCACGAGGGTGAACACCACAGCAATACCGTCCATCTGTTGGGACGGGAGATCACCGTGGAAGGCGGCGTCTACACCGTCGTCTTCGGCGGCTTGGCCGTGCTGACCGTGATCGAAGTCCTCAGCGCCGAATTCCTCAAAGGCGCTATCCATGACGCCCCGGAGGCCGCCGCGACCTTGCAAGCGATCAAAGCGGTTCTGCTCCTGGGCATCGCCATCATTAAGTCAAGCCTCGTCATCTGGTTCTACATGCACCTCAAAAGCGAAAAGCCCCTCATCGCCATCGTCATCCTCCTGCCGCTGCTGATCGCCGGCTTGTCCATCATGTTCCTGCTGGCGATTCCGCCGGGCGGCTACGGTATCTGAGCGTCCTTTTCGATAGGCCGGCGCTTCAACTGATTTACGCTCAGCTATGTTATACTAGGGCGCGAGTTAGCGTCGGGGGCTGAATCGAAATGGCCATCCAAGAGAAGCTGTACACCGTGGGCGATTTGTGGGCGATGGAGAGCGATCCCGAATTCGAGAATCGCAAGTTCTATCTCATTGATGGAATATTGTATGAGGACGAGATGCCCGCACGGCCGCATGCTAGACTTCAAGTACGAATCTCACACTTCCTCTACGAATACGAAGAAAGATTTGGGCTGGGCGAAGTAACCTCCGAATGCGGTTTCCACCCGCCGAACACGCGCCACACCGCGCTCCTGCCCGATGTCGCCTTTCAGCGTTTCGACCAGTTGCCCGACCCGCCGCCGGAGCGCTACGTGCCCAAAATGCCAGACTTGGCGGTCGAAATTCAATCGCCATCTGACACAATGAGCAAACTAAGACACAAAGCGCAAGCCTACCTGGAGAACGGCACGGCAATCGTTTGGCTCGTTCTACCCGAACGGCGCGGAGTCGAGGTCTGTCGCTTGAGCGACGGCGGAGAGCTTCAATCTGAGTTTCTAGGACCGGGCGACACGCTCCGCAGCGAAGACATCCTGCCCGGCTTTGAATTGGCGATCAGCGACATATTCGCGGTTTTGCGCGATTGAGTTGCATTCCACAAAGGACGAGAAGGAGCGCTTGCCATGCCCGTTGACATCATTCTCGAAGACGGCACCCGCACCACCATCAACGTCCGCCACCACCAATGGCACGGGGATGAACCGGCCGAGGCCGGCGGCACCGACAGCGCGCCCACGCCGGGCGAGATGATGCTGGGCGCTCTTGGCTCCTGCATGGCGATCACCTGCCGCCTCTATGCCGAACGCAAAGGTTGGGACCTGCAGCGGGTCGAGGTCAAGCTCGATTATGAGCGCTTCAAGGGGGGAGAGTACCCAAGCCACCAAGGAACTGATGCTTTCGTACACGAGCTGCGCGAGGCGCTGGTCTTTCACGGCGATCTAGATGGCAAGCAACGTAAACGATTGCGCGATATCGCTGGCAAATGCCCCGTCCACCGTCTGCTCGAATACCCCACTTACTTCGTGGAGTTGGCGCTGACCGAGGAATAAACGGCCTCAACGGCGATGCGCGCGGATCCAACCGCCGCGAATGAACTCCGAGTGTTCAACCGTCACAAAGACATCATCCTTGATGTTGCGGATGATCCGCATCACTTGATGGAGATCGCGGCGATGAACGATGATGTGCAGCTCCTCTACCTCGCCATGTGCGCCCTCGCCCATGATCTCGGTGACGCCATGCCCGTGCTCGCGTAGCGCCAGCGCCATTTCGTGTGACACTTCACGCGAGGCGATGACAGTCACGCTTTCGTAGGCTTTCACGTATCGGTTCTCTACTTGCATGCCGACGACGCCGCCAACAGCGAAGCCGAAGACATACGCGGCCAAATTCGGGAGGTTGTTCAAATCGGTGATCACTTGCCCGGCCGTGTAGGCAAACAGCAACGACTCCAAAGATGCGAAGGCGAAACCCCACAGGCGCTGCTCGCGCGAAACGAGAATCAGCCGCAGCGTACCTATGACGTTGTTGCTGACGCGCAGGACAAATATGAGGACGGGCAGGAAGCTTGGGTCTAGGAGTGTCATGGCGCTCTCTTACGATTTTGAAATCGGATTTTCATTCTAGCAGAATCTGTCATCTCTCATCGCGCTTACCCTACTCAAAACCGACCCGCTGTGGTCAACTGCGAATGCGCCGCAAGCATATCCGGCCAAGGTTCTCCCCATGTCCCACAGCCCAAAAGCGCTGCTCGAAAGCTTCAATATATTGCCCAAAAAAAGCCTTGGGCAGAATTTCATGCATGACCCCAACGCGCTGGAGAAGATCGTGGCATCGGCTGCGCTGCAATCGAGCGAAACTGTGGTGGAAGTGGGCGCCGGCGCCGGCGCGCTGACTGATCTGCTGGCGAGCGCCGCCCGTCAGGTCTTCTCGATTGAAGTCGACCAGCGCCTGCGGCCGCTCCTCGAAGAACGCTTTGATGACGCTGACAATGTGTACCTGGTGTTCAACGATATTCTCAAAACCGATATTGCCGCCCTGGTCGGCGCCAAAGATTACATCGTCGTCGCTAACGTGCCCTATTACATCAGTTCGGCCATCCTCTGGCATTTTCTCGAATCGCCCAAGCCGCCGCGGCGCATGGTGATGACCATGCAATATGAAGTGGCGGAACGCATCGTTGGCGCGCCCGGTGCGATGAATCTGCTGTCGATCGCCGTCCAGTATTATGGAATCCCGCGCATCATCAGCCGATATGGACCGGCAGTCTTCTGGCCCCGGCCCAATATCGACAGCGCCATCGTTCGTATCGACACGCACGAAACTCCTCCGCTGCCGCTGCCTCCCGCCGAGTTATTCTTTCGCGTGGTCAAAGCCGGATTCAGCATGAAGCGCAAGCAACTCAAGAACGCGCTCGCTGGCGGCTTGCGAATCAAGGCGTCCCGCGCTCGTGACCTTCTGCAATCCGTTGATATTGATCCGCAGCGCCGCGCCGAAACGCTGTCGCTGGCGGAATGGGCGCGCTTGACGCAAGCGGTCGAAGAAGCGAACGCGGCGCTCTGATGTTTAACTTACACTGACGTAGGAAAACCGCAAGGATTCGCGTTTATACTCTAGGCAATCAGTTCGAGCAGGGGGAATCCAATCATGACTTTCGAATTGGCAACTTTGGGAGGCGGGTGTTTTTGGTGCGTGGAAGCGGTCTACAATCAGCTGACCGGCGTCGAATCGGCGATCTCGGGCTATATGGGCGGGCATGTCGATAACCCGACCTATGAGCAAGTTTGCGCCAAGACCACCGGTCACGCCGAAGTCGTCAACGTCCACTTCGACACCGATGTGATCCGCTTTGAAGAAATCCTGAATATCTTCTTCACCATACACGATCCGACCACGCTGAACCGCCAGGGCAACGATGTGGGACCGCAGTATCGCTCCGGCATCTGGTATCACAGTGAAGAACAGAAACTTATCGCCGAAGAGACGATCCGGCGCATTGAAGCAGAAGGACTCTATCGCGATCCTTTCGTCACTGAGGTCACGCCTGCCAGCGCCTTCTGGGTGGCAGAAGACTACCACCAGGACTATTTTGTCAACAATCCGCGCTCGGGCTATTGCGCCTACGTCATCGCGCCAAAAGTAGCCAAGTTTCGCAAGCAATACTTTGAGCGCTTGAAGCGCTAATTTCCGCCACAAATACAAATGTAGGGGCGACCTATCAGGTCGCCCGCTTATCGGACGCAGAAGGGCGAGCCACCGGCTCGCCCTTACAGTTTTGGGATAATAGCGCGGATCGCCTAGTTTACGGTCGATTCAACGCGCACGCCCGGGCCCATCGTCGAGGTCAGCACCATGCGCCGGACGTAAGCGCCCTTCTGTGATTCCGGCTTGGCCGCCTGCACCGCATCCACCAGCGCTTGCAAATTCTCCTGCAGCTGTTCCGGCGTGAAGCTGGCCTTGCCGACCGGAATGTGAAGGTTGCCCGTGCGGTCATTGCGAAACTCGACCCGACCCGCCTTCAATTCGTTTATCACGCGCGGGATATCGTCAGGCGGCACGACGGTGCCGGCCTTGGGGTTCGGCATCAAGCCGCGCGGGCCGAGAATTCGCGCGATCGGCCCCACCTTGCGCATCATCGGCGGCGTGGCAATGGTGGCGTCAAACTCCAGCCAGCCCTCATTGCGAATCTGATTGATCACTTCATCGCTGCCGATGATATCGGCGCCGGCCGCCAGGGTCGCCTCTTCCTGCCCTTCTTCGACGAAAGCCAAAATGCGAATCGTCTTGCCCGTGCCATGCGGCAGCATCACCGTGGTGCGGACCTGTTGATCGCTGTGGCGAGGGTCAATTCCCAGCCGAAAATGCACTTCAATCGTCTCGTCGAATTTCGCCCTGGCGTTATCTTTCACCAGCTTCAGCGCCTCCGCCATCGGGTAATTCCGCTGCCGATCGAAGGTCTTCAGCGCATCGTTGTATCGCTTTCCCATTATCTCTCTCCTCGTGGTCAACGGGCGAGCACGCCCTCCCACATTCTGAACTCAGTCTGAATTGCTGCGATTCGCCACCTGCGACAAACCGCTCCAATCGGCTAATCCGACACCTTGATGCCCATCTGACGAGCGGTGCCCTCAACTTGACGCATCGCGCCTTCAATATCGATGGCATTCATGTCGCTCATCTTGACCTGGGCAATCTCACGCACCTGGTCGCGCTTCAATATCGCCACCGTTTCCGTTAGCGGATTGGAAGCCGCCTTTTCGATGCCGGCCGCCTTCTTGATGAGGAAGGATGTCGGCGGGCTCTTCAGCGCGAACCTGAATGAGCCATCCATGAACACCGTGATCTCCGCTGGCACAATCTCGCCCATGCGGCTTGACGTGCGGCCGTTGTATTCCTTGCAGAATTGCATCAGATTGATGCCGTGCTGCGCCAAAGCCGGTCCAATCGGCGGCGCCGGATTGGCTTTGCCCGCCGGTATCTGCAGCTTGACGATCGCTTTGACTTTCTTTGCCATCTTCGGTCCTCGCTTACTCTCAAACATATCCCGGCCGCGCAGGCCGGGACTCTAAGTGCATTTCGATTAGCGACTATACGCAATCGCCGAAATTACATGCGTTCCACTTCCATGAAGCTGAGCACTACGGCGGTCTCGCGCCCGAAGAAATCCACCATCACGCGCACTTTCTCGCGCCCGGAATCGATGGAAGCCACCGTACCAGGGAAATCATTAAAGGGACCGCCGACGATGCGTACCCGTTCGCCAATCTTGTAATCGACTTTGACCACCGTATCTTCAGAGTCCATGCGCTCCATGATGCGCTTGACCTCTTCAGGCCGCAGCGGCGTCGGCTGGCTCTCCCCGCCAACGAAACCGACCACGCCAGGCGTATTGCGCACCGTATACCAGGCGTCCTTGTCCAGCTCGCGCTCCCAGCCGGACTCCATCGCCTCAATATCTTCTTCGCTGATTTGGCGACCGCAGCCGCCCCGCGCCACATCGCAGAGCCATTCCGTCTCGCCGTCTCCGTTGCTCTGTCCGGCGCCGCTAAGCTCGATAATAGCGCTCTTGCGGCAGGTTGGGCAGATCTTCATCCAGCGCATCTGGACCATGACGTAGCCGGGGAAGACGCGCTTCTCGACTGTGCGGCGTTTGCCGTCTTTGACTTCAATTTCGTCTTCCGTCGGGATGAGCACGTCGTAAATGAGGTCTTGCATGCCCATCGTTTCGATGCGCTGGCGCAAGGCATGCTCAACCTTTTTCTCGTAACCCGAATAGCAGTGAATGAAGAACCAGCTTCGTTCCAGCTCGTCTTCCGCCGCCGTCCCGTCATCCAGCGTGATATTCAAGCCTTCGACATCCGCCTCGGGATCATCAAGGAGGACCGGATTGGGATCGTAGTCGGTCAGTTCTTTGGTGTCTTGCCTCTGCTCGCTCATGAGATTTCTTTGTCCAGACTGCCAAAAGCCCTAGCTGCTCGCCTTAAATCGAGCCGCGCCGGATCATAAAGAAGGCGCCGCCGACCATCGCCACAATCACCGCCAGCAGCATCCAAGCCATGCCCGGGTTCAAGCCGATGCGCATGAACTCGGACCAAATCACCGCCAATATGCCCAGAAATATAGCCGAAGCGATCGTCACATTGATGCAGAGAATCGTCAGGCGGCGGGTGTCATGCCGCGTCGGCCAAGCCACCTTGTTCAACTCCGAACGCACATTGCTGAAATAATCCACCGTCATATACAGCGGGCGCGTGATCGCATTGCCCTGCGGCTCGACCTTCGCCGTAGTCTTGACCTTGCGACTGCGCCGGCCCGGCGTCGCCTTGCCTTTCTTTTCGGTTAGCGCTCTACGCGCTTGCTCTTCGACCGCCATTTTGCAATTGCTCCCTCACCAACGTTTCGGGGGTTCTGCCCGCCCCTGATAACTAAGCACCGCCGCGGAGGACGGTGCTTTTAGGATTCAATACAGGGGCAGAAAGACTCGAACTCTCGACCTACGGTTTTGGAGACCGTCGCTCTACCAACTGAGCTATACCCCTATGCTATCGGCGCGTCCCATGATTACTATACACCAATACGCGGCGCAATTCTACTTGGTTTCGCGGTACAGCACATGCTTGCGCAAGTAGGGATCATATTTGCGCAATTCGAGGCGCCCCTGCGTATTGCGCCGGCTCTTCTCGGTGATATACATGTGACCGCTTTCCGTGCTGCGCAGCTTGACGACGATGCGCTGTCCCTTCTTCGCCATGATCTTCCCTTTAGCTAATCACCTGCATCTCTCTGGACAAGAGCCTCCGATGAGATTTGAACTCATGACCTCGCCCTTACCAAGGGAGCGCTCTACCCCTGAGCTACGGAGGCGCGCAACCGCTCGCCACGCTGAGGCAAGTGGTTCGCGTCAAAAGTGGGCCGGACTGGATTCGAACCAGTGTAGGCTCTCGCCAGCGAATTTACAGTCCGCCCCCTTTAGCCACTCGGGCACCGACCCATCTCATGCGGCTGTTAAAGCCTAGCCACCACTGGGACTCGAACCCAGAACAACCTGTTTACAAAACAGGTGCTCTGCCAATTGAGCTATGGTGGCGCAACCGCGAAATTGTACCACGCTGGCAGAGCGCGCTCAAGGTTTGCTTCCCGCGACGAACAGCGATTTTACGACGCCGCGTCCGCGCTGTCAAGATAGATTGGCTCAGCCGTCAGACACATCGGGCTCAAGAAAATCAGGGCGCGCCCAAGCCGGATCAGGATAGGCATAGAAGCCGCGCCCGCTCTTCACCCCCAGGTCGCCCCGCTCCACTCTCTCGGTCAGGATCGGCTTCGGCATATCATCAGGATCGCCGCTTTCCGCCGCATATAGAAGCTCGATATCGCGTATGACATCCAGTCCAATGCGATCCATTTGCGCGAAGGGCGGCGGTTTCTCGCGCCCGAACTTGATCATCCAGGCGCGGTCGATATCTTCAATGCTGGCCACGCCGCTATCAGCCACGCGCATCGCCTCTTTCTTGACCGCCCGCCACACCCGATTGAAGACGAAGCCGGTGCTCTCCTTCTGGACGCGCAGCGGCAGAATGCGAATCGCGCGCGCAAATGCCGTCAGCGCGTCGAGCACCTCCGGAAGCGTGCAACTGCCGCCCCCAATCTCGACCATCGGGCTGTCCCAGACCGGCAGATAAAAGTGCAAATTAGCGACTCGCTCGGGTCGTTCGGTGGCGTCTTCCAGCGTGCTGACGCGGATGGACGAGCTATTCGTGGCGAGGATGGCATCGGCTGTCAACAGACGATCGAGCTGGGCGAAGATTTCCCGCTTGAGCGCCATCCGCTCGGGCGCCGCTTCAATCGCCAGGTCGGCATCGGCCAGCGCCGCCGCCAGTTGTGGCTGGAAGCAGATATTCTCGAATATGCGAGATGCCTCCGCCGCAGAAAGCGCGCCCGTCTCAACCCATTGACCCACGACGCCCCGCTGCCATTGCTCCGCTTCGGTCAGCACGCAGGCGGTCAAATCATAGAGCGACACCGGGAAACCGTGCCGAGCGCATTGCAAGGCGATTTGCCGCCCCATTGTGCCGGCGCCGATCACCGCCAGCCGCTGGATCTTCCTCATGCCGAATCCTTCGCGCCCCGGTCAGCCGGCGCGGAAAACTCGTCCAGCAGCCGCGATAGCGCCGCATAGCGTTTATCACGCTCGATCAGCAAGGCTGCCCGCTCGTCTTCACTGTAATCATAGAATCCCGCCAGCTCTTTGACGCCCTGACGCCCTTCCGCCACGATCTCCCGCAGCGCCGCCGGCGCCTCCCATTCAGCGCCCAATCCTCTCGCGAGCACATCCATGATATTGACGTAGACATCAAGGCCCGCCATGTCGGCAATTTGAAAGGGACCGTAGAAGGGCAGCCGGAAACCGAAGCTGCTGCGCACCACTTCATCAATTTCTTGCGGCGTCGCCAAACCCGCTTCCACGCATGCCAGCGCCTCCCGGAAAAGCGCAAACTGAATCCGATTGGCGACAAAGCCAGGACCACTGGCTACCGTCGCCGGTTTCTTGCCTATCGCCAGCAGGAATTCGCGCGCGCGCTCAACGACCGCCGGATCCGTATGCGCCGATGGGATGACCTCGACACCGGGCGTCCACTCGGGCGGATTAAACCAGTGCAAGCCCAAGAAGCGCTCATTGCGCTCGACGAAAGCGGCGAGTTCGTCTATCGGCAGCGACGATGTATTGCTGGCGATAATCGCATCAGCTGGCGCCCCCGCGTCGCAGGCAGCCAGCACATCACGCTTGATCTCGACTCGCTCTGGCACCGCCTCAAAAACCAGATCGGCCGTAGCAACCGCCCCCGTAATATCGCGCGCCGCGCGCACCGACCGCGCCACCTCGACCGCAGTATCCGGCAGCAAACCGGCGTCGACATGGTTGCGGACGCGCTGCGCCAGGCGCTCCAGCGCGCACTGCGATGCTTCCGGCGTCTCGTCGAGGAGGGTGACTTCCAGCCCGGCCAGCGCGAAGCACTGGGCGACGCCCAAGCCCATCGTGCCCGCGCCGATGATGGCAGTGCGTCCGATAGAGTCCATGCTTCTTACCGATCAAACCATAGCCGGGAGACCACCTGACCGGATATGTCAGGGTGCCACTCGCCAACGAACGACGACATGTTCGCCAGAATCTGATCCGTGTACATAACTACGGTTGAATGAGGCACAAGAATGCCGCCAAATGACTGCAAGAACTCTACCGCCTCTGTTTCTTCCCAGTCGATCTCGCCCGCCGTCCGTGCAAAGGCGCTCTCCCACCAAACGTCAAGCATGGTCTTATCGATTCCGTACTGGATGCAGTATTGCCGCAGGGGGCTCGCCCCCTCCTTTTGATCCACGATAAAAGCCTGATAATCCGAATAGCGGGCGGACTCGACGGAGGAAGCCTGACCGTTTTCACCCATCAAGTAATCTGAAAGAACTCGGCTCTCGTTCAGGACGCAGGCAGCAATCTGCTGCGCCCAATTAAAGGCGTACAATTCGATGTGAGATTCGGTCACCACAATCGACGCCATCTCGAGCTTTGCGGCCCTCTCCGCTAGCTCGCTTCTCAGTTCGACCAATTCGCCTGACGCGGCCGCCAATTGATCCGACACGTTTTGAAACTCAGCAGTTTTCCCGTCGAGATCTTGCTGCAGTTCTGTGATCTGACTCAAAATACTTAGGACGCCACCAAATACCAAAAGAACTACAATTCCGACAGCGACCAGTGCACTCATCAACTTGGCCCAGCATCCTGACTGACCCTCACCGCTGTGCTTCTTTTTCATTTGAAACCCCGTGTCTAGTTCAACGTCGGCAGAATGCTTGCGAATGATTTAGAATGATTCACACGTAAAAATAAGTTGCAGAAAACAAACTGCTGCTGCAAACAAAACAAGGGCAAAACACCCCAGCCGGAGCGCTCTGCCCTTCTATTGGTTTAGAAGACCGAATACTTCGTTATCAGCCCGCAGCTTCGGAACTAACGGCCCCAGCCTGGATGACGGCCGCGCCGCCGCCGCCCATCCACCACCAGCATTTCCTCGCTGACGTATTGCGACTGATAGGCATAGGCTTGCATCTGCATCGCCTGTGCCTGCGCCGCGACCACCGTGCCGCAACCCAGACTGGCGTTATTCAAACAGCGCAGCACATCCTGCCCCGGCGCCGTCGTCGTCAGAATGACTTGCGTCCGCTCGGCGTATGAGGCGTATTGCTCGACCTCGTGCAATGCCTCTTGCCCGCTATAGTACAGGGCGCCGGCATCGCTCTCGACAAACATGCGCACCTGCGAAGCGGCGAAACGTTCGCGATAAGCCGTCTGCATCTGGCGCTCGCTCGTCACGATCACGCTCCACTGAGGCTGGTTGCGCAGCCGCTGCAGTTCCATCTGCGTAGCGCGCAGCGCCTGATCCGTCGCGATCAGTTGCTCATTGCGTTGCGCCAGCGCCTGTAAGGTATAGCCCCAGCGCTGCTTCAACTGATCCTTGGCGTGATTCAGTATGACGATTTGGTTCCCAGCCGCCTCTAGCTGCTGCTGGCCAACCTCTAACTTCCGCCCCATCCTGTCGACCTCAGCGGCCGTGCTGGCGAGCTCGTTCTCGGCGGCAACCAACTGCGTACGCGTATTGTCAAGCGCGTTCCGCGTCTTCCCTAGCTCGTATTGGCTGGCCGCCAGTGCCTCATGCGCCGCGGACAACTCGCTCGTCAGATTCTTCACACCGCCGAATACCAGCACGGCGATGATAACGAAGGTGATGAGCAAGCCGAGAAGCCGCGACCAAAACGGTGACCTTCTCTCTACACGCTTCATTTCAACCTCCAAATAACTATGCATTTTTACCGCGCATACTGCGTGATTCTAACACAGCATGCGTTCATTCCCAACTAGTGTATCGCACTTGTTTCGATAATGCCAACATTTGTCCCTTTTCGGATCGCCAATTTGACCTCGCCGATCGCTTTGGTCACCTCAATGTCGCGCGGGCAAGCCGGCGTGCAATTGAAAATGGTTCGGCAGCGCCATACTCCGTTCGGCTCGCTGAGGATATCCAGCCGCTCTTGACCCGCCTGATCGCGGCTGTCAAAGATGAAGCGATGCGCGCCGACGATGGCGGCCGGACCTACATAATGCCCGTTCGCCCAGAAACTAGGACAAGAAGTCGTGCAACATGCACAAAGGATGCACTTGGTCGTATCATCGAATTGCTCGCGGTCGGCCTGTGTTTGGAGGCGTTCGCGGCCATCTTCCGGCAGCGGATCCTCATTGACGAAGAAGGGCATCACCTGCTTGTAGTGATCGAAGAAGGGCGTCATATCGACAATCAAATCCTTGACAACAGGCAATCCCAATATCGGCTCCACCTGAACTTTCTCGCCCACATCGCGGATGAGAATCTTGCAAGCCAGCCGGTTGACGCCATTGATGCGCATGGCATCGGAACCGCAGACCCCATGCGCGCAGGAACGCCGCAGCGACAGCGACCCGTCCTGCTCCCACTTGATGCGGTGCAGCATCTCCAGCACGCGGTCGGTCGGGTCCACGTCTTTCAGCACGAATTCCTGCCAATATGGCTTAACCAAGTCGGGCAAATCCGGGTTCTGACGTCTGATTCTGAAGGTTACGTCCATTCGTTCACATCCAGTCTACATGCGAATAAACATGACAAGCGCCACGATATAGATGGAGACAGCGATACAAGCCGTAAAAATGACGCGCTCTTCTTTTGACAGGGACTTGATACAGTATTCGATTTTCACCGCTTCGATAAGTAGCGCGCCCGCCGCTTTGAGCAAGTAGTACTGAATATACAATTGAAGCTTGCGTAGATGCAAATAAAAATACTGAAGCAGCAAGCCATAGAATCGAAATACATCAATGATTGTTCTCACCGCCCGCTTATGCCTCATATCGGTCTGCTCAATATCCCCGGCGCAATGGCGATGTTTTGCGCCGTCGGGTTCTGATGATTGCATGCAAATCTCACTCCACCGCTTTGCTTGTGGCGGGTGACACAAGTGTCGCCCCTACAGTCTGCTCAAATTGCCTTCGACTCGCAGAGTTGCCCCTGTATACACAATCTAAGCCCCCAGCCATACGATGTCCATCGTGCATTACAAGAACGTCGCTAGTCATCTCCCCTTCCCTTTCTCGCTGGATGCCCCCCATCGAGATGGCGGGAAAGAGGCTGGGGGATGGGCTTAGCAACGCGTCGCCCCCCAACCTTCAATGGTAACACGCTAATACACGCGCTCAACCGGGCGAAACTTCTGCTGCTCTTCCGGCAAGCCCTGCTCCACTTCCTCCTCCCACAGCGACAGGTCCACCTTCTT
The DNA here is from genome assembly GCA_026707665.1 of Chloroflexota bacterium. Classification (GTDB taxonomy): domain Bacteria; phylum Chloroflexota; class Anaerolineae; order Aggregatilineales; family Phototrophicaceae; genus UBA6055. Next base: position 47,780 of record JAPOWK010000058.1, read on the forward strand.
GTCGAAGTGAGCTTCATAGGCGGGCTCGCTTAAGGCGCCGCTTTGGTAGATCAACGAATGCGCCAGCCAATTTTCATCATCGCGTGTCTTATAATCTTCGCGGCTGTGGGCGCCGCGGCTCTCCTTCCGCTCCAACGCCGTTCGCGCCGTGACATCGGCCAAGTCCAGCAAGCAGCCTAATTCCCAGGCTTCCATCAAATCAGTGTTGAAAACGCGCGACTTGTCATCGATTTGCAAATCCTTGTAGAAGCGCTCGCGCAATGCCGCCAGGTCTTCTATGCCCTGCTGCAAAGTTTCCTCGGTGCGGAAGACGCCAACGTTCTCCATCATCGTTTCCTGCATCTGCTGCCGCAACTCACCGGGGCGCGAAGCGCCGGCGCTTTGCCGCATCCGCTCAAATTCCGCTTCAATCTCCGCTCCGGCGTCATTAGGCAGCGGCGCCCAATCCGCGCCCTTGACGTACTCAGCCATCTTCATGCCGCCACGCCGCCCGAAGACGACCAAATCAACCAGCGAGTTGGTTCCCAGCCGATTGGCGCCATGCACGCTGACGCAAGCGGTTTCCCCCGCCGCGTATGCGCCCGGAATCACCAGGCCAGCCGCGTCGACAACGACCTCGGCATCCACATTCGTCGGTATCCCGCCCATGGCGTAATGCGCCGTCGGCTGCACCGGCATCGGCTCCTTCACCGGGTCGACGCCCAGATACGTGCGGCAAAAGTCGAGGATATCGGGCAGCTTGCGCTCAACCGTGCTCTCGTCAATGAAGTCCGCCCGGTCGCGCCCTTCTTCCGCGAAGTAACGATTCACCGTCTGTGGACGCACATCCAGGTGCATATAGCCGCGATTCTTGATGCTCCGGCCCGCGCGCGTCTCGAGATAAATGGCGCGGCTGACCACATCGCGGCTGGCCAGATCCTTGGCGCTGGGCGCGTAACGCTCCATGAAGCGCTCACCCACGCTGTTGATCAGCACGCCGCCCTCGCCGCGAACGCCCTCCGTGATCAAGATGCCCATCCGATAGATGCCGGTCGGGTGAAACTGGAAGAACTCCATATCTTGCAGCGGCACGCCCCGCCGCAGCGCAATCGCCGCTCCGTCGCCGGTCAAGGAATGGGCGTTGCTCGTCACCGACCAGCAGCGCCCCCAGCCACCGGAGGCGAAGAAACTGGCTTTGCCGTGGAAGATGTGGAATGCTCCCGTGCCCAGCTCGATGGCGACGACGCCGGCGACCGACCCGTCAACGACGATCATGTCCACCACTTGAAATTCGTCATAAAAGTTGACTTCATTCTTGATGCATTGCTGATATAGCGTCTGCAAGATCATGTGCCCGGTGCGGTCGGCCGCGTGGCAGGCGCGCCGAACCAGCTCCTCGCCGAAGTTGCGCGTGTGCCCGCCGAAGCGCCGCTGGCTGATGCGCTTCGCCGAAGTGCGGTCAAAGGGCAAGCCCATGTGCTCGAGCTCGATGACCGCTTCCACCGCGTTCTCCGCCAGGATCTTGGCCGCATGCTGATCAGCCAAATAATCGCCGCCTTTGACTGTATCGTAGGTGTGATATATCGGCTTGTCTTCGTCCAGGTTGCCCAGCGCCGCGCCAATGCCGCCCTGGGCTGTGCCTGTGTGGCTGCGCGTCGGGTAGAGCTTGCTGACCACCGCGACATCGGCGCCGCCCTTGCTGGCATAAAGCGCCGCCATCAGCCCGGCGCCGCCCGCGCCGATTATGATCGCATCGTGCTTGTGAATTTGCATTCAGCCCCCAAGTGAACAAGCGGCACAATTATCAGACTTGCAAGACTTGAATGGAATGAGCTGTCCGGCGCCCCATCTGTGCCCAATTGCTCCTGTCAAGCTCCGTCAGCGTGGCTTTTCGCTGACCAAACTGCGTGTTTGCACATGTAAGCTCCCCTTCCCTAGCTCGCTGGGGAAGGGGCCGGGGGATGGGGTAGACAGTCGATGCACAAATCAAATTGCCAAACAAGTTACTATTCGTCATTGCTCAGAAACGCTTCCAGCTCGGGCGGCAGCTCTTCGCCGCGCAATTCGTAGATCTCGGCCGTCGCCGCCATCGCTTCATCGACGATGTCTTTCTCAAGCGGAACCAGCAGCGACGCCCCGCCCACCGCCAGCAGCACAGCCGCCATCACCGTGCAAAGCGCGACCGCCGTCCGCCGGGCAAAGTTGTTGCCGCTGGTGTAATCGGTCAAGACATAACGCAGCCCGTTGAATCCATGGATCGTCACCAACACCAGCAAGAATAAATCGTAAACGCGCCAGACGAACAATCCGCCGGCGGCATAAGACCAGCGATGATAAACAAACTCGACCGCGCTCGGCACCGCGCCAATGGTCCCATTGCTCGACATGGTGCCGGCCACCGCTTGCGCCGCCGTGATGTCGAAGACGCCCTGCACCACATGCATCAGCGCTAGATGACCGAATACCAGCGGCAGAATCAGGATCCCGCTCAGGCGCATGAAACTCCACCAAAAGCGTTCAATCGGGCTCGCCTGTGGATAATTGCCCCGCGCGGGAGCGTCGCCTCGGATCAGGCTGTATAGCGCCGCCAGCACGATCGCCGCCGCCAACACGCCGACGAAACCGGCGATGAAGGGCAGCTGCTCGAGAATCGAGAAGACCACCACATCCAGCATCTTGTCGCCGGCGATAGCCGCCTCAGTAACATAGAAATCAACGACATGAGACAACATGCCCAGAAAGACCGGCGCCAACACCAGCAAGGTCAAAACCAGCACTGCCACCGCCGCCTGCCCTTGATGCCGCCATAAAGCCGGCTTGTAATCGAATATCACGATGCGAATGCCGTTGAAAGCATGGTAAACCACCGCGAAAACCAGGCCGAATTCGCCAATCGTGAAAAGCGGCGATTGATAAGCGGCGATGGCTTTGACATAGAGATCGGGATAAAAGACCGCCCATGAGGTGTCGATCACATGCAGCGCCAGGAACAGCACAACACCGACGCCAGTGAGGCGATGCAGCACCCAACTCCACTGCCCGATCGCGCCGCGGTAACGCAAGGTCTCCCGCACTGTAAGCACTAGAGATGTCAAGCGATTCCCTTTCTCATTCCAGCCCTTCGCCGCCGTCCAGCGGACCGCGCCCAGGTTTCAGGCAACGCCGCTCATTATAACACGGGCGATTGTCCGCGAAAGGGCAAGCGTGAAGCCCGCTCACACTTGGCATCAGGATAATGGTAAAATGCCAATATTGAACAATCGACCGCCAAAATGGGGGAAAACGATGGATGATTTTGCCGCGCTGATCGGCGGGTTGCATGGCTTCAGTATTGCGCTAGGCTTGGGCATTGGCTTGGTCGGCGGCTTTGTCTTCGCCATGTTGACCTACCGCTTCTATGGCCGGAATTTCCGCAATACCTTTGACCAGCTATCTGACGACATGAAAGCTGCTTTCAAGGGTCTCACTTCGGAAGCATTAGCCAGCAGTCAACAAGAGCTGGTTTCGCTGGCGGACCGCGAACTGGGGAAAAAGACTGAGCAGCATAGTACCGAGCTCGAATCGAAAAAGGAACTCATCGACACTACGCTGGAGCACATGTCCCAGACCTTGAAGACGGTGCCGACCGAGCTGGAAAAGAACCAGAAAAACGTGAGCGACGTGCTGGATAAATCGGCCGAACAACTGAAGGAATCCAACCAGAATTACTTGAATCAACTGACTGAAAAAGCGGCGACGCAGTCAAAGGCGCACAATAAAGAACTCGAATCGAAGAAGGAGCTCATCGACCAGCGATTGACCGATATGGATGTCAAGCTGGGCAAGGTCGAGCAACTGGTGCAGGACCTGCAAACCGACCGCAAGGCGCAATACAGCGCGCTCGGGCAGCAGTTGCAGAGCTTGACCACTACCACCGCCTCCTTGCAAAAGGCACTCGCCGACAATCGCGAGCGGGGTCGCTGGGGCGAGCGAATCGCCGAGGACATCTTACGCTGGATGGGGCTGATTGAGGGCGTACACTATGACAAACAGCTCACCACCGGCGAGGGTACGCGCCCCGATTTCACCTTTCACCTGCCAAATCACATGATCCTAAACATGGATGTGAAGTTTCCACTGGACAATTACGAGCGATACCACAATGCCGATAACGAGACCGAACGGCAAGACTTCAGCGAGAAATTCCTACGGGATGTAAATTCCCGCGTGGCGGAGATTCAGAAGCGAGACTACATCAATGCGGACACGGTGGACTGCGTGCTAGTGTTCATCCCCAACGAGCAAATCTATCGGTTTATCCACGAACAGGATCACTCTATCATCGATAGCGCCTTGCGGCAGAAAGTCATTCTGTGCTCGCCGCTGACTCTGTACATCGTGCTTGCATTGATACGGCAGGCGGCTCAGAACTTCAATGTCGAACGGAAATCCCGCGAAATCGTCAGCATCGTCAACGAAATCCGTGGCGAGTGGGGAAAGTATACCGAAAAGATGCAGCAACTGGAAAACACCTTCGGCACGATGCAGAAACGCTTCCACGAGTTAACATTTACGCGGACGCGCGCGCTCGACCGGCGATTCGGTCGTGTAGAGGGATTGCTCGAGAGCAATGACATGAGCGAGAACGCGGAAACCGAGATGCCGCAACTGCCTGACGGACCAAGCAAAACAACCGACGACCTGCCCTTCTAGCTTCCGGCGACCGCCTCCCGCTCCGCCATCAATTCCATCAAAGTCTGCGCGATCAATTCCGGGCTATGCCGGATCGTGTCTTGCTTTTGCCACAGCGCCCGCTTGCCCGACTTGGTGTCGGCGACGTCAGCCAGCTTTGGCCGGACATTCATAGTCAAAATATTGTGGAACTCATGGGAAGAGGGCAGCAATACATCGACCTTCTCCCGCGCGTAAAGCTCCATCAGTTCGTCGCTCGGATGCGACGAATTCAGCACGACGTAATCGAGCACGCCGATGCCCAGATACGATATCACCTGCTGGACATGGTCGGACAAGGTATAATCGTCCGTCTGCCCCGGCTGCGTCGTCGTGTTGCAGATGTAGACTTTCAGCGCCTTCGAATCTCGTATCGCCTGCGATATCTCCTTGAAGGCGAGGCAGGCGATCACCGTGGTAAAGAGGCTGCCCGGTCCAATCGTGATCAGGTCAGCCGCGAGAATCGCGTCCACCGCCGGCTGGTAGGCGACCGCCTCCGGATTCTGCACAAAGATGCGCTTGATCGCCGCTTTGTCCAGCCGGCGCACATTGAACTCCTGCTCGACGATCGTGCCATCCACCAACTCGGCGCAGATATGCGTGTTCTCTTCCGTGACCGGATAAATGTTTGCGCGCACATTCAGAAAGTCGCTGATCTGGTTAATTGCCATCACAAAACTGCCCGACATCTGCGTTAGCGCTGCGATGAAGAGATTGCCAAAGGCCATGCCATCCAGCTTGGGGTCGCCCGGCGCGACGATTCGATGCTGCATCACGCGTGTCAACAGCGAGTCATCATCCGGCGCCAGCGTCGCCAGGGCGTTGCGGATATCACCGGGGGCCGGTATCCGCGCGAACTCGCGCACGATGCCGGTGCTGCGGCCCGTGTCGGTCACCGCGATGATGCCGGTCAATGCATCGGTGTGGCGCTGCATGCCCCGCATGATCTGCACAGCGCCCAAACCACCGCCGATGACTACTACCTTAATCCCGCTCAGTTCCATGGATGCCTCGAATGATGCGGCGAAACCTCGTTAAGTATAGCGCAAAATCTTACCAGCGATATTCAATCCCTGTGGCGAATCCCACCGCTTCCTTGCCAGCCTCAAGCCCGCCACCGAGCGCAACATTCGTTCGCGAGCCGACTACAAATTGCGCTCGCCCCAACTGACAATTCAACCAAGTTATGCCATGATAAGCTCTGTCAATTGCCGCTGGATCTTGCGTGACGACCATGGCCCGTATATCCATTGAGAAGACGCTTTTCGCCCTGATTCTGCTCGGCTATTTCTGCGCCGGCGCGCTCTACGCCATATACACGCCCGCTTGGCAAGCCCCTGACGAACCCGCCCATTTCAACTATGTCCGGCAGGTCGCGCAGGACGGCTGCTGCCCGCGGATAGAGCCTGGCGACTGGCAAAGCGACTATCTGGCGCGGCTAACATCTACAAGATTCGCCCCCAAACATCTCGACCAACTTGATACCATTCAGTACGAAGACCACCATCCGCCGCTGTTTTATCTTCTGGCTTCGCTGGTCTTCAAGCTGAGCGCTGGCGATCTGATCGCGCTTCGGCTCCTCTCAGTCGTCTTGGGCGCGGCCGTCGTCGCCTTGAGCTACCTCATCAGCCGCCGCATCCTGCCTGCCCAACCGCAGATCGCCCTGGGCGCGATGGCGCTGGTCGCCTTCCTGCCGCAGCATTTGAGCATGATGGCTTCCGTCAACAACGACGCCCTGGCCGAAGTTCTCGTGGCGCTGGCGCTGCTCTGGCTGGTTCGCTATCTGCATTCGGAAAACGTGCCAATCTGGCAGCTGGGGTTAATCACTGGCATGGCGCTGCTGACGAAGATCACGATCAGCTTTCTGGCGCTGGTTGCTCCGCTGGCGATCTGGCTCAAGTGGCGGCGCGATAGCGATTCGACCCGCGCTCTGCTTAGACAGCTGGCCATATTCGCCCTTATCGCGAGCCTGCTTGGCGGCTTCTGGTGGCTGCGTAATATCGCCGTTTACGGCTTTCCTGACTTTCTCGGCTTGGGCGCCCACGACGCCGTCGTCGCCGATCAGCCGCGCACATCAGAATATGTCGCTCAGCATGGATTCGCCACTTACATTTCGCAGATGACCAGCACCACATTCAAGAGCTTTTGGGGGCAATTCGGCTGGATGGCGCTGCCCCTGGATGGCATCCTCGGCGGCTGGATTTATCGCGGCTTCACGCTGCTCACGCTCGCGGGATTGATTGGCGCGCTGCATTCCAGTCGTCCGAGCCGGCGCCCCGATCCACCCCTGGCTCGGTCGCGCATTCCCCGCCCGGTCTACATCTTAATGCTGACAACGCTGCTTCTGGTTGTCGCGCAGTTCCTCTACTACAACATCGAGTTTCAACAGTGGCAAGGGCGTTACCTCTTTCCCGCCTTGATTCCAATCTCGTTGACCCTCGTCTACGGACTCGACTACTGGCGCGCGCGCCTGCTTTGGCGCTGGGGATGGCTCCGTTGGCTCACGCCGCTGGCGCTGATCAGTCTCGTCGCGCTGGATATCTACTTGCTGTTTCGTGTGATCGTGCCGGGTCTGTCGCCATGACCAGCGGCTCTAGTTGAAGCGGGCGACCTGATATGTCGCCCCTACATTTGATGTCCCGCGGCGCGATTTCTGCAAACGATCAGCCAAAGCATATTCAATGTTATTGCGGACTGGAGCTAGCTCAATGCGAATCTTAGGATTTACAAGCAGACTCCGAACAGAATAGCTCCCCTTCCTTAGCTAGCTGGGATGCCCACCATAGAGATGGTGGGAGGGCCGGGGGAAGGGGTAAAATCGCTCGTTAGCAAACTAGAACCTACTTGCTAACCCGCGTGACGTAAGCTTCTTCTTCTAGATTGATTTTGACCACATCGCCGACATTGATGAACATCGGCGCGCTGACCTCGAAGCCGCTCTCCAGCTTAATCTTCTTGGTCGGGCTGTTGGCTGTATCGCCAGCGACGGCGGCTTCCACCTCGACCACCGCGTATTCCATCGTCTTCGGCATTTCGTAATCGATGATCTCGCCATCATAGCTGAGCAGCTTGATCGCCATGCTGTCCTTGATGAACTTGAAGTCATCGCCGAAGATGCCGCGGTTGAGCTGTGGTTGGTCGTAGGTCTCCGTGTTCATGAAGGTGACGAAGTCATCATCCGCGTAGAGGTACTCAACCGTTTGCGCCTCCACCCGAATATCTTCCACCCGCTCGCCCGAGTTGTAGGTCATCTCGATAGTCGCGCCACTGCGCAAGTCGCGCACGGTAACGCGAATCGTTGCTTTTCCGCGCCCGGGTTTGTGATGGCGATACTCCACTACGCGATAAAGATTGCCACTCTCGGTGAATGTCGTGCCCTTGCGCAATTGATTGACGTCAATCATCGGGGGTCCTGTCCTCAGCCAGAATCGTTCGCCTAACCGCGCCTCAGTATAGCAGTCATGGTCTCCGCCGCGTAGCCTACGATTCCAGCAGCGCCACCGCCTCGACCTCGATCAGCGCCCCAATCGGCAAGCCGCCCGCCTGAACCGTCGTGCGCGCTGGCGGATCCTGCGGGAAGTACTCGCTGTACACGGCGTTGAAGGCAGCGAAGTCGCTGATATCGGCGAGGAAGACGGTCGTCTTGACGACACGCTCGAGCCCGCTTCCGGCCGCTTCCAGCACAGCCTTAATGTTATTCATGACTTGACGCGTTTGCGCCTCGATCCCGCCTTCGCGCAAATCGCTTGTTCCGGGAATCAGAGGAATCTGCCCGGCGGTGAAGACGAAACCATTGGCGATGATGCCCTGCGAATAAGCGCCGACGGCGGCGGGCGCGTCGCTAGTAGAGACTACCTGCTTTGGCATATTCGTATCCTTTATAGCTTGTTGCCGGAGGTGGATAAGCCTGCATTTTTAGTTTGAAGGCGGATGCAATCCCGCATCAACCCAACGCCGTCTCGCGCGTACGGCGCCTGGGCGATTTATCCGCAGGCGCGACACTGTGGCTCTACCAACCGCAGACAAGCCAATCAACCTTGTTTGACTGTCGTCCCATTGAAAGTGATCGCTCCAGTTATGCATTCTCGGATTAAACAGGCCTGTTTCGACGCCAGTTTCTGGATCATTGGCGGCCACAAAGTCTCGCTTGAACATGTTGCATCCTACGCAGGAAAAGCTCAAATTGCGCAGCGAAGTATCGCCTTTACGAGTCAATGGGATAATGTGGTCGATTTCCATCACCATTACGATAGATTCTTGAGTCTGGCAATACTCGCATTGTCCTCGCGCCCGTTCGTTTACCTGTTGTCGCAATCTTTCAGGGATCCATACCACGCGTTATGCCCCAAGTTTGAGCAGTCTGTCGATATCATGCCCACGCCTTTTCAGCTGCAACAATGCCTCTGAGCGCAGAAGTACCTGGTGATCAAACTTCGCAACCAAGTCCTCTATTTCGACAACCTCTTCCTCAGTGACCTGTCCCAACTGACCAAGCTGCATAAGTTCGCGCATACGCGTATCGTGCGGCCAAGCCAAGCGCTGATGCACGATAGCTAACAGTTGCTCGTCGGCAAAATCTTTCAGCTCCTCAGGCTCAAGCCCCATCTCAGTCAACTCGCCAAACAGCAAGGACAAACCATCCACGATTACGGATTCGGCCGAGCGACCGCTATCGCTGGCGATTGCTTCCGCGCGCTCATAGATTGCCGCTGGCACTCTTAGTTCCTTGGTCGGCTCTTCCATGCGCAATCCACCTTCACTTCGCATAGCTCCATTGTAAACCAGCGCTTCCGCCGTCGTCCCTTATCTCCGCCGCCCATGACAGCGCTTGAACTTCATCCCGCTGCCGCAGGGGCAGGGATCGTTGCGCCCGGCGGCCGCGAAGGCCCGCTCAAGCTCGGCATCGTAACGCGCCAGCTCCAGCATCACATTGGCCGGCGGACGCCGCGCTGCCAACTCGGCCGCCATGAAATTCATCGTCGGTCGCACGTGATTGAAAAAGGCGCGATAACCGGCGCAGAGGTAATTCAAGCCTGGCTCGCCAGCCGGCGTCTCAATGAAGCGATTCTTGGGGCAGCCGCCATTGCAGACGAACTTGACTTCGCAATCGAGGCAGTACTGCGGCAGCGTGTCACGCTTGTCCTGGCCGAACTTGATTTGCTCGTCCATGACCACGATCTCGCTCAGCGGAACATCCATGATATTGCCCAGCTTGTAATCGGGTTCGACATAATGATCGCAGGAGAAGACATCGCCATTGTGCTCCATCGCCAGCGCCAAGCCGCAGGTCTCGTCGAAGATGCAGAGCCCGGGCGGCGCGCCCGTCCAGGCGGCTAGCGCAATATCGAAGATCTGCACGAAGACGCGCCCGACATCGTGCCGCACCCATTCCTCGTACATGTCGATGAGAAACTGCCCGTAGCCGGCCGCAGTGATGGAGCGCTCGGTGACCTGATCGCCCTCTTGATAGCCGGTGTCGTTGTCGCGCTCGACGATGGGGATGAACTGCATAAACTTCGTGCCCACCTCATCGCGCAAAAAACGATAAACGCGCGCGCCCTGCCCCTCGTTGGCGGCATGCACCGTCGTCAGGACATTGTATTCGGCGCCATGCTTCTGCAGCAGCCGCAGGCCCGCCATCACCTTGTCAAAGGTGGGATTGCCGCCCTTGTCCACACGGTAGTAGTCGTGCACATCCGCCGGACCATCGAGGCTGACCCCCAGCAGAAAGTCGTTCCCGGCGAAGAACTCACACCACTCGTCATCCAGCGTGACCGCGTTCGTCTGCAGCGCATTCGTGATGCGCATGTGCGGGCGCTTGTGCTTCTGCTGATAGCGGACGGCTTGGCGGAAGAACTCGACGCCCATCAGGGTCGGCTCGCCGCCCTGCCAGGCGAAGTTGATGTCGTTCACCGATTGGGCTTCAATGTATTGGCGGATATACTCTTCGAGCAGGTTGTCCGACATGCGGAACTTGCTGCCCGGATAAAGCGCTTCTTTGGAGAGGAAATAGCAATACTTGCAATCGAGGTTGCAGATCGCGCCCCGCGGCTTGGTCATCAGGTGGAAGGCGGTGGGTTGTGTCGTGGTCGCTTGCATGGTGGGGAGTATAGCTTAATTTGGCGCGGTGGCACAGAGGGCGCGTAGAAAAACAGAGGGAGAGTGGATGTGTTACAATCTTGTCATAGTGAAGAGTGAGCCCTGCTTGGAAACTAGCCATGGACTTAATTGAGAATCTGCGCGCAGTCTCCGAAGAAATCCGCGCAAGACGGAGATACGCGACGAACGAGGCAACCACGAGAAGCTACCTAATTGATCCTTTCATCCGAGCGCTCGGCTACGACCCAAATGAGCCAAATGATGTCGAGCCAGAATTTACCGCCGATTTTGTCGGAAGCAATAGAAGGGTCGATTATGCCCTTAAGAAAGAGGGCAAGCCAATTATATTCGTTGAATTCAAGACAGCGACAAGGAGTCTATCATTTCAGAACACAGTACAGTTGCAACATTACTTCAGCACAAAACTTGACGTGCGATTCGGCATCGTTACCAATGGCCTGGAATATCGATTTTATTCGGACATTGATAATCCAAACGTAATGGATGACGAACCGTTCCTAACTGTCGATCTGTTAAACGCAAACGATCGTCTGTTAAAGGAGTTTACTGCATTCTCGAAGTTGAATTTCGAATTTGAAGATGCGCTGTTATGTGCACGGCAATTGAAATACGGAAGTATTATCCGGCAGCGAATAGAAAGTGAAATAGAGCAACCATCAAGAGAATTGGTCAAGTATCTCGCTAGAAATCTCTACAACGGCAGCTTCAGTAATGACGCATATGGGGAATTTGCTCCAATAGTTGAGCGGGAGTTGCAGGATCTTTTCTTGTCCGAGCAAAACCTTGCGCAAGACGATAAGACCGAAGTCAATTCTGATATCCGGAGTATAGAATCTCCCACGATACGAGATAGAATCCAACGTTTTCCCTCAACACAGGCAGTAAAGCCTTTACGCGACATCAATCAGGAACAGCCTAAGCTGCTTACGAAACGCGAAACGTTTGCTTCGCGCGAACTGTATGACCATGGAACCAAGACTGCGAAAGGCTTCTTCAAGAATTTCAAGGGCGAATTGGCAATCTATGACGCAGCTGACGAGAAACAGTTTTGGGTTGAAAACGAAAGAATTCTCGACGGAACTTACTACACGGAAATGGAAATCGAAATAACGCCGAACAAACGCATTAGGAATCCTAATCCACCACCTGCGACGAAACTAGTCAACGTTATTCCTCGGCATCGGAGGTTCAAGTTCAAATATGAGCACAGAGAGGGCGGACGATACGTTGTAACAGGAGTACTTTAGAGCACTTTAGTGAAACTGCGCCCTCTGTGCCTCTGTGGTGAATCCCTCCTGCCGCAACTTCCCAACCAAGTCAATGCTTGACAGCGCCCACTAGATGCAAGAAACTACAGTAAGATTCGGTCATACATCACCAACCGAGGAATCACCAATGGCTGCCCAAACCAATACCGAAGACAGATTCGTTCACGATATTGTCAACCGACAGGTCGCGCAGATCGCCAAGCTCGAGGCCAGCCAGGAACACGTCGCCACCAAAGCAGATGTTGAAACACTGCGAACTGAAATGGAAAAACTGAAATCAGACTTGACTTGGCGAATCGTCATCGCCATGAGCATTATGACAGCCATTTTTGCCGCGATTGTCAGACTGCCGGCAGCGGGCGCCTAGTCAGCGCAACTTCGCCATCACATCCACCAACCCAACCGGCAGATCGCTCACAAACCCCAGCCGCTCTCCACTCACCGGATGCGCAAACGCCAGTTCATGCGCGTGCAGGAACTGCCGCTTCATTTTCACCCGCTGCTTGCGCCAGCCATAGACCGCATCGCCCACGACCGGACAGCCGATGAAAGCCATGTGCACGCGAATCTGATGCGTCCGCCCGGTCAGCAGCCGTAGCCGCACCAGCGCGCGATCGCCCTGGAAATCATCGTCTAGCACTTCGAATTCCGTCTGCGCCGACCGGCCCGCTCGATTGACCGCCATGCGCTTGCGCTGCCGCCGATCGCGGGCGATTGGCGCGTCGACCGTGCCGCGATTCGACGCCGGTCGCTTCTCCAGCAGCGCCAGGTAAACCTTGTCCACCGTGCGCGCCTGAAATTGTTCCATCAGCGCCAGCAAGCTCGCCCTGTCCCGCGCCGTGACAATCAGTCCGCTGGTGCCACGGTCCAGCCGGTGCACGATGCCCAGCCGCTCGCCGACCGCCGGGTCGTCCATCATTTCGGCCAGCTCCGGATAGCGCGCCAACAGCGCATGGACCAGCGTGCCGCTTTCGTTGCCCGCTCCCGGATGAACCACCATGCCGGCCGGTTTGTCGACAACCGCCAGGCAGTCGTCTTCGTAGACGATTTCCAGCGGGATGTCTTCCGGCTCGATTGATGTCTCCGCGCGCGCCGGGACGCGAACTACAATTTGCTCGCCGCCTTTGAGTTTGTAGCCCGTCTTCTGCGCCGCGCCATCGACCAGCACACAGCCCTCGCGGATTAAGTGCTGCGCCTGCGCGCGCGAAAAGCCTTCCAGATGCGCCAGCAGGAATTTGTCAAGCCGTTGATCGGCTTTGTTGACGATAAGGATCAGGGGTTCTTCGGACACGGGTAATTGCCGAGCTGCATTTCGCCATGGCGTTGCTCGACCCGCTCCTCCTCGTTCATGCGCAGCACAAGGGCTGTCACCCGGCCTTCTGGGCTACGCCCCGAAAGAGATGCATCTGGATTCACTTGAAAGTGCTCATCCCAGATTTGTTGACGGGGGTTGAAGAACCTTGTCGCCACACCAGATAGCGGGTCTATCATGGCGACATCGGCGCCTTTGGCACGATTACAGGGTCCACATGCCAAGCAAAGATTGTCGTCGTCATCGCTGCCTCCATGCTTGAGAGCAACGATGTGGTCGATTTCGAATGAAACATATCGATCATCGCCTGCGATTCGGCAGTATTCGCAACAGTCGCCAGCCTGTTCCCTGATTCTGCGGCGCTGTTCGGCAGTAACCGCCATTAAGCTAAGCCCTTCTGCCTCAGCTTTGTTTTGGTCTTCATCCGCGAAATCATATGGTCGGCGCGGATGTAATCATCTAGCTCATGCCGCTGCTCACAGGTCAGTTCAGATTCCCGATTGAGGTACAACAGATGGCTCACCCGCGCTTGAAGATCGTCCGGCAGTTTATAGGCGAGCAACTCTTCATCTGTCGGGTTTTCGGCCAAAAAGTCAGTAATGATTGCAAATACATCGCGCGCTGGCGTCTTAATCATCTTGGTCTCTCCTTTACCTCTGCCCCATTATACCCTGCATATCGCCGCGAATCACCCAGCGCGCTACACGCCACCCAGTGCCGAACTCAAGAGCGCGGCAATCGTCCCGGCGATCATAATCGCCAGCAGCAAGATCAAGCCCATGCGGATCAGCTTACGCAAAGCCTGCCTCTCCGCTGGCGTCCAGCCTCCCTCGCGGTCGCGCTGGTCCGTCATCCGCTTAGCCCGTTCATCAACATCTATTGACCTCGCTCTCAGCAGGTCTTCCACGCACAATTATATACGTTAGACGGACGGTGTTGACGCGGATGGACTGCGCAAGATTGTTCGGTTGACGCCAAAGTAAGTTATACTTTGCTGCTGGGCAGGGAGTAGAGAGATGAAAGTCCTGGTGACCGGCGGCGCTGGCTATATCGGCAGCCATGTCGTGCAGTTGCTGACCGAGCGCGGCTATGATGTCGTCGTCTTCGACAACTTGATCAAGGGCAATCGCGGCGCCGTGCACCCGGACGCCGCCCTCATCGTCGGCGATCTGCACGACCGATCGGCGCTGGCGAACCTATTTCAAGCCCATCAATTCGACGGCATCTTGCACTTTGCCTCGCAGATCCTGGTCGGCGAAAGCATGCGGCAGCCTTTCGACTACTTGCGCGACAATCTTTATACCTTCATCAATGTACTCGAGCGCGCCAGCTTGCACGGCGTCAAGCGTTTTATTCTGTCCTCCACCGCCAATCTCTTCGACGAACCCGAGCGCGTCCCCATCGACGAGAGCGAGGCGCTGATCCCCGGCAGCATTTATGGCGAAACCAAGTATATGGCTGAGCGTCTGCTCGCCTGGATGGATCGCCTCTACGGCATCAAATATTGCTGCCTGCGCTATTTCAACGCCTGTGGCGCCCATCCGGACGGCCACATTGGCGAAGCGCACGACCCCGAATCTCATCTGATTCCCCTCGTCCTGAGCGTCGCCTTGGGCCAGCGCGAGGCGATTGAAATTTACGGCGCCGACTACGACACGCCCGATGGCACCTGCATCCGCGATTACGTGCATGTGCTCGATTTGGCGCGCGCCCACATCCTGGCATTGGAAGCGCTGGTCGATGGCGAAAGCCGTGTCTATAACCTCGGCAGCGGCAGCGGTTACTCCGTGCGTGAAGTGATTGAAGCCGCGCGGGTGGTGACGGGCCACGCCATACCCACCATCGAAGCGCCCCGCCGCCCCGGCGACCTGCCCGTCCTGGTCGCTGATAGCGAGAAGATCGGGCGCGAGTTGGGCTGGGAGACCGACTACAACAATCTCGAGACCATCATCCAAACCGCCTGGAACTGGCATCGCCGCCATCCGAACGGCTACCAATCCTGAGTGGTGAAAAAGCGAACTCGCCTTGTATCAGCTACCAAGCCGTAGGGGCGGCATACCATGCCGCCCGCGCACACGTCAGAACATTGCGGACGTTTCATCGAGATGTCGCTGCAATGCATTGTGAAGGGAGCATGCATGACGCGTCTGGCTGTGCTAGCCGATATTCATGGCAACCTGCCCGCATTAACTGCCGTCATCGACGACATGGCTTCTTTCGCAGTTGATCACGTCGTCGTCGCCGGCGACAGCATCAATGTCGGTCCCTTTTCTCGTGAAGTGCTTGAAGTTATCAGCGAGCGCAACTGGGCGGTCATCCGCGGCAACAACGGCTACTACGTCACCGAGTTTGATACGCCGCGTATGCCGGCGCATTGGTCCCGCTTCACCTTGCCGCCCTGGCTGCTTGATCAGTTGGGCGCCCACTGGATCAAGGTCGTCGCCTGCCTGCCCGATACGCTTTCGCTGCGCTTCCCCGACGCCGCGCCGATCCGCGTCTTCCACGGCCTGCCGGACAATCCCTGGGTCGCCATCACGCCGCGCTCAACATGCAGCGAAGTCGAGACCTTGCTCGGCGGCATACCCGAGACTACCGTCATCTGCGCCCACAGCCACATTCCGCTTGAACGACATATCGGGCTCTGGCACATTTTCAATCCAGGCTCGGTCGGCATCCCGCTCGACGGCGAGCGCAGCGCGAGCTATATGATTCTCGACGGCGACCACCAAGGCTGGAACCTAATCGCTCATCGCCGCGTCCCATTTGAACATGGCAGCATATTCGACGCCTTCGACAAACAGCAGTTCGCGCACCGCTGCGGCGTCGCTGCCATGCTGCTGACGCAAGAATTTGAGACCGCCCGCATGAGGCTCTGGCCCTTCCTCCAATGGAAGGGGCGCTTCTATCCCGATCAGCCCGAAAGCATCGCGCTTTTTGACGAGTTTCAGCGCGTCGAAGACACCCGCCCCTACCTGCCGCCCGAATATCGCGATTTGACACCGGACCTCTACCGCGACTGAAGCCGCTCGACATGATAAAATAGGAGACGCCCACAAACTTGAAATACGGAATAGCCCATGTGCCGCAACATACGCACCCTCTTCAATTACGACCCGCCCAGCAGCCACGCTGATATTGAGGCGGCCGCGCTGCAATATGTGCGCAAGGTCAGCGGATACCGGTCGCCTTCCGCCGTCAACGAAGCGGCCTTCCTGCGGGCGGTCGCCGAAATCGCGGACGCGACCGTGACCCTGCTCGCTTCGCTGGAGACGAAGGCGCCGCCCCGCGATCGCGGTGCTGAAATCTCCAAAGCCCGCGCCCGCAACGCCCGCCGCTTCAGGACGGCATAAGCCGTTTACAGCCCCCCGCCCTTGCGCTAGACTACGGCGGGAATCGGCAGCGCCAAACGGGAAACGGCAATGGCACTCAGCGGCGAATCCATGCGCGCCATCATCATGGAGAATATCGGCAAACCGCGCGTTCTCAAGGTGACAAGAATCCGCAAACCGACGCCCGCGCCAGGCCAGGCGCTGGTCAAGGTCCACGCGACATCGGTGAACCCCTGCGATCTGCATTTGCGTAGCGGCCGCCTGATCATCCGCAAGCCCATGCCGCATATCCTCGGCGCCGACCTGGCCGGCGAAATTGAAGAACTCGCCGACGATGTCCAGGGTTGGCAGATCGGGGATCGTGTCTTCGCTTGCGCCGAAGGGCTGGGGCGCGAAATCAACGGGAGCTACGCCGAGTATTGCGCCGTCCCCGCCGACGAGCTGATCCCGCTGCCGGACGAACTCGATTACCAATCGGCGGTGGCCGCCGGCGCCAGCTTCGCCGATGCCCATCTCGCATTGGTGTCCATTGGCAAACTCAAAAAAGCGGACCGGATTGTTGTTCGCGGGGCGGCTGGGGGCGTCGGCGCGTCCGCCATTCAAATCGCCCGCGCGCGCGGCGCTAAAGTCATCGCCATCTGCCGGGGCCAATTCGCCGCCGACCTGCATGAAATCGGCGCGGATGTCGTGCTTGAAGATATCGGCGATGATCTGGTCCGGCAGGTCAAGGTAGCGACCGACGAGCGCGGCGCCAGCCTCGTCCTCCATTGTCGCGACGAACTCAACCTGGCCGAATCGCTGGCGATGCTCGGGCAAGGCGGCCGCCTGGTCATTGCCGGCGTCCTGCGCAAGCCACAAGCCCGCCTCGACGCCATGGATCTCTACCTGAGAAACCTCAGCATCGTCGGCTCCTACGGCGCCATCAAGCGGAAAGACGTCGAATCTTTGCTGAAAAACCTGGCCAAGGGCGCCTACAAGCCGCTGGTGGACCAGGTCATGCCCTTGAGCCAGGCACGCAAAGCCCACCGCAGAATGGAAAAAGAACCCGGCTTCGGCAAGATCGTGCTAGCGCCGGACTCTATCCTGGAAGCGGCGCAAAAGCCCGCCAATTGGATCCCGATTGACTAGATCAACTCCAGGCACATTAGAAAGGCCGCCATCATTAGATAATCGGCTTTTCCTCTGAGCTGTCTCCATTCCTCTTACTTGACAAACTTGCTCAAGACGACAGTTGTAGGGGCGAGACTTGTCTCGTCCTAAAGCACGCACTATCACAATCACGGGCGTTTCAGCGAAACGCCCCTACAGGCTCCTTTCTCGCTGGCTCAATATACTGCGTGAGCCGAGTCGCGACTAGCTAGGGACTGTGGCGATAATCTGACTCGAACTATCTCCTATTCTAGCCCCGGATATTCCAGCAGCAGCGCATCCAGCGCCAGCCGGAGATTGGCATTGGTCGCAAGCGCCTCAATCGTGCGCCGTGTCGCGACCAGCGCGCCCTGTGCCTCCCTCGCCGAAGAACGCGCCGCCAAAGACCGAATCTCGTCGGCGCGGTCGCTATTGCAAGGCTTGACCGGACAGTCGTGACTTTGCAGCAGCACGTCGCGCCAAAAAGTGAGCCAGATCTCGAGGATGTCGCGCAAAGCCGCCTTATCTTTTCCTACTTGCTGGCTTAGCCGCTCGGCCGCTTTGATCCGAACCAGTCGCTTGCCCGCCACGATCTCGCGCAGCTCGTCGAGCATCTCCCGCCGGAAGGCCAGGAGCTGGTCATCCTCGATGGCATGCAGCGCCCAACCGATGCGTCCGCTGCTTAAGCGCGCGACTAGATCGGCGCGGTCTTCATCGCAGCCACGCGCGACTAGCGCCGCCTTGATCAGCTGAAGCGGCGCCGGGCGCAGCGGAATCGCCTGTGCGCGACTGCGGATCGTCGGCAAAACGCGCTCGGGCGAACTCGCCAATAAGATCATGATGGCCTGCGCTGCCGGTTCCTCCAGCGTTTTCAGCAAAGCGTCCTGCGCCTGAGGCGCGACCAGGTCAAAGTCCTCAAAGATGGCGATCCGGTATCGCGCTGAATACGGCTTCAGCGCCAGCAATCGAGCGACATCGCGGATCGCTTCAATCTTCAGCGGCGCGCCATTTTCACCCTTCGCTATAATGAGGTCGGGATCATGCCCACGGCTGATCGCGCGGCAAGATCGGCAGGCGCCGCAGGGTCGCCCGGCGATTTTGTCATCCTCACAGTTGAGCGCTTTGGCGAATGCCAACGCCAGCGCGCGCTTGCCCAGCGACGGCGCCCCCGTGATGAGATAAGCATGACGCTGACGCCGATTGAGCAGGCTGCGCCGCAGCATATCGGCCGCCCAGTCATGCCCAATGATTTCCCAGCTTACCACCGCGATTTCATCATTCATGCGCGCATTATACTGCGATCAATATGCCAAATGAAACGGCGCTCCGTCGTCATATCCCAAGCCGCACAAAGCTCGCCCGCATTGGCAAATGGCGCATAGACATCGCTGTCTACAAGTATGGGGGCAGGTTCACCCCTTCCCTCCTTGTGGGGGAAGGGGCCGCGCCGCGTAGACACTGGCGGTCGGGGATGGGGTAAAGTCTCGTACCCCGCCCGCGCATTGCCTTTGCCCTATAAATCTGACCATGCGCTGGCTAGAATGACGGTAGTATTGATCGTGATACGAAATTGCCAGCAAAGGATACTTCTATGCAATCCCGGATTGCGCGCTTCCTTCGTCTGTGCGTCCTCCTCAGCTTGCTCGTAGCGAACGCCCTGGCGCAAGATACACCGATCGTAAGCATTTCGCCGGCGTCTGGCGAGGTAGAAGAAGCCGTCTTCACGATTGAAATTGATGGCTTGCAGCCGGATACGCGCTACAAGATCGAGATCCTGTTTGAAGGCGAAGTCGTTTTCAGCAGCGAAGAAACGAGCGACCAGGCCGGTCACATTCCCTATCCCATCAGCAGCACCGACGGCGACGCGCCGGGCGCCTACCGGCTGCAGGTGCTCCTTCTCGGCGAGTTGATTGCCAGCGGTGAATTCACGCTTACCGAGGCCGCGGCCACCCCCGAAAGCGGCGAAAGCCTGGGCAATGTGACGGTTTCGCCCGAGACCGTTCCCTTCGGCAAAACGCAAAAGCTGCGCATCGCCGAGCTCAAGCCGCGCACGCCATACACGGTCGAGCTCACCGCCCGCGAAACCTTGCAGGTGGTGTATCGCCGCCCGCACACCAGTAATCGTGACGGCGTCATCGAAATCGAAATCTTCGCCGAAGAAGGCGATGCCGCGGGCCTTCATTCGATAGCGGTTTATGACGATGCGGGTGAACTGATCGCCGCTGGCATACTGACTATTCTGCCGAGGCCTGAGCGCGATGTTTCCGTGACAATTACACCGAGAGCTGTCGAGGCGGGCGCTACGGTGGAAATCGCGGTTGGCGGATTGGCCGCTTTCGACAGCGTAAGCGCGCAAATTACCACCGCCGACGATGTGCTCATCGATACAATCTTGGCGCGCGCCTCCAGCGACGGCGAGTCCATCTTATTGTTCAGCTCGCCCGCTGAACTGGCAAACGGCTTATACGATGTGGATATCTTCGTCGAAGGCGACCTGCTCGCCAGCGCAACGCTCCACATCGGCGAGGTTGAGCGCGCCGAATCCAATGTCAGCGTTGTCGTCGACCCGCCGCAGGGCGCCATCGGCACGCGGCACAGAGTGGCGGTTTCCGGCTTGGCGGCCGAACAGACGATCACGCTAGTCATCCTTGACCCGAGCGGCGCCGAAGAATACCGCGCGGCGATGCAGGCTGATGCCGCCGGCGCATTCAGCTTGACTGTATCCAGCACCGATGAAGACGACCCAGGTCCTTATACCATCGAAATCCAAACCGAAGACGGCGGCCAACTCCTGGCAAACGCGACTTTCGCAGTCACCGCCGCCCAAGACGAAATGGAAGCGCCGAGCGCAGAGCCAACAACGCCCGCCCCGGACGCCGTCGCCTCAATCGAGCCGCAAGCCGCCGTCATTGGCTCCAGCCACCTCGTCACCGTGCGTCAACTCGGCGCCAACGAAAAGGTCGCCATTGATGTCGTTTTCGCCGGCGCATCCGTCTACACAACCGAAAAGACCGCCGACGAGAATGGCTTGGTGACGCTGGAATTGGTCACCGGCGAAGGCGACCAACCGGGCGATTACCGCGTCAGCATTTTGCGCGCGAGCGGCAACCAACCCGTCGTCGTCTTGACCGCCATCGCCAAGCCAGCGCCCATCCAGACTTCGACGACTAGCGCTGGCGCCGTGGTGATCAGGGGCAGCCTGGACGATGGGACGGCTGAAATCCAATTTGAGGGCGAAGCCGGGCAGTTTGCGCTCATCCGCGTCGCATCGGCGGACTTCGATCCGGCGGCTAGTCTCATCGACCGCGAGGATCGTGAACTCGCTTTCAACGATGACGCTCGTGGACAGATTGACGCCATCATCGGGCCGCTGTCAATGCCATATAGTGGCGAATACCGCCTGGCGATCAGCGCAGCGCCGCTGATGATGCCGCAGGGCGCCGAATCCGGTGATTTCACGGTCACGATCACGCCGGTCCAGCTGAGACCAATCAGCTTCGACGCCGAGCTCAACTTTGCCCTGAGCGGGGATATGCCGGCGCAATATTACCGCCTGCCCGTCGAGACCGGCGACAGCCTTGGCATCACCGCCGACGGCCGCGCGCTCGACACGCTGCTACAAGTGGTATCCCCCGCTGGCGAGGAATTCGCCTTCGACGATGACAGCGGGTCCGGCTTTGACGCCGAATTGAGCAACCTGATTTTCGACCGCGCGGCTAACTACGTCCTGGTCGTCTCGACCTTCGACGAGGGCGCGAGCGGCGCGGGAACGGTCACTGTCTCGCGCAATCCCGTTCATTCGCTGGACGACGGCGGCGTCACCATCGCGCTCACCGACAAAGCTATCCGCGACTTGGTCGTCTTCGACGCCGCCGAAGACGAACTGCTCATCCTGAATCTGGAAGTGATCTACGGCGATGTGGAAGACCTCTACGTAACGGCGACTATCGACGGCATGGAAGTTATGTCCTATAGCACGATGGGCGTCCCGGACGAACTGCCGCTCGCCTTTGTCACGCCCATGAGTGGCACGGTGGTCGTCACTCTGGAGAAATTCGGCTACGACGACGGCATCGCGCTAGATGTCTCCCTAGAACGGCCATAAATGCATATACGCACAGCCAACACCGTTTTGTACCGCGCGCGTGTAAGCTCCCCCTCCCTGATGCTTCGGGGAGGGGGTCGGGGGGAGGGGTTGGTACTCCCGCTAATACACCTGCAAGCCACGCGTCTCGCGCTCGCCATCGCGCCAGGCTTCTTTGTAATTGTGCTCCGGCAACTCCTTTACGCGCAAGCCTGACAGCGCCGCCACTTCGTGCTCGACATACCAGGAGTCCAGCCGCGCCTTGTATTGCTTGGCCACATCGGGATGCGACTCAAAGACATTGTCCTTCTCAGACGGATCGGTCGTCATATCGAAGAGATCGTGAGGACCGGCCGGATACCGCCACACCAGCTTCCAGCGCTCATCGCGGATCATGCGCAAATCACCGTATTCGCCGTAGCGCGTATTGTCCCAGCTCATGCTCTCCCCGCGCAGCAGTCGCTCGTATGATTCGCCGGCATAGATCTCATCTGCCGGCAAGTCAAGGCCAGCCAGCGCGCAGATGGTATGAAAGGTATCGCAGTGGTCGACATATTCATCGATGACCTGCGCCTCGACGCCCGGCCCCGCGATGATCAGCGGCACCCGCAGCGACACCTCATACATATTCAGAGGACGCGTGCTGTTGCCCTTGCCGAAAAATCCCCGATGCCCGATGGCGCAGCCATGATCGGAAGTGTAAATGATGACGGTATTCTCCAATTGACCGCGCGCTTGCAAAGCGGCGATGACCCGGGCGATATTCTCGTCAATCTCGGTAACGGCGGCATAATAACCAATATAGCGATCGAGCAATTCTTCGTCGCTGAGCTCATTGCCGCCGCCCTCATTCTTCACCCAGGGATGCGCCTCCCAAGGCGGAATCTGGTAAAAGGCGCAGTTCTCGTATCTGGCTGTCTGCCGCCGATCGTGCTCCTGCCTCCGATAAGGCGAATGCGTGGCGATGTATCCAATATTGAGGAAGAAGGGTCGGTCCGCCGGGGCGGCGTCCAGAAACTCTATCGCCTGGTCCGTGATGAAGGCCGACTTGTTGCCGTCCAGCTCAACCATCGCTCCGTTATACGCGTAGGTATAGCGTCCGTTATGGCTGCCCTGCCAGCCAGGCAGCCCAAAGTGATAGTCGGCGCCGCGCGGCGGCAAATGCGATTGACCGAGATGCCATTTGCCACTCAAGCCGCAGTGGTAGCCCCTAGCCGACAGATAGTCGAAGAGCGTACGCGTCGCGCCCAGCCAGTCACGCTCCCCAACTTCGGGGATCCATTCTTGCAGCCAGTCGTGGATGCCCACCTGCGACGCCGTTTTGCCCGTGAGCAGGTTGGCGCGGCCTGGCGAACAAACGGGTGTGGGCGTGTAGGCATGGCGGAAGCGCGTCCCCCGCGCCGCCAGCGCATCCAGCGTCGGCGTCCCCACTTCGGCATTGCCGTAGCAGCCATTCGCCCAGGCGCCGTGATCATCGGTCAGAAAAAGCACAATATTCGGTCTGCCAGTCACAGTCGATCTCCGTCGCACACGATTATCTTGCGCCGCACAGTGTAATTGAAGCGCCGCCAAATTTCTTGTCCGAGCCTGCTGGCAATCGCCTCAGCGTCCGAGTACAATTCCCCAAAGAATTCCATACAGGAGCGACGCCAATGCCGCTCGTCTCAGAGCAACAAGTAGAACAATTTCAACGCGAAGGCTATTTCATCCTCGAATCCGCGATTCCCGAGCACATTGTAGACGCGCTGCGTTCCGAGTGCATGCGCTTTGTCGAAGCGCGCGACCGCGAGATGGAAGCCAAGGGCATCGTCAGCGACCACATCACCCACTACAAGAAACGCTATTTCATCCACGGCCGAGATGCCGACAGCCCCATCATGACCAAGTTTCTCTTCAGCGATCTAATGGCGGAGATCTGCCGCGCAACCCTCGGCGAAACCGCCTACCTTTTTCACGAACAATATGTGGTCAAGGCGGCCGATACCGATTCCAAATTCGCTTGGCACCAAGATTCAGGCTATGTCGGGCATTACCACCGCGCCTATCTCTCCTGCTGGTGCGCCTTGGACGACATGTCGATTGAAAATGGCACTGTTTTCATCCTGCCCTTCTCTCGCGACGGACGTGGCTCGAGCGATGATATCATCGACCACACAGTCGAAGAACGAACCAACGACAAGGTCGGTTACAAGGGCGATGACCCCGGCATTCCCGCTATCGTGCCCGCCGGCAGCATCGTCGTCTTCAGCAGCCGCACCTTCCACCGCAGCGGACCCAATCTGACCGACCAGTATCGCCGCTGCTACCTGGCTCAATATTCGGCCGAGCCAATTATGAATCGAGATGGCACGAAACTGTGGGGGCGCGCCGAGCCGGTGCTGCAAAATGGGGCGCGCGTCGGTCCGCCCGTCTAGCCGAAGAGTTCCAACGTGCCGCGCATCTCCATCGGCAGCGTGAAAATCTGCCAAGCCGCCAGCATCATCAGCGTGAAGACCAAAGCCCAAGGCAGCATGCCCAGCAGCGCCTTGCGCCGATACAGCCGCAACGCCGTCTTCTGCGCCAGCCGCAGGCTCCAGAGATATCCCGCAATCAGCACGATCAACTGAATCAGCCCGATCAGATTGGTATCGAGGCTGAAGCTCCAGCGCTCCCAGTCGCCGACGCCCCCGACGAATTCTTGCATCACCGGCACGATCAAGCCGGGTCCCACCAATAGGTGAAAGCTGTAGTGAGCGAACCAGATGCCGAAGCCGACCGGCACAAAGGCGGGCGCGAAAGCGGCGACCGTATCGCGCAGTGAGTCCCGTTTGCGGAATCGCGCCAGTCCCCGCCCCACCCAAGCTGCGCCAGTCGCCGTCAAAAATGGCAGCAGCAGGTTCCCGATAGCAAATATCAGCAGCAGCGCCACAAACTCGCTCGTAATGCCAAGGCGCAGCGCCAGCCCTTCCTGCAGCGCGTAGTAGGGCGGCACCATGCCAAAGGCATTCGACAGCCCCATAAAAGCCAGGGCGATGACCAACAGCGACAAATCCCAGCGCCGCGACCAACTGTCCGCCCGTCCCAGTTCGGCGCCGGCCGAGCGCGTGAACAAGCTGACATTGTCATGCGGGCAGGCGCGGACGCAATCCAGACACATCGTGCAATCCATATTCCCCCGCATCTGGGGCGCGAATAGCTCGGTGCCGCAGCCCAAGGTTCCGCTCGGACCATGCGCCACCTCTTTCTTCCGCCGCTCACCGCCAGCGCCAATCGGAATCTCGTCGATGCGGATCACAGCCTCCGGCGCATGACTCCCATTCACGCATTCGTGCCCGACGCAGCTTGCGCAAACATCCGGCGACCTGACCGTGACGCGCGTCGGCGACAGCGTCGAATACACCATGTTGAACGAACCCAGCGGGCAAATGTATTTGCAAAAAGCCGACTCGCTGAAGACCGCTTCCAGCAGGAACGACGCGACGAAATAAGCGACGATCAGCCAGGCGGTCAACCAGGGGCTCGCCCACAGATCCAAGTATTCATAAGCGAAGAATAGCGCGATCAAGCTGAAAATAGCCAACCACTTATTGCGCAAGTGCTGGGGAAAGCGGCGCCCCTTGATGGAAAGCCCTTTCGCCAGCGTGCGCGGCAAGGTGAAGGGGCAGCCCATGCAAACCAGATTGCCAGCCAGCAGCAGAACCAGCACGACGATGCCGCGCAGATGCACCCAGGGCGCGACCGTCGCCAGATTGCGCGCCGCCGCTTGCGGTCCGACGAAGCCGTCAATGACCAAAGCCAGCGCCACCAGCGTGAAGGGCGCTTGCAGCAGCAGCCGCCCGTATCGCCCGCGCAAGAGCCGCCCAACCAGCGGCAGCCGCAGCAGATCCAGGCCAATGGCGGGTTGGTATCGCTGTCTCCAGGCGCCCTCGCTCATGCCACCGCCTCAGATTCTCTTCACCACAATCACACAAAGTTCACAGAGTTCAAGCTTCTATTAGCTGTTCCATTGTGTCCTCAGCAAATGCAAGTTAGTCATTCGAAAAGCGACCTGGCTAGGATATCTCCCCTTCCCTAGCTGTATAGTCCTGTAGTGAGATGGTGCGGTTCAGTATGAAAGTTTTCCGGGTTTTC